>JAJTHE010000023.1 GCA_021298815.1 Betaproteobacteria bacterium | reverse complement strand
TGATCTCCTCTGCCGACGCGGGGATCTCGCGGAAGTAGCCGTAGTGCAGGAAGTTGTTGCCGAAGATCGCGCCGTACAGTTCCAGCTCGAGGTCTTCCGCCGGATCCCAGACGGAACGATCCGCGCGGTGCTCGCGCATGTAGCGCAGCAGGGCCGGCAGGTTGAGCAGCCGGCCCGCGATGCGCCCGATCATCAGACCAGGGCTTTCGCGATCTGGTCCTTCGTCAGCGGCAGGTCGCGCACGCGAACGCCGATCGCATGCGCCAGCGCGTTGGCGATCGCCGCGCCGGTCGGGCCCTGCGCGGCTTCGCCGGCCCCGAGCGACTTCTGGTCGGGCCGGTCGATCAGCACCACGTCGACTTCAGGCACCTCGTCGAAGCGCAGGATCGGGTAGTCATCCCAGGTCATGCAGCGTATGCCGGACGGATCGAACGGCACCGCCTCCTTCAGCGTCCACGACACGGCCTGGATCACGCCGCCCTCGGTCTGGTTGATGATGCCGTCCGGGTTGATCGCCAGCCCGGCCTCCACCGCCGCCACGCAGCGGGTGACGCGAAGCTCTTCCTCGAGCGACACCTCGGCCACCACCGCGCAGTAGGTCTGCTTGTTCTTGTACTGGGCGAACGCGATGCCCATGCCGGTCGTGCCGTCGGACGCCTTGCGCGACTTCCAGTTCGCGCGGTCGGCCGCCGCCTCTATCACCGCGCGCGCACGCGGGTCCTTCATGTGCCGCAGCCGGTACTCGACCGGATCGACGCCGGCCGCCTCGGCCAGCTCGTCCATGAAGGTCTCGATCGCGAACACGTTGGCGAAGCCGCCCAGCGAGCGCAGCGCGGACACGCGCACCGGCATCTCGGTTATGAAGTGATGGATGACCTTCGAGTTCGGCAGGTCGTACAGCGGCACCGCGTTGCGGTCGCTGCCGCCGCCACCGGCGAGCGGGATCATCCGCGGCGGCGGCTTGGGCAGCGGGTCGGCCAGGTGCCAGCCGGCCATCAGCCAGGTGCCTTCCGGCTGGCGCCCGGGCCGCGTGCTCTGCGTGTTGCTCCACAGCTCGTGCGTCCAGTCGACGATGTTGCCGGCGGCATCGAGCGAGGCGGTCACCTCGACGCTCATCGCCGGGCCGAAGGGCTCCCACTGGAACTCGTCCTCGCGCGACCACTGCAGCTTGACCGGACGGCCCGGCACCGCGCGCGCGACCAGCGCCGCGTCGAGCGCCGCATCGTCGGCGCCATTGTGGCCGTAGCAGCCTGCGCCTTCGCCATGGTGGACGGTGATGTCCGCCTCGGGCATGCGCAGCGACTTCGACAGGTCGACGCGCAGCGGGAAGATGCCCTGGCTGTGCGTCCAGATCTCGGGCTTGCCGTCGTTCCAGACCGCCACCGCGCAGGACGGCCCGATCGACGCATGCGCGATGTACGGCTTGGTGAACGCCGCCTTCATCGTCTTCTCGGCCTTCGCCTTCGCCGCGTCGTCGGTCTTCTCGTGCACCACGTGCACGGTCTTGGGCAGCGTCTTCAGGTGGTCGTACACCGCGCCCTGGTCGGGCAGCTTCGTGCGGTCGTCCCACTTCGCGCGGTTGCGCAGCGCGCGCGCGGCGCGGATCGCCTGCTCTTCCTTCGTGCAGACCACCGCCAGGAAGCTGCCGTCGCGCACCAGCTCGACCAGCCCGGGCATCGCGCGCAGGCCGGCCTCGTCGTCGATCGACAGCAGCCGGGCCTCGTAGCTCGGCGGGCGCACGACACGGCCGTGCAGCATGCCGGGCAGCACCATGTCGTACACGTAGCTCGGCTTGCCGGTGACCTTCGCGGGGATGTCCAGGCGTGGCACGTCGGTGCCGATCAGCTTGAAATCCTCGGGCGCCTTCGGGCGGAACTGGGCGGTGGCTTCGCGCTGGAACATGCCCGGCTCGAGCAGGTCCCAGTAGGTCACGCTGCCGCCGTCGGCGGAACGGACCACGCCATCGTCGACGGTGAGGCGCTCGGCGGTCACGCCCAGCTTCTGCGCGGCCTTCTGCAGCAGCGTGCCGCGGATCTCGGCGCAGACGTAGCGGATCGCGATGCCGCTGTGCTCGATCGACAGGCTGCTGGAAGTCATCTCCTCGTTCGGCGAGGTGTCGGTGCCGGCCGGGCGCATCACGATGCGCGACAGCGAGACATCGAGTTCGTCGGCGGCGATCTGCGCCAGCGCGGTGGAGATGCCCTGGCCGATGTCGACCTTGCCGGGCGACACGGTGACCGAATGGGACGCGGGGCCGGCGGCGCCGGGCACCAGGCGCACCCACTTGTCGAGGATGGGGTTGACCGACAGGCTGCCGGGCAGCGGGGAGGAATCGTTGGTACGCGACATCGTTCGTGACCTCTTGGGCTGTTCGGGCAGGATCAGGCGGACATCGCCGCGGCGGCGCGCTCGACGGCGCGGATGATCCGCGCATGGGTCCCGCAGCGGCACAGGTTGTCGCGCAGCGCGGCGGTGATCTCGGCCCGGGTGGGCTTCGGGTTGCCGTCGAGAAGCGCTTTCGCGCTCATCACGATGCCGGTCACGCAGTAGCCGCACTGCGCCGCCTGCTCGTCGATGAACGCCTGCTGCAGCGGATGCGGCGCCTCGGCCGTGCCCAGGCCCTCGATCGTGGTGACCGCCTTGCCGGCGAAATCGGACACCGGCACGTTGCAGGACTGCACCGGCTTGCCGTCGACCAGCACCGTGCAGGCACCGCACTGCCCCTGGCCGCAACCGTAGCGCGCGCCCTTCAGCGACAGGTCGTTGCGCAGGATGTAGAGCAGCGGGGTTTCCGGGTCGCACTGTACCGTGTGCGTGCCGCCGTTGACGGTGAGCGTCAGCGTCTTGTCGGTCATGTCGATTCCATCCGTAGGTGATGCGGTCGTGGAGCGGTAACGCAGGGGGACGGTTACGCCTGGGCGCGTCCGGCCAGCTGCAGCAATTGTCGGTAGAGCGGGTCCGGAATGTCGACCCCTTCGGCGGCCGCGCGCAGGCGCGCCGCATGGCGGCGGTCGCCCGGCAGGCGAACGCCGGGATCGGCGAGCATCGACGCGACCAGGGCCTCGACCCGCTCGAAATACACCGCGCTGCCCGCGGTCGACCCCGGGTCGATCGCGATCAGCGTGTGCCCGATGCGCGGCTTGTTGCCCGGCTCGAAGTACGAGTCGTTCTCGGACGCAAGGGCGGCGCCGGTCAGGCCGCAGCACAGCAGCTCGACCATCATCGCCAGCATCGCGCCCTTGGCGCCGCCGATCGCGAACAGGCTGCCGGTGAGTGCAGCCTTCGCATCGGTGGTCGGGTTGCCGTCCTTGTCCACGGCCCAGCCTTCCGGGATCGGACGGCCTTCCTTCGCCGCGATCATGATCTTGCCGCGGGTGACTTCGGTCAGCGACAGGTCGATCAGCACCGGCGGCTTCGCGGCGCGCGGGAACGCAGCCGCGATCGGATTGGTGCCGAACACCGGCCGGCGGCCGCCCCAGGCGTTGATCGCGCCCGGGGAGTTGGTCAGCGCCAGGCCGATCATGCCGGCCGCCGCGATCGGCTCGAGGTGGTACACCGCCGCACCGTAGTGGTGGCTGTTGGTCAGCGCGACCAGCGAGATGCCGTGGGTGCGCGCCCGGGAGATCGCTTCGGCGACCGCCAGTTCGCAGCCCTGGTAGGCCAGCCCGCCGCGCACGTCGACCAGGCAGCTGCCGCCGCGCTCATGCACGACCGCGGGCAGCGCGCCGCCATCCACCCGGGCGGTGGCCAGGTGGTCGACATACAGCGGGATGCGCGAGACGCCATGGGTCGCGAGGTCGTCGCGATCGGCGGCCACCAGCGCACGGGCGGTCGCGGCGGCCTGCGCCGGCGCCGCCCCGGCCTTCGCCAGTACGGCTTCGGCGAGTTCGGTCAGTTGATCGAGGGCGAGACGGGGCATCGGCAGTCGAGGTCCGGGGGGCGGGGAAACGCCGAGTGTAATGGCTGGGAAAGGGAATTGCAGGATGCCCGTGCTAGACTCGCGGGTTTTTGCCGGTGCAACCAGCACCGATGCCGACGCCGATGCCGCCACGAGCGGTGCGGCGTTCCTCGCTCACCGAACGGACGCCACCCCACATGTCCCGCGCGCTCAGAAACATCGCGATCATCGCCCACGTCGACCATGGCAAGACCACGCTGGTCGACAAGATGCTCCGCCAGTCGGGCACCTTCGCCGCCCACGAGAAGATCACCGAACGGGTCATGGACTCGAACGACCTCGAGAAGGAACGCGGCATCACCATCCTGGCGAAGAACTGCGCGCTCGATTTCGACGGCGTCCACATCAACATCGTCGACACCCCGGGCCATGCCGACTTCGGCGGCGAGGTGGAACGCGTGCTCGGCATGGTCGACGGCGTGCTGCTGCTGGTCGATGCGGTCGAAGGCCCGATGCCGCAGACCCGCTTCGTGACCAAGAAGGCGCTCGCGCTCGGCCTGAAGCCGATCGTCGTGGTGAACAAGGTCGACCGCGACGGTGCCCGCCCCGACTGGGTGGTCGACCACACGTTCGACCTGTTCGACAAGCTCGGCGCGACCGAGGAGCAGCTCGACTTCCCGGTGGTGTACGCGTCCGCGCTGCAGGGCTGGGCGACGCTCGACTGGAAGAACCCGGGCACCGACCTGCGCCCGCTGCTGCAGACCGTGCTCGAGCGCGTGCCCGCGCCGCCGCTGGAGGACACCGAAGGCCCGCTGCAGCTGCAGATCAGCGCGCTCGACTATTCGAGCTATGTCGGCCGCATCGGCGTCGGCCGCATCAAGCGCGGCAAGCTGCGCCCGGCGATGGACGTCGCGGTGCTGTACGGCGACACCGCCCAGCGCAAGGCGCGCATCAACCAGGTGCTCGGCTTCCAGGGCCTGGAGCGGGTGCCGATGACCGAGGCGATGGCCGGCGACATCGTGCTGGTGTCCGGCATCGAGGAACTCGCGATCGGCACCACGCTGACCGACGTCGAGCATCCGGAGGCACTCGTCCCGCTGAAGGTCGACGAGCCGACGCTGACCATGAACTTCATGGTCAACACCTCGCCGCTCGCCGGCACCGAAGGCAAGTTCGTCACCAGCCGGCAGATCCGCGAGCGGCTGACCAAGGAACTGCTGACCAACATGGCGCTGCGCGTGGAAGAGACCGGCGACACCGACGTGTTCGCGGTGTCCGGGCGCGGCGAGCTGCACCTGACCATCCTGATCGAGAACATGCGCCGCGAGGGCTACGAGCTCGCGGTCGGGCGTCCGCGCGTGATCACCCGCGTGGTGGACGGCGTCGCCTGCGAGCCGTACGAACTGCTGACCGTCGACGTGGAAGACGCGCACCAGGGCGGCGTGATGGAGGCGCTCGGCCAGCGCCGCGCCGACCTGCAGGACATGGTGCCGGACGGCCGTGGCCGCGTTCGGCTCGAGTACCGCGTGCCGGCCCGCGGCCTGATCGGCTTCCAGGGCGAGTTCATGAACCTGACCCGCGGCACCGGCCTGATGAGCCATGTGTTCGACGACTATGCGCCGACCAAGGGCGAGATGGCCGGCCGGCGCAACGGCGTGCTGATCTCCCAGGACACCGGCGACGCGGTCGCCTTCGCGCTGTGGAACCTGCAGGACCGCGGGCGCATGTTCGTGAGCCCGGGCGAGAAGCTGTACGAAGGCATGGTCATCGGCATCCATTCGCGCGACAACGACCTGGTGGTCAACCCGCTGAAGGGCAAGAAGCTCACCAACGTGCGCGCCTCGGGCACCGACGAGGCGATCGTGCTGGTGCCGCCGATCAAGCTCACGCTGGAGTACGCGGTCGAGTTCATCGAGGACGACGAACTGGTCGAGGTCACGCCGAAGTCGATCCGGGTGCGCAAGCGCCACCTGCTCGAGCACGAGCGCAAGCGCGCGAAGTCGAAGTCCGGGGCGGAAGTCGCCGCCTGATGCTGCGCGCCCGCGGGCGCGCAGTGCGGGGCTGTGGATCGGTCGTCCAGGCCGCGCATCCAGGCTGAAAGTCTGATACCAGACGACCCCAGCGTCCTCTGCCAGACGCTGGGGAACCATCCAGCGGCCGCTCCTGTCTATGCGTTCAGAGGCACTTGCCTCGATACGTGGAGGAGCCACGCGATGACCCCTGCCGGCACGCCCTTGCCTGTCACGCCGCCGACTTCCGGTGAGCATGCACCCCTCGATCCCCGACTCTTCGTAGGCACGGTCGCCGTGCTCGCCTGGTTCGTCGCGCTGACCATGACCGACTTCGCGCACGACGCACTGGGCATCGCCAGCGCGGATCCTTCCATCCACCCGGCGGCCTACATCACCTACGAGCTCGCATCGGGCTACGTGCTGGGCGTGGTCGCGGCGGTCGCCCTCGCGCTGCTCGGCGGGCTGCTTCGTACGCCCGAAGCCGACAGCCCGGCACCGGTGCATCCGCTCCTGCGCCAGCTGGCAGGCGCAGCCCTGTTCGTCGTGGCACTCGCATGCATCACCGGTGCGGCCGTGCACAACGCGGATGGCATCACGCTGCTCTACGACATCGCCTTCGCCACCGGATTGATCGCGGTGTTCGTCGGCGTCGTGCCATTGCACAAGCACCTGCAGGAGTGGCGCCGCGCCTGAGGATCCAGCGCGTCGTCGCCGGGCCGCCGCGAGGCGGCCCGGTCAGAAGCGGTAGGTGAACTCGACCATGTGGAAATCCGCGCCGATGGTGCGCGGTCCGTATGCGCCTGCGTCCGAGTAGTGCTGGAACCGGTAGCCGATGCCGCTCCGCCGGTAGAGCGGCGCGGAAACCCCGAACGTCAGGGCGCCCTGCAGGGCACCCCCGAAGTCCTGGTTCGCGAAGCGGTGCTCGCTGATCAGGGCCAGCCCGGCGCCCAGGTCGATCGTGAATCGGCCGTCCTGGCTGCCGAACGCGAGCACGGGTATCGCAGACACGACGAGCGCCGTCGTGCCCGCGCCCTGGAGGACACCCGCACTTGCGATGACACGGGTGCCCACGCCCCAGCCCGAAGCGTGGTAGCGCTGCCAGGGCAGCCGGACCGTGGCCACCAGGTCATACGCGTTGAACGATTCCGGCGCGACCTGGCCGAGCACCCGCTTCTCGCCCACCCGCGCCCTCACCCCGGCATTGAGCAGGTCGAAGCCGGCTGCAGCGGTGGGGCAGGGAAGCAGCGAGGATGCGACAACGATCGCGATACCGAGTCGATACATGCGGGAGGCAACCTCTGTCGTGCACGGGAAACATCCGTCGCGTGCACGCAAGCGCGGGCCCTTCGAGGCCGCGCCTCAGGTTGTCCGGATTGCCATGCATCGAATCCGGACAGACAACCGCTGCCGGGGAAAGTTCCGGGTCGACCGGCCGGCGGACCTAGCGCCCGATCGCCCCGAACACCCGACGCGCGACATCGGTCGCCGCGCCGACCGGGTTGGCGCGGATCTTCTTCTCTTCCTCGCCGATCATCAGGTACAGGCCGTCGAGCGCCTTGTTCGTCACGTAGGGCTCGAGCTTGGCCTGCTTCGCATCGACCACGCCGAGCGAGGCGCCGCGCTCGGCGATCTGGTTGTACTGCTGCGCGAGGCCGACCTTCTCGGTCGCCTTCGTCACCACCGGCAGGAAGCGGTTGAACAGTTCGCCGCTGGTGACCTTGCGGAAGTAGTCGGTGGCCGCCGTCTGGCCACCGGTGAGGATGCCCTGCGCATCCTGCACGCTCATCGACTTGATCGCCGACTGCAGCAGGGAGATCGACTGTGGCACCGCCGCCTCGGCCGCCTTGTTGATCGACTGGTGCAGTTCGTCGAACTGTCCGCCCATGCCGAGCAGCCGCGCCGGGTTGCGCAACCGTTCGAGCGTGTCGGGCAGCGGGATCTTCACCTGCGGGTTGTTCCAGAAACCGTTGGCGGTGCCCAGCAGCGACACGGCCGTCGACGCGCCCTGGCTCAGCGCGGCGCGCAGCGCGCCCACCTGGTCGGCACCGGAGATGCCGGCAAGCCCCTGCGCCCGCAGGGAGGCCGGAAGGCAGAGCAGGCCGGCGCTCGCCAGCAGCAGGCCGGCCACGTCCCGGCGCTTCGTCGAGTACCCGCCGTCCTGCTCGGGCAGGGCCGATCCAGCCTGTGCACGCATGTTTCCTCCGGTGTCGTTCGAATCGTTGATGGAATAGCGCGCGGTCAGCCGGCGGTTGACAGCAGGGCGACGACGCCCGCGTCGTGGGCCTGCCGGTCCGCGTGGTAGCTGGAGCGGACCATCGGGCCGCAGGCGGCATGGGCGAAGCCCATCTTCAGCGCCTCGGCCTCGTACATCGCGAAGGTGTCCGGATGCACGAAGCGGGTCACCGGCAGGTGGTGGCCCGAGGGCTGCAGGTACTGGCCGATGGTGAGCATGTCGACATCGTGCGCGCGCATCTCGCGCATCACGTCGAGGATCTCTTCGTCGGTCTCGCCGAGCCCGACCATCAGGCCGGACTTGGTCGGCACCTTCGGATGCCGCGCCTTGAATTCCTTGAGCAGCAGCAGTGAGTTGGCGAAGTCCGCGCCCGGGCGTGCCGCCTTGTACAGCCGGGGCACGGTTTCCATGTTGTGGTTCATCACGTCCGGCGGGCCGGCGTCGAGGATGGCCAGTGCACGCTCGCGCCGGCCACGGAAATCGGGCACCAGTACCTCGATGGTGGTGCGCGGCGCCAGCGCCCGCACCGAGCGGATGCAGTCGACGAAATGCCCGGCCCCGCCGTCGCGCAGGTCGTCGCGATCGACGCTGGTGATCACCACGTAGCGCAGGCCGAGGGCGGCGATCGTCTCGCCCAGATGGCGCGGTTCGTCGGGGTCGGGCGGCAGCGGCCGGCCATGGCCGACATCGCAGAACGGGCAGCGCCGGGTGCACAGGTCGCCCAGGATCATGAACGTCGCGGTGCCCTTGCCGAAACACTCGCCGATGTTCGGGCAGGACGCCTCTTCGCAGACCGTGTGCAGCTTCTGCTCGCGCAGGATCTTCTTGATCTCGTGGAAGCGCGAATCCGGATGCGGCGCCTTGACGCGGATCCAGTCGGGCTTCTTCAGCAACTCCCCCACCGGCACGATGCGGATCGGGTTGCGCGAGGTCTTGGCCTGCGCCTTCTGCTTCTCGCCGGCGGCAGGCGATGCCGCGCCGGGCGCGGGTGCCGCAGTGGCCGCGGACGCAGCGGAAGTCGGGGGAACCGGGGCTGAGCTCATTCGGGGACGATCGGGAAGTGGGCCTGGAGACGGGTGATGAACAGTTCGGCAAGCCTGCCGGCCAGTTCGTCGGCCGTGCGTTCGATGCCCAGCAAGCGCGTCTGGGTCACGGCGAGGCCCGGGAAGCCGCAGGGGTCGATCGCGGCGAACGGGGAGAGATCCATCTCGACGTTGAGCGCGAGCCCGTGGTAGCTGGCACCGCGCCGGACCTTCAGCCCGAGTGCGGCCACCTTCTCTGCCCCGACGTAGACGCCCGGCGCATCGTCGCGCCCCAGCGCGGCCACACCCGACTCTGCGAGGCAGTCTATCACGGCCTGTTCCAGCAGCCGGACCAGCTGCCGGACGCCGAGGTGCCGCCGCCGCAGGTCGAGCAGCACGTACATCACGACCTGTCCCGGGCCATGGTAGGTCACCTGCCCGCCCCGGTCGCTGTGCACGATGTCGATCGACCCACCGGCCGCGGATGGATGCAGGTGGACGGCCCGCCCCGCCAGGCCGAGGGTATAGACGGGTGTGTGCTCGGTCAGCCACAGCTCGTCGCAGGTACCCGCGTTGCGTGCATCGGTGAACGCCTGCATGGCCGACCAGGTGTCGCGGTAGTCGGTGCGGCCGAGCCGCCGCACCCGCGGCGCGGTGCCGGCGGCGTCCTCGCCGACGTCAGGAATCTGGATATCCATGGGGCGATTGTAGGCGCGCAGCAATAGTTCACTGTGCCGGCGGCGCCGCTTGCGTCACACTCGACAGATGTCTTCTCCAACCCACTGCCGTAACGGGGCGCTTTTCGCGGCCATCATCGCGATCCTGCTGTCCGCCGGAACGGCCCGATCGGCAAGAATGCTGCCTGCCTGCCCCGACAGCCCCAACTGCGTCTCTTCCTTCGCCACCCGGCCCGCGCAGCAGGTGGCCCCGTTCGCGTTCACCGGCCCGGCCGACGCTGCCCAGGGGCGGCTGATGCGGATCATCGAGTCCGACCGCGGCGCCACCGTGGTGGACGCACGTCAGGGCTGGATCGCGGTGGAGTTCCGCTCGAAGCTGTTCGGCTTCGTCGACGACCTGCGCTTCGAACTCGACCCGGCCGCAGGCGTGTTCCATGTGCAGTCGGCCTCGCGTACCGGGTACTGGGACCTTGGCGCGAACCGGCGCCGGGTGGAGGCGTTGCGGGCGAAGTTCGACGGCGCGAAGTAGCCTCGCCGCAGGGGCAGGCTGCCCCGGGGATCAGCGCTTCTTGTCCAGCAGCGTGCCCCGGCAGTTCTTCGCCCCGCAGCGGCACGACCAGCGGCGCTTCTCGGCCGGGGTGTGCGGCGTCTCGAGGGTGATGTTGTAGTCGTAGAACAGCTCCTCGCCGGCCTTGATGTTGCGGATCGACTCGATCCAGATGCGGCCGTCGACGATGTCCGACTCGCAGTTCGGGTTGCAGGAATGGTTGATCCAGCGCGCGCTGTTCGCATCCTTGTTGCCGTCGAGCACGTACTTGTCGTCGAGGGTGAACAGGAAGGTGTGCGACGGCTTGCTGTCGTCGTCGGCATACCAGCGGTCGGCCTGCGCCCAGGTGATCTTGCGCGCCTTGTACTCGATGACCCGTTCGCCCTTCGGGATGTCGACCTTGGCGAACACGCCACGGCCGTGGATCGGCGAGCGGCGCACGAAGGTGCGCAGCGGCGGGTTGGTCGGCTTCGTGTCGGCCTGCTTCGCGACGACCTTCTTCGCGGCCTTCTTCGCGACCTTCTTCACCGGCTTCTTGTCCAGCTTCTTCGCGGTCGATTTCTTCACCGTCGACTTCTTCGGTACCGGCTTCTTCGCAGCCTTCCTTGCAACCTTCTTCGCAGCTTTCTTTGCCTTGGCCATGCGGGGGGGTCCTGTGGGGAACGCGGGAAACGGGGAATGCAGTACGGGCAGGTCCGTGAGACGGCCGCTACAGGACCATCACCACCATGGGGTGGTCGCACAGGTCCTTGTACAGCGCGTCGAGCTGCTCGCGCGAGGTCGCGGTGACGGTCGCGGTCAGGCTGGTGTACTTGCCTTCGCGGCTGCTGCGGGTCTCGACGGCTGCCGGATCGAAGTCCGGCGCATGGCGCCGGACGACCGCGACGACGGCGGGCACGAACCCGGGGGCCGCAGGACCCATCACCTTGATAGGGAAAGCCGACGGATAGACGATCAGCGATTCGGCCGGCGGCGGCTGGCCGGCGCCGGCGTCGTTCACCGCCATGGCACGCGCCCCACGCCGGCCGGGCGCGGGCGGCAGGCGGTGTTCAGCAACCGGTCACCTCGCGCTTGAACACCTGGTAGTGGGCATGGATCTGCTTCCACACCGGACCGGGCTTGCCGCTGCCTACCGGCTTTCCGTCCAGCGTGGTGATCGCCAGCACTTCCTTGGTGGCCGAGGTGACCCAGATCTCGTCGGCCTCGCGCAGCTCGGCTTCGGTGATCGGCTTGAGCTCGTGCGGCATGCCGTGCTTCTTCGCCAGCTCGATGGTCACGTCGAAGGTGGTGCCCGGCAGCAGCAGGTTGCTCTTGGGCGGCGAGAAGATGGTGCCGCCCTTGACGATCAGCACGTTGCTCGACGAGGCCTCGGTGAGCATGCCGTCGCGGATCAGGATGGTCTCGACCGCGCCGACCTCGGCCGACTTCTGGCGCGCGAGCACGTTGCCCAGCAGCGCCGTCGACTTGATGTCGTTGTTGTACCAGCGGTCGTCGTTCGCGGTGATCGCGGCTGCCCCGTCGGTGTGCCACTCGGGCGGCGGCTTGCGCATCGGGTTGCTCATCATGAACACGGTGGGCTTCGTGTCCTTCGGGAAGGCATGGTCACGCGGCGCGACGCCCCGGGTCACCTGGATGTACAGGCCCTGGTCGGGGTGCGGCGTGCGCTCGATCATCTCGTTGCACAGCGCTTCCCAGCGTTCGATCGAATGCGGGTTGGGCAGCCCGATCTTGTCCATGCTGCGCTGCATGCGCTGCAGGTGCTCCATCATCCGGAACGGCCTCTTCGCATAGACCGGGATCACCTCGTACACCCCGTCGCCGAAGATGAAGCCGCGGTCGAGCGGCGAGATCTTCGCCTCTTCGATCGGAAGGAACTCGCCATTCAGGTGAACGATCATCGCTTTACCCTCGGTTTTCACTTCAGCATCAGCCGCAGGCTGTCCCAGGTGCGCCGGAAGATATTCGCGGTCTGGACTTCCTGCAGCGCCACTACGGGATATTCTGCCAGCGGACGGCCATCGAGCGCGAGCTTGAGCGTGCCGACCCGCTGGCCGGCGGCGATCGGTGCCACCAGCGGCTGCACGCTTTCGAGGTCGGCCTTCACCCGGGCACCGCTGCCGGCCGGCAGGGTGACCACCAGGTCGCTCTCGAAGCCGGCATCGACCGTGCGTGACGACCCCTTCCACACCGCGAGCGAGGCCACCGGCTGGCGCGCGGCGTACAGGCGGAAGTTGTCGAAGAACTGGAAGCCGTAGTTGATCAGCTTCTGGCTCTCGCTGATGCGCGCGCTCTCCGAGGGCGCGCCGAGCACGACGGCCACCAGGCGCCGCTCGCCGCGCTTCGCCGAGGTGACCAGGCAGAAGCCCGCGGCCTCGGTGAAGCCGGTCTTCATCCCGTCGACCGACGGATCGAGCCAGAGCAGGCGGTTGCGGTTGGCCTGCTTGATCTTGTTGTAGGTGTAGTCGCGCTGCGAGTAGAGCGAATAGAACTCGGGGAAGTCGCGGATGATCGCCGAGGCGAGCCGGGCGAGGTCGGAGGCGGTGCTGAAGTGCTTCGCATCCGGCAGGCCGGTCGAGTTGCGGAAGGCGGTGTTCTTCATCCCGAGCCGCTGCGCCTCGCGCGTCATGGCGTCGGCGAAGGCGTCCTCGCCACCGGCGACCGCCTCGGCCAAAGCGATGCTCGCATCGTTGCCCGACTGGATGATCATCCCGCGCATCAGTTCTTCGACGGTCACCGGGATGCGCTGCTCGATGAACATGCGCGAACCCTCGGCCTTGCGCGCCCGGTCGGACACCGGCACCACCAGCGACGGCATCAGCCGCTTCTGGCGGATCGCGTTGAACGTGAGGTAGGCGGTCATCAGCTTGGTCAGCGAGGCCGGCTCGAAGCGGTCGTCTGCCGCCTGCGAGGCGAGCACCTGTCCGGTGGCGAAATCGATCAGCACGTAGGCGCGTGCGTTGATCGCGGGGGGCACCGGGACGGGGAGCGCACCGGGCTGCGCCGAAGCGGCGACCGGCGCCAGCAGCAGCGCTGCCAGCAGCAGGGTCGCGAGCATGCAGAGGCAGCGCTCGGCGGCGCCGCGCGAGGACCGGTTGAGCAGCATGTGCATCGACATCAGGAAGCCTTCCGGAAAACGATCGAGTATAGCCGACCGGTCGTGGCTCCCCGCCGCTCGCCCTGCCGGGGCAGGGCCTTGAAAACGGACGGGCGATGCACATCTACGGTGGGCAGGCGTCGTGCCACCGAAAGCTTACGGCACCGCCCGAACACCGAGACCCACCGTCCGGCCGTGCCGCCCAGATACGCAGCACCCCGTCCGGCCCGGGTCCGGGCGCGATACCAACCCCGTCCTGATGGAGGTCCGACATGGCCCAGCTGATCCGCAACGAATCGTTCGACGACATCTTCAACAACCTGTTCCAGGGCTTCCTGGTGCGCCCGGTCGGCACCCCGGGCGGCGCACCCGCCGGCGCGGCGCGGCCGTTCAGCGTCGAGGTGGTCGAGGAAGACAAGGCGTATGCGGTGCACGCCGAACTGCCGGGCGTGTCGCGCGACGACATCCACGTGACGATCGACGGCAACGATGTCGCGATCAGCGCGGAAGTGAAGAGCCAGCGCGAGCAGAAGAGCGAAGGCCGGGTGCTGCGCAGCGAGCGCTACTACGGCAAGCTGTACCGCGCGTTCCAGCTGGCCGATGCGATCGACGAGACCGCCGCCGAAGCGAAGTACAGCGACGGCGTGCTCGAACTGCGGCTGCCGAAGAAGGCAGTCACCTCGGCCAAGCGGCTCGAGATCCGCTGACGGTCCACGGCGCGCCGGCCGGCCTCGCCGCACGCAGCGGAAGGCCGGCCGCGGCGCGCGGCGGCCGCGGACCGGCGCGAGCCGGTACCGCGCACCGCCCCCGGCCGTTAGAATCGTGGCCTCGACCTTCCGGCCGCGGCTCGCGCGGCAAACGCCCGATGACCAGCGAAGCCCCGTTGACCGCCACGCAGAAAGCACAGGTCCTGTCCGAGGCCCTGCCCTACATCCGCCGCTTCCACGGCAAGACCGTGGTGATCAAATACGGCGGCAATGCGATGACCGACGAGAAGCTCAAGCAGTCGTTCGCGCACGACGTGGTGCTGCTGCGGCTGGTTGGCCTGAATCCGGTCGTCGTGCACGGCGGCGGCCCACAGATCGAGCAGTTGCTGGCGCGCGTGGGCAAGAAGGGCGAGTTCGTGCAGGGCATGCGCGTCACCGATGCCGAGACGATGGACATCGTCGAGATGGTGCTCGCCGGCCAGGTCAACAAGGAGATCGTCGAGCTGATCAACAGCGCCGGCGGCAAGGCGGTCGGGCTGACCGGGCAGGATGGCGGCCTGATCCGGGCGCGCAAGATGATGGTCGCCCGCATGGAGAACCCGGACGAGAAGATCGACATCGGCCAGGTCGGCGAGATCGAGTCGGTCGACCCGAGCATCATCCAGACGCTCACCGCCGCCGGCTTCATCCCGGTGATCGCACCGATCGGGTCCGGCTCCGAAGGCGAGACCTACAACATCAACGCCGACCTGGTGGCCGGCAAGGTCGCCGAGATCCTGAAGGCGGAGAAGCTGATGCTGCTCACCAACACCCCCGGGGTGCTGGACAAGGGCGGCAACCTGCTCACCGGACTCACTGCGCGGCGCATCGACGAACTGTTCGCCGACGGCACCATCTCCGGCGGCATGCTGCCGAAGATCTCCTCGGCGCTCGATGCCGCGCGCGGCGGCGTGTCGTCGGTGCACATCATCGACGGCCGGGTCGACCACAGCGTGCTGCTCGAGATCATGACCGACCAGGGCGTCGGCACGATGATCCGCAGCCGATGACGCCGGCCCGCTGATGGCCGGCGCCCGCACCTGGGTCTTCGACCTCGACAATACGCTGCACTACTGCACGCCGCACATCTTCCCGCACATGAACCGGTCGATGACCGAGTACGTGATGCGCCACCTCGGGCTGAACGAGGTCGAAGCAAGCGCGCTGCGCCGCCGCTACTGGCTGCAGTACGGCGCGACGCTGCTCGGCCTGATGAAGCACCACGACACCGATCCGGACCACTTCCTGCACGAGACCCACCAGTTCCCCGAACTCGAACGCATGGTGATCCGCGAGATGGGGCTGCGCGGCCTGCTGCACCGGCTGCCCGGACGCAAGGTGGTGTTTTCCAACTCGCCAGAACGCTACTGCCGGGCGGTGCTCGAGGTGCTGGGCATCACCGACCTGTTCGACGGCGTGTTCACCATCGAGCACACGCGCTACCGCCCGAAGCCGGACGCGCGCGGCTTCCGCGAACTGTTCCGGCGGCACGACATCGATCCGCGGCGCAGCGTGATGGTCGAGGATTCGCTCGACAACCTGCTCACCGCGCGCCGCCTCGGCATGCGCACCGTCTACATCGTGCGCCGCAAGCCGGGCCTGCTGCGGGTGCGCCGCCCCGGCCATGTCGACCTGATGGTCACCGACCTGCGCGCGATGACGCGCCACCTCGCGCACCTGCGCTGATACGTCGCCCGCGCGACGATGATGCACTGCGGCAGGCGAGGAATACACTGTGCCAGCCTGCACTTTTCCATAACCGAGCCCTTCGAATCTGCCTAGAATCCGGTTGCGCAACGAAGCGTGTGCTCACAATCGGCTGCCGGACTCCTCCGGCCTCCGGTTCGTTGCCGGATCCGGAGACCTTGCCGGACAGTATCCTGTGGAGGGTCCCTCATGCCGCCCCGTACAGGCGAACGCAGGCTGCAGATCCTGCAGACGCTCGCCGAGATGCTCGAAGTGCCGAGCCCGGAAAAGATCACCACCGCCTCGCTCGCGGCGCGCCTCGACGTGTCGGAAGCCGCGCTGTACCGCCATTTCGCGAGCAAGGCCCAGATGTTCGAAGGGCTGATCGAATTCATCGAACAGACCGTGTTCAGCCTGGTGAACAAGATCGCCAGCGAAGAGCCGGTCGGCCTGAAGCAGGTCGATGCGATGGTCGCCGTGCTGCTCGCGTTCGCGAAGAAGAACCCCGGCATGAGCCGGGTGCTGATCGGCGAGGCGCTGGTGCACGAGAACGCCCGGCTGCAGGCGCGCATCAACCAGATGCACGACCGCATCGAAGCCACGGTAAAGCAGGCGCTGCGGCTGTCGCAGACCCAGGGCGAACTGCCGGCCGATGCGGACGTGGCGGCCCAGGCCAATGCCATCATGGCCTTCGTCGTCGGCCGCTGGCACCAGTTCGCCAAGAGCGGCTTCACCCGCGATCCGTCGCAGTTCTGGGCGGAGCAGCGCAAGATCCTGCTGTCGACCTAGGCGCCTTCCCGGGCGCGCCCGCCGCAGACGCTGCACGCCGGATCGCGCTTCACGCGCACCTCGCGCCACTGTGATTCGCGCGCACTGAACAGCAGCAACCGGCCGGAGAGCGAGCGTCCGACGCCGGCCGCCAGCTTCAGCGCCTCGGCGGCCTGCATCGCGCCGATCACGCCCACCAGCGGCGCGAACACGCCCATCACCGCGCAGCGCTCATCGGCCTCGCCATCGGCGTCGACCTGCGGGAACAGGCAGTGGTAGCACGGACCGTCGTCGTGGCGCAGGTCGAACACCGACACCTGGCCGTCGAAGCGGATCGCCGCCCCCGACACCAGCGGCCGGCGATGGTGCACGCAGGCGGCATTGAGCGCATGGCGGGTCGGGAAGTTGTCGCTGGCATCGACGACGATGTCGGCGGCGCCGACGCGTTCGAGCAGCGCCTCGCCCTCGAGCCGCTGCGCCAGCGCGACCACCCGGGTCGACGGGTT
This sequence comes from Betaproteobacteria bacterium, assembly GCA_021298815.1. Classification (GTDB taxonomy): domain Bacteria; phylum Pseudomonadota; class Gammaproteobacteria; order Burkholderiales; family CAIKXV01; genus CAIKXV01. The sequence goes on along the minus strand of JAJTHE010000023.1, from coordinate 63,918 downwards.
GATCGCCTGCATCGCGCGGGCGATCGATGCCACCTTCTGCATGCCGACGCTCTGCGTGGTGTGCGCGACCTGGCGCTGCAGGTTGGTCAGGTCGACATGGTCCGCATCGCACACCGTGACCTCGCCCACGCCGGCACTGGCCAGGTACAGCGCGACCGGCGATCCCAGCCCGCCGGCACCGACCAGCAGCACCCGGCTGTCGAGCAGCCGCTGCTGGCCATCGATGCCGATCTCGTCGAGCAGGATGTGGCGGCTGTAGCGGGTGAGCTGGTCGTCGTCCATCGTCCGATCACCCGGCGGCGGCCCCGGCCGCGACCGGGTCCGTGGCTGCGTGCGCGATGTGCGGGACGGGTCCGCTCAGCGGGCGGCGGCCGACGCGGCCGCCGGCGCCGCACTGGCGCTGGTGGCCGGCGGCGGCAGCTCGCGCAGCACCGGCTGCCCCTTCAGGTGGTTCAGCGCCTGCATCAGCTGGAAGTCTTCGCGCGAGAACACCTGTCCCGGCTCGAGCTTGATCGGCTCGACACGTGGACGAGCCGGCTCGTCCTTCTTGCCCTCGAAGCGCGGACGCGGCGCGGCCTTCGGCTGGCCACCCTTGCCGTCGGACAGGTGGCGGTTGAGGTCGGCCTCACGGATGCGCTGGCCGTCGCTCGGGTTGCTCGGATCCTCGACCACGATGTCCGGCGTGATGCCCTTGGCCTGGATCGAGCGGCCGCTCGGCGTGAAGTAGCGCGCGGTGGTCAACTTGATCGCCGTGTTGTTCGTCAGCGGCAGGATGGTCTGCACCGAGCCCTTGCCGAAGCTCTGCGTGCCGATGATCGTCGCGCGCTTGTGGTCCTGCAGCGCGCCGGCGACGATCTCGGACGCCGAGGCCGAGCCGCCGTTGATCAGCACCACCATCGGCACCGACTTCACGTCCTTGGGCAGGCCGCGCAGGTAGTCGCCCTGGGATGCGCCGCGCAGGTAGAACTCGGGGCTGGCGTTGAGCTTCATCCGCGAGTCGGGCGCGCGGCCGTCGGTGTAGGTCACCAGCGCGTTCTGCGGCAGGAAGGCGGCCGACACGGCGACCGCGCCATTGAGCAGGCCGCCCGGGTCGTTGCGCAGGTCGAGGATCAGGCCGCGCATGTTGCCGTTGTTCTCCTTCCACACGCGCTCGATGGCGCGCGCGAGGTTCTCGCCCGTGTGCTCCTGGAACTGGGTCAGCCGGATGTAGCCATACCCCGGCTCCATCAGGGCCGAACGCACGCTCTGGATCTTGATCACCGCGCGGGTCAGCGTGACCACGATCGGCTTCTCTTCGCCACGGCGCATCAGCGTGAGGGTGATGTCGGTGTTCGGCTTGCCGCGCATCCGGCGCACCGCGTCGTTCAGCGTCATGCCCTTCACCGGCGTCTCGTCGAGCCGGATGATGAGATCGCCCGGGCGCAACCCGGCGCGCGAGGCCGGGGTGTCGTCGATCGGCGACACCACGCGCACCAGCCCGTCTTCCATGCCGACCTCGATGCCGAGGCCGCCGAACTCGCCCTGGGTGCCGACCTGCAATTCCTTGAACGCTTCCTGGTCGAGGTAGGCCGAATGCGGATCGAGGCCCGACAGCATGCCGTTGATCGCCTCGGTGAACAGCTTGCGGTCCTCGACCGCCTCGACATAGTCGCTCTTGATGCGACCGAACACCTCGGTGAACACGCGCAGGTCCTCGATCGGCAGCGGGCTCGGCGCCTCGCGCTGTGCAACCGCGGAGAAATTCAGGCTGACCAGCACGCCGAGCACGACGCCGACGCAGATCAGTCCGATCTGGCTTGCCTTGTTGCGCATGAGTGAACCCAACGGCCGGGACATGGAGGAGCGGTGACCTCGTGGAGTGTGGGGGACGGAAGGATTCCGGCCCTGGTGTAGCGCGCATGCACCGCACCGGAAAGGATGTTAGCAGCTTGTCAAGGGACGACGTGAGACGAAGGTTACGTCAACAGTGCAACAGATGTAACGGTCGCCGGGCGCGTCACGGCTGGGGTCAGACCCCAGAAGTTGACCATGCCGCGCCCCTGCCGCCGACCCGGGCGGTTGTCGCCGTCGTCATGCTCAGCGCCCCCCCGACCAGCCGATCGGGTCGAGCGGCCTGCCCTGGTGCCGGAGCTCGAAATAGAGCCCGGCCTGGGCGGAGCCGCCGCTGGCGCCGACGGTGGCCACCGGATCGCCGCCGCGCACACCGTCGCCGACCCGGCGCAGCAGCGATTCGTTGTTGCCGTACAGGGTCATGTAGCCGTCGCCATGGTCGACGATCAGCAGGTTTCCGAAGCCGCGCAGCCAGTCGGCGAACACCACCCGACCCGGGGCGACCGCGCGCACCTCCTGGCCTGGCCGGGCGAGGATGGTGATGCCGCGCCACTGCATCCCGCCATCAGCGCGCGCCTGTCCGAAACGGTTCGCGATCTCGCCGGCCACCGGCAGGGCGAGCCGCCCCTTGAGCGATGCGAATACGCCGGCCGGCACGCCCGGCTCCGGGATGCGTTCAGTGCGCGGCCCTCGTCCGCTGCCGGCATCGGCCCGGGGCGACTCGTCGCCGGACCGGACAGCACCCTCCGTCTCGTTGCTGCGCCCCGCCTGCCGATCGGGCGCCTTCGGCAGCGGGCGCTCGCCTGGCGCCCCGGCGCTGCGCTCTGCCTCCCGGGCCTCTCGTGCCGCCTTCGCCACCTCGCGCGCCTCGCGTGCCTCGCGTGCCTTCGCCTGCACCTCGCGCGCGGCGGCTTCGCGCGCACGGGCACGCTCCCGCTCGGCCAGCAGGCGGGCGATCTGCTCGACCAGCCGCGTGAGCCGGTCCTCGTCGCGGCGCAGGGTCGCGATCTGCCGCCGGTTCGATTCGATCTCCTTCGACGCACGCGCCAGCACCACCTGATGGCGGCCGCGCTCGACCTCCAGCCGGCCGCGTTCCCGCCCGGCTTCCTGCTCCAGCGCCGCCAGCTCCGCGCCCTTCCGGCGCCGCTCGCCGGAGACGGTCGCCAGCCGGGCCAGTTCGGCACGCAGCGCCTCGATCTGCGCCTGGTAGGCGCGATGCAGGTAGCCGTAGTAGTGCAGCAGCCGCGCGACCTCGGCCGGGTTGTCGCCGGACAGCGCGAGCTGCAGCGGGTCCGGATCGCCGGCGACGTAGCGGCGCTGCAGCAGCCGGCCCAGCCGCTCCTGCTGGGCCCGCACCCGGGACTCGACCGCGCCGGCCTCGCCCGACAGTCGGGCGATCTCCTCGTTCACGGCCTTCTTCTCGGCGGCGATCTCGAACAGCCGGCGATTGGCATCGCTGATCGCGCGCTCGGATTCGCGCAGGGCATCGGCGGCCTCCGACTTCACTTCCTCCGCGCCTGCCACCTTCTTCTGCAGGCCCTCGATGCGCTGGCGCAGGTCCTGCAGTTCGCCGCGGGCGGCCGCGGCCGCCTTCGGCGATGCCGCGGGCGGCCGCGGATCGGCCGCGAGCGCCGCGCCGCCGACGGCAGCCAGCAGGCAGGCGGTGGCGACCAGCCCGACGGCGCTAAACGGTCCGGTCGCGGCAGCCGGCCGCCGAGCGACCGCGCGGACCCGGTCTGCCATCGCCGGCCGCGTGCAGCGCGACGCCGATTGGACCGGGCGGATCAGTCGAACGAGACCAGCGGGCGGCCGGTCATCTCCGGCGGTTGCGGGACGCCCATCATGCGCAGCAGCGTCGGCGCGATGTCCTGCAGCGCGCCGCCGTCGGCAATCTTCGCCGGGCGGCCGACATGCACCAGCGGCACGACGTTGAGCGTATGGGCCGTGTGCGCCTGGTTCGTCTCGGGATCGCGCATCATCTCGGCATTGCCATGGTCGGCGGTGATCAGCACTTCCCCCCCGGCGGCCTTCATCGCGGCGACGACGCGCCCGACGCAGGTGTCGATCGCCTCGACCGCCAGGCGTGCCGCCTCGAAGTTGCCGGTATGGCCGACCATGTCGCAGTTCGCGTAGTTGCAGATGATCGCGTCGTAGCGGCGGCTGGCGATCGCCGACTCCAGTTCGGCGGTCACCTCGAACGCGCTCATCTCGGGCTTCAGGTCGTAGGTGGCGACCTTCGGCGAGGGCACCAGCACGCGCGACTCGCCCGGGTAGGGCTCTTCCACGCCGCCGTTGAAGAAATAGGTGACATGCGCGTACTTCTCGGTCTCGGCGATGCGCAGCTGGGTCAGCCCGCGCGAGGCGAGGTATTCGCCGAACCCGTTGCGGATCGAATCGGGCGGGAACGCCGCCGGCAGCGCATCGAACTCGTCGCCATAGCGGGTCAGGGTGACGAATGCCGACAGCCCCGGCAGCACCGCGCGCGGGAAGCCGTCGAAGGCGGGATCGGTGAACGCACGGGTGAGTTCGCGCGCGCGGTCGGCGCGGAAGTTCATGAACACCACCGCATCGCCATCGGCGATCGGAGCGGGCTGCGTGCCCGGCGGCACGATCGCCGTGGCCTGCACGAACTCGTCTGACTCGCCGCGGCCATAGGCGGCGGCGAGGCCCTCTACCGGGTTGCTCGCCACGTGGTCGGCGCGGCCCTGCGTCAGCAGGTCGTAGGCGACCTGCACCCGGTCCCAGCGCTTGTCCCGGTCCATCGCGAAATAGCGCCCGACGATGGAGGCGATGCGCGCCTTCGCCGGCGAACCGGCCTTCGCCAGCGCCTTCTCGAGCAGCACCAGCGACGGCTGCGCACTCTTCGGCGGCGTGTCGCGGCCATCGAGGAAGGCATGCAGCATCACCCGGTCGAGGCCGTTGTCGAACGCGAGCTGCACGATCGCGGCCAGGTGCGACTCGTGGCAATGCACGCCGCCCGGCGAGGCCAGTCCGAGCACATGCAGCGCGCCACCCGCGGCCCGGGCCGCGCGGATCGCGTCGAGCAGCACGGCATTGGTGGCGAAGCTGCCGGTCTCGATCGCGTGGTCGATCTTGGTCAGTTCCTGGTAGACCACCCGCCCGGCGCCGATGTTGAGGTGGCCAACCTCGGAGTTGCCCATCTGCCCGCCGGGCAGCCCTACATGGCGCTCGGAGGCGTCGATCGTGGTGTGCGCGCTGCCGCGCCAGAGTGCATCCCAGACCGGCTTGCGCGCATGCAGGATCGCGTTGTCGTCGCCGGTCTCGCGATGGCCGAAACCGTCGAGGATGAGCAGCAGCACCGGTGTGATGCCGGAAGGGCGGGCCGGCACCTCGTCGGGCATGGCGGCGGACGCGGCGGCGGGGCTCTGCTGTGCGGTCGGCTGTACGTTCATGGGCGGACGATTGAGCATGGACGATGATCCTACTTCATAATACGCGCCCGTCGATATCGGGCCCGTGGCATTTGTCACTGGCCAACCGCTGGAGTGCAGCCGAGTGAGTGTCTGGGATTTCCTGCAGCAGAACATCCTGCTGGTGACGGTCGCGGTGGTCAGCGGTTCTCTGCTCGCCTGGCCGCTGATCATGGGCCTGGTGAACGGAACCAACGAGGTCGGGGTGACCGATGCCGTCAACCTGATCAACCGCAAGGACGCCCTGCTGATCGACGTGCGCGATCCGGCCGATTTCGCGGCCGGGCACATCCCGCACGCGCGCAACGTGCCGGCCGCGCAGGTCGCCGAACGGCTGAAGGAATTCGAGAAGTACAAGTCGAAGCCGGTGATCGTCCACTGCCGCAACGGACAGCGCTCGGGTTCGGCCACCAACGCCTTCCGCAAGGCCGGGTTCACCGAAGCGGTCAAGCTGCGCGACGGGCTGACCGCGTGGGAACAGGCGAACCTCCCGATCCAGAAGGGCACGAAGGGCTGACGCCCGCCGCGCCGCGCGCCCTCGACGCCACCCCCATCAGGACAGGAGACGCCCCAATGCCGAAGATCACGATGTACGCGACCGGAGTCTGCCCGTATTGCCAGATGGCCGAGCGCCTGCTGCGTTCGAAGGGCGTCACCGAGATCGAGAAGATCCGCATCGACACCGATCCCGCCGTGCGCGACCGGATGATCGAGCTCACCGGCCGGCGCACCGTGCCGCAGATCTATATCGGGGACCGCCATGTCGGCGGTTTCGACGACCTGTCGGCCCTCGACCGTGCCGGCGGCCTCGATCCCCTGCTCGCCGGCGCCTGACCGGCGCGCGGCAGCGCCGCCCGCCCCCCGCCCCCCGCCCCCCGCCCCCCGCCACGGGTGCACCGGATTGCACCGCCCCGCCGTTAACTGCTGCAACGAGCCCGACGCACGGCTCCGGTAACATGCGAGGGCACTCGCAACCAGTGCGTACCCAGTCCCCACCCAGATACCCGCCGCATGCGCGGCAACACACCACCGGATCGACCATGGCTGAAACCACACCCGCAGCAGGCGCGACGCAACCCCAGTTCGCGATCGAGAAGCTCTACATCAAGGACCTCTCCCTCGAGGTCCCGAACGCCCCGAACATCTTCATGGAGCAGGGACAGCCGGCGGTCGACCTCAACCTGCACACCGACGGCAAGCACATCCGCGACGATGCGTACCATGTGACGCTGACCGTGACGGTGACCGCGAAGATGGGCGACAAGACGCTGTTCCTGATCGAGGTCGTGCAGGGCGGCATCTTCCGCATCTCGGGCGTGCTGCCCGAGATGATCCCGCAGGTGCTGGGCATCACCTGCCCGAACCTGCTGTATCCGTATGCACGGGAGGTGGTCTCGGACGTGTCGGTGCGCGCCGGCTTCATGCCGATCGTGCTGCAGCCGATCAACTTCGAGATGCTGTACCAGCAGCAGGCCCAGGCCGCCGCCGCCCCGGCCGGCGCGGACGGCCAGAAGCACTGACCGGCTGCGCTCCACGGCAGCGGCAGGCATGATCCCGCGACCGCGCGCGACGAGGCTGCGCCGAACCGGGCAGGCCGCGATGGCAGCCTGCCTGGCGGCCCTCGCCACGGCACTCCCGGTGCCGGCCGACGCCCAGGAGTACCGTTCGATCGGCGAGGCGGCGGCGATCCTCTACGACGCACCGTCGGTCAAGGCGAAACGGCTGTGGATTCTGGGCCGCGGCTACCCGGTGCAGGTCTCGGTCTCGATCGAGGGCTGGACCAAGGTACGCGACGCCACCGGCGAACTGTCCTGGGTCGAGAACCGTGCGCTGTCGTCGGCACGCACCGTCCTGGTCCGGGCAGCGACCGGGACGATGCGCGACAGTCCGTCCGAACGGGGTGCCGTCGTGCTGCGGCTCGGGCGCGACGTGGTGCTCGACATGGTGGAACCGCCAGTCGGCGAATGGGTCCGGGTGCGCCATCGCGACGGGGCGACCGGATTCATCCACGTGAACCAGGTCTTCGGCTTGTGAACATCGCCGTGCTCGGCGCCGGCGCATGGGGGAGCGCGCTGGCCTCGACGTTCGCGGGGCAGCATGAAGTCACGCTCTGGACGCGCGATGCCGCGTTCGCGGGTGAACTGCGCACCCACCGGGAGAACCTGCGCTACCTGCCCGGCCACCGGCTGCCGGCGTCGATCGCCATCGATGCCGACCTCGCAGGCTGCCTGTCCGGCGCGGCGCTGATCGTCGCGGCAGTGCCGACCGGCGCGCTCGCGGCGACGCTGGCGCGGGTCGAGGAAGTGCCCGGCGCCGGCGAAAAGCCGCTCGTCTGGGCCTGCAAGGGCTTCGACGCCAGCACCGGCGAACTGCCCCACCGGATCATCGCCCGGGTGCGCACCGGCGCTGCCGCCAGCGGCGTGCTGTCCGGCCCCAGCTTCGCCGCCGAGATCGCGCGCGGGCTGCCCGCTGCGCTGACCCTCGCGTCGACCGATGCCGGCTTCGCCCGCGCCACCGCGCATGCGCTGCACAACAACCGGCTGCGCGTCTATTCGTCGACCGACGTGATCGGCGTCGAGGTCGGCGGCGCCGCGAAGAACGTGATGGCGATCGCCGCCGGCATCTGCGACGGACTGGCGCTCGGGCTTAACGCGCGCGCGGCGCTGGTCACGCGCGGACTGGCGGAACTGACCCGCCTCGGCCTGAAGCTCGGCGGCAGGCCCGACACCCTGATGGGCCTGAGCGGCGCCGGCGACCTGATCCTCACCTGCACCGGCGACCTCTCGCGCAACCGGCAGGTCGGCCTGCGGCTGGCACAGGGGGTACCGCTGGCGGAGATCCTGTGCACGCTCGGCCATGTCGCCGAGGGCGTGTCGAGCGCGCACGCACTGTCGACCCTTGCCGGCGACAACGGCGTCGAGATGCCGATCACCGAGGCGGTGTGCGGGGTGCTGGACGGACGCATGCAGCCGGCCGAAGCGGTGGACGGACTGATGCGGCGGGATCCCCGCGCCGAGGCAGAGTAGGGACCAGGACCAGCGCTTGTCCGCCAGCGTCGACGGGCTGCCCACGCTGGTGCACCATGCCCGTGGACGACCATCACGGGTGACCTTGCCGTATCGCGTCGCAGCAGGCCTTCGATCGGCTGAAGGCGAACCTGGCTCACGCCTTTGCTGCCCCCGAGTCGGCTTATCGGCCCTTGACTGCTGCGCATATGATTACACGGAACGCGGCTGGCACCTGAACGATGCCTGCGGTTCGGATTCAGGAGTCGGCGTCCCGGCGCCTGGACGAGATCTACCGCTACACTCGCGAGCCCTCGGTTGAAGCGCAAGCCACGTACTACTTCATCGGGCTTTTCGACGCGTTCGAACGCATCGACACACATGGGGTGGCGTCCAGACCAGTGCCGGCCGAGTTCGGCGTCGAAGGCTTCTTCTTTCGCTACGGACGGCACTTCGTGTATCGGCGGCGCCTGGCCAACGGCGATATCGGCATCGTGACCATTCTTCACGAGCGCGTGCATCGGATCTCGCGCTTGCGGGAAGACTTCTCGAGCGCGCCAGAGGCCTGACGTATCACCGCCTCGGTGACCGCATCGGCATCGACCGTCAGGGCTCGGCCGGGTTGACACCACGGTCCCGCACGGCAATCCTCACGCGTCCACCGATCCGCCGGCCTGCGCCCCTCTGACAATGCCCACCTCCGCCCTCCCCTCGCTGCCGCTGCGATCCGTGCTGTCGCTGGCGGGTCTCGCCCTGCTCGCCGGCTGCGTCACCACCCCCACCTTTCCGCCCGAAGCCCCGCCACGCGCGGAAGTCTGCCCGGCCGGCGTGCCCGAAGGCGCACGCTGCCTGCGTGGCCAGGATTCCGCCGATTCCCACTACCTGATCGTGATGCCGGCGAAGTGGAGCGGCGTGCTGGTGGTGCATGCGCACGGCGGGCCCTCGCTGGGTCCACCGCAGCGCACGCGCGCCGACGAGGACATCGCGCGCTGGGCGATCACCGTGCGCGAAGGCCATGCCTGGGCCGGCTCGGTGTTCCGCCAGGGTGGCTTCGCGGTCACCACGGCCGCCGAGGACACCGAGCGGGTGCGCCGGATCTTCGTCGAGCATGTCGCCACGCCGCGGCGCACGCTGCTGCACGGCCAGTCGTGGGGGGCGATGGTGGCCACCCGCGCGGCGGAACTGTTCCCGCGCTCGTGGGAAGGCATCCTGCTCACCAGCGGCGTGGTCGCAGGTCCAGCCACCTACGACTTCCGGCTCGACCTGCGCGCGATCTACCAGTACCTGTGCCACAACCACCCGCGGCCGGACGAGCCGCAGTACCCGTTGTCGATCGGCCTGCCCGCCGGCGCGAAGATGACCGGCGCCGAAGTCGCGAAGCGCGCGGACGAGTGCCTCGGCACCGGCCGACCCGCGGCGAAGCGCACGGCCGAGCAGGCCGCGAAACTGCGCACCATCGTCGACGTCCTGAAGATCCCAGAGTCGTCGGTGGTCGGGCACCTGAACTGGGGCACGTTCACGCTGCGCGACGTGGTCGAGAAGAACGGCGGTGCCAGCCCGTTCGGCAACGACGCGGTGCGCTACGTGGGCTCCAGCGACGACGCGGCGCTCAATGCCGGCGTGCCGCGCTTCCGCCCCGACCCTGCCGCCCGGGCCCGCTTCGCCGCGGACGTCGACCATGCGGGACGCTTCCGCGTGCCGGTGGTGAATGCACACGGCATCGGCGACGCGACGGTGTTCGTCGAGGGCACCGACACCCTGCGCGAGCGCATGGTGGCCGCCGGCAACGGCGACCGGCTGGTGCAGGTATTCGTCGATTCGAGCGAGCACAGCTACTGGGGCGATGCGTTCTACCCGCCGCTGTTCGAAGCGGTGCTCGACTGGGTCGAGAAGGGCCGCAAGCCCACGCCGGCGGGGATCACGGCACGCTGCCGCGAACTGCGCGGCGCGCAGGCGGCCGAGTGCCGGTTCCTGCCAGACTACAAGCCGCGGCCGCTGGCGTCGCGGATCTACCCGAGGTAGCACGCCGCCCGCCCACGCCCGATCACACCCCGCCGTCGAACCCCTGCTGCCGCCAGGCCTCGAACACCACCGCCGCCACCGAGTTGCCGAGGTTCAGGCTGCGCGATGCAGGCCGCATCGGCAGGCGCAGGCGGGCCCCCGGCGCGAAGCCCTGCAGCACCGCGTCCGGCAGCCCCCGGCTTTCAGCCCCGAACACGAAGGCATCGCCCGGGCGGAATGCGATGTCGCTGTAGCGGGTCGCGCCGCGGGTGGTCACGGCGAACAGGCGCGCGCCGGCGAGTGTCTCGACGCACGCCTCCCAGTCGGCATGCCGACGGACGCTCGCATGCTCGTGGTAGTCCAGTCCCGCCCGCTTCAACCCCTTGTCGGTCATCACGAACCCCATCGGCTCGACCAGGTGCAGCCGGCAGCCGGTGTTGGCCGCGAGGCGGATCACGTTGCCGGTGTTGGGCGCGATCTCGGGGTGGACCAGGACGATGTCGAACATGTCCCCGATGGTACCGGCAGCCCGCCGATGCGAGGGCGCAGCGAAGGCGGGCACTACCGCAGCCGCAGGCGGACCGCTAAAGTCGTCGTCGGCCCGGTCGTTATCGAGGTTCACCCTTCAACCCGGCGGGCCCTGCCCGCCACCGTCGTCGTCCCGGCCAGCGCCGAGGGCGCGGCCCCTGGAAGCCGTAGATGCCACGTCCGGAAAAGGTCCGCCTCGGGGAGATCCTGGTCCAGCAGAACCTGCTGACCGAGGCCCAGCTGCTGGCCGCGCTCGAACAGCAGAAGAAGACCGGACGCCGGTTGGGGCGGGTGTTCGTCGAGGGCGGCTTCGTCACCGAAGACGAGATCGCCTCGGCGCTGGCGCGCCAGCTGAAGGTGCCCTACGTCAACCTGAAGGTGTTCGACACCCGCGGCGAACTCGTCAACCTGCTGCCCGAGACGATCGCGCGTCGCTTCCGCGCGATCGTGCTCGAGGACCTCGGCAGCGCGTTGCGCGTCGGCATGACCGACCCGACAGACCTCAATGCCTACGACGAGATGACGCGGCTGCTGAAGCGCGACATCTCGCTGGCCGTGGTCGGCGAGACCGTGCTGCTGCAGGTGATCGACCGGCTCTACCGGCGCACCCACGAGATCAGCGGTCTCGCGCAGGAGTTGCAGAACGAACTGGCCGATGCGCCCGCGGTGGACTTCGGCACGCTGGGCACCACGCTGTCGGTGGAAGAAGCACCGGTCGCCAAGCTGCTGCAGTCGGTGTTCGAGGACGCGGTATCGGTGCGAGCCTCGGACATCCACATCGAGCCGATGGAATCGCGGCTGCAGATCCGCTTCCGGATCGACGGCGTGCTGCACCTGCAGACCGAGTCGGACCTGCGCATCGCCTCGGCGCTGGTGCTGCGCCTGAAGCTGATGGCCGGCCTGGACATCTCGGAGAAGCGCCTGCCGCAGGACGGCCGCTTCAACGTGAAGGTGCGCACCTACAGCATCGACGTGCGGATGTCGACGATGCCCACGCAGCACGGCGAATCGGTCGTGATGCGCCTGCTGACCCAGGCGAGCGGGCTGCTCGGGCTCGACCACATCGGCATGCCGACGGACATGCTGACCAAGCTGAAGAACGTGCTGCACCGTCCGAGCGGCATGGTGCTGGTCACCGGGCCCACCGGCAGCGGCAAGACCACCACGCTCTATTCCGCGCTGTCCGAGATCAACACGCCGGCGCGCAAGATCATCACGGTGGAGGACCCGGTCGAGTACCGCATACCAGGCATCAACCAGGTGCAGGTGCAGGACAAGATCGACCTGTCGTTCGACCGCGTGCTGCGCGCCGCCCTGCGCCAGGACCCGGACGTGATCCTGGTCGGCGAGATGCGCGACCAGGCCACGGTCGAGACCGGGCTGCGCGCGGCGCTGACCGGCCACCTGGTGTTCTCGACGCTGCACACCAACGACGCGGTGTCGACGCCGATCCGCCTGCTCGACATGGGCGCGCCGCGCTACATGGTCGCGCTGTCGCTGCAGCTGGTGATCGCGCAACGGCTGGTTCGGGTGGTCTGCGAGAGCTGTGCGGCGCCGTACGACCTGACGCCGGCCGAACGCGAATGGCTCGCGCTGTCGCTCGGCGATGCGGCCGAGCGCGGCACCTACCTGCGCGGACGCGGCTGCTCGCACTGCAACGGCACCGGCTTCCTCGGCCGCTCCGGCGTCTACGAGATGCTCGAGATGACCCGCCCGGTGGTCGAGGCGGCCAACCACGCCGACCCGGCGACCTTCGTGCGCGTGGGCAACGAACAGATGGGCGGGCGCACGCTGCGCCACCACGGGGCGATGCTGGTGGCCGCCGGGCGCACCACGGTCGACGAGGCGATGCGCGTGTCGTCGCAGTGGGCCGACTGAACGGACGCCCGGCCCCAGTGCCCTATTTCGCCTATACCGGACGCTCCGCCAGCGGCGACCTCGTGCGCGGCGTCGGCGAAGGGGTGAGCAGCAGCGCGGTGGCCGACCAGCTGTCGGCCGCCGGCATCATCCCGCTCGACATCACGCCGTCGACCGCCCCGCGCAGCGAGGCCGGCGGCGGCCTGTCGCGGTCGGCCGGCCCGCTGTCCTCGGTGCTGCCCGGCCGCCGCGTGCCGCACGAGGAAGTGCTCCTGTTCTGCCGCCAGCTGCATACCTTGCTCAAGTCGGGCGTGCCGATCCTGCGCGGCCTCGCCGGCCTGCAGGAGTCGACGCGCAACCCGGTGTTCGCGGACGTGCTGCGCGACCTGCGCGAGAGCCTGGAGAGCGGGCGGGAGCTGTCGACCTCGATGCAGCGGCATCCCCGGGTGTTCAACCCCTTCTTCATCGCGATGGTGCGGGTGGGCGAGACCACCGGCCAGCTCGAGAACGTGTTCCTGCGCATGTTCCACCACCTGGAGTTCGAACGCGAGATCCGCGGCCAGGTGGCCACCGCGCTGCGCTATCCGATCATCGTGATGGTGTTCATCGGCGCGGCGATCGGCATCGTGAACCTGTTCGTGATCCCGCAGTTCGCGAAGGTGTACGCCAATTTCAACACCGAGTTGCCGCTGCTCACCCGGGTACTGATCGGTTTCTCGAACTTCACCGTGTCGTACTGGTGGGTGATGCTCGCGCTGCTCGCCGCGGCCGTGCTAGGCACCCGCTGGTGGCTGTCCACGGCCGGCGGGCGCCTGTGCTGGGACCGCTGGAAGCTGCGCATCCCGATCGCCGGGAAGATCATCCTGAAGGCGACGCTGGCGCGGTTCGCGCGCAGCTTCGCGCTGTCGGGCCAGAGCGGCGTGCAGATCACGCTCGGGCTGCGCACCGTGGCGCCGACGGTGGACAACAAGTACATCGAATCCAAGATCGAGCAGATGCGCATCGGCGTGGAACGCGGCGAGAGCGTGCTGCGTACCGCGAGCGCCGCCGGCGTGTTCACCCCGGTGGTGCTGCAGATGATCGCGGTCGGCGAGGAATCGGGCGCGATCGACGAACTGATGGAGGAGATCAGCGGCCTCTACCAGCGCGAAGTCGAGTACGAACTGAAGACGCTCGGCTCGCAGGTCGAGCCGATCCTGATCGTTGCCCTCGGCGCGCTGGTGCTGTTGCTCGCGCTGGGCGTGTTCCTGCCGATCTGGGACCTCGGGCGCGCCGCGCTGGGCAAGGGCGGCGGCTGATTAGTCCGAAAGCACTACTGCCGGCAACCCTGCCCCTTGAACCCCGGGCCGTCCTGCGGCACCGTATCGCCGTGTCCGCAGGGACATCGCGGCCGGGAGGCCGTGTCCACGGACGATCGGAGGGGCTGGCGTGCGGCACGCGGGGTACGGGCATCGGGGTTTCACCCTGATCGAACTCATCATGGTACTGACCATCGTCAGCGTGCTGGCCGCGGTCGCGTTGCCGCGCTTCGCGTCGATCTCCGCCGATGCGCGGGTGGACAAGGTCCGTGCGGCGGCCGGCGCCACCCGCTCGGCGGCGGTCATGGGCCGTGCGCTGATGCTGGCGCGCGGCTATCCGGACAACTTCACCGGCATCGCCGCATCGCCCGCGCTGGTGGTCGAGGGCCTCACGCTGTCGTTCGTCAACGGCTATCCCTCGGCCCAGGTCATCGCCGAACTGGCCGGGCTGGCCTCGCCGGTGCCGGGCAGCAGCGGCTACATCGTGCAGGCAGCGGCCGGCGGCATGCGCACCGTGCAGGCCGACCCGCAGCGGCCCGGTTGCGCCTTCGCCTATGTCGAGGCTGCGCCGGGCGGCACCCCCGACATCCAGGTCACCGCCTCGCCTTCCACCTGCGAGTGACCGGCGCCTGCAGGGACGCCGGGGTGCCGGCTGCAGGTCGTTGATCGGAAATAGATTCCCGGCAGGACTAAAGTCCTGCCGCCGGTGCGCCGTTAGAACGGGCGTGCGGGACTTCATAGGTCCCGCTTCCCATTCGAGACGACCGGAGTCTGCAATGCGTTCCAATCAGGGCGGTTTCACGCTGGTAGAGCTGGTGGTCGTGATCGTCATCCTCGGCATCCTGGCGGCGACGGCCTTCCCGCGCTTCATCAACCTGACCTCGGACGCCCGCTCCGCAGCCGCTGCCGGCATGGCAGGCGGCCTGCGTTCCGCGGTCACGCTGGTGCAGGCACGCTACCAGGCTACCGGCAACTTCACTGCCACCACCGTGACCATGGCCGACGGCACCACGGTCGCCGTGGGTACCGGCGCGACCGGCGGCTTCCCGACCGCGGCGCTGGCCGGCATCGGCAACGCGATGCGCTGCGAATCGGGCACCGCCTGCAACGGGTTCGGATGGGCGGTCGCCTCGGGCAGCACGGTGGCCACCTTCACCCAGGTCGGCGCCCCCGCGGCATGCAACGTGACGTACGATGCGGCCACCGGTGTCGTGACGAACAACGCCACGACGGCGAACTGCTGACCGGGTTGACCGCGAGAATGACCAGGGCGTGCGGCTCCGCTTTCCACCACCTTCCTCCCGAGGTTATCGACGGCTGACGGCCTCGGGCTTCACCGCGGTCGAGCTGGTCGTGGTGATCGTCCTGCTGGCGGTGCTGTCGGCGGTGGCGGTGCCGCGCCTGGCCGGGCGCAGCGCCTTCGAGACGCGCGCGTTCGCGGACGAGGTCGCTTCCGCCGTGCGCTACGCACAGCGCACCGCGATCGCGATGCGGCGCACCGTGACCGTCGTGGTCACCACCCCGGGACGGACCAATCCCTGCGCGCTGCAGCTCTGCCTGACCTCCGACTGCAGCCAGCAGGTGGTGAATCCGGCGACCGGCCGGGAGTTCTGCCTGGTGCCGCCGCCGGCGGTGTCGCTCGCGGCGGACGGGGCGACGCGCAGCGGATTGCAGTTCGACGCGCGCGGGCGGCCGAGCGGCGTGCAGACCTATTCGATAGCGAGCACCGGGGCCGGCGTGGAGACGCGCACGCTCACCGTCGAAGCCGAGACCGGCCATGTGCGGTGACCGCCGGCGGGCGTGCGGCGCGTCGCTGATCGAGGTGATCGTGTTCATCGTGATCGTGTCGGTCGCCGCCGGCGCGGTGCTCGGGTCGCTGCAGTGGTCCACGCGTGCCAGCCCGGACCCGATGATCCGCAAGCAGCTGCTGGCGATCGCCGAGTCGATGCTGGAAGAGGTGCTGCTGCAGCCGCACACCTGGTGCGACCCGACCGATGCGAACCTCGCCACGGCGACCAGCGCGCGCGACTGCGCCAGCCTGCCCGAGGCGCTCGGGCCGGAACCGGACGAAGACCGCTACGGCACGCGCATGCCGTTCAACAACGTGAACGACTACCACGACTTCAGGATGGCCGGCATCCGCAACGTCCGCAACGAGGCCGTGCCCGGGCTGGAAGCCTATGCCGTGGTGGTCCAGGTCAGCGACGCGAGGCTGGTGGCCGCATCGGGCGACAGCGCCGAGGCACTGCGGGTGCTGGTGACCGTGACCGGGCCGGCCAGCTCGGAACTGGTGCTCGAAGGCTACCGGACCCGCCATGCACCCAATGCCGCCCACTGACGCCCGGCCCGCGCGCACCGGCAGCGACGGCTTCACGCTGGTCGAGCTGGTGGTGGCGATCGTGCTGCTGGGCATCGTCGCGCTGATGGTGACCACCTTCGCCACCGGCGCGATGCAGTCCTACCTGGATGCCGAACGCCGCGCCGAGCTGGTCGACGGCACCGAGACCGCGATGCGCAGGCTGCAGCGCGACGTGCGCCTGGCGCTGCCCAACAGCGTGCGCGTGGCGAGCGACGGCAGCACCGTCTACCTCGAGTTCCTGCCGGTGGTCGCCGGCGGCCGCTACCGCGCGGAGCTGGCGGGCAGGACCCCGGCGGGCGCCTGCGGCGTGGGCAGCAACGATCCGCTGGCCTTCGGCGCGGCCGATTCGTCCTTCTCCACGCTGGGGCCGGTCGCCGACCTGCCGAACGACGGCGGGACCTACTACGTCGTCGTCTACAACCTCGGCGCCGGCTTCACCGCTGCGGATGCCTATGCCAGCGGCGCGGCGACCGGCGGCAACAAGGCGCGCTACTCGAGGGAGGCCACCGGTGCCTGCGAGAGCGTGATCGCCCACGAGCGGCACACTTTCACGCTCGCCTCGCCGTCGAACCGGTTCCACCTGGTCGCCCGTCCGGTCACCTACGCCTGCGACCTGCGCAGCGGGCAGCTGCTTCGCTACGGGGGCTATGACATCGAGGCGATGCAGCCGATGCCGCCCAGGGGCACGCCCGCGCTGGTGCTCGACGGCGTCACCGGCTGCACGATCACCTACGACCCGGACGCGGTGTCGCAGCGCATCGGCGTGGTGTCCATCGCGCTGGAGCGCAGCGCAGGCGGCGAGTCGGTGCGGCTGTACCAGGATGTCCGCGTGGACAATGCGCCATGAGCAGGCACGACGCGCGCCCCGTGGCGCCACGACGGCCGCCCCGATGCGGCCGCCGGGCGCCCGCGGGCGCGGGCCGCCGACGCGAACGCGGCTTCGCGATCGTCGGCGCGTTCTTCCTGGTGGTGATCCTCGGCGCGCTCGGCCTTTACCTGGCGCGCATCACCGCGCAGAACCAGGCCGGGTCTGCGCTCGACATCCAGGGCGCCCGCGCCTACCAGGCCGCGAACGCGGGCATCGAATGGGCGGCGGCGCGGCTGCTGCTCGAACCCGTGGCACCGGGCTGCTTCCGCGACACCACGCTGTCGTTCGCCGACTCCGTGCTGGAACCGTTCACGGTGTCGATCAGCTGCTCGGCGACCGTGCTGGCCGAAGGCGGCATCGACCTGTCCAGCTACCGCGTCGTCGCTAATGCCTGCAACCAGCCTGCCTGCCCGTCCGCCAGACCCGCCGCGGGTTACGTCGAGCGGCAGGTGGAAGCGACGCTGGGGCGGCCATGAAGCCGATGGCCACCTGCCTGCGCCTGCTGCGCGCCACTGCACTGGCGATCGCGCTGCTGCCTTCCACGGCAGGCGCACAGTTCTTCCTGAAGGCGACCGGGGTACCGACGTCCACCCTCTCCACCACCGCCCCGACCGCGACACGGCTCGACAACTTCGACATCGGACGCGATTCGGTGGAGGGCCTGATGGTCTCCAAAGCCGGCTCCGGGGCCGCGGAAAGCGACGGCACCAAGTACCAGCGCTGGCGCGGCCCCACCGGCGGCATGGTGCTGTCGGGCGAGTACCGGCTGACGCTGTGGAGCGCGATGAAGGAGTTCGACACGCGCAAGGCCGGGTCGGTCACCGCCTTCCTGCGCGACTGCTCGTCGAGCACGACCGCCTGCACGACGATCACCACCGCCAGGCTGTCGCTGACCAACTGGTCGGGCGGGACTACCGGCTGGGTCGAGCGGTCGGTCGAATTCGGGGCGGTCAACTACACGATCGGGACCTCGCGCCTGCTGGAAGTGAAGATCATCGTCGACGGCCGCAGTGACGACGACATGCTGTTCGCCTACGACACGACCGCGTATCCGTCGCGGCTCTCCGCGCGCTCGTCCGCGCCTGTGCAGGCCTTCAGGAACGGCAGCTTCGAGCTGTCCGCGACCGACCCGGGGCAGTTCAACACCCTGAGGGCAGGCAGTACCGCCATCACGGGCTGGACGGTGATCGGCAACGACATCAACCACATCGGGACCTACTGGACGTCCTCCGAAGGCAGGCGCAGCGTCGATCTCGTCGGAGAGGAAAGGCGCGGCGGCGTGAGCCAGACGTTCTCCACCACCCCGGGCACCACCTACGACGTCCAGTTCGACCTCGCGGGCAATCCGAGCGCTGGGCCGCGGATCAAGCCGGTCACGGTCTCGGCCGCGGGCATCAGCCAGAGCTTCACCTTCGACACCTCGGGCCGGTCGACCGCGGACATGGGATGGCGGACGCAGACCTTCACCTTCACCGCCACCGAAGCGGTGACCACCCTGTCCTTCCTGAGCGATACCGGCTCGGACTGCTGCGCGGGCGCCGCACTGGACAACGTGCGGCTGACCGCACGCACGCCGGTCGCCGCTGGCGGCAGCTTCAACGCGTTCGAGGCGGCAACCGTGGCGGGCTCGACCAGCGGCGTGATCCAGACCAAGGTTTCGGGCACGACGTTCCGCCTGGCGATCGTCGCGCTCAACGCGGCGCGCACCGCAGTGGACACGCGCTACACCGGCACCGCGAGCGTGACCCTGCTCGATGCGCGCGACAACAGCGGCGCGCTCGATGCCAACGGCTGCCGCTCGAGCTGGGTGTCGATCAGCCGCAGTGCCACCGCGGTCACCTTCGCCGACGGCAATGCCGGGCGCGTGAACGCCGCCCTCGTGGAAGGCAACGCCTGGCGCGAACTCAGGGTGCGGATCGCCGAGGGCAACCGGATCGGCTGCTCGAACGACAGCTTCGCCGTGCGGCCGTCCGGACTCGTCGTGTCCGCGCTCGACGCCGACTGGCGCACTGCCTACACGATGAGCGGCGCGCCGCGCAGCCTGAACAACACGGCCGCAGCCGGCGGCGTCGTGCATGGGGCCGGCCATCCGTTCACGGTCAGCGCATCCGCGGTGGATACCAGCGGCGCCCTGCTTGCCGGCTACGACGGCTTCCCGACGGCGCGCGGCGGCAGCCCGGCGTGCGTGCTGCCGGCCGGCTGCACCACCGGCATCCTGTCGCTGCCGGGCTGGGTACAGGCGAGCGGCGGCACGATGCACGCCACCGCGGCGACCTACAGCGAGGTGGGCACGTTCACCCTGCAGCTCGAGGACACTTCCTTCGCCGCGATCGATGCGAACGATACCGACCTGGCCACCCGCACCATCCCGCAGAGCGGCGGCGCGACCACGGTCGGACGCTTCGTGCCCGCGGGCTTCGAACTCCAGCCCAGCGGCAGCGTGCCCCTGCTGCGCACGATGAACGCCACCGATGCCTCTTGCAGCGCGGCGCCGACGGGCACGCCGCGCCGGTCCTTCACCTATGTCGGGCAGCCGTTCGGATTCGCCGTGCGCCCGACGGCGACCATCCTGCCGCGCAACGCGGCCGGTGCGCTCACGGTCAACTACCGCGGCATGCTGTGGAAGATCACCAGCGACCACATCGTGCGCCAGCTCGCGGCGAACGACACCACCCCGGCGGGCCAGCCGGTGCTGGTGACCATCGGCGGCGTGGCACCCGGCGACGTGGTGAGCAATGGCGACGGCACCGGCCGTGTCACCACCAGCGCGCTCGACTCCATCCAGTACACCCGCGATCCGACGACCCCGCAGGCACCGTTCACCGCCCGCATCACGACGGCGGTCTGGATCTCGGATACCACCGAGGCCGGCGTCCCCGGCAACCCGTCGACGATCGGTTCGTCATCCACGCGCGCCTGTTTCAATGGCGGCGGCACCTGCACGGCGCCCGGGCCCGGCATCGCGTTCGACTCGGCGGTCCCCGGATTCCCGGGCAACGAGTTCCGGTACGGCCGGCTGCGGCTGGTGAACGCGAACGGCTCCGAAATGATCGCGCTGCCGGCACCGGCGCTGGCCGAGCACTGGAACGGATCGGCCTGGGTCGGCAACACGCGCGACTTCTGCACGGCCATCGACCCGGCACGGGTCGCGCTGTCGAACTGGCAGCGCAACCTGCAGGAGGGCGAGACCCGGGTGGCGTCGGCAGGGACGCTGTCGGCGGGCCGCCGCAGCATCGTGTTCCTCGCGCCCGGTGCGGGCAACAGCGGCAGCGTCGACCTCACGATCGACCTCGCGGCAGTCGGCCTGCCCTGGCTGCAGGGCGCCTGGACCGGCGGCAACCACGACCGCAACCCTTCGGCGCGCGCGACCTTCGGCACGGCGTCCACGCCGACACCGATGATCTTCAGGCGCGAGCGCTACTGACGAGGGCGCCCTTCCAGCCAGCGGGGCGCCGGCCTCCCGCCGCGCGCTCACCAGGCGGCGTCGATCACCTCGCGCAGGCGCTCCACCTCGCCGGTGAACTCGCGCTTCGGATCGGCGTTGAAGTTCTTCAGCGAGTCCTGCACGATCAGCGGCAACTGGTCTCTCGGCACCTGCACCGGCAGCTGCGAGAGCCTCACCGGCAGGCCGAGCGCGCGTGTGCGTATTTCGAAGGCGTCGGCCGCCAGGTGGTGCGCCTGCGCCACCTCGTCGCGCCCGGCATGCGCATCGAGCACGCCCAGCGCGACCGCCATGTTCGCCGTGGCCCGGGGGTCGCGCGGCCCGAAGGCACGCATCACTGCAGGCGTGACCGCCGCGTTCGCCTGGCCCTGCGACACCTGCGGGAAGCGGATGAACAGCGCGGTGGCGAACGCATAGGCCACGCGCTGCACCCAGTGCTTGTCGAACATCGTGCCGCCATCGTCGGCGTCGCGGTTCTGCAGCCAGGCGGCCGCGCACAGCTCGAGGCGCGGCACCGGGTCGTCGGGCGCGGCCAGCAGGCGCGGCAGCGCACGGTCGGCCAGCGCGAACGCCTGCCGGCGGTTGCCCTCGACCAGCGGGTTCTGGCGCACGGTGCCCATGTTCACCAGCGCGCGGCAGAAGATGGAGAAGCCGCTCTCCAGCGCCAGCGACAGCGGCGCGGTCTGCAGCGCGCGATGGTCCCAGAACACCGCCTGCGGCCGGGTCTTCGGATCGAAGAACTCCATCCGGTGGCCGAGCAGTTCATTGCGGATCGCCGAGCCGCCGCGGTGGGTGGCCGAGGTGCCGACGGTGCAGACGTTGATGATCGGCAGCTTGGGCGCCAGCAGCTTCGGGCTGATCGCCGGGCCCTGCTCGGGATACTGGGTGATCATCGTCATCACGTCGCCCGGCTCGGCGAGCAGGATGGCGACCACCCGCGTCGCCTGCATCACGCTGCCGCCACCGATCGCCAGCAGCAGGTCGGCACCCGCCGCGCGCGCCGCATCGCGCGCCTCGACCACGTCGGGATACGGAGAATCCTTGCGCATGCGATCGAACTGGCCCGCATACGCCGGGCCCAGACGGTCGCGCACCAGGGCGACCAGGCCGGTGCGGGTGGCGACCGAGCGCCCGCAGACGATGAACGCACGCCTGCACTTCAGCCGTGCAACCTCGCCCGCCAGCGAATCGAGCGCAAGCTCGCCGCTGTACAGGCGAACGCCCGGCACCACCGACCGGAAGTCGGTGACCAGGCGCGGACCGTCCTCGGAACTGCCACCCATGTCCGGAACCTCTTGTGTGGGGTCAGGTCTTGCCTTTTGCCCCTGCGATGCAAAAGGCAAGACCTGACCCCAGTATAGGTAAACTCCCGGCTTTACGCCGCCCGCCAGAATGGAGCCCGAAATGGCCAGCACGCTTGCAGAACAACCGACGGTCACCGATTGCACCCTCGCGATCGACGGCCGGGTCGCGACCCTCACCTTCAACCGCGACGACATCCGCAATGCGCTGTCGGGCTCGCTGATCGGCACCGAGCTGGTCAGCGTGGTGAACTGGGCCAGCGCCTGCCCGGACATCTCGGTGCTGGTGCTGACCGGCGCGGGCTCGGCGTTCTCCGCCGGCGGCAACGTGAAGAACATGAAGCAGCGCACCGACGTGCCGGTGCACGAGGTGCAGCAGAACTACAAGTCGGGCATACAGCGCATCCCGATGGCGCTGCACGAGTGCGAGCTTCCGGTGATCGCCGCAGTCAACGGCCCGGCGGTGGGCGCGGGCTTCGACCTCACGCAGATGTGCGACATCCGCATCGCATCGACCGAGGCACAGTTCGGCGAGACCTTCGTCAACCTGGGCATCATCCCGGGCGACGGTGGATCCTGGTTCCTGACACGTGCGGTCGGCTACCAGCGTGCGGCGGAATTGACCTTCTCCGGGCGGCTGATCAAGGCCGACGAGGCGCTGGCCCTGGGCCTGGTGCTTGAAGTGGTCAAGCCGGAGGAACTGCTGGCGCGCGCGCAGGACATGGCGCGCCGCATGTCGTACAAGCCGCCGCAGGCGCTGCGCTACGCCAAGCGCCTGCTCAAGCTGTCGCAGCGCATGCCGCTGCCCGAATACCTCGACATCTGCTCCAGCTACCAGGCGCTGTGCCACAAGACGGAGGACCATGCCGAAGCCCTGCAGGCCTTCTTCGAGAAGCGCCGCGGCGAGTTCAAGGGGCGCTGAACGATGCGTGCATTCGCCACCCTGTGCATCGCCGCGGGCCTCTCGCTGGCGCTGCATGCAGCGCCAGCCCGGGCCCAGGAAGCCCCGCTGCCGCCGGTCGATGCCGGCGCGAAGGATGCATCCTGGGTGCAGTTCCACAAGCGGCTGCTGGCCGCGGTGGAGCAGCGCGACGTGAAGTTCCTGCTGTCTATCCTCGACCCGAAGGTGCGCAACAGCTTCGAGAAGCCCGACGGCGTGAAGGCCTTCGTCGAGCAGTGGGACCTCGACACGCCCGCCAAGGCGAAGGACTCCCCGCTCTGGACCGAGATGCGCTCGATGCTGCGTTTGGGTGCCGCGCAGGTCGAAGCCGCCAGCGGCGAGCGCCTGCTCTGCCTGCCTTACGTTGCGGTGACCTTCCCGCCGACCATCGATCCGTACCTGTTCGCCGCGATCGTCGCCGCCGATGCGCCGGTGTTCGCGAAGCCCTCGATCCAGGCGCCGATCGTCGCCACCCTGTCGCACCAGATCGTCGGCGTCGAGGACTGGGACCTCGAGGACGAGGCGAAGTCGCCGCAGCGCTGGGTCAAGGTCGTGCTGAAGAACGGCGGTGGCTACATGGCCTCCGAGCATGTGCGCAGCGCGATCGAGGCCCGTGCCTGCTTCACGCGCGGCCGCGGCAAGACGCCGAACGCCGGGCCGTGGCGCATGATCTCCCTCACCGTCGGCGGCGGCTGAGCATGGCCGCCCGGGCAGCCGGCTTCCTGGTCCAGCGCGCCGGCCCCGAGGATGCCCCGGCGATCGCCGACCTCTGGTTCCGGCACCTGGCCGAAACGAGCGGCGGCATCGACCCGAGCTTCACCCCGGCACTCACCCCGCAGAAGACCACCGCGCGGCTCAAGCGTGCGCTCGCCGCGGGTTCGCTGCTGGGCTGGATCGCTCGGGCCGAAGGCCAGTCGCGACTGCAGCTCGCGGGCTATCTCACCGCGCGGATCCAGGTCGAGGATCCGCTGTTCGGCGACAGCTTCGAGTACGAACCGGTGATGTACATCGTCGATGTCGACGTCGAGCAGGCGTTCCGCCGCCGCGGCCTGAGCAGCCTGCTGATGGAACATGCATCGGAACATGCCCGACGACAGCGGATCGGCACGCTGGAACTCGCGGTCGTGGTGCGCGACGACCGTGCGGTCGCCGCCTGGCGGAAACAGGGCTTCGAGCCGCGGGTGGCGGTGATGCGGCGGGCGGTGGGACGGCGCTGAGGGACCTCTCCGAGGGAACTCGCTCAAGGACGCCCCACCGGGAAGCGCGCATGATCCGTCGACGACCATCGACCTGCGAGGCATGCCATGATCAGCACCCGTACCTGGTACTCCCGTTTCGCCAAGTCCGCCGCGCACTTCTGCGGCCGCCCGCGGGTGTTCGCGCTGGCGGTGGCGACCATCCTCGCCTGGGTCGCCACCGGCCCGCTGTTCGGCTACAGCGACACCTGGCAGCTGGTGATCAACACCAGCACGACGATCATCACCTTCCTGATGGTGTTCCTGATCCAGAACACGCAGAACCGGGATACCGAGGCGATCCAGGTGAAGCTCGACGAGCTGATCCGCGCGACCCGGGGGGCGCACAATGCGCTGCTGGACCTCGAGGAACTGGAGGAAGAGGCACTGGACGGCTTCCGCCGCCGCTACCAGGCCCTCGCCGGGTCCGCGCGCGCGGAACTCGCCAGCGGCGCGGACGATACCGGAACGCCCGAGGCCTGAACGGCAAGCTCGCGCTCAGTAGGTCATGCACGCCGCGTTCAGCAGCCCCGCCGCCAGCGACATCGCGCCCAGGAACAGCCCGTGCGCGACCTTGCCTTCCGGTATCCCGGTGACGATGCCCGGCATCGCGAAGCGCACGCCGAGGTAGACCAGCAGCTGCACGACGAAGGCCACCGCGCCCCAGGACAGCATGTCGAGCAGGTTCACGCTCTGCGCCACCGAGCGGGCCAGCGGCACCACGAAGCCGAACAGCGCGCCGGCCAGGCTGCATGCAGCGGCTGCATTGCCTTCCCGAATCAGCACCAGCTCGGGATAGGGCGTGATCCGGATGTAGATCGCGATGAACAGCACCATCATCGCAAGGGTCGCGGCGAAATAGGTCAGGAAGGCTGGTACACCCAGCATCGATTCGAATAGCACACCCATCGGTATCCCTCGTTGTGTGGATGATCGGTTCAGTCGAACCAGTGCGGAATGAAGCGGCTGCTGTTGCGGGTGATCGGCGAACGATCCTCGCGGATGCCCATGCCGGCCGCGCGGTCGCCGACGATCCACGAACCGATCACCGGGTAGCGGTCGTCGAAGCGCGGCAGCGGCGCATAGGCCTGGTAGATGTATCCCTCGGCACCGTAGATGCCGCCCTCATGGTGGTCGCCCTGCGCCGAGCGGATGGTGACGTTCGCGCCCTCGCGCGAATAGAGTGGCTTCTTCACGTGGCTCGATGCCCAGCCGCCGCCACCACCTTCGAGGCCCTGTGGATCGAAGCTCGCCGCCAGCAGGTTCGGGTGTCCGGGGAACAGCTCCCACAGCACTGGCAGGATGGCCTTGTTCGACAGCAGCATCTTCCACGGCGGCTCGATGAACATGGTGCCGCAGCCCGGGATGCACGGGCCGAATTCCTCGCGCAGCATCCACTCCCAGGGATAGAGCTTGAACAGCGTGCGGATCGGACGCCCGTCGAGGTCGACGAAGCAGCCGGCAGCGTCCCCGGTGCCTGCCCCACCCGCGGCGCCCGCAGGCGTGGCCTGGCCCGGCTGCCAGCCGATCGCCTCGACATCGATGGCGCGCGCGTCGAGCCCGGCCTGCAGCGCGGTGTCTAGCAGGTACTGCAGGTTGTCAGCGTCCTCGTCGTTCTGCATGGTGCAGGCGAGCGTGAGCACGGTGGGCAGCGCCATCGCGCGCCATCGCTCGACCAGCTTCTCGTGCAGGGAGTTGAACTGATCGCGCCCGGGAAACATGTCCTGCAGCCAGTACCACTGCACCACTGCCGCCTCGACCAGCGAAGTGGGCGTGTCGGCGTTGTACTCGAGCATCTTCGGCTGCCCGCGGCCGTCCCACGAGAAGTCGAAGCGGCCGAACAGGCTCGGCTCGCCGCGCTTCCACGACTCGGTGACCAGCGGCCGGGCGAAGTCGGGCACCTGGAAGCGGTCGAAGGCGCCGGTCGACACCACGTGGTCGACCGCATCGAGGCAGCACCGGTGCACCGCCTCGGTGGCCGCCTCGAGCACGTCGACCTGGTCGGCGGTGAACGCGTAGCAGGCGGATTCGTCCCAGTAGCCACCATCCTCGCTGTGGAAGGTGAAACCGACCGCCTCGCATCTCTCCTGCCAGCCCGCACGCGGCGCGCAGCGTTCGCGGCGCACCGGTCAGCTGCCGCTGCTGCTGCGTGCGCTGGACCCGAAGCCGCTGCGCGTGGTGCTGCCACCCTGGGCGGCAGAGGCGCGGGCGTTCCAGTCCTGGCGCAGCGCGCTGCCGCGGCCATACTCGATGTTGCCGTTGCGCGTGTCGACCACGCCGAACCGGTTGTCGCGGCCTCCGGTGTCGCGGCTGCCGTAGTTGTACACCGGCCCGTACCAGCCATGGCCTCCGCCGGCCATCGAGGTCTGCTCGCAGCGGCCGTTGTCGCCCCAGTCGAGCTTGCAGTCGCTGTCGCGCGCATAGAGGTCGCGCAGCGGCACCGGTGCCTGTTCGCAGCCGGAAAGCAGGGAGCCGGCGAGCAGCAGGGGCACGCAGGCGGAACGGCGGAACGCCTTGCTCATCGTCGCGGCAATCGGAAGCGGGGATGGCCGGAGTGTAAGGGACTCCGGGACCGGGGTTCAACGCCTGATGGAAGCGGCCGCCACCACCGCGCCGGGGCTGAAGCGCGCGAGGACCGAACCGCGCACCAGCCCGCTGGCGATGGACGGCACCTGCAGCATCAGCATCGCGGACACGCCCGTCAGGAGGAAGGACGCCGCAAAGTAGTAGAAGTTGAACGCACCGGACGCGGGATCCATTGCCCCGCCCATGCCCGCCATCATCGGTTCGTGCATCCGCGAGACCAGCGTGACGACGACGATGCCGACCACCTGGTAGAGCGCGGCGACCAGCGTGAAGCGGACCCAGCCGTCGAACAGGAAGCTTGCCGGCGGCAGCAGCAGCCACGGCAGGAACACCGGCCCGAGCGCGAAGGCGATCGACAGCAGGGTCATCGAAACCAGGTAGATGCCCAGGTAGATGCAGCCGCAGAGCAGCAGCAGGATGGCGATCGCCAGCTTGAACAGGAGGGTGCTCAGCAGCATCAGCGGATCGAGCACGGAACCGATGCCTGCATCGGCATGCTCCCACAGCCAGAACGCCGCATCGAGCATGCGCTGCACGCCGAGCACCGCCGCCGGGCCATCGTGCACGTTGCCGGAAACCTGGCGCGACATGTCCGCGGCGCCCGCAACCACCGCGCCGGTGAACGCCGTCCAGTTGTCGAGCAGCGCGAACAGGATGCCTGCCGTCAGGGACAGCGTGAACAGTTCGCCCAGCAGCAGCCCCAGGGGCGGGCGTTCCAGCGCGGTCTTCAGGCCCAGCCAGACGAGGGAGATTCCCGCGAGCAGACCCAGCAGGTCCAGCCCCCACGGCAGCAGCCCGCGATGGATGGTCGCGGCGGCTTCGACGAGTCCGTCGACCGGGGCGCGCAGCGCGCGCTCGAAGTCGTCGCGATTGCCGCTGACCGCGGGCAACTGCTGGCGCCGGTCCGCGGGATCCTGCACGGCCACGCCAGGCACGGTGGCCGCCATCGCGCCGGGCGCGAGCAGGACGGCAGCCAGCCAGGCGGCCAGCAGGCAGGCAAGTACGGCCGGCAGCAGGCGCATCACTTCACTGGCGCGGCAGGCGGTGCGCTTCGATCGCAGCGGCCGCGCGCTCGCGGGTGCGCGCCGCGACCTCGCGCGCCGCCTGCGCGCGACGGTCCGCCGCCTGCAGGTCGAGTTCGCGCAGGCGCCGCCCCCGCGCGGCGGCGGCTTCTTCATCGGCCGCGCCATGCGCGGCACGGGCATCGGCCTGGGCCAGCCGGGCGTGGGCAGCGGCGTTCTGCAGCACCAGCATGCTCACCTGCTGGTTGAGCATCTGCAGGGACTGGTGACTGCCTTCGGTGTCGACGATGCGCGCCTGCACGGCACGTACTGCCTCGAAGTCGACCTCGACCCGCGCCATCGTGCGGCGCGCATCGGCGAACGCCTCGCGCTGCCGGTCGAGGCGGCTGCGGGCGAGTGCCTGCTCGCGCTCGACATACTCTGGCCAGGTCAGGCGCGACAGCGAATGCGCCTGCTGCGTGGCGACGGCCTCGGCGCGCAGCGCCTCGATCGAACCGCCGAGGCGATCGAGCCGGACGAGGTACTCGCCGACGCGGGCCAGCTGCTCGCCGGACATCGCGCGCAGCGAGGCGAAGTCCTGTGGCCGCAGCCGCGCCAGCTGGCGCAGGGCCGCCTCGTGCTCGCGCCCCTGGAGGACCAGCGATTCCCACTGCTGCTGCAACTGCCTGGCGCGCTGTGCCTCGGCGACCAGGGCGGCCTGGGCGTTGCGTACATGCTGCACGTACGACACGGGGTCGTGCACGATCGTGCCGGACCCGGGAACGTTGCCCCCGGCGGCGGCGACCTCCAGCATCGCGAACAACGCGCAGCCCGCCAGCCGCGCCACGCACCCTGGTGCAAGGGCCCTGCCCACCGGGTTCCCGCCGCCCCCCCTGCTCATCGCATGCCCCGCGCTGCCGGGCCGGCATCCGCACCGCACATCTCGTCGAGGTAGTCGTGCTCCCATCCCGGCAGGCCGCCTGCATGGTGGCGCGCGAACGCCGCCTGCGCGACGGGATCCGAGCGCAGCGCGGCCAGCAGCCGCGGCGGGAACACGATGCTCGCCAGGCGCGACCGTCCGGGCTGGGTGATGTAGTAGTCGCGCTTCGGGCAGGCCTGCCGGATGCGCGACAGCTGCATCTCGTTCAGCCCGAACCGTTCCAGGTAGAGCCGCGCATGCGCCGCCGCGTTCGGATTCGCCAGGTAGATCCGGGTCGGGATGTTGTCGACCACGCTCGCGAACACCGGGCTGGCGTCGATCTCCTCGAGCGACTGCGTGGCGAGCACCACCGAGGCATTGCGCTTGCGCATCGTGCGCAGCCAGTCGTTCAGCCGATGGCAGAAGGCCGGCTCGGCCAGCATGAACCAGGCTTCCTCGACGTAGATCAGCGCCGGCCGGCCGTCGAGCGCCTGCTCCACGCGGCGGAACGCGTAGTCGAGGAACGCACCGGCCACGCGCGGGGTGGAGAACAGCTGTCCGATCTCGATGCAGGTGAACGCGGCCGCGGCCGAGCGGTCGCCGGCCACGCAGGAAGGATGGCAGGCCGGATCCGCCAGCCCGGGCCAGCCGTCGCCGCCATGGTCGAAGTAGCGCGCGAGCAGTCCGTCCCCGACCCAGGCGTCGAGCTCGCCCGCAAGGCGGCCGGGCAGCAGGGGCACCAGGGAGCGCAGGCGCCAGGCGGCCCTGGGCTGCGCACCCAGCAGGTCGATCGCCTCGCGCAGCGCGCGGTCATCGTCGGAACTCATCGCGTGTCCGCGCGCGCCCAGCAGCAGTTCCAGCCAGCGCGCGAGCCATTCGCGCTGCCCGGGGTCGCCGAGCCGCTCGAGCGGGTTGATGCGCAGGGGTGACCGCCCGGCGCCCGCGTCCAGGTGCGAGCCGCCCTGCAGCAGGGTCGCGATGCGGCAGGAATGATCCTTGTCGAAGATGAACACCTGCGACCCTGCGTACTTGCGGCTCTGCGCGACAAGGAAGTTCATCAGCACCGACTTGCCGGCGCCACTCGGACCGAGCACGAGCGCATGCCCGACGTCCCCGACGTGCAGGTCGAAGTGGAACAGCGTGCGCGCCTCGCTCGGCAGGCGCGCCAGCGCCGGCTGCGTCCGGCCGGACTGGCGGCTGAGGTGTTCGTTCACCGGCCGACCGGCCGGGCAGGCACGGATCGGCGCGAGGTCGGCAAGGTTGGCCTCGGACACGAAGAACCATCGCGGCGACATCGCCCACTGCCCGGGCATCGACACGCTGAACGCGCCGAGCAGGTTCAGGCGCTCGCGCAGGACCGGAAAGCCCAGCCGGCGCAGCCGCCCGGACGCCTCGCGCAGCGTCTCGTCGAGCGCGTCGGCATCGGCGCCGCGCGCCAGCACGACCACCGCACAATGTCCGAAGGCACCGCCGCCCGAGGTCAGGTGTGCGAGCGCGCCGGCCGCATCCGCGGCAAGGCGCAGCCGGCCCTCGTCGACGAGCGCGGTCGCTTCGCGGGTGATCGCCTCCTTCAGGTAGCCGGCGAAGGTCTTCTGCAGGTTGCGCTGGTGGCGTTCGATGTCGCGGATGCGCCGCGCGGCACGTGCCGGATGCTCGAACCGGAAGGCCACCACCAGCGTGAGCTCTCCCGGCACGGCCAGGAGGCTGTCCAGTGCGCCGGGCCAGGTCGCCTCCGGCCATGCCTTCACCGACAGCGCCGCCATCTCGAGCGTATCGACATGGCTGAACCGCAGCCTGTCCGGCAGCACCGACAGCTCGTTGTCCGGCAACCACGAATCGAGGAAGGCAAGGTCTGCGGCATCGACGATCGCCTGGCCCTCCGAGGCCGGCGATGCACGGTCGTGCAGCGCGGCGAGCATCGCCGCCCCCTCGAGCCGACGCAGCCCGAGGTCGGCACTGGTTTCGACGAAGCTGCGCAGCACTTCCTCGAAGCGCGCGCCGTCGACCTGCAGGGCGGCCGCCTGGCTGGCGAAGGCATGGCGCCGCGACAGCGACCAGCGCCCGGGCACCGGGCGTTCCGGCGTCCAGGTGATCGCCAGCGTATGCCGGTTCACGTAGTGGGGATCGCGGCGGAAGGTCTCGTGCCACAACCGGTCGAGGTGCGCGGACACCGGATGGTCGAAGCGCACGGGTGCATCGGGCAACGCGCGCCGGCGATCCACCGTCCACCAGATCGCCAGCCGCTCGTCGAACTCGCGCATCGCCTGTTCCAGCAGCCGTGCATGGCGGTCGACCGTTTCCGCCGGCGCACCCTCGACATCGATGCCGGAGACCTCGAACAGGGCGAGCAGCGAACCGTCCTTGTTCAGCACCAGGCCGGGCGTGAGCTGGATCATCCAGGGCACGAGTTCGGCGAAGCCGCGCGAAGCGCGCCGATGCCGGCGAAGCATGCGCCGCAGGTTCAACACAGCAGGTCCCTGCCGAAGCCGTCGGGACGGCGCCCGCGGCGCATGCCCACGCGCGGCCAGGGATCGTACCGGTCCGACTGCAGCGCATAGCCGGTGTAGACCTGGCGCAGCCAGGGATCGTGCCGGCCGAGCCGCGCAGCCACCATGTGCAGCAGCAGCGCGGGGAACACCCAGTACCAGAGGCCGGCGCCCATGGCCACCGCCAGCGCGAACGTGCCGTTCAGGATGGCCAGCCGGTCCTCGACGCCGGCGATGGTCTTCATCTCGAGCAGCGACCGGTGGACCGGCGTGCGTCGAGGCGCGGCGCAGGCGGGGACCGGGACAGGGACAGGGACAGCGACGTGTGCGGGAGCCATGGGTCGCCTCCGCTCAGGTGCCGAAGCAGGCGGTGGTCGCGCCGGCGCGGATCAGGCCCAGCCACTGGTCCGCGAGCAGCGCGAACGACACGCCGAACACCAGCCCGAGCAGGCTCTTGAAGACACCTCCGAGTTCGCCGAAGGCGACCATGAGACCGGTGATGACGATGGCGATCACCGCGACCGCCTTCGCCACCGGCCCCGACAGGCTGCGTGCCACCACGCAGATCGGCCCTTCCCAGGGTGCCGCACCCTGCGCCAGCACCGGAGCGGCGGCCAGCAGCAGCAGGGCCGCCGCGCACAGCAGGACCGGCGTGACGAAGGGTGCGGCGTCACGCGGCGCGCGCATCGTCGGACATGCCATGGCCGGCCTCCTTGTTGAACAGCACGGTGGTGAGGTAGCGGCGCCGCCGGTCGTCGAAGCCGTCGATGCGCACGATCTCGGAAACGGCGCGCACGCCGTGGCGACGCGCCAGGAAGACCACGAGGTCGAACGCCTCGGCGATCTGCCGCTGAACCGCCTCGAACGGCCAGCGCACGCCGGCGGTGAGCACGAGGGTCTCGAGCCGGCTGAGCGCGCCGAGTGCATCGTTCGCATGCAGGGTGGCCAGGGATCCGCGGTGGCCGGTGTTGGCCACCTGCATCAGGTCGAACGCCTCGGGCCCGCGCACCTCGCCGACGAGGATCCGGTCGGGGCGCATGCGCAGCGCCAGACGGACCAGATCGCGCGCCGAGATGCCGTCGCATTCCGAGGTCTCGAAGGCCACCCAGTTGGGTGCCGCCACGTCCAGTTCTGGCGTGTCCTCGATCGTCACCAGCCGCTCGTGCGGGGGTATCTCGGCCAGCAGCGCGTTCATGAACGTGGTCTTGCCGGCATCGGTCGCCCCGCCGATGATCAGGTTGCAGCGTCCCAGCACCGCGCTGCGCAGCAGACGCGCAGCCCCGGCATCGAGGCAGCCTGCCTGCACGAGCTCCGCCAGCGACAGCCGGCGGCGCAGGTGCTTGCGGATGCACAGCGCATGTCCGCGCACCGCGGTCGGCGACAGGCAGGCCGCGATGCGCATGCCGTCGAACCGTGCGTCGATCATGCCGTCGCGGGTGCCCGCGGTGGAATCCCTGCGCGACAGGCGGGCGAGCACCTTCACCGCGGCCTGCACCTGGGCATCGGTGACCATGCAGGGCAGCCGCTCGATGCGCCCCCCGCGCTGCACCCACAGTTCGCCGGGTGCGTTCAGCATGATCTCGGTCACCGCTGGGTCGTCGAACAGCGGCGCGAGCGAAGCGAGGGTGCCGCGCAGCAGGTCGGTGGCGTTGCGTGTGGTGGGCCTGTCCATCCCGGCTTCCAGCTCCATGTCGTGCGTCGCATGCGACGAGAGGGGCAGTGTCGCCGGGGCGGTGCCCAGGCGCGCCGCCGGGAAGCGCGGCTTGCCCGGCGAAACCCGTGGCGCTCAGCCGCGCCAGGCGGGACGATGCGCGAAACGTGCCGCCAGCAGCAGCGCGACCAGCACGCCGCCGGCGGGGACCACCGCCACCGGCAGGTCGAGCGGCAGCGACAGCGCCAGCAGCGTCCCGCCGCCCGCGGCGACAGCGCCATGCCCGGCTAACCGGTGCAGCGACGGGTTCGCAGCGGCAAAGGCAGCACGGCGCGCGTCCGCGATCGCCCATCCCTGCAGCGACGCGGCCAGCCACAGCGGCAGCAGCAGCCACAGCCAGGCGCACAGCGTCGACAGGCGCAGGGCGAGCAGCGCCGGCATGCGCGCCGCGAGCGCGTCCGCGCGCGACCGGACGGCTTCTGCATGGCCGGACCAGCCGACGAGCTGCGCCTGCCAGCGCAGCGCCAGCGGATCGAGCGCCGAAGGCGGGACCAGCGCGGCCGTGAAGGCTGCGCCCGCCGCGACCGCAGCCAGCCACGCGGCCGCATGCCGCAGCGGACTCATCGCGCGAACCCGGCGCGAGGCAGCCCCGGCGCGGAACGCATCCGGCCTCCCGGCCCCGCCCCGGCATCGCCGCTTGGCCGCCGCTGCACCGGTTCATGCAGCCGCGGCAGTTCACCCTTGACCGTCCGGCCGCCGGCGATGCGCGCGACGTAGTGGAGATCCGGCAGCAGGCCGAGCCACTCGGGCGCGAACAGCGGCACCTCGCGACGGTCGCGGCGCACGCCGATCGCGGACGCGGCATCGCCATCGTCGAACGCGGAACGGATCGCGCTGGAGCGGCTGTGCACCAACGATTCCACGGACACCGGGGCGAGGCTGCCGGCGCAGAAGCGCTGCGTCTCTAGGTCGGCGGTGCGCAGCGCGACCAGGTTCCCGGGATTGCCGAGCAGCATGCGCGCTGCCGCGGCACTGCCCAGCTTCGCCTCGAAGTCGTGCACCGTCTGGGCCGCGAGGCAGATGGAGAACCCGGCACCGCGCGCCTTGTTCAGCAGCTGCAGCAGCGGCGCATTGACCACCTCTGCCGCCTCGTCGACGAACACGAGCACCGGCACGCGCCGCCGGGGTGCCGGATCAAGGCCCGGCTCCGGACCCGCGCCGGCATCCGCGTCGTCGTCGTTGAACAGTTCGCCGGCAACCTGCGCAAGGTCGGCCAGCACGATCGCGCCGATCGCGCCGGCGACCACGGGATCGGTCAGCGCATCCAGCCCGAGATACAGGCAGCGTCGCTGATCGATCACCTTGCGTGCATCGAACACCGGCCGCCGGTCCGATGCATCCGACAGGTCGGGCGATAGCAGGGGACCGAGCGTCCCGGCAGTCAGCGAAGCCAGCAGCGGCAGCACGTTCTGGATCATCTTCGAGAAGTGCACCGGGTCGTGCATCACCAGCGACAGCAGGCCGTCGATCGCCGGCTCGCGCAGGGCGGGTTCGGTCGAGACACGCTCCCGGTAGCGGGCGACGGCCGCGGCCAGCCGTGGCTCCAGGAGCACGGCAGGACGCGTCCTGCCGTGGGTGAAGCGATCGCCGCGGCGCGTGCCGCCGGCGGCCTGACGCGCGCAGGCCGGCGCCATCCGCCGGGCCTTCTCCCAGGCCTCGAGAGCCTTCGCCAGCAACGGATGCGCATCGTCCTCCAGGCAGCGGCGGATCGAGGCAAGGCTGGGACGCACGCCGGCGTAGACCATCGCCTCGACCACCCGGTTGATCGCCCGCCAGGCGAACTGCACGAACGCATCGCCCTGCCCGGCGGCCGGCAGCAGCCCGGTGATGCGCGTGGCGATGGAACTGGCGCGGGTGAAGTTGCGCAGCGGATCGAAGCGCACCGAGCGGTCGGGAAACGCCGGATGCACCATGACCAGCGCGTCCGGCCTGCCGGTCGCACGACAGGCCCGCGCCAGCAGCGCCTGCAGGTCGCGATCGCCCTTCGGATCGATGATCAGCACGACCGCGTCCGCGTGGCGCGCGAGGAAGCTGGTCACCAGCAGTTCGGCGAGCCGGGTCTTGCCGGTGCCGGTCTGGCCGAAAACCAGCGTGTGCGAGCCCAGTGCGCGCGCATCGACGAACAGCGGCCGCGACCGCGGCTCGACCGCGTCGACCAGCCGCGTGCAGGCCGCCGGCATCGGCGCGCCGGCCTGCAGCATGCGCTGCATGCGCTGCGCATGTTCCGGCGTCCAGTCGAAGCCGCGCCCCAGCCACTGGCGGTCCGGCGCACGCCGGGACCGTTCGACCACCTGTGCCACCGGGACCGTCCACTGCGGCGCGTCCTGCAGGCGACGGCAGGTTCGCCACCGGCGGCCGATCGACACCCCGTTCAGCAGCGCCATGCCGAGCGCACCCAGCACGAACGGCTGCGACGGCGCGACCGGCGTGGCCTGCAGCGCGGACGGGATCCACGCCATCGCGACGGCGGCCGACAGCCAGCCGCAAAGACCCACCAGTTCCCCGGCCCGCAGCACGCCGGGCGGGATCATCCGGCGCAGCGCAGGTGCGGCAACGAACGCAGCCAGCCTGCCGCGTCGGCCAGTTCCACCACCGGCAGCGCTTCGGTGTACGGCGTGCGGATCTCGACCAGCGCGCCGGACGGTTCGCCCGTTGCGTCCGGCATCGACGGCCGCCCATCGAGGACGATGCCCTGACGCACGAGCACGGGCAGCAGTTGCGCGGGATCGACCGAGAGCTGCAGCGCGAGCTCCTTCGCCGCCGTCTTCCATGCGAGGTAAAGGCGACCTTCCAGGTACCAGAGACGGGAGCGCCGCACGTTGAGGGTCCATTGGCCCTCCGCGATCAGTGCATGCATGGCGTCGCGCACCTGCTGCGGCGTCGGCCCGGCCGGCGCCGCCGGCGCGCCTGCCTCCGGCAACGACAGGGCCAGCGCGGCATCGAGCAGCGGCGGCGCGCATGCGGCAGCCAGTGCCGGCCCGGGCAGCGCCCGCAGCAACAGCACCATGCCGAGCAGCCGGGCACCGGGCCGCCCCCCGCCCGGCGCTGCCGCAGTGCCGGGTGCTATCCGGTAGGGCACCGCAACGGAGGACCGATGCCGCGACACCATGGCCTCCTCGAGCTGGTCTGACAGCGGACTCGCCGCAAGCACCAGCCCGTGGCCGTCGTGCAGGCAGACCTTCCAGCGTTCGATGGCCACCACCACCCAGGGCGACAGTGCATGCAGCACGATCGCCTCCTGTCGGTCGAACCCGGCTGCCGGCCTCGACGGCGCGGCCCCGCCGGTGGCGGCCGAGAGCAGCGCATCGGCACAGGCTTCCAGGCCGGCATCGAGCAGCGACCCGCAGGGCGCGTCGAGGCGGGTCGGCAGCAGGTGCGCATGTCGTGCGAAGGCGAGCAGCAGCGGGCCTGCGATGCGCCGGAAGCGCAGGTCGCCCAGGTCGCCGCAGGCGCGCACCCGGCCGAACCCGGCAGCATGGCGCTGCACCAGCGCGGCGAGATCCATCGCGGGGATCTCGCGCCCCGCTGCCTGCGCGCCGTCCCGGATCAGTCCCATGCGGCCTCCGCGTGGGCCTGCCGCAGCTGCCGGCAGACCGGACAGCGCGAGCCGGGGATGTCCAGGCGCAGTTCCAGGTAGGCGCTGCCGCAGCTGCTGCAGGCGACCAGGGCAAAGTCGGGGTGGTGCCGGGCACGCAGCACCAGAGCGACTGCATTGATGTCGAACCGCGCCGAGGCACCGAACAGCGAGCGATACGTCTTCCAGGTCTCGAGCAGGGTCGGCGCCGGCGCATACCCGGCCCGCACCAGCCGGTCCGCGGTGACCGCGACCACGCTCGACTGCAGCTTGCGGGCGTAGGTGGCGATCACATGCTCGCCGAGTTGCGGCAGTGCGCCCTGGCGCGGCCCATGGCCGACCACTTCGATGAAAAGTTGGCGCAGCGTGCCGGTCATCGCCAGGCCGGTGACATGGGTGACGATCGGTGGGCGGGCGCCCTCCCGGAACAGTGCCTCGGCCCAGGCATACCGGCGTGCGAGGTCGACCAGGGGATGGGAGGGGAGGCTGCCGCGCGCGACGGTACCAGGCACGACCGGCGTGGCCCCGGCAACCGCCCGTGCAGGCAGGGCGCCGGGCGCAGCGACCGCACCGGCATCGGCGCCGCAGCCGGCGAGGCGGGCGATCGCACAATGCGGACAGCGCAGATGCGCAGGCCGTTGCACCGGCTGCGCAGGAGCCGGCCGCTGCGGACGGAAACCGGCATCGAAGTAGCTGCAGCCGCAACGATCGCAGGACAGGCGCCGGAGGGCGCCCTGCTCCAGCGCCCCGGCGAGGATCCATCCCTGGTCGATCCCCAGGCGCCGGGCCGGCCGTCCGCCAGGGCCGCCCGGCGCTCGCCACGCGGCTTCCAGGCACTCCCAGGCTCCGGCAAGCGCAGAACCGGAGTCGGCACCGGCCGCGCGCAGGCGCTGCCACGCGGCCAGGAACACCGATGCATCCATGCGGGCGGCGACCGTGCCCAGCAGTTCCGCATGGTCGAAAGGCAGTGGCCCGCGCGGACGTCCCGGCCCGCGGATGCCGACATACATGCGCCGCACCAGGGCGCGCGAGGGCCCGGTGATCGCCAGCGCCTCGGCGACCACCGTCGCCCGCGCACCCAGCCGGATCAGGCGCTCGGCCGCCTGGAGTCGTGCGCCGAGTCCGGCCACGGGCCCGTCAGTGCACCGCAGGCGAACTTTCATCCCGCGTCCGCCGCCAGCAGCAGCCGCGCGCCGGACGCGATCCGGTTGGTGCGCGCGAGTTCGGCCTGCATCGGCAGGGCGGCCGGGTCCACCCGCAGGCCGAAGATCAGTGCATGGGAATGCGCGAGCGCCTGCAGGTCGGCGACTGACAGGCGGTCGAGTGCCGCGCATGCGGCCGCGTCGAGCCCGAGGCGGGTCACCGCGAGTTCACGGGCAGACCGCGCGAGTTCGCGCGCGACATGCAGGAACGACAGGTTCAACTGGGCGATGTCGGCGTCAATGCGCGCCGCCACCGGCAGTTCGACCGCGGCCGCCGCCAGCGGCTCTTCGACCTGCAGGCGGACAACCGGGCCGGCGGCAGGCCCGCTGCGGACGGCCTTGCGAGGTGTGCTGCGGGAAACCGGTGCGGCACGGCGGGCGGACACCGGACGGCGGGAAGCCGACGGACCTGGCACTTGGGCGGACATGGCGTACTCCTCGGAGCGGATGCTGGAAGGGAAGACCAAAGCGGTGAACGACAGCGGTGAACGACCGCCGCGTACGACGCCGGCACAGACGCGGACGGGAATCACCGCGCGATGCCGCGCCAATCTAGCGAGCGGCCTGCCGCCTGTCAATACTTTTAGTATCTTCTCCTTCACTTTTCGTCTCTGCAGATCTCTGACGCCCGACAAGATCGCCTGCATGGCTTTTAACGTTATGATTTATTGAATCTCTTAGCTCCGTCTCCGGTCTGCCTGCATACAGACAAGGTCGTCGATCGCGAAGGTTCAGGAACGGATTCATATCGACCATTACTTTCGGTATCATCGATGCGATGGCCTCCAGACCGCACGCCGAGCCGATCCCGCCTGCCGAACCTGCGGCCGCAACCGGCTCGCCCGGCGAGCCGGCACGCCGGATCGGCCGGCCCAGCAACGAGCGGTTCCGGCAGCTGTTCACCCGCAACCTGAACCAGCTGCTCGACCAGCGCAGCGACGTGCCGCGCGAGCCGGCGGCGCGCGCGACGGAACTCGCCCGTGTATGCGCCGTCACGCCCGCCGCGGCGCGCAAGTGGCTGACCGGCGCCGGCTGGCCCACGCTCGAGAAGCTGCTCGATCTCGCGCAGCGCTACGGCTTCGCCCCGGACGACCTGCTGTCCGAGGGCCCGCGCCTGGTGGTCGATATCTCGCGCCTGGTCGACGCGCAGGCGCTGCGCCGCGCGGCGCTCGCCGAACTCGTTCCGGCACCGGCATTCGATGGCCTGTCGACACTGCGCATCGCGGTCGATCCGTCGGCCTTCGGGGACGCGTCCGGCACCGGCACCGCCCTCGTGCTGGTCGACATCCAGGACGATACGATGGCACCTGCATACCGACGGGGCGACCAGGTAGTGGTCCGGCTCGATTCGCGCTGGAACGGCGACGGACTGTACCTGCTGCAGTTCTCCTCGACCTCGCCTGCGATGCTGCGGCGGGTGCGCCAGGTCGACACGGGCTACCGGATCGATGCGCCGGCCGGGGACGACGCCGCGACCGACATCACCGTCGCAGCCCTGGGCGCAGACGAAGCGGACGCGCTCGACGGCTCGCCGATCCTGCGCGGGCGGCCGCTGTGCCTGGTCCGCGCACTGCACGAAAGCAACACCAGCACGGACGGGTAATCGTCGGCACCAGCGCATTCCGCCGCGCGCGCATCCGGAACCGCTCCCGCAGCATCACGCCATGGTCAATTCGCCTGCATCGTCCGCCTTCGACACCCGCGTGCCTTCCGGCCGATCCGCCCGCAAGGCAGCGGCCGCCATCGCCCGGGCAGCCTCGCGTCTGGCGGTGCTGCTGCTGGCCGCTGCGACGGCCTGCACGGCCTTCGCCCAGACACCCCGCTCCGCGCAGCGCATGCTCGTCGTCAGCCAGGTCGCCAGCCCCGGAGGCGCATCCGTCACCGCACGCATCGGCAGCCTCACCTTCGGGCCGACCGGCCTCTCGACGGATCGTGCAGCCGAGTTGCTGCCGGATGCCTCGTCGATCGCCCAGGTCGCCGTGCGCGACTTCGGCGATGCGATGTCCCAGTCGCAACTGCTGGCCGAGGCCCGCACCCACCTCGCAGGCCAGGCCCCGGCGCTGGTCCGCAACTTGGGCGAGGTGCTGCAGTCGCGCGGGCTGGGACAGGCGACGTTCGCATTCGACCAGCAGGTTACCGTGCGCGGCAGCGCCTCGGCGCGCCGCCTGGTCTGGACCCTGTCCGTGGACAGGTCCGGCCGGGCAAGCTTCGCCGATCCGAGGCTGTTCGACGCACAGCCGCACATCCTCCACGCGCAGTACATCCCGCTGCGCGTAGCGACCGGACTGCCAGCGGGATGGACGTTTCCCGATGCAGGGCGCCTGCGCTGGCAACGGCTCAACCTGTTGCTGCAGCCGATCGAGCCGATGACGACGCTCGACACCGGCGGCGCGTTCGATGCACCGGATGCCATCGACGGCATGCCGGTCGACCCCGAGGCTGGCCTGCGCTGCCTCGTCGACCGGCGCGCCCGCAGCGACTGTCCGCAGGGCCTGGCCGACATCGTCACGCTGATCGATGAACGCGGGTCGGCCAGCGCGCTGGTCGACTACGGCCTGCGGCTCGCGCCGGTCTACGATGCAGTGGCCACCGGCACCGGGGGCGTCGAACAGGTCGCGCGCATCTCGCTGCAGGTCGACCGTCGCGAACTTGCCTATGCCGGATGCTCGGCCGACATGTCCTATCGCAATACGGGTCGCTACGGCTACACGCTGTCGGCTGCCAGCGACCGCTATGCCGTCGCGCCGGACGGCCGCTTCGCACGGCTTAACCGCACCGAGACCAGCACCCTCTCGCCGACCATCGTCTACGACTGGTCGCGCCCGCTGCGGCCGGTCGCGGTGTCCGCGCTCACCCCGCTGATCCTCGACCCGCAGGACCCCGGACGGCCGCTGATCGCGGCCGCCAGCGTGGACAACCTGCTGCACCTGGCACCGATCACGATCTCCGGCCAGACCGAGCAGACCGTGGCCTCGTTCCTGTCGCCGCCGCTCGACCCGACACGACTGCAGGTCGAGATCCGCTGCTCGGTCGAGGGCACCTGGACGGTCCGCTCACTGATCGCACCCTGGGCCCAGTGCCTGTCCGGCAGCTGCAATTCCACCTACCGTCCCTACGAATGGACGTTCACGTCCGGGCAGCCGGCGCTGGGTCCCGTAGCGTTCACCGCGCTCACCTACCGCGGCGAAGCATGGGCGCCGCAACAGGCGGCATACGACGGCGCCAGCACGATCACACTGTGGCATGAAGACTACTACTGCGGCGAACGCATCGGCATGCGCTTCTCGCTCGGCGGCCAGTATCTCGGCGTAACGCACACGCCGTCCTGCCAGTAGCAACCGGCCGCGCCGGCTGCTGTATGCTCCCGTCCCACGCATGGTCGTCCATGGCCGGCTGAGCCCGAACGAACGAGGAGCGAGCGCAACATGAGCGTCACCCCCGGCAACCCGAAGAACGCGCCCGGCGTCCCCGACGTGCTCACCGAAGCCCTGGAACTCGGCCCCGACACGCTCTCCCCGCGCGACTTCTACCTGCTGCTGACCGCGCTGGTGGTGCCGCGCCCGGTGGGCTGGATCTCCACCATCTCCGCCGCTGGCGTGCGCAACGTCGCGCCGTACTCGTACTTCAACCTGATGGGCTCGGAACCGTTCTACTGTGCGTTCGGCTCCACCGGCGAGAAGGACAGCGTGAAGAACATCCGCGAGGTGCCGCAGTTCGTGGCCAACATCGTGACCATGGACCTGCTCGAGAAGATGAGCTTCACCTCGGGCGAATGGCCGCGCGACCAGGACGAGTTCGAATGGGCGGGGCTGACCGCCGTGCCGTCGAAGACGGTCAAGCCCTACCGCGTCGGCGAGGCGAAGGCGCACCTGGAGTGCGAGGTGAAGCACATCTTCCAGGACGGACGCACCCATATCGTGATCGCGAAGATCGAGCATGTGCACGTCTCGCCGTCGGTCTGGAAGA
This sequence comes from Betaproteobacteria bacterium, assembly GCA_021298815.1. Lineage (GTDB taxonomy): Bacteria > Pseudomonadota > Gammaproteobacteria > Burkholderiales > CAIKXV01 > CAIKXV01. The sequence goes on along the minus strand of JAJTHE010000023.1, from coordinate 22,378 downwards.
ACGGGCGCGTCGACCCGAAGCTGCTCGATCCGGTCGGACGCCTGTCCGGCTCGCTGTATGCGCCGCTCGGGGACATCTTCAGCGTCGCCCGTCCGGACATGTCGAAGGTCGGAGACACCCCGTCGCTTTCGGGGATGCCGAAGGCCACCCGCAGGTAGTTGCAAGCCAGGTATCCGTCAGCGTCACGGCCGGCCGTCGCACGCCCCGGGACAGGGGCGGCTGCGGAGCCCACCGGCTGCAACCGGGAGGAGAACAGATGTCCGCACCCTCGCACATGCGCCATTCGGCGCGGCAGGTCCTGGCGGCGCTCGCCACCGTCGCCACCGCAACCCTGCTGTCGTCCGCCACCGTCGCCACCGCCCAGGCATGGCCGGCGAAGCCGATCCGCCTGATCGTGCCGTTCCCGCCCGGTGGCGGCAACGACATCGTCGCGCGCACGATGAACATCCGCCTGCCCGCGCTGCTCGGCCAGCCGGTGGTGATCGAGAACCGCGCGGGCGCCGGCGGCAACCTGGGTGCCGAGATCGCCGCACGGGCGACGCCCGACGGCTACACCCTGCTGATCGCCAACAACTCGCTGACCGCCAACCTCAGCCTGTATCGAAAGCTGCCCTACGATCCGTTCCGCGACTTCGCGCCGATCGCGATGGGCGCCACCTCGCCGAACATGATCCTGACCCATCCGGCGCTGCCGGCGAAGACGGTGAAGGACCTGATCGCGCTCGCCCGGGCACGTCCGGGCGAGATCACCTTCGGCTCGCCCGGCGCCGGCACGCCGTCGCACCTGGCGGGCGAGCTGTTCATGTCGCGCGCGAAGGCGAACCTGATCCATGTCGCCTACAAGGGCGCCGGGCCGCTGGTGGTCGACCAGATGGCAGGCCACGTGACGATCTCGTTCACCGCGCCGATCGTCTCCAAGCCGTTCATCGACGCCGGCAAGATGCGCCCGATCGCGGTCACCAGCGAGAAGCGCTGGCCCGGCGGCCCGGACATCCCGACCGTCGCCGAGAGCGGCTTCCCCGGCTTCGACGTGATCGCCTGGTTCGCCTACTTCGCGCCGGCCGGCACGCCGCGCGAGGTCATCGACCGTGTCGCGACGGACATCGGGCGCGCCGCGAACACCCCGGAAGTGAGGGACCGGTTCAAGCTGCAGGGCATCGAGGTGTCGCCGGGTACGCCGGAAGAACTGGCGGCCTTCATCAAGCGCGACTACCAGTCGATGGACGCGCTGATCCGGCAACTGAAGATCGTGCTCGACTGAGGACCCGCCATGGACGCACCCCGCAGGACCCGTGAACAGTTGCGCAGCTGGCGCTGGTTCGGCACCGGCGACACGCGCGGCTTCTCGCACCGCAGCCGGATGCAGCAGGTGGGCGTCCGGCGCGAAGAGGTGATGGGGCGGCCGATCATCGGCATCGTCAACACCTGGAGCGAGATCTCCACCTGCCACCTGCACCTGCGCGAGCGCGCGGAAAGCGTGAAGCGCGGCGTGCTCGCCGCCGGCGGCTTCCCGATCGAGATGCCGGCGCTGTCGCTGGGCGAGGTGATGGTCAAGCCGACCACCATGCTCTACCGCAACCTGCTGGCGATGGAATGCGAGGAGCTGCTGCGCTCGCACCCAGTGGATGGCGCGGTACTGATGGGTGGCTGCGACAAGACCACGCCCGGCCTGCTGCTGGGCGCGATCAGCATGGACATCCCGGCGATCTACCTGCCGGCCGGCCCGCAGTTGAACGGCCACTTCAAGGGCGTGAAGGTCGGCGTCGGCACCCATACCCGCGCCTACTACGACGAACTGCGCGCCGGGAAGATCAGCGCCCAGGACTGGATCGACCTCGAGGCGGCGATGTGCCGCAGCCACGGCACCTGCAACACGATGGGCACCGCCTCGACGATGACCTCGATCGCCGAGGTGCTCGGCTTCTGCCTGCCGGGTGCGACCAGCATCCCGGCCGATGACGCCGCGCATCCGCGCATGGCCGCCGACTGTGGCGAACGCATCGTCGGCATGGTGTGGGAAGACCTGAAGCCGTCGCGCATCATGACTGCGGCAGCGGTCGGCAATGCCGTCGCCACCTACATGGCGCTCGGCGGCTCGACCAACTGCGCGGTGCACCTGGTCGCGCTGGCGCGCCGCGCCGGCATCGACCTGACCCTGGACGACCTCGATGCGCGCGCACGGGACATCCGGGTGCTGGTCAACCTGATGCCCTCGGGCGACTACCTGATGGAGGACTTCCACTACGCGGGCGGCCTGCGTGCGCTGCTCTCGCGCATCGCGTCCCACCTCGACCTGTCGGCACCGACGGTCACCGGCCGCACGCTGGGCGAGAACATCGCCGGCGCGCGGGTGACCCCGGGCAGCGAGGACATCATCCGCGCCGCCGACCGGCCGATCAGCGAACACGGCGCACTGGCCGTGCTCTACGGCAACCTGGCTCCGGATGGCGCGGTGATCAAGCCGGCCGCCGCCGACCCGGCGCTGATGCAGCACACCGGCCCGGCCGTGGTGTTCGAGGACATGGTCGACATGATGAAGCGCATCGACGACCCGTCGCTCGATGTCGACGAACGCTCGGTGCTGGTGCTGAAGAACGCCGGCCCGCTCGGCGGCCCGGGCTTCCCGGAGTGGGGCAACCTGCCGATCCCGAAGAAGGTGCTGGCGAAGGGCATCCGCGACATGGTGCGCATCTCGGATGCGCGCATGAGCGGCACCCACTACGGCACCTGCGTGCTGCATGTCGCACCCGAGGCGTTCATCGGTGGCCCGCTCGCACTGGTGCGCGACGGCGACATGATCGAGCTGGATGTCGCCGGCCGCCGGCTGCACCTGCAGGTGCCGGACGCGGAACTCGACCGGCGCCGCGCGGCATGGGTCGCGCCGCCCCCGCGCTTCGCACGCGGCTATGGCCGGATGTTCTCGGCGCACGTGACCCAGGCGCCGCTCGGTTGCGACTTCGACTTCCTGCAGCAGCCGGGCACGATGCCGGATCCGGACATCTACTGACCGCAGCGGCCGCGCGACTTCAGCTGTCGAAGGCCCAGCAGTCGAGCGCGAGCGCGCCCATGATGCTGCCCTGGAACAGCCGGCGCGCAGACCAGGATTCACCGGCCGCACCGAGCGCGATGAACAGCGGCAGCAGGTGGTCGGCGGTCGGATGGTTGAGCTCGGCCTCGGGACCCCGGGCGCGCCAGTCGGGCAGGACTTCGGTGTCGCCGGCCACCAGCGACGCTCCGATCCAGTCGGCGAAGGCACGCGCCCAGGGCGATTCCGCCGCGGGCTGCAGCGGCATCTACAACACCGGCACGTCGGCGCGCGGGTAAAGGTGCAGCAGCGGCACCCAGGCACCGTGGTCGAACCCCTGGCCGAGGTCGATGCCCGCCGCGATCCCGGCCCCGGCCAGCGGTTCATGCACGCGCCCGGCCAGACGCGCGGATCTCGCGCCCGATGTCGGCAAGTGCCGCAGCCAGGCCACCATGGCTCGGCGCTTCCCCTGCGCGGTCGAGCGCAAGCGTCGCCGCACCGTGGGAAACGAACAGCGTCGGCAACCTTCCGTTCAAGGGATCGACCTCGCGCGATGCACCAGAAGGACCCCGATCACGCAAGACTGTAGCCCGTGCCAGTAGTGTCTTTGTCCAAGTCAGGCGGATGAAGAGGCCCTTCAGGGATAGAGCATCCCGGTTTGCGGGATGTTCGGGGCATGGATCGTCTTCTCGCCAGGCGGGTATTCGCCCAGGTGGTCGACTCCCCCAGCGTCGCGCGCGCCTCGGAGCGGCTCGGCCTGTCGACGACCGCGACCTCGCGGCTGGTGGGCGAACTCGAGAACCACCTCGCTACCCGGCTGCTGCAGCGCACGACACGGCGCCTGAACCTCACCGATGCCGGACGGAACTACCTGGATCGCTGCATCGCGATCCCCGCGGAGGTCGATGCCGCCGAGGAACTCGCGTCCTCGGCCATGGAACAGATCAGCAGCGTGCTGCGGACAAGTGCGCCGGTGGTGTTCGGTGCCCGCTACCTCGGCCCGCTGATCGCACGTTTCTGCGAAACCCATCCCGAACTCGTCGTGGACATCACGCTGGTGGACCGGCAGGTCGACCTGGTCGAGGAGAACTTCGACCTCGCGATCCGCATCACGCGCGAGGTCCGGTTCACGCTGGTCGCCCGCCGCCTGGCCTCCGCCTCCCTGAGGCCGGTCGCATCGCCCGCCTACCTCGGCCGGTACGGACGGCCAGGCACGCCGGCCGACCTGCAGCACCATCTCTGCCTGGGGTACGTCCATACGCGCGGCGGCGTCGAATGGGAACTGATCGGGCCCGACGGGTCGTACCTGGTTCCGGCACACGGCCCGCTGCGCTCGAACAACGGCGAGCTGATGGTGGCCGCCAGCATCGGGGGGCGCGGCCATCGCGATGCATCCGCTGTTTCCCACCAGCGATGCGATCGCCCGCGGGGAGCTCGAAGTGGTCCTTCCGGCGTACCCGCCGGCGCCGCTCGACATCCAGGCGGTCTACCTGATCCGGCGGCACCTGTCGGCGAAGGTGCGCAGCTTCGTCGACTTCCTCGCCGACAACATGGCGCTACCCGAACACGGGATCGTGCTCAAGTAAGCCGGTGCAGCGCCGTTAGAGGCGTCTCCATCGGCACGCGCAGCGCCCCTCCTACCGGCGCATGCGAGGCAGCCCCCCGCAACCCGGGCTGCCGTCGTGCCGCTTCGTCCCCTGCAAGGACTCGACATGTTCTCCAATTTCAAGATCGGCGTCCGCCTGGTCGCGGGCCTCCTTCTGGTCACGTCCATCAGCATCGTCGTCGGGGTGATCGGCCTGCGCAACACCGGCCACATCAACGAGCTCAATACCCAGATGTAAGAGCGCGAGGTGCTCGGGCTGTCGCATGTCAAGGAAGCCAACATCGCGCTGATCACCATTGGCCGGGCACGCGGGAACTTCCTGCTCGCCACCACACAGGCCGAGCGCGATGCGCAGGTGGCGACGATGCAGAAGTACAGCGCGTCGGTGAAGGACCACGTGGCGAAGGCACGGCCGCTGTTCGTCACGGAGAAAGGCAAGGAATTCCTCGCAGCCTTCGACCGCGACTGGGAGGAGTACCAGCGCGCGTTGCAGCAGGTGATCGCCCAGGCCGGCACGCGCCGGCTGCTCGACCGCGACGAGGCGACGCAGGCCGCGATGAACGGCGTGCGCGAGGTCGCCGACCGGCTGGACAACGTGCTCGCCGGGATGGGCCGGCTGAAGGAGCAGAACGCAGCCGACGAGAAGGACGCCAGCGCGGCGGTGGCGGCAGAGAGTACCCGGCTGCTGGTGATCATCATGGCCATGGGCGTGCTGCTCGGCGTGCTGATGGGCTGGCTGATCGCGCGCAGCGTGAGTATCCCGATCGGCCGCGCGGCGAAAGTGGCACGCCGGCTGTCCGAAGGCGACCTGGAGGTCAGGATAGAAGGACATTCGCGCGACGAGACCGGCCAGTTGCTCGACTCGATGCGCGGCATGGTCGAACAGCTGCGCAAGGTCGTGGGCCAGGTGATGTCGGGTGCCGAGTCGCTCGCCGGCGTGTCCGAGGAAGTGAGCGCCACCGCCCAGGCCCTGAGCCAGGCGGCGAGCGAGCAGGCCTCCGGCGTGGAGGAGACCAGCGCCGCGCTGGAGCAGATGACCGCGTCGATCTCGCAGAATACCGACAACGCCAAGGTCACCGACGGCATGGCGAGCAATGCGGCGACGCAGGCGGACGAAGGCGGCAAGGCGGTCAAGGCCACGGTCGCCGCGATGAAGCAGATTGCCAGCAAGATCAACATCATCGACGACATCGCCTACCAGACCAACCTGCTGGCCCTGAATGCGGCGATCGAGGCGGCACGCGCCGGCGCACACGGCAAGGGCTTCGCGGTGGTCGCGGCCGAGGTGCGCAAGCTGGCCGAGCGCAGCCAGGTCGCGGCGCAGGAAATCGGGGAAGTCGCCGGCTCCAGCGTGGAACTGGCCGAGCGCGCCGGGCTGCTGCTCGACGAGATGGTGCCGAGCATCCGCAAGACGTCCGACCTGGTGCAGGAGATAACCGCGGCGAGCGAGGAGCAGTCGGCAGGCGTCGGCGAGATCAACTCGGCCGTGGGACAGATGAGCCAGACCACGCAGCACAACGCGAGCAGTTCGGAGGAGCTGGCCGCGACCTCGGAGGAGATGAGCGCACAGGCCCAGCAACTGCTGGCGACCATCGGCTTCTTCAAGGTGGCCGGCGGCGGCTCGGCCTCGGGCGGACCGGTGCCGCGCGAGGCGTCCGGCGCGCGCACGCCGCCGGCGGAGCGCCGTCGCGCGTCAGCGGGACGGCGCCATACGACGATGGCCAGCCCGGTGGACGCGCCGGAGGACATCGACGAATCGCGGTTCACGCGCTACTGACCGGGCGTGCAGCAGGCCTCGCTCAGCGAGCGCGACTTCGCCCGCTTCCGGCAGTTCATCTTCGACGCGGCCGGCATCACGCTGTCGCCGGCGAAGAAGGCGCTGGTCTGCGGCCGGCTGGCACGGCGCCTGGCGGCGCGCGGCCTGGACAGCTACGGCCGCTACCTCGAACTGCTGGAAGGCGAAGAGCCCGCCTCGGAAGTCCAGATCGCGGTCGACCTGCTCACGACCAACGAGACCTACTTCTTCCGCGAGCCGAGGCATTTCGACCTCCTGCGCACCCTGGCCGGGCAGGCGAAGGCGCGGCGGCGCAGGCTGCGCGCCTGGAGCGCCGCCTGCTCCAGCGGCGAGGAATCCTACAGCATCGCCATGGTGCTGGACGACGTGCTGGGCGAGCAGCCGTGGGAGGTCACCGGCAGCGACATCAGCAGCCGCGTGCTGCGGCGCGCGCGCACCGGCCACTACGTCGACGACCGCGCCCGCCTGATCCCGGCCGACTACCTGAAGCGCTACTGCCTGCGCGGCACCGACGAGCATGCAGGCACCCTGCTGGTCGATCCCGCGCTGCGGCGGCGCGTCTCGTTCATGCAGCTGAACCTGAACGAGGACCTGCCGACGATCGGCCCGTTCGACATCATCTTCCTGCGCAACGTGATGATCTACTTCAGCCCGGAGACCAAGCGGGCGGTGGTGGAGCGCGTGCTGGAACGGCTGGAGCCGGGTGGCCATTTCTGCATCGGCCATTCGGAGACCCTGCACGGCACCGGCGCGGCGGTCGAACAGGTCGCGCCATCGGTCTACCGCAAGCCCTGACGCGCCCGGGCCGCGCGCGGCGCGGGGTCCACAGGCAGGCGAGGCCGCATGCATCGATGGCGTTGGCCCAAGCTACAATCGCGCCACGCCGGGCACTGGTTCGCGGCGCCCCCCGCCGCAGGTCCGGCATGCAATGGAAGCCTTCCGCAAGATGATCCTCTTCCAGGACGTCATCACCCGCCTCAACGACTACTGGGCGAAGCAGGGTTGCCCGCTGCTGCAGCCGCTCGACATGGAAGTCGGCGCCGGTACCTCGCATACCCACACCTTCCTGCGCGCGCTCGGCCCCGAGCCCTGGCGTGCCGCCTATGTGCAGCCGTCGCGCCGCCCGAAAGACGGCCGCTATGGCGAGAACCCGAACCGGATGCAGCACTACTACCAGTACCAGGTCGTGCTCAAGCCGGCGCCGGAGGACATCCTCGAGCTGTACCTCGGTTCGCTCGCGGCGATCGGCCTCGACCTGAAGGCAAACGACGTGCGCTTCGTCGAGGACGACTGGGAGAACCCGACGCTCGGCGCCTGGGGCCTGGGCTGGGAGGTCTGGCTAAACGGCATGGAGGTGACCCAGTTCACCTACTTCCAGCAGGTCGGCGGACTCGACTGCAAGCCGGTGACCGGCGAGATCACCTACGGCATCGAACGCCTGTCGATGTACCTGCAGGGAGTCGAGAACGTGTTCGACCTGACCTGGGCCACCTGGATGGAGAACGGCGTCGAACGCAGGCTGACCTACGGCGACGTGTACCACCAGAACGAGGTCGAGCAGTCCACCTTCAACTTCGAGCGCTCGAACGTCGAACTCCTGCTGCACCTGTTCGGACAGCATGAATCGGAAGCGAAGAAGCTGATCGAGGGCGGGCTGGCGCTGCCGGCGTACGACCAGGTCCTGAAGTGCGCCCACACCTTCAACCTGCTGGATGCGCGTGGCGCGATCTCGGTCACCGAGCGGGCGGCCTACATCGGGCGCATCCGCAACCTGGCGCGCGCCGTCGCCCAGGCCTACCACGAGAGCCGCGAACGCCTCGGCTTCCCGATGCTCGCCGGAGCCACCCGATGAGCGCGACGCTGCTGGTCGAACTGTTCACCGAAGAACTGCCGCCGAAGGCGCTGAAGCGGCTGGGCGAGGCATTCGCCGCCGGCCTGACCACGGCGCTGTCTGCCGCCGGCCTGCTGGAGCCTGCCTCGGCCAGCACCGGGTATGCCTCCCCGCGCAGGCTCGCGGTGTCGATCACCGCCGTGCTTCCGCGCGCGCCCGACAAGGCGTTCCGCCAGAAGCTGCTGCCGGTCGGCGTCGCCTTCGATGCAGCCGGCGCACCGACGCCGGCGCTGCTGAAGAAGCTTTCCGCGATCGGGCTGGCAGCCGATGCCTGGACGTCGCTCGAACGCGCGCCCGACGGCAAGGCCGAGGCGCTGTTCCACAACGGCACCCAGGTCGGCGCATCGCTCGTCGACGGCCTGCAGAAGGCGCTCGACGACACCCTCGCGAAGCTTCCGATCCCCAAGCTGATGCGCTACCAGCGCCCGGACGGCACCGACGTGCAGTTCGTGCGCCCGGCGCACCGGCTGCTCGCGCTGCACGGCGGCACCGTGGTGCCGGTGAAGGCACTGGGCCTGGAGGCCGGCTTCCTCACCGTCGGCCACCGCCAGATGAGTTCGGGCACGATCTCCATCGCCACGGCGTTCGAGTACCCGCATCGCCTGATGGTGCTGGGCAAGGTCGTGGCCTCGTTCGCCGAGCGCCGGCAGCGCATCGAGGATGGCCTGCGCGCGAAGGCAGGCGAAGACACGCTGATCGCGCCCGATGCGCTGCTCGACGAGGTCACCGGCCTGGTGGAGTGGCCGGTGGTCTACGAGGGGCGCTTCGACGAAGCCTTCCTCGACGTGCCGCAGGAATGCCTGATCCTGACCATGCAGCAGAACCAGAAGTACTTCGCGCTGGCCGACGCCTCGGGCCGGCTGCGCAACCGCTTCCTGCTCGTGAGCAACCTCGAGACGGTCGATCCGACGGCCATCGTGTCCGGCAACGAGCGCGTGCTGCGCGCCCGGCTGGCCGATGCCAAGTTCTTCTTCGACCAGGACCGCAGGACGCCGCTGGCCGACCGGGTGCAGCGCCTGGCCAGCGTCGTCCACCACAACAAGCTGGGCAGCCAGCTCGACCGGGTGCAGCGCACCTGCAAGCTCGCCGCGCAACTGGCGCACCTGCTGTCCGCGGCGGCACCTGCGCTGGCGGTGGACCCGGCGCTGGCGGAACGTGCGGCCTGGCTGGCCAAGGCAGACCTGGTGACCGACATGGTCGGCGAATTCCCGGAACTGCAGGGCGTGATCGGCGAGTACTACGCACGCCATGACGGCGAGGACGACGCGGTGGCCGCGGCCATCGAGCAGCACTACCATCCGCGCTTCGCCAACGACTCTCTGCCGACGGCGCCGCTGTCGCTGGTGGTCGCGCTGTCCGACAAGCTCGACACGCTGGTCGGGCTGTGGACCGCGGCAGGGGCCCCGACCGGCGACAAGGATCCGTTCGGCCTGCGCCGGCAGGCACTCGGCGTGCTGCGCATGCTCGCCGAGCATCCTCTGCCGCTCGACCTGCGCGAACTGGTCGGCCTGGCGATGGCGCAGTTCCCGCCGCAGGTGATGAAGGCGTCGGTGGCACCCGACCTGTACCGGTTCTTCCTCGACCGCCTGTCCAACTACCTGCGCGACCGCGGCCACGATCCGCGCGGCATAGACGCCGTGCTCTCGCTCGAGCCGTCGCGCATCGACCAGGTACCGGCGAAGCTCGATGCGGTCGCCGCGTTCGGGCGCCTGCCCGAATCCGAGGCCCTGGCCGCCGCGAACAAGCGGGTGCGCAACATCCTGCGCAAGGAAGGCGCGTCCGCGGGGCGTGCCGATCCCTCGCTGATGACCGAAGCAGCCGAAAAGGCGCTGCATGCGGAACTGTCGACGCTGGAGCCCGAGGTCGTGGCCTGCACGGCGCGCGAGGACTATGCCGGTGCGCTGGCCCGGCTGGCGTGCGTGCGGGCGGCGGTCGACCGCTTCTTCGACGAGGTGATGGTGATGACCGACGATGCGGCGGTACGCGCCAACCGGATCGCGCTGCTGCAGTCGCTGGAGCGATCTCTGAACCAGGTGGCCGACATCTCGCGGCTGGCGGCATGAAGGAACCGGCATGAAGCTGGCGATCCTCGACCGCGACGGCGTGATCAACCACGACAGCGACCAGTTCATCAAGTCGCCGGACGAATGGAAGCCGATCCCGGGCAGCCTGGAGGCGATCGCCCGCCTGAACCAGGCGGGATTCCAGGTCGTGCTCGCCACCAACCAGTCGGGTGTCGGACGCGGCCTGCTCGACATGGCGACGCTCAATGCGATACACGAAAAGATGCACCGCCGGCTCGCCCAGGCTGGCGGCCACGTGGCAGCGGTGTTCTACTGCCCGCACGCCGCCGACGCGAACTGCGGCTGCCGCAAGCCGCGCGCGGGGCTGTTCGAGGAGATCGGCCGCCGGTTCGGGCTGCCGCTCGCCGGCGTCCCTTCGGTCGGCGACTCGCTGCGCGACCTGCAGGCCGCCGCGACCGTCGGCGCATCGCCCATGCTGGTGCTCACCGGCAAGGGCCAGCAGACCCGCCGGGCCGGCGGGCTGCCCGACGGCACCCGCGTGTACGCCAACCTCGCCGACGCGGTGACGTCGATCTGCGAATGACGCAACCGGCGATCGAAGGCCTGGCCGGGTGCTGAACCTGCTGCGATCGATCGGGTTCGCCCTCGCGGCGGCGCTGATCACGCCGCCCTATGCGTTCCTAGCGCTGGCGATCTTCTTCCTGCCGCCGATGGTGCGCTACCGGATCATCTCGACCTGGTCGGTGGCGATCGTGTGGCTGGCCCGGATCATCTGCGGCGTGCGCTGGAAAGTGACCGGGATCGAGCGCCTGCCTGCGGTGCCTTCGATCATCCTGTCCAAGCACCAGTCGGCCTGGGAAACGCTCGCCTTCCAGGCGGTCTTCCCGCCGCAGGTCTGGGTGCTCAAGCGCTCGCTGCTCTGGGTGCCCTTCGTCGGCTGGGGCATCGGCATGCTCTCGCCGATCGCGATCGACCGCAGCCAGCGCATCCGCGCGCTGAAGCAGACGCTGGAACAGGGCCGGGACCGCCTTGCACGGGGCTTCTGGGTGGTCGTGTTCCCCGAGGGCAGCCGGGTCGATCCCGGCACCCGCGGCACCTGGCAGATCGGCGGTGCATGGCTGGCCGCGCATGCAGGTGCGCCAGTGGTGCCGGTGGCGGTGAACTCGGGCGAATTGTGGCCACGCAACGGATTCATCAAGCATCCCGGCACCATCGAGGTGGTGATCCTCGATCCGATCGATCCCGCCGGCATGAAGACGGAAGCTTTGAGTAAACTGGTCGAGCAGCGCGTCGAAGACGCGATGCTGCAATTGAACGGAAAGGCAAGAAGCCGTTGAGCATCCCGCACCACCCCCGCAACGCCCCGCTACGCAAACTCGCACCCCCCGCGTACGGCAACCACCTCGACACCGACCAGATCGGCCTGATCGAGCTCGACGGCCAGCCGGTCGAATACGTGATGCGGCGCAGCCTGCGCCGCACGCGCGCGATGCTCAGCCTCTCGGACCGCGGGCTGGTGCTGGCGGTGCCGATGCGCATGTCCGCGCGGGCCATAGAGACCTTCCTGCAGCATAGCTATCCCTGGCTGCGCCGCCACCTGCCGCGCTGGCGGGCCAACGGGCGGCCGCACCTCGAACTGGCCACGCTGCAACGGGTGCTCTGGCTCGGCGAATCGCTGCCGGTGGACGTCGCCCGTGCACCCCTGCGCTCGGTGCAGCCGCAGGACGGACGCATCGGCGTCGGCGTGCCCGACCCGCAGGATCCGGCCGCGATACGCAGCGCGCTGCGCAGCTGGGTGCAGGCGCATGCACTGCCCCATTTCGAGGATCGGGCACGCCATTTCGCGCCGGCAGTCGGCGTCGACCTGCCACCGATCAAGCTCACGAACGCACGCACGCTGTGGGGCAGCTGCACGCCGGCCGGCCTGGTACGCCTGAACTGGCGGCTGATGCAGGGCCCGGCCCACCTGGTCGACTACGTGGTGGTGCACGAACTCGCGCACCTGCTCGAGGCGAACCATTCCGCCCGCTTCTGGGCCGTCGTCGAGCGCGGATACCGCGACCACCGCGAAGCGCGCCGCGAACTAACCGAGTGGCAACGCAGGCTGGCTGCGCTGTGACCTCCGAGCCCGCGGCCGCTGCATCGTCCGGGCCTGCCGCACCCGGGCCAGCCGGCGCCGGCCTGCGTGCTAACATGATTTTCATGATCGCCGAGGCCACGTCGAACCCGCCTGCCGCTGCGCCTTCGGCGCCGGTGGTGCGCATGTCCACGCGCGGCACCCGGCCATGGGCGCGCACGCTCGCTGCCGGCGCAGTGGCCGTGATGGCCGCCTTCGTCACCGTCCAGGTCGGTGGCTGCGGCTTCAAGACCCCGCTGCAGCTGCCGAAGAAGGCCCCGCCGCCCAAGCCGGCTTCCTGAACAGTCTCGCTGACCGGAGCAACATGATGGATGCGATGTTCCACCTTCGCGGCGGTGCGCTGCACGTCGAGGATGTGCCGCTGCAGGCGATCGCCGAACGGTTCGGCACCCCGACCTACGTCTACTCGCGCGCGGCGCTGACCGGCGCATACCGTGCGTTCGAATCGGCGTTCCGATCGGCGTTCGAATCGGCGCTCGTCCCGGCGCGCGCGGCCGGTGCAGCCCGCGCCCGGCCGCCGCTCGTCTGCTATGCGGTGAAGGCGAACCCGAACCTGGCGATCCTCAACCTGTTCGCGCGGCTGGGCAGCGGCTTCGACATCGTGTCCGCCGGGGAACTCGCGCGCGTCGTCGCCGCCGGCGGCGCCCCGTCACGGGTCGTCTTCTCCGGCGTGGGCAAGAGCGCCGCCGAACTTAAGGTCGCGCTGGAAGCAGGCATCCTCTGCTTCAACATCGAATCGATACCCGAACTGCACCGGCTGGAGCAGGTCGCCGGCGCATGCGGGCGCGTCGCCCCGGTGAGCATCCGGGTGAACCCGGACGTGAACCCCAACACGCATCCGTACATAACCACCGGCCTGAACGAGAACAAGTTCGGGGTGAACCACCACGACGCGCTCGCCCTCTACCGCGCCGCGCGTGGCTGCAGGCACCTGCGCATCACCGGCATCGACTGCCACATCGGGTCCCAGATCACCGAGATCGCGCCGTATGCCGACGCCCTGGAGCGCATCCTGGAACTTGTCGACCAGCTGGCCGCAGAGGGCATCGTGCTGGAGCATGTCGACCTCGGCGGCGGCCTGGGCATCCGCTACAGCGAGGAATGCCCGCCGTCGGTCGACGAATATGCCGCCACGATCACCCGCATCTTCGGCGCGCGCCCGCAGCGGCTGGTGTTCGAGCCCGGCCGGCTGATGGTCGGCAATGCCGGACTGCTGCTCACCCGGGTCGAGTACCTGAAGCCGGGCCCGGTGAAGAACTTCGCCATCGTCGACGCGGCAATGAACGACCTGATGCGCCCTGCCCTCTACGAGGCGTACCACGAGGTGCTGCCCGTGGTACCGCGCGCCGGCGATGCCTGCTGGTACGACGTCGTCGGGCCGGTCTGCGAAAGCGGCGACTGGCTCGCCCGCAACCGCGCGCTGGTGCTAGAGGAAGGCGACCTGCTGGCGATCGCTTCGGCCGGGGCCTACGGCATGAGCATGAGCTCGAACTACAACACGCGTCCACGAGCCGCCGAGGTGATGGTCGATGGCGCGAACCTGCACGAGGTACGCGCGCGCGAGCGGATCGAGCAGCTGTTCGAAGGCGAATCGCTGCTGCCGTAGGCGGCGCATCGCCATCGCATCGGTACGTCGACGCATCTCGCCATGCATCTCGCCCTCATCGAACGGTGATCGATGGCGATCGATCACCGCGTCGATAATCCGCGACGCGATGCACGTGTGTCGTCAGCGCATCCCATGCGACCATGAAGCGAAGTTTCGCTTCGTTACTGTTGTGTTTTATTTTGGATGTGGCATAGAATCGCGTCACCAAGCATTCGCGCGCTTGTCAATAGCCAGAGTCAAGTCAGAGCAGCAACGACCGCGGCGTCGGCAGGCAGGTAAGACCGAAGTGGCGACTGAGCGTATGCGATGGGAGTGCAGCTCCGTTCATGTCTTCCTGCAATACGAGCGCGAACGATAAGTGCTCTGCACGATTGGTCGTGACAAACTCAATCAAGGAGAAACACGATGGCTGCTAAGAAGCCCGCGAAGAAAGCTGCAAAGAAAGTTGCGAAGAAAGTTGCAAAGAAAGCCGCCAAGAAGAAGAAGTAGTTTTCCAGGACCGAGCTGAGTCGATCCCAGACGAAGCCCAAGACAGCCGGTCCAGCCACGAAGAGGGAACAGTTCGATTCGGTTACCACTGTTTCTTCCGGCCGGAAGCAAGATCAGCCCCCGCAGACGCAAGTCTCCGGGGGTTTTTTTCGCCCCGCATCCCCCGGGGCGGCGCGCGCAGGGCCCCGCCTGCGGGGGACGGAAGACGCGAGAGTCAGCGGACCGTCCGGTCGACCTGCGGGCGCGCTTCCCGCATCGCGCCCCTGGCCGCCGCCATGCGCCACGCGACCCGGGCGGCCAGCAGCAGCGCCAGTACCACAGCGTAGAAGAAGGGCTCGCGCACGTCCGCCTTCACCAGCCACCAGTAGTGGAGGACGCCGATCGCCGTCGCGAGGTAGGCCAGTCGGTGTAGCGCCAGCCAGCGCCTGCCCCCGAGCCGGCGCACCATCGCATCGGTCGAGGTGATCGCCAGCGGCAGCAGGAGCAGGAAGGCGGTGAAGCCGGCGGTGATGAACGGCCGCTTGACGATGTCCTTCGCGATCGCCGCGAGGTCGAAGAACTGGTCGAGCCAGAGGTAGGTCAGCAGGTGCAGGCTGGCGTAGAAGAACGCGGTCAGGCCGAGCATCCGGCGCAGTCGAAGCAGCCAGTTGAGGCCGGTGAGGCGGCGCAGCGGGGTGACAGACAGGGTCACCAGCAGGAGGATCAGCGTCCACTCGCCGGTCGCGCGCGTGATCACCTCGATCGGGTTGGCGCCCAGCGTGCCGGCCCAGGCACCGTGCGCCAGGCGGGCGAGCGGCAGCAGGGCCGCGATGCAGGCGATGCGGCGCATCCACGCAATCGCCGCCGGTGCCGGCTGCCGCAGGCGCGACAACAGGCGCGCGGCCACAGGCGCGACCCGGCCGGCGGACGGAGCGCCTGCGGACGGCGGGCGTACCGGATCAGGCGGCAGCGCGGTCGCGCTCGCTGGCAGGAAGGCTCGCCGCCACACCCCGCAGGTGCTCGATGAACTCTTCGCTGACGTCGGGATGGCTCATCGCGAACGCGATGGTCGCCTTCAGGTAGCCGATCTTCGAACCGCAGTCGTACCGCGTGCCCTGGAACTGGTACGCCAGCACCTGCTCCTGCCTGAGCAGCGAGGCGATCGCATCGGTGAGCTGGATCTCGCCGCCCTTGCCGGGGCGCACGTTCGCGAGGTGGTCGAAGATGCGCGGCGACAGGATGTAGCGCCCCACCACGCCGAGCGTCGACGGCGCCTCGGCCGGCTTGGGTTTCTCGACGATGCCGTCGATCTGGTGCACGTCGCTGAGCGCCGACCCGCAACGCACGATGCCGTACTGGTCGGTATCCTCGCGCGCGACGTTCTGGACCCCGATCACCGAGCGCCGGTAGTAGCTGTAGCGCTCGACCATCTGGGTCATCACCGAAGGCTTGGCGTCGATCAGGTCGTCGGCCAGGATGACCGCGAACGGCTCGTCCCCGACCAGCGGCCGCGCGCACAGCACGGCGTGGCCGAGGCCGAGGGTCTCGGGTTGGCGGATGAACACGCAATGCACGCCCGCGGGCAGGATGCCCCGCACCGTCGCCAGCAGCTTCTGGTTGCCGCGCTCCTCGAGCGCCGCCTCGAGCTCCGCCGCCTTGTCGAAATGGTCCTCGATCGCCCGTTTGTTACGCCCGGTCACGAAGATCATCTCGGTCATGCCGGCGGCGACCGCCTCTTCCACGGCGTACTGGATCAGCGGCTTGTCGACGACCGGCAGCATCTCCTTCGGACTGGCCTTGGTCGCGGGCAGGAACCTGCTGCCCATGCCGGCGACCGGGAATACTGCCTTCGTGATCTCGCGCTTCATCGGGAATCTCCTTCGTTCA
This sequence comes from Betaproteobacteria bacterium, assembly GCA_021298815.1. Lineage (GTDB taxonomy): Bacteria > Pseudomonadota > Gammaproteobacteria > Burkholderiales > CAIKXV01 > CAIKXV01. Next base: position 5,936 of record JAJTHE010000023.1, on the reverse strand, counting down.
ATGCCGGGAAACGTGGCATCGGACTCAACTGCGATTGTAGGTGTCTTCGAAGCGGACGATGTCATCCTCGCCCAGGTAGGTGCCCGACTGCACTTCGATCAGTTCGAGCGGGATGCGCCCCGGGTTCTCCAGGCGATGCTTCACGCCCAGGGGGATGAACGTCGACTCGTTTTCGGTAAGCATCACGACATCCTCGCCGCGGGTCACGCGCGCAGTGCCGCGCACGACGATCCAGTGCTCGGCGCGATGATGGTGCATCTGCATCGAAAGCTTCGCGCCCGGGTTGACCGTGATCCGCTTGACCTGGAACCGGTCGCCGTCGTCCACCGATTCGTACGTACCCCAGGGACGATGCACCTTGCGGTGGATCACGCCTTCGGTGCGCTTCTGCACCTTCAGCTTGTCGACGAGCCTGCGCACGCCCTGTACGCTTTCCCGATGGGAGACGAGGATCGCGTCGGGCGTCTCGACGACAACGATGCCTTCCACGCCGATCGCGGTCACCAGCCGGCTCTCCGAATAGAAGTAGCTGTCGCGCACGTCCTCGAGGACGGTCTCGCCATGGGTGACGTTGCCGTCGGCGTCCTTCTGGCCCACGTCCCAAAGCGCCTTCCAGGAGCCGAGGTCCGACCATTCGTACTCGACCGGGCGCACCGCGGCCAGCGCGGTGTGCTCCAGCACTGCATAGTCGACCGAGATCGACGGGCAGCGCTCCAGCGCTGGCTGCGACAGCCGGGTGAAGTCGAGGTCGCGCTGGCCTTCGGCCAGCGCCTGGCGGCAGGCCGCGAGCATCGCCGGCTGCAGCCGCTCGAGTTCGGAGAGGAACACCTTGGCCTGGAACAGGAACATGCCGCTGTTCCAGAAGTAGCTTCCTTCGGCGACAAAGCGCTCGGCCCGCGCCAGTTCGGGCTTCTCGATGAACTGCGAGACCGCGCTGCAGGCCTCGTCGCCGGGCAGTGCCTTGCCGCAGGCGATGTAGCCGTAGCCGGTCTCCGCCCAGCGGGGATGGATGCCGAAAGTGACGAGATGGCCGGCATGCGCCGCAGGCACGGCGGCGAGCACGTCCGCGCGGAACGCTGCGGCATCGGGGATCAGGTGGTCGGACGGCAGCACCAGCATCAGGGCGGACGGATCCTGCGCGCTGATGCTAAGCGCCGCGATCGCGAGCGCCGGTGCCGTATTGCGCCCGATCGGCTCGAGGATGATGTCGCGCGCCGCGACGCCGATCTCCTGCAACTGCTGGGCGATCAGGAACCGGTGCTCGTTGTTGGCGAGGATGGTCGGCGCACTCGCATCGGCGAGGCCAGCGCTGCGCAGGATCGTCGCCTGCAGCAGGCTATGGTCGCCATGGAACTTCAGGAACTGCTTCGGCAACGCCTCGCGCGACAGCGGCCAGAGACGGGTGCCGGAGCCGCCGGACAGGACAACGGGATGGATGCTCATGATCAAAGCCTCGACAGGTCAGGACTCTTGCATTTGCGACATATCTGCCCGAGCGTGTGCAACGCCGCCAACCGGACAGAGTCGCGTTGCTGCTCAATCCGATGCAGTGTACGACCAGGGCAGTGGCACCTGCCCTGCCGCACTTGGCGGCGACAAGGTGCCAAATTGCGCAAAACCCCACCTGCAAGGGCCGCAATAGACGCAAGCACCTACAAGCATGAACGATACCAACGCACGGTGACGTTTCGTCGAATCCCGTTCCGGGAGTCCGTTGCGTCCCTGGGTGCACTACCAAGCTTCATGCCCGGATGGCCAACGGAAAAAAAATCGCCCCCGAAGGGGCGATCGTATCCTGTGCTGCCGGCGGCGATCCGTCGGAAGCGGACCTGCGGTGCCTCCCGGTCCGGACCGCAAAGCGATCCGGACCGGGTGTGCGGATCTCAGGCGTTGCTGCGGCGACGGCGCATCGTCCACAGGCCGAATAGCAGGCCGGTACCGAGCAGCGCGGCGCTCGGCGGGACAGGGACGACGGTGATGAAGTCCTGGTTGCCGGTGGTCGGCGAACCTGCCACGCTGGTCAGCGCGGCGATCTGGGCCATGGTGCCGGTGCTGGTGAAGGTCAGGTAGGTCGCGGCCTGGTCACGGATTTCCTGGCTCTCGCTGCTGGTCAGGCGGAAACCGTCCGCTGCCAGGTTGTACGCGTTACCGGCTACCTCGTAGACGACTTCCCAGATGGCAAGCTGCATCGCCACGGTCTTGACCCGGCTGGTGAAGCTGTCGGCGAAGCGGCCGTCGCCGAGCATGCGGGCCAGCGCGTCAGCCTTGGCCAGACCCATGCCGCCGACGATGGTGTTCGGGGCCGTTGCCACCGGCGCCATCGAGTAGTTGCTGTAGAGGGTACCGAAGGTGAACGTCTGGGCCAGCTCGATGCAGTACGACAGCAGCGGGCTGGAATTCAGGTTGGCTTGCACGGCGCTGTAGAAACCGGTGAAGCCGCCAGCGAGGACGTTCTCCGACACGTTGGTGGGCCTGACCACCGTCACGTCCTCGGAACCGTTGGCGAACGCGGTATGGCGAAGGAAATCCGCCGAGGCCGGAGCGCTGGCGACCAGCGATCCGGTGAGGAGCACTGCGCCGGCAAGCATGCGCGAGAAGCGCGAACCGTCGCGGGACACGGAGGAGCCGAAGACTGCATTGGCGTGAATGGACATGTCAGAGCCTTTCTTGATCGCTCGGAAGAGGATGAACCGTTTGCTTCGTGGCCGGGCAGCGCGGGTTGCGCCTGCCGAATTCCGTTTTCCTGGGGATCGAAGGCAGGGACTGCAGGCCCGCCTTTCTCCCAACGTTGGTAAGCGTACCAAGGTCCCGCACGACGGGATACAGGGCGCGACCCCTCGCATTAGTCCGTTCGGCCTATGCGACCAGGCTCCGTTGATCCGTTCGGACCAAGGGCGTACGCTGGGCGTCGGTGGACTGACCGAGGGACCGGCGCGTGGCCGTCGACCTCAGGCAGTACGCCGGCGGCGCACGCCCCACAGGCCGAACAGGAGCCCGCCCGCGAACAGCACGATGCTCGGCGGCACCGGAACGACCGTGATGAAGTCCTGGCGCGTCGGGCTGACCAGCGCGATCATCGGCGCCAGCGTGGTCAGGCCGGGAAGCTCGGCCAGCCAGGTATCTGCCTGGATGCGTGCAGCGTTGACGTTGGCGTTTCCGGCGTTGACGTTGAACGTACCGCTGGTGATGCCGTACGCGCCCGAGGTCTCGTGGACGATCTCCCAGACGGCCAGCTGCATCGCGACCGACTTCACGGTGCTGGAAAAGCTGTCGGAGAAGTTCTCGGCGACCAGCTTCGCCAGGTCCATCGCCTTGGTCGGCCCCATCGGCGAGGTGTTGGGGCCGCTGGCGACCGGCACCAGGCTGTAGTTGTTGTAGCTGGTGCCGAAGGTGAAGTTCTGCGCGAGTTCGATGCAGTAGGACAGGAAGGCTGCACCGTTGTACACGCCGGTGAAGCCGCCGGCGCTGGTCGACTGCCCCGACTGGCCGGGGCGGTTGATGGTCACGTTGAGCGAGCCGTTGGCGAAGCTGGTCTGCACCAGCGCGGCAGACGCCGGCGCGCTGACGGACAGGGTCGCCACGACACAGGCGGACAGGGCCAGCGCGCGCAGGGCGCCCTTTGCGCGGGCTGGCCGAAGCAGGGAGGAGATGGACATGCGGGACTCCGGATCGGAAGGTAGGGGAGATGCACGTACCGTGCGCGGCGGGTGCTTCGACGGCGCTTACACGATGTGTGTCACCATCGTCTGACGGGCAGGCTGCGATCGGAGTATCGATCCCGTCCCCCCGGAATGCCGTGACCCACCGTATGCCTGCAGAGTGACCTAATTCACGTCGTCCCGTGTCCGATAGTCCGAACGGATCAAGCGTGTGCAAAAGTCCCCGGAGAATTGTCCGGCACACGGCTTCGCGCCTTCACTGCAGGCCGCACTCCGCGCCGTCTCTTCGCGCCGTCTTTCGGTTTTCCCTGCGCGCTGTCCCCGCGCGTCATGCGTGCACCGCGTGCGTGCATCCGCCGATCGCCTGCAGGCGCGCCTGCACCCTCGCCGGATGACCCGGTGCGAGGCGGGGGCGTCAGGCCGCCCGCGCGTCTCCGCTGGCGACGCTTCCCCGATCGCCGCGGAACCGTCGACCTGCCGCTGCTACCGGCGGCGCCCGTTCGACGAGTTCAGCATGCGCAGCGCGATCGCCTTGCCCACTGCCTGGGCGCGGTTGTTCGCGCCGAGCTTGCGCAGGATCCGCTGCACATGGTTCTTTACCGTCAGAGGACTGATGGCCAGTTCCGCCGCGATCTCGACGTTGTTCTTGCCGTGCTGGACGAGTTCGAGGATGCTGACCTCGCGCTCCGACAGCAGGGCCGGTCCTGCCGGATCATTGCCCTCCTGGTCGCTGGCGGAGACCCGGATCAGCGCGGTATGCAGATAGGGGATCAGCAACTCGAGCAGGTAGGACACATGGGTCGGCCGGTCGGTCGGCACCCCGAAGAAATAGAACTGGCTGCCCGCAGCCTTGTTGTGGTCGAGCACGCCATGCACCGCGCATGCGCGCAGGCCGAGCCGGGTCAGCTCCGAGCTGAAAGGCACGTAGCGGTCGCTGCTCGGCACAAGGACGAGCGGACGTGCACCATTGTTGAGCCAGGTCTCGCCGAGGTCGGAGATCAGGCCATTGCCCTCGGCGCAGATCTCCTGCAGCACTTCGTTCGGGATCGGCGAGCTGCTGAAGCGGTCGATCAGCAGGGGGTGTCCTTCGCCGTCGACCAGGGTACACACCATCAGCCGATGGGGCAGCACCGTCTGGAACTCGCCCTCGAGCCAGCGGAACATCTGGTTGCGCCGACGAACCTCCACCGCCGAGGCGATGGCGCGCAGGAATCGAAGTTGTTCGATCTGGTTCAAGGAGGGCAGCTCAGGCGCACGCGAACCCGCTGCGGCGACCCCTTCGGTTCCGTTTCCGGCCGATTTCGGGGCAGCGGCTTCCAGCCATCGAGGCGTTCGCTCGTACACGGTCGTGCGCATGGTCCGGTGTGTCGGTGCCTCGATGGTAGAAGCTCACGGAGTCCCCGGCTGTGCAAATCCGCCGCATCGCAGGGTGTAATTGTTCCGGTCTTTCACGTTCCCGTAATGGAAAGACGCACGCCATGTATTGGCTGAAGGTTCGCGAACGAAGCACCGGCACGCGCAATTTGCATGCCCGCCCAGATAATGACAGGCTCGTGTGACAGGCACAGGAACCTCGCAACGTCGAAAGCGTAGGAATTTTCCTCGCGCTGCATCCGGCGTCCACCGTTGCGGACGGAAGACGACCTGCGGCAGTCCGACGAGCGCCGGACCATGGCCGACAACTGGCTCGCGGCGATCGGCCTGCGTGCCGCCGGTGCCGAGACGATGCAGGGACGGTACGCCGCGTCCCACGGCAGGCTGCCCGCCTGCACCGTAACCGGGGATCGCGTGGACACCGGAAAAACGAAAACGCCCCGATCGGAGGACCGGGGCGTGATGTCGTGCGGGGGAATGGCGCACGGAAGGGGAGTCTGACGATGACCTACTTTCGCGCGAAAAGGATCGCACTATCATCGGCGCTGGAGCGTTTCACGGTCCTGTTCGGGATGGGAAGGGGTGGTTCCACTCCGCTATGGTCGTCAGACATTGGGGGGATTGCATCCGGTGCGTGAGGCGATGGAGGCACCGGAGCGATAAGGGGGAAGAAACGAGGCGCATCTGGGTTAGGGACTGCGTCGGTCGGCCACGATGGGGTGGCCGATGAAGCACGGTGATGACAAGTGCGCGGTTATAGGGTCAAGCCGCACGGGCAATTAGTACGCGTTAGCTCAACGGATTACTCCGCTTACACACCGCGCCTATCAACGTCCTGGTCTCGAACGACCCTTAAGGGGAGTCAAGCTCCCGGGAAGTCTCATCTCGAGGCGAGTTTCCCGC
>JAJTHE010000119.1 GCA_021298815.1 Betaproteobacteria bacterium | reverse complement strand
TGCCGCCGCGCCTGCGGGTGCGCCCGCCGCAGCACCGGCCGCACCCGCAGCACCCGCCGCACCCGCCGCCGCGCCCGCGAAGTAACCCGGCGGGCGGATTCCAGCCGCCATCGGCACACGGATTGCATGCCGTGTCGCCGATGGCGTTTTCATTCGTGGAGCCGAACCGATCGACATCTTCGTCCAGCAGCTGATCAACGGCATCGTGCTCGGCAGCATCTATGCACTGGTCGCGCTCGGCTACACGATGGTCTACGGCATCCTCGGGCTGATCAACTTCGCCCATGGCGAGGTCGTGATGATCGGCGCGATGATCGCCATCTCGGTGGTGGTGACGATCGGCACCGGCAGCGGGCTGCCCGGACCGGTGATCGTGCTGGCCGGCGTCGGCATCGCGATCCCGGCCTGCATGCTGCTGGGCGCGCTGCTCGAACGGGTGGCCTACCGGCCGCTGCGCGATGCACCGCGGCTGACCGCGCTGATCACTGCGATCGGCATGTCGATCGTGCTGCAGAATCTGGCGATGATCTTCTGGGGGCGCCAGTACATCTCCTTCCCGCCGCTGCTGCCCAATGAACCGCATGCGCTGCTCGGCGCGACGGTCACCGGCACCCAGGTGCTGATCGTGGCCCTGACGGTCACGCTGATGGCCCTGCTGCTGGTGCTGATCCACCGCACCCGCCTCGGCCGCGCGATGCGCGCGACTTCCCAGAGCCCGGCGCTGGCCGGGCTGATGGGCGTGAACGTGAACCGGATCATCATGCTCACCTTCATGATCGGTTCCGCGCTGGCCGCGGTGGCCGGCGTGATGGTCGCCGGCTACTACGGGCAGGCGCACTACCACATGGGCTTCATGCTCGGCCTGAAGGCGTTCACCGCAGCGGTGCTGGGCGGCATCGGCAACGTTTCGGGCGCGATGCTCGGCGGCCTCGCGCTGGGCGTGATCGAGAGCCTGGGCGCCGGCTACATCGGCGCGCTGACCGGCGGCTTCCTGGGCAGCCACTACCAGGACGTGTTCGCCTTCGCGGTGCTGATCCTGGTGCTGGTGTTCCGGCCCTCGGGCCTGCTCGGGGAGCGGGTGGCCGAGCGTGCCTAGGCTACCGGCCTCGGCCGCGGCGCTGTTCGCCGCACCGCGCACGCCGCTTGCGCGCAGCGTGCTCACGGCGCTGGCGATCGCCGCGCTGCTGCTGGCGCCGTTCCTGGTCGATGCGCTGCTCGGCCGGGCCTGGGTCAGGGTGCTGGACCTCGTGCTGCTCTACACGATGCTCGCGCTGGGGCTCAACATCGTGGTCGGCTTCGCCGGGCTGCTCGACCTCGGCTACATCGCGTTCTTCGCGGTCGGCGCCTACCTCTATGCACTGTGCGCCTCGCCCCACTTCGGGCTGCACCTGCCGTTCTGGCTGCTGCTGCCGGCGGCGGCGCTGGTCGCGGGCGTGTTCGGCATGCTGCTCGGCGCGCCGACCCTCAAGCTGCGCGGCGACTACCTGGCCATCGTCACCCTGGGCTTCGGCGAGATCATCCGCATCTTCCTGAACAACCTGAACGCGCCGATCAACCTCACCAACGGTCCGCAGGGCATCACGCTGATCCGGCCGATCGAGGTGGCCGGCGTGTCCATGGCCAAGGTGCACACGATCGGCCCGCTGTCGATCCCGTCGCTCTACAACTACTACTACCTGTTCCTCGCACTCACCGTGCTGGTGGTGTTCATCTCGGCCCGGCTGCAGCATTCGCGCGTCGGCCGCGCCTGGGTCGCGATCCGCGAGGACGAACTCGCGGCAAGCGCCTCCGGCGTCAACACCCGCAACATGAAGCTGCTCGCCTTCGCGATGGGGGCGAGCTTCGGCGGCATCGCCGGCAGCCTGTACGCGAGCTTCCAGGGCTTTGTCAGCCCGGAGAGCTTCGGCCTGATGGAATCGATCATGGTGCTGTGCATGGTGGTGCTCGGCGGGATGGGCCACATCCGCGGCGTGGTGCTGGGTGCCGCGCTGCTGGTGACGGTGCCCGAGGCGCTGCGCTACGTCGGTGGCTGGCAGCGCTCGCTGCTCGGCGAGGTGCTGGTCGAGCCGTCCGACCTGCGCCTGCTGCTGTTCGGCATCGCGCTGGTGCTGGTGATGCGCTGGCGCCCGGCAGGGCTCTGGCCGTCGGCGATCCGCCAGCGCGAGTTCGCGCGGACGGCGGGACGGGGGCTGGACCCCGGACCGGGACCGGGGCAGGGACCCGGCCAGGCAGGCAGGCAGGAGCGCCCGCATTGAGCGCGGATCTTCCCCTGCTCTCGGTGCAGGCCGTAGGCAAGTCGTTCGGCGGCGTGCAGGCGCTGTCTGGCGTCTCGATCGACGTCGCGCGCGGCGCGGTCTACGGCCTGATCGGCCCGAACGGCGCGGGCAAGACCACGCTGTTCAACGTGATCACCGGATTCACGCCGCCGGACGGCGGCCAGTGCCTGCTCGACGGGCACCGGATCACCGGCGAGCCGGTGCACCGGGTGGTGCAGCTGGGCATCGCCCGCACCTTCCAGAACATCCGCCTGTTCCACCAGATGAGCGCGCTCGAGAACGTGATGGTCGGCATGCATGCGCGCAGCAGCACCGGCGCGCTGGGGGCGATACTGCGCACGCGCCGGGTGCGCGACGAAGAGCACCGCCTCGAGGCGCGGGCCCATGCGCTGCTGCAGCAGGTCGGCGTATCCGCGTTCGCGGACGAGCCGGCGGGAAGCCTGCCGTACGGACTGCAGCGTCGGCTCGAGATCGCGCGGGCGCTGGCCGCCGGACCGAAGCTGATCGCGCTCGACGAGCCAGCCGCGGGCATGAATGCGTCCGAGACCGCTTCGCTGCGCGAGCTGATCGTGTCGCTGCGCGACGGCGGCACCACGGTGCTGCTGATCGAACACGACGTCCGGCTGGTGATGGGCCTGTGCGACCGCGTCGCCGTGCTCGACCACGGCCAGCTGATCGCCGAAGGCGTGCCGGCCGAGGTGCAGCGCGACCCGGCGGTGATCGAGGCCTACCTCGGGGCACCGGCGCCCGAAGCCCCCGCGCACGCCACGGCGGAAGGCCGCTGATGCTGTCGGTGCGCGCGATGGCGCTCGGCTACAGATCGATCGTCGCGGTGCGCGGCATCGACCTGGACGTCGGCGCGGGCGAACTGGTCGCGGTGATCGGGGCCAATGGCGCCGGCAAGACCACCAGCCTGAAGGGCATCGCCGGCGCATTGCCGGTGCGCGCCGGCAGCATCGTGCTCGACGGCGAGGACATCACCCGGCTGCCGGTGCACGAACGCGTCCGGCGCGGATTGAGCCTGGTGCCGGAAGGCCGCGGCATCTTCGCGCGCCTGACCGTCGCCGAGAACCTCGACATGGGGGCCTACCTGCGGCGCGACGCCGCCGGCGTGCTTGCCGACCTCGACCGCAGCTACACGCTGTTCCCGCGGCTCGGCGAACGGCGCCGCCAGCTCGCCGGCACCCTGTCGGGCGGGGAACAGCAGATGCTCGCGATCGCCCGGGCCCTGATGGGCAGGCCCCGCCTGCTGCTGCTGGATGAACCGAGCATGGGGCTGGCGCCACTGGTCACGCAGCGCATCTTCGACACGATCCGTTCCATTGCCGCCGAGCGCGTGTCGATCCTGCTGGTCGAGCAGAACGCCCGCGCCGCGCTGGAACTGGCCGCGCGCGCCTACGTGCTGGAGGGGGGATGCATCACGCTCGCCGGCGCCGCCGGCGAGCTGCTGTCGAGCGACGCGGTGAGGCGGGCCTACCTCGGGGAGTGACGCCTCAGGACAGGCTGGCCGTGCCTGCAGCGAGCACGATGTAGCGCGTCGCCTTCGCCAGGGTGACCAGGAGCAGGAAGGTGGGCAGCGGCTCGCGCAGCACGCCTGCCACCACGGTCAGGGGATCGCCGATGACCGGCACCCAGCTGAGCAGCAGCGACCATCGGCCATGGCGCCGGTACCAGCGCTCGGCGCGCTGCATCGCCTCGGGACCCGCCGGGAACCAGCGCCGGTCGCGGAAACGGTCGATGCCGCGTCCGAGCCACCAGTTCACTAGCGACCCTAGCACGTTGCCGACAGTCGCGACGAGGACGAGGAGCCAGGCCTGCTGCTGCCCGGCCAGCAGCAGGCCGACCAGCACCGCCTCGGACTGCATCGGCAGCACCGTGGCCGCGACCAGCGCGGAGGAGAACAGCAGGCCGAGTGCGGCAGGATCGTTCATGGAGCAGGTTCGGGCAGGCGCCGGCGCCGGCCCGCCGAGGAGAGGTGCTGGACGAGACTTTCCGTGTAGCCTAAGCTACTTGGCGCGGTTTCCTGAGAAAGTTTCGGTGATCGTGAAAACGGGCTCGCGGGACGGCCGGCCGGATCCGCGTCCGGGGCGTGCCTGCTCAAGTCCGTGTGTTGCCATCCGATAATCGTGGATGTCCCCGAAAGGCCTGCTGTCCGTGTTCCGACTCGCCCTTCGCCGTGCCGCACCCGACGCCGGTTCCCCGGCTGCAGCCCCCGTCCGCCTGGCGCGGGGCGGGCCGCGCATCGCGCTGATCGCGCTGGCCACCATCCTGCTGCTCGGAGCACTCGCGTTCGTGTACTGGAAGACCCGCCCGCTGGATGAGCGCGCGGTGGTCGAGATCAGCGGCCAGCTGCGGGCGCTGAAGGAACTGGAGGCGCGCTGGGACACCATCCTGCTGCGCGCGGCGACCGACGCCGAGCGCGGCTACGAGTCGGCGGTCAACCTGGTGCCGACCGTCGGCAAGACGCTGCGCGCGCTGCAGCAGTCGGCCTCCCGCATCCCTTCGGCCACGCTGCAGGACAAGCTGCCCGACATGGTCGGCGCGTTCCAGGAAAAGAACGCGGTGACCGTGAGCTACCTGTCCGAGGCCAATTTCGTCACCACCGCCCTGCCCGAGGTGCAGCAGTGGTTCTCGGAGTACCTCTCCGCGCTGCGCGCGACGCGCCAGGTCGACCCCGCGACCCAGCGCACGCTGCTCAACCTCGACCGGGTGGCCACCCAGGCGGGTGCCGACCTGGGCGCCTACGTGGTCGACGGCTCGGCCGAACGCGCGCGCTCGATCAATGCCGCGCTCACCGGCATCGGCGAAGCGCGGCCCGACTACACCTCGGCACGGCTCACCGCGGCACGCGATTCGCTGGTCAGGATCGGGCGCGAGGTGGTCGGACGCCGGCAACTGGCCGGCGAACTGTTCAGCGTGATCTCGCAGTCGACCGCCGGGCGCGAGCTCGACCAGGTCATCGACGGCTTCGAGACCGAACTGCGCGCCGCCGCCGCCGAGCAGCAGCGCTACCGCACCGTGCTGATCTGGTACGCCGCGGCGCTGCTCGGGTTGCTCGCCTTCGCCGGCTGGCGCCTGGCCCAGAGCTACCAGTTGCTGAACAAGGCCAACGAAGAACTGAAGGACGTCAACGAATCGCTCGACCGCCGTGTGACCGCGCGCACCCAGGAGCTGTCCACCGCGCTGGCCGAACTGCAGCTGTCCGAGACGCAGCTGATCCAGTCCGAGAAGATGTCCTCGCTCGGGCAGATGGTCGCCGGTGTCGCGCACGAGATCAACACGCCGCTCGCGTACGTGAAGAACAACCTCGGCATGGTGGACGACCGCATGAGTACGCTGGTCGACCTGGTCGAGCAGTTCGACCGCCTGCTGCGCATGCTGCAGTCGACCAGCACGCCGGAAGACCAGCTGCGCGACCAGTTCAGCCTGGTCAACCGCGAACTCGAGGCCCTGCGCACACGCAATAGCCTGGGCGAGCTTTCCCTGCTGGTCCAGGATGGCCTGCACGGCATCGACAAGATCGCCGAGATCGTGCTCAACCTGAAGGACTTCAGCCGGCTCGACCGCCTCAAGGTGCAGGCGTTCGACGTCAACCAGGGCCTGGAAAGCACGCTGCTGCTGGCCCGCCACATCCTGAAGCGGGTCAACGTGCGCAAGTCGTTCGGAACCCTGCCCCCGGTGATGTGCGCCGCGTCGCAGATCAACCAGGTGTTCCTGAACCTGGTCACCAACGCGGCGCAGGCGATCGAGGAGCGCGGCTCCAGCAACGGGCTCATCACGCTGACCACCAAGGCCGTCGGCCACAGCGTGATGATCGAGGTGAAGGACACCGGCAAGGGCATACCGCCCGACGTGCTGCCGCGCATCTTCGACCCGTTCTTCACGACCAAGGAAACCGGCAAGGGCACCGGCCTCGGCCTGTCCATCTCGTTCAAGATCATCGACCAGCACAAGGGCAAGATCCTGGTCCACTCCCGCGTCGGCGAGGGCACGACCTTCACCGTCCTGCTGCCCGCGAACGCGTCCGCCGCCGCCACAGACGACACGGGCGCCCCGGCCGGCGGCGATGCCGCCGCCGAGGCCTCTGCAACCGCGGCGGGCGGTCCGCCGCCGCGACCCGCTGCCCTTCCGGCGGCCTGAGCCGCGGCGGCGGCACGCCCGACCGCCGCTGCCGCGCGCGGGCCGCACCCCCGCCCCGCCCGCCTTCCTCCACTGTCCCGATCCCAGACCCGAGCCCGACCCCAATGAGTGCCATCGGCCCGCTACCCGCCACCATCGGCAAGTTCGAAGTCCACGGCATCCTCGGCAGGGGCGGCATGGGCACTGTCTACTCCGCGTTCGACCCGACGATCCAGCGTCCGGTGGCGATCAAGGCACTGATCAAGCGCGCGCTCGACCCGGACCAGGCGATGAACATACTCGACCGGTTCAAGCGCGAGGCGCAGGCCGCCGGGCGGCTGATGCACCCGAACATCGTCCAGGTCTACGACTATGGCGAAAGCCAGGAGGTCGCCTTCATCGCAATGGAACTCGTCGCGGGCAAGACCCTGCACCAGCGCCTGCTGGAGCGGCGGCGCTACGACTTCAAGCAGATCGGTTCCCTCGTCGAGCAGCTGCTGTCCGCGCTCGAGTATGCGCACCAGAACGGCGTGATCCACCAGGACATCAAGCCGGCGAACATCCTGCTGACCAACGACGGCCGGATCAAGGTGACCGACTTCGGCATCGCGCATGTCGAGTCCACGCGGATGATCGTGAACAACGAGCCGCTCGGCACGCCGCATTTCATGGCGCCCGAACTGATCAACGGCGAGACCGCGACGCCGGCGAGCGACGTCTATTCCGCCGGGACCGTCGCCTTCGAGCTGCTCACCGGACAGCGCGCGTTCTCCGGCACCACCGCCTTCGTGATGCGGCAGGTGATGGACCCCGAGGTCAAGGTGACGGCGCCGTCGCAGGTGGACCCGCGGATCGTGCCGGAACTGGACGAAGCGGTGTTGAAGGCGCTCGCCAAGCGGCCGGCGGAACGCTTCCAGAATGCCGCCGAGTTCCGGCTGGCCTTCCAGCGCGGCATCGAGGCGACGCTGCGCGCAGTCGGCGACACCGTGGAGGCGGCACCGATCAGCGCGGAGACGACGCGCAACCTGTCGGCGGCCGCCCGGCTGCTGCGCGCATCGGTCGCGACCGGCACGGCCGCGGCCGTGCCCGGGCGCGAGGCCACCGCCGGCACGGGCGCGGCGCAGGCGCCCTCGGCGCCGGTGTCCTCGGGGCCGGTGTCCTCGGCGCACAAGCCGCGGCTGCTGGTGGTCGACGACGAGGAGCGCATCCTCAATTCGCTGAAGGCGCTGTTCCGCGACGACTTCCATGTGTTCGCCACCAGCAACTGCAGCCACGCCCTGCGCTTCGTCGAGAAGTTCCACATGCACGCGATCATCAGCGACCAGCGCATGCCGGAGATGCTCGGCGTCGAGCTGCTGCGCCGCGCGAAGATCACCTCGCCCACCTCGATGCGGCTGCTGCTCACCGGCTATTCCGACCTGAACGCGATCGTCGGCTCGATCAACGAGGGCGAGATATTCCGCTTCATCAACAAGCCGTGGAACAACCGCGACCTCAAGCAGATCGTGCACGAGGCCGTGGAGATCGGCCTCACCGTCGGCGAGCGCAGGGTGATGCGCGTGGACACCGCGGCACGGCAGGAGATGGCCGTGCTGGTGGTCGACCCGAGCTACGAACTGCTGCGCTCGGTGAAGGAGATGCTGGTCGGGGTATGCCAGATCCGCCATGCGCTGGACGCCGAATCGGCGATGGACCGAATCGACCAGTACCCGGTGACGATCGTGCTGATGGACGTCGAGTACACGGGCGCCGAGGGCGTCGCGCTGCTGAAGACCCTGAAGCACGAGAAGCCGGATATCCTGTCGATCGTGGTCACCAGCGCTTCGGACTCCGAACTGATGATCGAGCTGATCAACCAGGCGCAGATCTTCCGGTTCCTGAACAAGCCGGTGAACCAGCAGCTCGTGCGATCCCACCTGCTCGCCGCCCTTGAGCGCGCGCAGCTGCTGCGCGAGTCGCCCGAACTGGCGAAGATGTACAAGCCGGCACCGGCCAAGGCCGTTGCAGGCGCACCCGACGCCGGCCTGCCGGTGACGCCGCCAGCGGTCGTCGCCGCCGAGGCCGGGTCGTGAACACGCCGCGGTGACGCTGCAGGAAGTCTCCCGCGCGGGCAGCGCGCCATCGCGGCGTGCTAGATTCGCTGGATGACTGCCGACAGGTCCGAACCCGCGCGATTGCCACCGTGGCGTATGGCCGTCTGCGCGCTGGCGACGGTCGCACTCGTCGGCGCCGCCGGGTGGCTCGCATGGAACACCCGGCAGACCGATGATGGCGCACGCGTGGAAGTCGCCGAGAAGCTGCAACTGCTGAACGAACTGGGCGCGCGCTGGGACCTCGCGATCGCCGGGGCCAAGGTGGACCCAGTGCTGGCGCGCCAGGCCGACGCCAACCTGGTGCCGTCGATCAGGCGTGCGCTGTCCGAACTGCAGGGCTTGGCGGCCACGACCGGCAGTGCCGCGCTGGCCGCCAGCCTGCCCGGCCTCGCGTCGGCGATCGAGGACAGGATCGCGGCCGGGGCCTCGATTTCACGGATGGCCGACAGCCTGGGCGCGGCGCTGTCGGCGGCGCGGGCCGCGGCCGAGGCAGAGGCAGGCGCGCCGGCAGGGCCGGCCGGCGCGGGCTTCGGCCCGCAGGAGGTCGCCGCCGCCGAGCTGCTCGCGTTCTGGGGCGATGCCGGCAGCAACCGCCAGCCGCGGGTCGAGGCGGCACTGGCAAGGCTGCCGGGCACCTCGGCGATGCTCGAGCCCGCACGCGCGGTGGTCGCCGGGAAGCCGGGGCTGGAGTCGACGATCGGCCGCTTCGCGCTGTCCCCCGCGGGCCCGCGCCTGGGGGCGATGACGACCGCCTTCTCGGCGGAGGTACAGGGCACGATCGAACGCCAGCAGCTCTACCGCACCTACCTGCTCTTCTACTCTGCCGCCCTGCTGGTGCTGCTGGCGTGGATCGCCTCGCGGCTGGTCGCGAGCTATCGGGTGATCGCCCGCATCAACGGCGCTCTGCAGGCGGCCAACGAGAACCTGGAGCACAAGGTCGCGTCGCGAACGCGCGAACTCACCGAAGCCCTGGCCCACCTGAAGGAATCGGAGGCGCAGCTGATCCAGTCCGAGAAGATGTCCTCGCTCGGCCAGATGGTCGCCGGCATCGCGCACGAGATCAACACCCCGATCGCCTACGTGAAGAACAGCCTGGGGTCGGTCGACGGCAGGCTGGCCGCGATGACCCGGCTCGCCGGGGAATGCGAGAAGCTGCTGGCGATGCTGGATGCCGGCGACACGCCGGATGCGATGCTCGACCTGCAGCTCGCGGAACTGTCGTCGGCCGCGCGCGCACTGGGCGGGGCGACCGCGGTCGGGGAGCTCGGCAGCCTGGTGAAGGACGGCCTGTACGGCGTCGACCAGATCGGGCAGATCGTCAACCACCTGCGCGACTTCAGCCGCCTCGACCGGGGCAACGTGCAGCGCTTCGACATCCACCAGTGCATCGACAGCACGCTGCAGCTCGCGCGGCACCTGCTCAAGGCGGTGCGCATCGAGAAGCGCTTCGCGACCGATGGCCACCTGCTGGGTTCGCCCTCGCAGGTCAACCAGGTCCTGCTCAACCTGGTCACCAACGCCGCGCAGGCGATCGGGCCGGCGGGCGGTACGCTCACGCTGGCCACCAGCGGCGACGCGCGCGAACTGGTGCTCGACGTGGTCGACACCGGCGGGGGCATCCCGACCGACGTGCTGCCGAAGATCTTCGATCCGTTCTTCACCACCAAGGCGGTCGGCCAGGGCACCGGGCTCGGGCTTTCGATCTGCTACAAGATCGTGGCGCAGCATGGCGGGCGGATCGAAGTGAAGTCCCGCCCGGGCCTGGGCACCACGTTCCGCATCCACCTGCCGCGGGCAGGCGCACCGGCGCCGGAGGGCACCGACGCGAGCGCGCAGGGACCGGCGGGCGAAGCGACGGGAGCGACCGCCCCATGATGCTGCCCGATCGCATCGGCAAGTACCGGATCGACGCGGTCATCGGGCGCGGCGGCATGGGCATCGTCTACCGCGGCTTCGACTTGGCGATCGAGCGCGCGGTCGCGATCAAGTCGATCAGCCGGGCCGCGCTGCCGATCGACGAGCAGTCGGGCACGCTCGACCGATTCCGGCGCGAAGCGCAGGCGGCCGGCCGCCTGGTCCACCCGAACATCGTGCAGATCTTCGAGTACGGCGAGGACGGCGACATCGCGTTCATCGCGATGGAACTGGTCGAGGGATGCTCGCTGCACCAAGAACTGGCGTCGCGCCGCCGGTTCACGCTGCGCGAGATCGCGCGCATCATGGCCGAACTGCTCGACGCACTCGCGCATTCGCATGCCCAGGGCGTGGTGCACCGGGACATCAAGCCGGCGAACATCCTGCTCAACGCCGTTGGCAGGGTCAAGATCAGCGACTTCGGCATCGCACGCATCGAGTCGTCCAACCTCACGCAGAGTGGACAGATGTTCGGCACGCCCTACTACATGGCGCCCGAACAATTCCTCGGCCAGCATGCCGGGCCGGAGGCCGACCTCTATGCGGCCGGCGTGATCGCCTACGAACTGCTGACCAGCATCCGTCCGTAC
The DNA here is from genome assembly GCA_021298815.1 of Betaproteobacteria bacterium. Taxonomy (GTDB): domain Bacteria; phylum Pseudomonadota; class Gammaproteobacteria; order Burkholderiales; family CAIKXV01; genus CAIKXV01. The sequence goes on along the minus strand of JAJTHE010000119.1, from coordinate 37,565 downwards.
AGCGGCGGTACGCCGCAGATCATGCGCCAGGTGCTCGACCTCGAGACCCTGCCGATCCCGCCGTCGCGCCTCAATGCCAACGTGTCGGAGACCCTCGACGACGTCGTGCTGACCGCGCTCGCCAAGCCGATCGAGGACCGGTTCGACAGCGCGGCCGAGTTCGGCATGCTGTTCGCGCAGGGTATCGTCGACAGCCTCGCGCTGACCGGGGATGCAGCCTCGGCCGACAGCCCGCCTATGGCACCGCTGCCCGCCGGCATCCCGGCGACGGGGACGCCCAGCCCCGGGCGCCGCCTGGCCGCGGCGAGGCGCCAGCACACGGTGCCGCCGGCATCGACCTTCCCGGGCGATCGCGCGCGCAACGGCAGCCGGCCGCAATCGTCGGCGCACAAGCCCAGGCTGCTGGTGGTCGACGACGAGGAGCGCATCCTGAGCGCGCTCAAGTCGGTGTTCCGCAACGACTACCATGTGTTCGCGACCAGCGACTGCGAACACGCACTGGCCTTCATCGCCCGGTACCGCATGCATGCGATCGTCAGCGACCAGCGGATGCCGGGCATGACCGGCGTGGAGCTGCTGCGCCGCGCGAAGGAGATCGCGCCGGGTTCGATGCGCATCCTGCTCACCGGCTATGCCGACCTCGCGTCGATCGTGGGTTCGATCAACGACGGCGAGATTTACCGCTTCGTCTCCAAGCCCTGGGACAACAACGAGCTGCGGTCGATCGTACGCGAGGCGGTCGCGGTTTCCATCGAACTGGCCGACCTCGCGCCGCCGCCCTCGAGCGACCTGCGGCCGGACCGTGCGATCCTGGTGGTCGATTCGAACGGCGAGCTCTACCGCTCGACGCGCGAGCTGATGGCCGACGTGTGCCCGGTTCGCCAGGCCACCGGGCCCGAGGTCGCGCTGGGGGAACTGGCTACAGGAGACGTCGGCGTGGTGCTGTTCGACATCGATGCCGGCAGCCCGCCCGACAACGCCAACCTGATCAAGACGCTGAAGCAGGACCACCCGCAGCTGCTGACCCTTGTGGTCACCGAGGCCTCCGACTCGGAGCTGATGATCGGCCTGATCAACGGCGCGCAGATCTTCCGCTTCATCAACAAGCCGGTCGCGCTGAAGAACCTGCGCGGGCACCTGATCGCCGCGCTCGTACGCGCCCAGCAGTTCGAGCAGGCCCCGCAGCTGGTGCGGCGCCAGGCGCCGGAACTGTCCTCCGCGCCGCGGCTGGCGCTGCCCGGCCGCTGGCTCGACCGCATCCGGGAGCTGGGCGAGCGCATCGGCCTGCGGCGGCGCAGGCCCTGACGTTCGGACCGCAGACGTTCGGGTCGCTGCTCTCCTATCCCACCGTCGCGGGACCGCCGCCCTGGGCCCCCGGCGCGGTCAGCCGGCGGCGAGCCAGTCGCGTCCGGTCAGGAAGTCGGTGTGCAGGCGGGCTTCCGCACTGCCCGGCTCGGGATGGTAGTCGTAGCGCCATTCCACCTTTGGCGGCATCGACATCAGGATCGACTCGGTACGGCCGCCCGACTGCAGGCCGAACAGCGTGCCGCGGTCGAACACCAGGTTGAACTCGACGTACCGGCCGCGCCGGTAGGCCTGCCAGCTGCGCTCGCGCTCGCCGTACTCCACGCCCCGCCGGCGTTCGGCCACCGGCAGGTAGGCTGAGGTGAAGCTGCTGCCGACCGACCGTGTCAACCCGAACGCCGCATCGAAGTCGGGTTCCGACAGGTCGTCGAAGAACACGCCGCCGACGCCGCGCGGCTCGTCGCGGTGCTTCAGGAAGAAGTAGCGGTCGCACCACGCCTTGTAGTCGGCATAGCGGCCCGCTCCGAACGGTGCCAGCGCATCGCTGCAGGTCCGGTGGAAATGCACCGCGTCTTCCTCGAAGCCGTAATAGGGCGTGAGGTCCATGCCACCGCCGAACCACCATACCGGGCGCGCGGCGGCATCGCCTGCCGGGGCCTTCGCGATGAAGAAGCGCACGTTCATGTGCACCGTAGGCACGTAGGGATTGCGCGGATGCAGCACCAGCGACACGCCCATGGCTTCGAAGCCGCGCCCGGCCACCTCCGGTCGCCCGGCGCTCGCGGACGGGGGCAGGCGGTCACCGGTGACATGCGAGAAATTCACGCCACCGCGTTCGAACAGGCCACCGCCTTCGATCACGCACGAAAGTCCGCCACCGCCGCCCGGCCGGTCCCAGCCGTCGCGGCGGAACACGTTCCCGTCGGCCTTCTCGAGCTGCGCGACGATGTCGGCCTGGAGGCCGGTGAGGAAGGACTTGACCTGCGCTGCATCGACTGTCGCCATGATCACCCCAACGTTGGGCCGGCCGTGCGTCCCGCGGCACGATGTCCGATGTCCCGCCTGAACTGTGCCCCCTCGAACCTGATGCGGTCGGCGGCTTCGTACGCCCGGCGCTGTGCCGCACGGATGTTGTCGCCGAGCGCCGTGACGCAGAGCACGCGGCCGCCCGCGGTCACCACCGTGTCGCCGGCGAGCGCAGTGCCGGCATGGAACACACGGCAGTCGGGCTGCGGCGCGGGCAGCCCGGTGATCGCATCCCCGGCGCGCGGCGACTCGGGGTAGCCAGCCGCCGCCATCACGATGCCCACGGCCACCCGGCGATCCCACTCGGGCTCGGCCTCGTCCAGACGTCCGGCAAGGGCCATCTCGATCAGGTCGACCAGGTCGGTCTTCAGGCGCATCAGGATCGGCTGCGTCTCGGGGTCGCCCAGCCGGCAGTTGAACTCGAGCACCTGCGGTGAACCGTCGGCACCGATCATCAGCCCGGCATACAGGAAGCCGGTGAACGGCGTACCCTCCGCCGCCAGGCCGGCGATCGTCGGATCGATCACCTCGCGCATCACGCGCGCATGCAGCTGCGGGGTGACCACGGGCGCCGGCGAGTACGCACCCATGCCGCCGGTGTTCGGCCCGACGTCGCCGTCGCACAGCCGCTTGTGGTCCTGGCTGGTGGCCAGGGCCACGGCGCGCTCGCCGTCGACCATCACGATGAAGCTTGCTTCCTCGCCGGCGAGGAAGCCCTCGACCACCAAGCGTGCGCCGGCCTTGCCCAGCGAACGCCCGACCAGGAAACGGTCGATCGCCGCGTGCGCCTCGGCCACGTCGTTGGCGACCACCACGCCCTTGCCGGCCGCGAGCCCGTCCGCCTTGACCACGATCGGCGCGCCGACCGAATCGACATAGGCGTGCGCCGCCGCCGGATCGTCGAACGCCGCGTAAGGTGCCGTCGGGATGCGGTGGCGCTGCATGAACGCCTTCGCATGTTCCTTGGAACTCTCGAGCCGCGCAGCCGCCGCCGTGGGGCCGAAGATGCGCAGGCCCGCGGCGCGGAAGGCATCGACCACGCCGTCGGCCAGCGGTGCTTCGGGGCCGACCACGGTCAGACCCACGCCTTCGCGCCGCGCGAAGTCGACCCACTCCGCCACCGAGTTCAACGGCACGTTGGTCACGCCTTCCTCGCGCGCCGTGCCGGCATTGCCCGGCGCCACGAACACGCACTGCAGCCGGGGCGAGGACGCGAGCTTCCAGGCCAGCGCATGTTCGCGGCCGCCGCCGCCGATCACCAGGACCTTCATCGGGCCGCCGTGGCGGGGATGACTGTCGCCTGCTGCCGGCCGCAGGCCGGCGAATCCTGGCGACGGCGGGGCAGGCGGGGGCAGCGGGAACTGCAGGAGCAGGAACGGGAGCGGGCGCTGGGACTCATCACGCGGCGGATCGTAACCGATTCATCGACGGCGGACACGCGCCCGGCCCGGCCTGCAGACCGGCGCCCGGCCACGGCGTGCAGCGGCTCAGTGCCGGAAATGGCGAACCCCGGTGAACAGCATCGCGACGCCCTGGTCGTCGGCCGCGGCGACCACCTCGGCATCGCGCACGCTGCCGCCGGGCTGTATCACCGCCCGCGCACCGGCCTCGACCAGTGCATCCAGCCCGTCGCGGAACGGGAAGAACGCATCGGAGGCGACACATGCACCGGCGAGGTCGAGCCCGGCCTCGCCCGCCTTTTGGCGCGCGATGCGCACGCTGTCGATGCGGCTCATCTGGCCCGCCCCCACGCCGAGCGTCCGTGCCCCGCGGGCGAACACGATCGCGTTGGACTTCACGAACTTCGCCACCTGCCAGGCGAACAGCAGGTCGGCCATCTCGGAATCGGTCGGCGCACGCCGAGTGACCACCTGCAGCCGCTCCGGCAGGAGGCCGACGAGGTCCGCCCCCTGCACCAGCAGGCCGCCGCCGACCCGCTGCAGGTGCAGGTCGTTGCGTGCGCTGCCCGGGCCGATCTCGAGCACCCGCAGCGAAGGCTTGGCGGACAGGACGGCGAGTGCAGCCGGTTCGACCACCGGTGCGATCACCACTTCGGCGAACTGACCGGCGACGGCGCGCGCCCCTGCCTCGTCCAGCGGGCAGTTGAACGCGATGATGCCGCCGAACGCGGAGGTCGGATCCGTGGCGAACGCCCGCCGGTACGCGTCGGCCGCGTCCGCGCCGGTCGCCACGCCGCAGGGATTGGCATGCTTGACGATCACGCAGGCCGCCTGCGCCGGCGCAGCACCGGCTGCCGTGCCGTGCGCGAAGCCGCGCACGCACTCCCAGGCGGCATCCGCATCGGCGATATTGTTGTACGAAAGCTCCTTGCCCTGCCGCTGCGCCGCGCCGGCGAGCGTGCCGGCCACCGTCGAGGCGACATCGCCGATCTCGCGGTAGAACGCCGCCGACTGGTGCGGATTCTCGCCGTAGCGCAGCGCCGACACCCGCGCGAACGAGAAGTTGATCTGCGCCGGCCATGCCGCATGGGCACTGTCGGCGGCGGCGGCACCCTCGCCCGCGCCGGACGCAGCGGCGGCCGCGACCCGGCCGAGGTAGTTGCTGATCGCGCCGTCGTAGGCCGCGGTGTGGGAGAAGGCCTTGCGCGCGAGCTCGAAGCGCGTCGCGTCGGACAGCGACCCGGACGCGGCGAGTTCCTCCAGCACGCACGGATAGTCGGCCGGGTCGGTGACGATGCCCACGTGCGGATGGTTCTTCGCCGCCGCGCGCACCATCGCCGGCCCGCCGATGTCGATGTTCTCGACGGCTTCGTCCAGCGTGACGCCGGGGCGCGACGACACCTCGCGGAACGGATACAGGTTGACCACCACCAGCGAGATCGGCGAGATGCCTGCCGCGTCGATCGCTTCGCGATGCGCGGCGAGGTCGAGGCGTGCCAGGATGGCACCATGGACCTTCGGGTGCAGCGTCTTCACCCGCCCGTCGAGCATCTCGGGGAAGCCGGTGAGCGTCGCCACGTCGGTCACCGCGAGGCCGGCCGCTCGCAGTGCGGCGGCCGTACCGCCGGTGGACACGAGTTCGTAGCCGAGCGCGGCGAGGCGGGTGGCGAAGGCCTCGAGGCCGGACTTGTCGGAAACGCTGAGCAGCGCGCGCCGCGGATGGGAAGCGATGGCCACGCTATTGCCGCGATCCGTTCAGGCCGTGCTCCTTCATCTTCTTGCGCAGCGTGTTGCGGTTCAGGCCGAGGATCTCGGCGGCGCGGCTCTGGTTGCCATCGGCGAGCTTGAGCACCGACTCGATCATCGGCCGCTCGACGCAGTGGATCACCATCTCGTAGATGGCATGGGGCTTCTGCCCGTCGAGGTCCCGGAAATAGCCGTCGATCGCGCGCCGGACGGTACGACTGAGTTCGCTTTCTTCCTTCATCGATGCATCTCCTCCGGCCGGGCGCGGTCGCGCGCGGTGGACGTACGGTGGTTGTTGTAGGAGGGCCGGCCCGCGGGGACTGCGGCGCGCGCGCCGTCGGGCGCAGACTGCTCGCGCGCCATCAGCAGCACGCACCACGCCTGCAGCGCCGCGCTCTGCTCCGCGATGGTGGAGGCCTGGTTGACCTGTGCGCGCAGCACCTCGCCGCCGGGCATGCCGTGGACGTACCAGCCGACATGCTTGCGCGCGAAGCGTACGCCGCTGTGTTCGCCGTAAAAGGCGTGGATGTCGTCGAGGTGCGCGGCCACGATCGCGCTCCACTCGCGCGCGTCCGGCGGCGGCAGGCGCTCGCCGGTCGCGAGGAAGTGCGCGATCTCGCGGAACAGCCATGGCCGGCCGAAGGCACCGCGGCCGACCATCAGCGCATCGGCACCGGTGGCCTGCAGCACGGCACGCGCGCCTTCGGGATCGACGATGTCGCCGTTGGCGATCACCGGGATGCGTACCGCCGCCTTCACCTCGGCGATGGTGTCGTACTCGGCGGCACCCTCGAATGCATCCGCGCGCGTGCGGCCATGCACCGTCAGTGCCTGGATGCCGCAGCCTTCGGCGATGCGCGCGACCTGCACCGCATTGCGCGTGGCGCGGTCCCAGCCGGTGCGGATCTTCAATGTCACCGGGACCGGCACCGCGGCCACCACGGCCTCGAGGATGCGCGCGACCAGGGGCTCGTCGCGCAGCAGCGCGGAGCCCGCGGCGACGTTGCACACCTTCTTCGCCGGGCAGCCCATGTTGATGTCGATCAGCTGCGCACCCAGGTCGACGTTGTGGCGCGCCGCATCGGCGAGCCAGCGCGGGTCGGCACCCGCGATCTGCGCCGCGATCGGACCCGCCTCGCCCGAATGGTCGGTGCGCTGGCGCGATTTCGCCGTGTCGCGCAGGCGCGGGTCGGCCGACACCATCTCGGATACCGCGAGGCCCGCGCCCATGCGCCGGCACAGGCTGCGGAACGGGCGATCGGTGACCCCGGCCATCGGCGCGACGACGAGTGAAGGCGAGATGTCGTGTGGACCGATGCGCATGGCGTCGCGGCTGGAAGGAACGTTCGGGAGCAGGTGGGTCGCCGGATGCAGCACGGTCATGCCGTGCGGGGCATGACGCACCTTCGCGTCATCGACGGACCACTGCCGGGGGGAGTCGGATTGTAATGACTGCGCGTGTCGGTGCAAAGCCAGAAAGCTTCGCGGTCCCGAGGGTCCCGCGTCAGGCAGCCCCGAACACCATCGCCTCCAGCGCGCGCCGGCGCAGGCGGGGCACGATGTCGATCGCCGACAGCCCCAGCCCGCGGAAGGCGGCTGCCACCGGGTTGTCGATCGCGGTCAGCCGCGCGATGAGGTCGGTCGCCGCCACGGTGAACACGCGATCCGCCCGGCGCGTCCGGGCGAACCCGGCAAGCGCCCTCAGCAGGTCGGCCTCGGGCAGGCGTCCGCTGCCATGCACGGGCCAGGCAGCGGCGAACCCGAGCGCATCGCGCACGCCCAGGTTGAACCCCTGCCCCGCGACCGGGTGCAAGACCTGCGCCGCATTGCCGATCGGCACGATGCGCGGGTCCGGCGACCGGCCCGCCCGGCGAAGCGCGAGTGGTACCTGCGTGGGCGGAGTAAGCCAGCGCATCGCCCCGAAGGCCGGTCCGGCCGCCGCCTCGAGTGCACGCGCGAGCGCTTCGGGACCCGCGTCGAGCAGGCGCTGTGCAACGTCGGGCTCGAGCACCCAGACACAGGCATGGTGCCCCGCGCGCGGCAACAGCGCCAGCGGCCCGCTGCCGGCGAAGCGTTCATAGGCACGGCCGGGCGCGAACCGCTCGCTGGAGACATCGCCGACCAGGGCCACCTGGCGATACGCGCGCGCGCTGCGCTCGGGCGCAGGACCGCCGTCGATGCCTTCGGCACCGTCGGCAAGCACCACGCAGCGTGCTTCCAGGCGGCTGGACACCTCGCCCTCGGGCGCCAGCGCGAGCGTGAGCACTTCGCTTCCCGGCTCGATCGCGGCCACGCGGGTGTGCCAGCCGGTGCGGATCGCCGCAACCTCCAGCGCGTGCGCGCAGGCGCGCGTCAGGTCTCCGTAGTCGACCACATAGCCGAGTGCCGGCGTGCCCAGGTCTTCCCGGGTGAACTCCAGGCTGCCGAAGGCACCGCGCTCGCTGACGCTGACCCGGTTGATCGGATCGGCGCGCCCGATGCGCGTCCAGACGCCCAGCTGGTCGAGGGCCAGCCGCGTTCCCCACGACAGGGCGATCGCACGCCGGTCGGGCTTGCCGGCCGCAGGCGCGCGCGCGTCGAACAGCTGCGCCTCGACACCGCGGGCAGCCAGCGCCAGTGCGGCGACCGCCCCCACCGGCCCGGCGCCGACGATCGCCACCGGCAGCGCCGCGCGCCCGGGTGGGACACGATCCGCGGCCCCGCCCTGCTGCACCGGCGAAGGCAGACTGCCGCTCACGAACCGTCGCGCATCCACGCCTCGATATCGGCGACCTGCTTGGGTGCGTCTGCCGTGATCACTTCGTTGCCCTCGGCCGTCACCACCACGTCGTCCTCGATGCGGATGCCGATGTTCCAGAACGCCTCCGGCACCTTGTCGCCGGGACGCACGTAGCAACCGGGCTCGACCGTGGTCACATGCCCGGGCTCGAGCTTCACCCAGTCGCCGTCGCGCTTGTAGTCGCCGGCATCGTGCACATCCAGCCCCAGCCAGTGGCCGGTGCGATGCATGTAGAACCGCTTGTAGTCGCCGGACTCGAGCACGCGTTCGGCCGGCCCCTCGCACAACCCCAGGTCGACGAAGCCGGCACACAGCACCGACACCGCCGCATCGTGCGGCGCCTGCCAGCTGGCGCCGGGACGCACCGCATCGATCGCCGCGCGCTGTGCCTCGAGCACGCATTCGTACAGCGCGCGCTGCGGCCCGCTGAAGGTACCGTCGACCGGGAAGGTGCGCGTGATGTCCGAGGCATATCCGTCGAGTTCGCAGCCGGCATCGATCAGCAGCAGTTCGCCCGCAGCGAGCCGGGTGGCGTTCTCGACGTAATGGAGCACGCAGGCATTGGCGCCGCCGGCGACGATCGACGTGTAGGCGGGTGCCTGGGCACCGGCCGCGCGGAACGCATGCAGCAGTTCTGCCTCGACCTCGAATTCGAAGCGGCCGGCGCGGGTGGCGCGCATCGCCCGCCGGTGCGCGCCGCAGGAGATCGAAGCCGCCCGGCGCATGATGGAAAGCTCCTGCGCGTCCTTCACCACCCGCATCGCGTCGACCAGCACGCGCACTTCACCCAGGGTCGCCGGCGCACGCACGCCGTTGCGGGCGAGCCCGCGCACCTGGTTCAGCCAGCCGGACACCCGTTCGCTCCAGGCGGCATCCTCGCCGATCGCACAGTAGAGCGCGGGCTGGTCGGAGATCAGGCCGGGCATGCGAGCATCGAGTTCCGACACCGGATAGGCCTCGTCGAAGCCGAACCGTTCGCGCGCGGCGTCCGGCCCGTGCCGGTAGCCGTCCCACAGTTCGCGTTCCGGATCGCGCGCACGGCAGAACAGGATGTGCCTGGGCGATGCGCCTCCGACCACCACCACCACCGCCTCCGGCTCGGGGAACGCAGTCAGGTAGTAGAAGTAGCTGTCGAAGCGGTACGGGTAGTGTGCATCGCGGTTGCGCGTGCGCTCCGGTGCCGTGGCGAGAACCGCGATGCCGTCGCCGAAGCGTTCGGCCAGCCGCGTGCGGCGCTCACGCGCGGATCGAGCGAGTTCGGGCAGGGGGATCGGTTCGAACGGCGGCATGGACGGGCTCGGCGGGCGGAAGCCCCATTATAGGGAGCCGGCTGCCGTCAGTCCGTCGCGCAGCCTTCGGTCGAGGTCGGCCAGGCGCTGCGGCGTGCCGATGTCCATCCAACCGCCGCCGAAATGCTCGCCCGACACCGCCCCCCGCGCGCGCGCGGCGAACAGCAGCGGCGCAAGGGGTGCCTTCGCGCCCGGCTCGACGCCGTCGAACAGCCGCGGCCGGTAGGCGCCGATGCCGGCGAACGTGTACTTCGGCGCCGCCGCCGCGTCCGCGCATGCCTCGTCCACGACGCGGTCGCCGGCAAGCCGGAAATCGCCGTCCGGGTGGTGCCGGGGATTGTCGACCAGCAGCAGGTAGGCCTCGCACGCGGGTCGCGCCAGGGCCGCGCCGGCCCGCGCGATGAACCCGCCGAAGTCGAGGTCGGTCCAGACATCGCCGTTGACCACCAGGAACGGCTGGTCGCCCAGCAGGGGCCGCGCGCACGCGATGCCGCCCGCGGTCTCCAGCGCCTCGCCCTCGTGCGACCAGGCGATGCGCACGCCGTGCCGCTCGCCGCTGCCGAGCGCGTCCTCCAGCATGCGCCCGAGGTGGGCGGTGTTCACCACCAGCTCGCGGCAGCCAGCCGCGGCCAGCGCCTCGAGCAGGTGCACGATCAGCGGTCGCCCGCCGGCCTCCAGCAACGGCTTGGGCATGCGGTCGGTGAGCGGACGCATCCGCTCGCCGCGGCCGGCTGCGAGGATCATCGCGATCATCCGGGCGCCGTCCCGGCCTCGTCGAGCCAGTGTGCCAGGGGCGCCAGGTCGCGGTAGCGTACGCAGGTAGCGCGCAGGTAGCGGCGCACCCGCGGCATCGAATCGAGGTAGCCGCGCTTGCCGTCGCGCCAGGCCAGCCGGGCGAAGATGCCGAGCACCTTCAGGTGGCGCTGTACGCCCATCCATTCGAAGTCGCGGTGGAACTCGCCGAAATCCGCTGGCACCGGCAGGCCGCTGCGCCGGGCGAGGTCCCAGTAGCGCGCCAGCCAGTCGAGCAGCCGGGCCTCGTCCCAGTCGATGTAGGCATCCTTGAACAGGGAGGCCAGGTCGTAGGTGATCGGCCCCTCCACCGCGTCCTGAAAGTCGAGCACGCCCGGGGAGGGCTCGCAGCACATCAGGTTGCGCGAATGGTAGTCGCGATGGACGAACACCCGGGGCTGGGCGAGCGCGCGATCGAGCAGCAGGCTGCCGACCCGGGCGATCGCCGCCGCCTCGGCCGCGTCCGGCGGCCGGCTCAGGTGGCGGCCGAGGTACCACTCGGGGAACAGGTCGAGTTCGCGCGCGAGCAGTGCCCGGTCGTACAGCGGCAGCCTGCCGCGCAGGTCGATGCGCTGCATCCCGACCAGCGCGGCCACGGCATCGGCATACAGGCCGTCGACCCGGGCCGGGTCGCGCTGCGCCAGCACGTCGAGGTAGGTCACCCGGCCGAGGTCGGTGAGCAGCAGGAAGCCCTGTTCGAGGTCCTGGGCGAGCACCCGCGGCGCGTTCACGCCGGCATCGGCGAGCATGGCGGCGACATGGACGAACGGGCGGCAGTCTTCATGCGCCGGCGGTGCATCCATAACGATGCGGCTGCAGCCGTCGCGCGGATCGACCAGCCGGAAGTAGCGCCGGAAGCTGGCGTCGGCGGAGGCGGTGGCGAGGTCCACCGGCCGGCCGGCGCCGAGCACGCTGCCTGCCCAGCGGGCGGCGGCGTCCCGGCGAGGATCGCCCGGTCCGGTCCGCACGGACGACGGGGCAGGAGCAGCCAGGGAGGAAGGCGCCGCGTGCGGCGTCAGGTCGGATTCGGGCACGCGCGCATTATCGCGCAGCATGCGCCGCTCCGCCGGCCGCGTCCGCGACCCGTCCGGCGCGTGCGCTCGATTGCCTGCACCTCCGATTTGTGCGAAGGTAGATCAACATTCCTTTGTCCCTACCTCACGTTCTGCGCATGCGCCGGTTCAAGCCGCGGCTCGTCTGTGCAGCACTCCTCGCCGTCGGTTCCGCCTCGGGCTACGCCCAGTCGTCGGGTCAGTCGCCTGGAGTGAGCCTGCGCATCGAGACCGACCTCATCCGTATCCCGGTCGAAAACGACGACCAGGTACCGCTGTTCGTCGATGCCGACGTGATCCGCGGCCGGGGCCGGGAGGAGATCGAGGCCGAGGGCGATGCGATCCTGCGCAAGCGCGGCCAGGCAGTGTTCGGGGACTTCATCCGGCACAACGCCGCCACCGGCGACCTCGTCGCCCAGGGCAATGTCGTGCTGGTCCAGCGCCGCAACGAAGTGCTCGGCCCCTACCTGTTCCTGAACATCGACCGCCAGACCGGCTTCATGGACAGCCCGGTGTACCGGCTGACCGAACTGGGCGGCCGCGGCAAGGCCGAGCGCATGTTCTTCGAAGGCGAGGACCGGTTCCGCGCGGAACGCGGCCAGTTCACCACCTGCGGCCCGGAGCACGACGACTGGTACATCCGCGCCGACGAACTGCTGATCGACCAGACGCGCAACGTCGGTACCGCGCGCAATGCGTCGCTGGTATTCCAGGGCGTGCCGCTGTTCTACTCGCCGATGCTCACCTTCCCGCTTGCCAGCGAGCGCAAGTCGGGCTTCCTCGCCCCGACCTTCTCGTTCTCCGGACGCAACGGGCCCGAGATCGCGACGCCGTACTACTGGGCGATCGCGCCCAACATGGACTACACGGTCACGCCGCGCATGATGGTCAAGCGCGGCCTGCAGATCGGCAACGAGTTCCGCTACCTCGACCCCGGCTACTCGGGCGAGGCGCGCGCCGAGTTCCTGCCCTCGGACCGGATCACCCAGGACAGCCGCTACCTGTTCGCCCTGCAGCATACCCACCGGCTCGGCCTGGACCGCTTCGGCGGCAACTGGGCGGGGCTGATCAACATGCAGAAGGTGTCGGACGACCTGTACTTCCGCGACCTGTCCACGCGCATCGCGCTTACCTCGCAGTCCAACCTGAACCGCGACGCGATGCTCGCGCGCAGCGACGCCTTCGGCACTTTCTTCATCCGTTCGCAGCGGTTCCAGACCCTGCAGGATCCGCTGGCGCCGATCACGCCGCCCTATGCCCGGTTGCCGCAGGTCTACTACCTCGGCAACAAGCTCGACGTCTTCGGCACCGACCTCGGGCTCGCCAGCGAGTACGTCAGCTTCAGCCATCCCACCCTGCCCAACGGCCAGCGCATGGTCGTCAATCCGAGCGTGACCCTGCCACTGCAGACGACGTTCGGCTTCGTGCGGCCGAAGATCGCGCTGCACCACACGCGGTACATGATGGACAACCGCACCACCACGCTGCAGGACGCGACGCGCACCCTGCCGATCTTCAGCATCGACAGCGGCGTGGTGCTGGAGCGGGATACGTCGATGTTCGGCCGCGGCTTCACGCAGACGCTGGAGCCGCGCCTGTTCTATTCGCACATCCCGTTCCGGGACCAGAGCCGGCTGCCGGTGTTCGACAGCGCACTGCCGGACCCGAACTTCGTCACCCTTTTCCAGGAAAACCTGTACTCCGGCAGCGACCGCATCGCCGACGCGAACCAGGTGACTGCCGGGATGGTGTCGCGCCTGATCGACCCGGATACCGGTGCCGAGCGGCTCCGCGTGGGGATCGCGCAGCGGTTCTACCTCGACAGCCTGCAGGTCACGCTGCCCGGGGCACCGGAGCGCGGCCGCTCCAAGTCCGACCTGATCGGATCGTTCACCGGGCAGCTCTGGTCGGGCTGGACCATCGACGCCGGGCTGCAGTACAGCACCACGCTGTCGTCGGTCGAACGCACCGTCATGGGGGTGCGCTACGTGCCTGAGCCCGGGATGGTATTCAACGCGTCCTACCGCTATTCGCGCACGCAGCTCGAGCAGATCGACCTGTCGACGCAGTGGCGCCTCGGGCGCGGCTGGTCCACCCTCGCCCGCTACAACTACTCGTTCCGGGACCGCACGATTCTGGAAGGCCTGGCGGGGTTCCAGTATGATGACGATTGCTGGAGTTTTCGGTTCGTCGCGAACCGCATCGCCGTGGCTACCCAGCAGGCGAACACCGCCTTCTTCTTCCAGATCGAACTCGGCGGATTGTCAAAGGTCGGCTCCAACCCGATCGAGCTGCTCAGGCGCAGCATCCCGGGATACACCGAGACCGAGTTGAACCGGGCGCAGCCCGTGACGACCATCCCCTATCCGATGCGCTGACGCGCGCTACCGAACCCTGCCATGTTCCGCCGCCTGTCGACCCTGCTTCCCGCGCTGCTGCTGATCCCCGTGCTGCTGTCCGCCCCGGGTACCGGGCATGCCCAGGCCCCCTCCAAGGCACGGGTACTCACCGTGGACCGTATCGTCGCGGTGGTCAACGACGAGGTCATCACCCAGTTCGACCTTGCCACGCGAACCAAGCTCGCGGTCGCGCAACTGTCGCGCCAGGGCACGGCGCTGCCGGCGCCGGACATGCTCGAGCGCCAGGTGCTCGAACGGATGATCTCCGATCGCGTGCAGCTGCAGCTTGCGCGCGACACCGGCATCCGGCTCGACGACGGGCAGCTCGAGAAGATCCTCACCCGCATCGCCGCCGACAACAAGATGACGCTGCCCCAGTTCCGCGAGGCGATCGAACGCGACGGCATGGCGTTCTCACGGTTCCGGGAAGACCTGCGCGACGAAGTGATGATCAGCCGCCTGCGCGAACGCGAGGTCGACTCGCGCATCGTCGTGACCGATTCCGAGATCGACAACTTCATCAAGACGAGCGCCACGCGCGGCGGCAACGACGAACTGAACCTCGCCCACGTGCTGGTGCGCGTACCCGAAGGGGCGTCCCCGGAGCAGCTCGCCGAGCGGCGTGCGCGCGCCGAGCAGGCGCTCGCCCGGGTGCGCTCGGGCGCGGAGTTCGGGCAGGTGGCGGCCGAGTTCTCCGACGCCCCGGATGCACTGAAGGGCGGCATGATGGGGACGCGCCCGTCCGACCGCTGGCCCACGCTGTTCGCCGACGCGGCCCGCACCCTGAAGGTCGGCGAGGTGAGCACGGTGCTGCGCAGCCCGGCAGGCTTCCACATCATCCGCGTGGTCGACCGCAAGGTCGGCGGCAACAGCGTGATCGTGCAGCAGTCCCGCGCCCGCCACATCCTGATCCGCGTCAACGAACTGGTGTCCGAGGCCGATGCGACGCAGCGCCTGCGCGGCCTGAAGGAGCGCATCGAGAACGGCACGCCGTTCGGCGAACTGGCGCGCCTGCACTCGGACGACGGCAGTGCCGCGCGTGGTGGCGAGCTGGGCTGGATCTCGCCCGGCGACACGGTGCCGCCGTTCGAACGCGCGATGAACCAGCTGAAGATCAACGAGGTCAGCGACCCGGTGCGCAGCGACTTCGGGATGCACCTGATCCAGGTGACCGAGCGGCGCAGCGAAGACCTGTCCGCGGAACGGCAGCGGCTGGTGGCGCGGCAGGCGATCCGCGCGCGCAAGGCCGACGAGGCCTACCAGGAGTGGGTGCGGCAACTGCGCGATCGCGCATTCGTCAACCTGCGCCTGGAAGACCGCTGACCGGCCGGTGGCCCGGTGACCCAGACTTGATGGCCTCGCCTCCGGCGGGTGCGCCTACGCAGATGCGCACGATCGCGCTGACCCCGGGCGAGCCGGCCGGGATCGGCCCCGACCTGTGCGTGGCGCTCGCACATGCGCCGCCGCCGGGTGCCCGCATCGTCGTCGTCGGCGACCCGGAGGTGCTCGCCGCCCGCGCCCGTGCACTCGGCCGGCCGATCACCGTGCGCGAATGGCTGCCAGGCCATGCATCGGCGTACCCGGCTGCTGGCACGCTCGACGTCGCCGTCGCGCGCACTGCTGCACCGGTGGCGCCGGGCATGCTCGAGCCGGCCAATGCGCGCCACGTGCTGGAGACCATCAGCGTCGCCGTGCGCGGCTGCGAGGCCGGCATGTTCGATGCCCTGGTCACCGCCCCGGTGCACAAGGGGGTGATCAACGACGCCGGGCTGCCGTTCACCGGCCATACCGAGATGCTGGCCGAGCTGACCGGTACGCCGCAGGTGGTGATGATGCTGGTGGGCGGCGGCCTGCGCGTGGCGCTCGCGACCACCCACCTGCCGCTCGCCGCGGTGCCGGCCGCGATCACGGCACCTTCGCTGACGCGCACGCTGCAGATCCTGGACGCCGCGCTTCGCCGCGATTTCGGCATCGCGCGGCCGCGCATCCTGGTGTCCGGCCTGAATCCCCACGCCGGCGAGGGCGGACACCTGGGGCGCGAAGAGATCGACGTCATCTCCCCGGTCATCGCGACCCTGCGCGCCGCCGGCATCGACCTGCACGGTCCGCTGCCCGCGGACACGCTGTTCAACCCGGAGCGGCTGCAGGGCTGCGACGCGGTGCTGGCGATGTTCCACGACCAGGGGCTGCCGGTCCTCAAGTACGCGAGCTTCGGGGCCGGCGTGAACGTCACGCTCGGCCTGCCGCTGATCCGCACCTCGGTCGACCATGGCACGGCGCTCGACCTGGCGGGCAGCGGGCGCGCATCGGACGGCAGCCTGCGCGAAGCGGTGGCGCTGGCCATCGAACTCGCCGGGCATCGGGGCGCCTGACCCTGGAACCGCACCGCGCCCGCCGCAGGTTCGGCCAGAACTTCCTGGTCGACCGGCATGTCATCGAGGCGATCGTGCACGCGATCGATCCGCGCCCGGGCGATGCACTGGTCGAGATCGGACCGGGCATGGGCGCGCTCACCGGCCTGCTCGCCGCGCGCGTCAACGCCGCCAGTCCGGGGCATCGGCTGCACGTGATCGAACTCGACCGCGACCTCGCGCGCAGCCTGCAGCAGCGCCTGCCGGGCGCGGAGATCGAGATCCATGAAGCGGACGTGCTCGACTTCGACTTCACGACCCTGCCCGCGCCGCTGCGCGTGGTCGGCAACCTGCCGTACAACATCTCCAGCCCCATCCTGTTCCGGCTGTTCGACATCGCGCCGCGTCTGCTCGACGTGCACGTGATGCTGCAGCGGGAAGTGGTCGAACGGATCGTGTCCGCACCCGGCAGCGGCGACTACGGCCGGCTGTCGGTGATGATGCAGTACCGTTTCGACGCCGAAGCGGTGCTGGAAGTCGGGCCGCATGCATTCCGCCCGGCGCCCAAGGTGGATTCCAGCGTGGTACGGCTGGTCCCCCGGCCGGCAGATGAACTGGCCGCACGCGACATCGGCGTCCTGTCGCGGGTGGTGCAGGCGGCCTTCGGCCAGCGCCGGAAGATGCTCCGCAATACCCTGCGCGGATGGTTCGACCCGGCGCGGCTGGCCGGACTGGACATCGATCCGCAGGCCCGCGCCGAGGATCTTCCGGTCGCGGCCTTCGTGCGGCTGGCGAATGCCGCGGCGACCGCAGCCCCGCCGGCTGCGGCGCCGCGCGACGGCTGAGCCGCTGCGCGCGCGATCAGCCCATCGAGCCGCGCTGGATGAACTCGATCTTGTAGCCGTCCGGGTCTTCGACGAAGGCGATCACCGTGGTGCCGTGCTTCATCGGACCGGCCTCGCGCGTGACCTTGCCGCCGCGCGCGCGCACCCGGTCGCACGCCGCGGCTGCATCGTCGACCTCGACCGCCACGTGGCCGTAACCGGTGCCGAGGTCGTAGCGCCCGGTGTCCCAGTTGTGGGTCAGCTCGAGCACCGCGTGTTCGCGCTCGTCGCCGTAGCCGACGAACACGTTGGTGAAGCGGCCTTCGGGGTAGTCCTTGCGGCGCAGGAGTTGCATGCCGAGCACGTCGGTGTAGAACGCGATCGACCGGTCGAGGTCGCCGACGCGGATCATCGTGTGCAGCAGGCGCATCTCAGATCTCCACCATCTCGAAGTCTTCCTTGCGCGCGCCGCATTCGGGGCAGGTCCAGTTGGGCGGCACGTCGGCCCAGCGGGTGCCCGCCGCGATGCCTTCTTCCGGCGAACCGGCTTCCTCGTCGTAGATCCAGCCGCAGACAAGACACATCCACTGCTTGAACGCGGTTCCGGTTTCTGATTCGGCGGACATGGGGGCGTGGCCTCGATTGGAAAGGTTTGGTCTGGAAGGGCCAGGACGGGTGTCTGCACCGTGCGGACCCGGGGGAAACTGAACGGAAGGTAGCGAGCGACTACAATACCGGTCTGCACGTCGAGTGTAACCGAAGGCCCGTTCACCAATGTCCGAAGCAGTGCCCGAAACACCCCCGATCGTGCTCGTGTTCGCCGCCAATGATCCGAGCGGCGGCGCCGGCATCCAGGCCGACCTGCTGACCCTGTCCAGCATGGGCTGCCATCCGCTGCCGGTGATCACCGCGCTCACGGTGCAGGACACGCGCGGCGTTGAGGACATGCTTGCGATCGACGCCGACTGGGTCGCCGACCAGGCGCGCTGCGTGCTCGAGGACATGCCGGTCAGCGCGTTCAAGCTCGGCGTGCTCGGCAGCATCGAGACCATCGCCGCGATCGCCGAAGTGGTCGCCGACTATCCGAACGTACCGCTGATCCTCGACCCGGTGCTGGCTTCGGGACGGGGCGACCCGTTCGCCAACGAAGAGATGATCGCGGCGATCCGCGAACTGCTGCTGCCGCAATGCACGATCATCACGCCCAACAGCTACGAGGCACGGCGGCTGGCCGCGGACGACCGGGAAGACGAAGACCTCGACCTCGCGCGATGCGCGAAGCGGTTGCTCGGCGCGGGCTGCGAGTACGTGCTGATCACCGGCACCCACGAGAACACGGTGCAGGTGGTGAACCGCCTGTACGGCGAACAGGGCGAGATGCGCAGCGATACCTGGCAGCGCCTGTCCGGCAGCTACCACGGCTCGGGCTGCACGCTCGCCTCGGCCCTGGCCGCGACGCTGGCGAACGGACTGCCGGTCGAGGAAGCCGTGCGCGATGCACAGGAGTACACGTGGCAGACCTTGAAGGCAGGCTTCCGCCCCGGCATGGGCCAGTTCATCCCCGACCGGCTGTTCTGGGCACGCGAAACCGACGAAGACGCGGCAGCGGCAGACGGCAGCGGATCCGATCCGACGACGGACGACGCGCCCGAACCTGCGGCAGACCGTTCCACGAACGCCGCGCCGGAAGGCACGACCGACGGCCTGCCACCGGCAAGGGCAGCGGCCCATTGAGCAGCCGCGCGGTCATTTCCTTCCTGGGTCGCACCGCGGGGCAGCGCGCGCGAGGGCCGCGGTGACCCTGCGCCTGCCCGGCCTGTATGCGGTCACGCCCGACGGACTGCCCGAGGCGGAACTGCTTGCACGCGTCGAGCAGTCGCTGGCCGCCGGCGTGCGCCTGCTCCAGTATCGCGCCAAGCCGGCGGGCGCAGCGGGCCGGGCAGCGGATGGCAGCGCCCGGCCCGGCGAGGCGGTCGCACGTGCCATCGCCGCAGCCTGCCGCGCCGCGGGCGCATGGCTGATCGTCAACGACGATCCTCGACTCGCCGCGGCGCTCGGCGCGCACGGCGTGCACCTGGGGCGCGACGACGGCACGGTGGCACAGGCGCGCGAACATGTCGGGCCTGCGCTGGTCGGCGTCAGTTGCTACGACTCGCTCGACCGTGCAGTGCAGGCGGAAGCCGAAGGGGCAGACTATGTCGCCTTCGGTGCGATGTTCCCGTCCCGGGTCAAGCCGGGGGCGGTACGGGCCTCGCCTGCGCTGCTCGCGCAGGCCCGGGCCCGCCTGCGGGTACCGGTGGTCGCGATCGGCGGCATCGACCTGGGCAACGCAGCCGGCGTGCTGCGCGCAGGCGCGCATTCGCTGGCCGTGATCAGCGCCGTCTATTCCGCGCCCGACATCGGCGACGCGGTACGCCGCTTCAAGGAAATCATCGAGACCGAAACCCGGTCGCCCCCTGCGGCCGACGCGGCTGGCAGCGACCAACCCTGAACGGAGCCCATACGATGCGACCCAACAGCGAAGCGCTGTTCGAACGTTCCCAGAAACTGATCCCCGGCGGGGTCAACTCGCCGGTGCGCGCGTTCCGTTCGGTCGGCGGCACGCCGGTGTTCTTCGAGCGGGCGCTGGGCGCCCACGCCTGGGACGTCGACGGCAACCGCTACATCGACTACATCGGCTCCTGGGGTCCGGCGATCCTCGGCCATGCCGATCCGGTCGTCCTGGCGGCGGTCGAGCGCGCGGCGCGCAACGGGCTGTCGTTCGGCGCGCCGACCGCCGGCGAACTCAAGCTCGCCGAGGCGCTGGTCGCGGCCGTGCCCTCGATCGAATCGGTGCGTCTGGTGTCCTCCGGCACCGAGGCGACGATGAGCGCCATCCGCGTGGCGCGGGGCTTCACCGGGCGCAGCCGGATCGTCAAGTTCGAAGGCTGCTACCACGGCCATGGCGACAGCCTGCTGGTGAAGGCCGGCTCCGGCGCGCTGACCCTCGGGCAGCCGAGTTCCGCCGGCGTGCCGCCGGAACTCGCACAGCACACGCTGGTGCTGCAGTACAACGACATCGACGAGGTGGCGCGCACCTTCCGCGAGATCGGCGACACGATCGCGGCGGTGATCGTCGAGCCGATCGCCGGCAACATGAACATGGTGCTGCCGCAACCGGGCTTCCTGCAGACCCTGCGCGAGGTTTGCACCCGGCACGGCGTGGTGCTGATCTTCGACGAGGTGATGACCGGCTTCCGGGTCGCCCCGGGCAGCGCGCAGGGCCTGTACGGCATCACGCCCGACCTGAGCACCTTCGGCAAGGTGATCGGCGGCGGCATGCCGCTGGGCGCCTTCGGCGGCAGGCGCGACGTGATGGCCTTCGTCGCACCGACCGGCCCGGTCTACCAGGCCGGCACCCTGTCCGGCAACCCGGTCGCGGTGGCCGCCGGCCTGGCGACGCTGGAGCAGGTGCTGAAGCCGGGCTTCCACGACCGCCTGGGCGCTACCACGCGCGCGGTGTGCGACGCGTTCGTGTCCGCCGGCCAGGCGAACGGCATCGCACTATCGGCGCAGTCGGTGGGCGGCATGTTCGGCCTCTACTTCAGCGAGACCCCGCCGCAGGACTTCGCGCAGGTGATGGCGTGCGACAGCGTCCGGTTCAATGCGTTCTTCCACCGGATGCTCGACCACGGCGTCTATCTCGCGCCGTCGGCCTACGAGGCGGGGTTCGTCTCGATCGCCCACGGCGCCGAGGAAGTGGCAGCGACTGCGACGGCGGCCCGCGCGGCACTGGCGGCAATGGCCGCCGGCTGAGCCCGCGCAGGGCCACGGCGGACGGGATGCCGCGCCGTCCCGGCTGGCCGGGACGGACCCGCCGGCGTCTAGCGTCCGCCGGTCAGCCCGGACACGTACTCGGCGAGGGCCTGCATCTCGCGGTCAGTCAGGCGGCTGGCAATGGTACGCATCACCTTGTTCATGTCGTTGCCGCGCTCGCCCGCGCGGAACGCGCGCAACTGGGCCACGGTGTACTCGACGTGCTGCCCGGCCAGCCGCGGATACTGGGCCGGGATCCCGGCACCGTTGGGCGAATGGCATCCGGAGCAGGACGGAAGTCCGTTGGCGGCGTTGCCTGCGCGGTACAGCTTCTGGCCGATGAGCGCGAGTTCCTTGTCGTTCGCAGGCCGCGGCTTGACCGGCTGCCGGGCATAGAAGGCGGCGACGTCGAGCATGTCCTGTGGCGACAGCGCCGCTGCGAAGCCCTGCATGATCGCGTTCTTGCGCTCGCCCGACTTGAAGTTGGCGAGCTGCTTGGCGGTGTATCCGGCATGCTGGCCGGCAAGGGTCGGGTTGGCCGGGATCGCGCTGTTGCCATCGGCACCGTGGCATCCGGCGCATGCGCCGGATGCGATGACCTGGCCTTTTGCCGGATCACCCTTCGGTGCGGCCGGCGCTGCGGCGGGTGCGGCGCTGGCCGCATGGGCCACGTTGCCCGGAAAAACCGATGCCAGGGCGACGCCCGCTGCAAGCGCGGCGATCGCAAGACTTCTTGTCATTCGTAACTCCCTGCCGGACACTCGTGAAAACCGTTGCATTCCAGGCCACAGTCCGGAAAACGATCCGCCCCATCGTCCGGGTATCCGTCGTTCGGGTTCATGTGATCTGCGTCAACTCTCGATTTTAACTTGACGGACCGTTCCGGCGCCAGTCGGATCGGCGAAAGCCCTCCTGTCCATGTCCGTATTCAGCAAGACGGTGTTCCGCGAGAGCGCCGCCGAGATCGAGCGCCTTCCGGCCGACGGCGGCCGCGAAGTGGCGTTCGTCGGCCGGTCCAATGCCGGAAAATCGAGCACGATCAATGCCCTGACCGGCATCGGGCGCCTGGCCTTCGTCAGCAAGCAGCCCGGACGCACCCAGCTGATCAATCTGTTCGAGGTGACCCCGGGGCACCGCATCGTCGACCTGCCGGGTTACGGCTATGCCAAGGTCGCCAAGGACATCAAGCGCGACTGGGGCATCCTGCTCGAACGCTACCTGCAGGAGCGGCAGGAACTCGCCGGGCTGGTGGTGATCATGGACATCCGGCATCCGCTGACGCCGCTGGACATCCGGCTGATCGAGTGGATCGCGCCACGCGGCCTGCCGCTGCACGTGGTGCTGTCCAAGTCGGACAAGCTCACCCGGCAGCAGCAGGCGCAGGTGGTGCGCGAGGTCACCGAGGCCCTCGTCCCGCTGGCACCGCTGCCGGTGACCGTGCAGTCTCTGTCCAGCCCGAAACGGCTCGGACTCGACACCCTGGCGGAAACCGTCGCCGGCTTCCTCGGCATCGCCGCGAAGGCACCGGTCAGCAGCAGCGCATTGCGGGACGCGCGCGGTCCGAAATCGCCCACGTCCTCGAAGCGCGCCGCGAAACGATGAAAAAACCCCGGCGCGAGGGGGCTCGCGCCGGGGGAAGGATGCCTTAAGGGGGTTAAGGCTCCCGCTCAGGGAGGGGTGCGGGAGACGGCTCGTCGCCGTCGGTGATTGAGACTGCGGCCCGGGCCGAAAGTTCCCGCTGCATTGCACATTGCCGGTGCCCTCGGCGAGGGGCAGAATCGAATCTCCGCTCCTGACGCCGCAACGAGGTCTGCCGCATGTCACTTCCAATCCGTCCTGCGCCCGCCAGCGCCCCGGCCTTTCCCACGACCCGGATGCGCCGGATGCGCCACGACGAATTCTCGCGGCGGCTGGCGCGCGAACATCGGCTGTCCACCGACGACCTGATCTACCCGGTATTCGTGCATGACGGCAGTGCGCCGGCGCAACCGGTACCTTCGATGCCCGGCGTCGAACGCATCAACGTCGAAGGCCTGCTGGCGGCCGCCGGACGCTGCGTCGAGGAAGGTATCCCGATGATCGCGCTGTTCCCGGTGATCGAGCCTGCGCTGAAGACCCCGGACGGGCGCGAGGCGCTCAATCCAGCCGGGCTCGTGCCGCGCGCGGTCGCCGCGCTGAAGGCGCGCTTCCCGCAACTGGGCGTGATGACCGACGTCGCGCTCGATCCCTACACCAGCCACGGGCAGGACGGCCTGATCGACGAGCACGGATACGTGCTCAACGAGCAGACGGTGGCGGTGCTGGTCGAGCAGGCGCGAGTGCATGCAGAGGCTGGCGTGGACGTGGTCGCGCCGTCGGACATGATGGACGGACGGATCGGCGCGATCCGCCGCAGGCTGGACGAAGGTGGCCACATCCACACCCGCATCCTCGCCTATTCGGCCAAGTACGCCTCTTCGTTCTATGGTCCCTTCCGGGACGCGGTCGGTTCCGCGGCCACGCTCGGCGGCGGGTCCAAGTACACCTACCAGATGGATCCGGCGAACAGCGACGAAGCACTGCGCGAGGTCGCACTCGACCTCGCCGAGGGCGCGGACATGGTGATGGTGAAGCCGGGCATGCCCTACCTGGACATCGTGCGCCGGGTGAAGGACACCTTCGGCGTACCGACCGCCGTTTACCAGGTGAGCGGCGAATACGCGATGCTGAAGGCGGCCAGCGCGAACGGGTGGCTGACCGAATCGGCGGTGGCGATGGAGGCCCTGCTGTCGTTCAAGCGTGCCGGCGCGGATGCGATCCTCACCTACTTCGCGCTCGATGCGGCGCGCTGGATGCGCGAGGCGCGCTGACGCCGGCCGCCGAGCCCCGTCCACGGTGCTTCGCGCGCACCCGCGCGCGCAGGTCGCGGCATCTGCGGCCGCGGTGCCGCGCAGCACCGATGCGCACGCTCAGCGCTTGAACGCCGCCTCGCGGTTGCGGCGCTCGCGCTCCACGCGCATCAGGTAGCGCTGGATCTGCTGCTGCGCGGACTCGGGCAGGTCGACGAACATGAAGCCGGCCCGTGTCGAATCGGTGCCGTTGCGCAGGCGCACGCTGTTCAGGCTGCGCAACTCGAGTTCGACGGTGAACGAGCTGCCCGTCCCGATCTGCAGGCTGGCGCCGGGAAACCGGTTGCCGACCTCGGCGCGGCTCGCCGGCAGCGACACGAAAGCGGCCAGGCCGCCGATGCTGATGTCGAGCGCCTGCAGTTCCAGCATGTTGCCGGGTTCGCCGATCGGCAGGCGCACCCGCACTGGCTCGCTCGCGCTGGTGCGCACGCGGAAACACTCGCGGCGCTGGAGCTTCAGCAGCTCCGCCGGCAGCGCGATCGAGAACGCCGGGCGGCCGTCATGTTCGATCGCGCGCACCTGCTTGACGCTGAACTGCACCTTCACCTTCTCGTGCGCGCTGACCAGCACCACCCGGTCGCTTTCCAGCAGGCGCGCATTGACCGCCTCGTCCGATCCGCGATCGAGTACGATCCGCTTCCCGACCACGTCGACGTCGACGATGGCGGTGAGCAGGAACTGGCGGCCGCGGTTGAAGTAGGCGGTGACGATCTCGTGGTGTTCCGCGATCGCGGCCAGGATCTGCCTGATCTGCGTCGGCGAGCGGATCAGGAACCGGCTGAGGTCATCCGCCTCCGCGCCCGGCTTGCCCGGGCCTTCAGCAGCCATGCGCCCCTCCCGCGGTGCGAACGGCAAGATGCCTCATTGCCACGGACGCAACGGCTCCGGCGCAGCGGTCTCGTCCAGCTTCGCTGCAAGGCTCGCACGTCCGGCGCGTGCCATCGGCCGGCCTGCCTCGGTGAGGCGGACCGGCTGCCGGCGCTGCTCGCCGGTGAACTGCAGCAGGTGCACGTCGGTTCCTTCGACGTTCAATTCGAAACACGGCACGGTGGACGCGGCTCCGGCTATGAACACCCTGCACTGGGACGGGTCGTACGGAATGGCTTCCTTCATCAGAAACCACTCTATCGCTTTTTCGTCGTCCGTAAACAGGTGCAGGTGGATCGTCGGGTACTTGCCGATCGCACCGGAGAGCACCGGACCCGCGAGGTGCGGATCGAAGCGTTCGAAGACGTCCATCAGGTCGAGGGCCTGCGAGCGCAGCCAGTGCAGTTCCTCGCGCTGCCCGTCCTCGTCGAAGATCCGCTGGTGCTCCAGCAGTGCCGCCTCGAGCTCGACGTTGGTCGGCAGGCAGTGCGCGTCGGTCAGCCCCAGCGTGCGTGCGGCCTTCTTCTTCGCGAGGCCCCAGTCGTCGATGCCGTCTTCGGCGATCAGGCGCGCCGCGAGCTGCGCGATCTGCTCGCGCAGCTGACGTTGCCGGGTATGGGTATCTCGTGTCACGCGCCGCTCGATCTCAGAAAATCTGCGCCTTCACATCGTCCTGCGGCCGGGCATCGGCACCCTGGGCAGGTGCGTCATGCTCGCGCGGCAGGTTCTCGTGATAGAAGAATTCGCTGATGCCTCCACCGCCGGCATCGCGCAACCCGGTCGCCGGGTCGATACGCGCGGCCGTGATGCCCTCGGGCGGGGACATCGGCTGGTCGGGCACGCCCTTCAGCGCGACGCCCATGTAGTTGATCCAGATCGGGAGCGCCGCCGTGCCGCCGGTCTCGCCGGTGCCCAGCGTGCGCGGCGTGGAGAATCCCATCCAGCTCACCGCCACCAGCCCGGGCTGGTAGCCGGCGAACCAGGCGTCGAGGAAGTCGTTGGTCGTGCCGGTCTTGCCGGCCAGGTCGCTGCGGCCGAGCGACATCGCGCGGGTGGCGGTGCCTGCGCGCACCACGTCCTGCATCAGGCTGGTCATCACGAACGCGTTGCGCACATCGATCACCCGCTCGGCACCCTCGTTGGCGACCGCCGGCTTCGCCTCGAACAGCACGACGCCCTTCTGGTCTTCCACCCGGCGGATCATGAACGGCGTGACCCGGAAGCCGCCATTGGCGAACACGGCATAGCCGGCGGCCATCTGCAGCGGCGTGACGCCGCCCGCCCCCAGCGCCATGGTCAGGTAAGGTGGGTGCAGTTTCGCATCGAAGCCGAACTTGGTGATGTAGTCCTGTGCGTACTGGGTGCCGATCGCCTGCAGCACCCGGATGGTGACCAGGTTCTTCGAGCGCGCAAGCGCGGTCCGGATGCGCATCGGCCCGTCGTACTTGCCGTCGTAGTTCTTCGGCTCCCAGGGCTCGGACCCGGTCTCGCGCGACCCGAAGCTCAGCGGCGCGTCGTTGACGACGGTGGCGGCGGTGAAGCCGCGCTCGAGCGCGGCGGAGTAGATGAACGGCTTGAAGCTGGAGCCGGGTTGCCGGATCGCCTGGGTGACGTGGTTGAACTGCGTTCGATTGAAGTCGAAGCCGCCGACCAGCGCCTTGATCGACCCGTCCGCCGGATCCACCGCCACCAGCGACGCCTCGACCTGCGGCAACTGGGTCACGTGCCAGTTGTTCTTCTCGTCGCGCTGCAGGCGCACGACCGCGCCGGGACGCAGACGCTGCTTGAGCGGCGCCTGTTCGCCGATGGTGCGCTGCGCGAAGCGCAGCCCGTCGCCGGTCACCGTGACCCGGCCGAGGCCGCGCCGGTAGAGCAGCATCGACTTGGCGTCCACCTGCAGCACCACCGCCGGGAACAGGCCTTCGCTGTCCGGGTCGTCCTGCAGCAGGTCTTCCAGCTGTTCGTCGGTGTAGTTGGCCGGCAGATCCACGAACCGCTCCGGCCCGCGGAAGCCATGGCGCCGGTCATAGGCCACGACACCCCTCCTGACAGCCGCATACGCCGCAAGTTGGTGCTCGCTCACAACGGTCGTATAGACGCGCAGACCGCGCGTGTAGGCCTCTTCCTTGAACCGGTCGAACATCACCTGGCGGACCATTTCCGCCACGTAGTCGGCATGGACGGTGGTCTCGGTGCCCTCGCGGCGGGGCGGCATCACGTGCTTTTCCGCGTTGGCCAGCTGCGCATCGTCGATGTAGCCCAGTTCGTGCATCCGTCGCAGCACGTAGTGTTGGCGCAGCTTCGCCCGCTGCGGGTTGACCACCGGGTTGAACCGGGACGGCGCTTTCGGCAGCCCGGCGAGCATCGCCATCTCGGCGACCTCAAGTTGCGAGAGCGATTTGCCGAAATAGGTCTGCGCAGCTGCGGCAAAGCCGTAGGCGCGCTGGCCCAGGAAGATCTGGTTGATGTAAAGCTCGAGTATCTGGTCCTTCGTCAGGCTCGCTTCGATCTTGAAGGCAAGCAGCGCCTCGTGAAACTTCCGCGTGAACGTCTTTTCCCGGGACAGGAAGAAATTCCGGGCCACCTGCATCGTGATGGTGCTCGCGCCCTGGCGCGCGCCGCCACCGGTGAAGTTGGAGACCGCGGCACGCACCACCCCAAGGTAGTCGACCCCGCCATGCTCGTAGAAGCGGTCGTCCTCGGCCGCGAGGATCGCCTTCTTCATCAGGTCGGGGACGGCATCTATCTTCACCACCGCCCGGCGTTCCTCGCCGAACTCGCCAAGCAGCTTGCCATCGGCACTGAACACCCGCAGGGGTACCTTGGGCCGGTAGTCGGTCAGTACTTCCAGCGACGGCAGGTTCGGATAGGCGACCGCCGCGGCGAACGCGACCACGAGCACGGCGAGGCCGATCCCTCCGGCTGCAACGAGGGCAATGATCAGCGACCAGCGTTTGAGCATTGGCGATTATAGGCAGATGTGCCGTTCCTGATCCGACACGCAAATGAGACAGTCTGCCGCACTACTATAGCCCCCGGACAGAAAAAACACTTTACAGTCCAAATAGTTGTTGCTAGCCTTTAAACTCGTTTATGCAATGATGGCCTGAACCTTCCATGTTCAAAGGGAAACTTGACGTCAATTTTGACGCGCTTGGCCGGCTGCTCCGGCCGAAGGCGCCGCCGTTGATCGGCGTGGACATCAGCTCGTCCGCGGTCAAGTTCGTCGAACTGGAAGACGCCGGCCGCGGCAAGTTCCGGATCGAGCGATACGTGATCGAGCCGCTGATGAAGGATGCGGTGGTCGACGGCAACATCCTGAATCTGGACCAGGTGTCCGATTCTTTCAAGCGCGGCTGGAAGAAGCTGAACAGCCGGGTGCGCAACGTCGCGCTGGCGCTGCCGACGGCGGCCGTGATCACCAAGAAGATATCGGTGCCGGCCGGGCAGCGCGAGGACGAACTCGAACTGCAGGTGGAGACCGAGGCGAACCAGTACATCCCGTTCGCGCTCGAGGAAGTCAACCTCGATTTCCAGGTGCTCGGCCCGTCGCCGACCAGCCCCGACGACGTCGAGGTGCTGATCGCCGCCTCGCGCAAGGAGAAGGTCGAAGACCGCGTCGCCGCGGCGGAAGCGGCTGGTCTGAAGGCGATCGTCGTCGATGTCGAATCCTATGCCACGCAGGCCGCGTTCGACCTGATCGCAAAGAGCCTGCCCGAGGGCGGCCAGGACCAGACCATCGCGATCGTCGACGTCGGCACCAGCGTGATGAACGTCAACATCCTGCGTAACGGCGAATCGGTCTACCTGCGCGAGCAGCCGTTCGGCGGCCAGCAGCTGACGCAGGAGATCCAGCGCCATTTC
This sequence comes from Betaproteobacteria bacterium, assembly GCA_021298815.1. Lineage (GTDB taxonomy): Bacteria > Pseudomonadota > Gammaproteobacteria > Burkholderiales > CAIKXV01 > CAIKXV01. The sequence continues at coordinate 9,188 of JAJTHE010000119.1, read as the reverse complement.
GGCCTGACCGCGGACGAAGCCGAGGTGGCCAAGCGCAATGGCGGCCTGCCCGAGAACTACGAAGCGGAAGTGCTGCAGCCGTTCATGGACAACCTCGCCCTGGAAGTGGCGCGGGTGCTGCAGTTCTTCTACACCTCCACCCAGTACAGCAGCGTCGACAAGCTGCTGCTGGCCGGCGGCTGCGCCGCCATCCCCGACCTCGACGAAACCGTCAGCCGCCGCACGCAGGTGCCGACCGTGGTGGCGAACCCCTTCTCCGAAATGGAAGTTTCGTCGAAGATCCGGCCGCGCCAGCTGCAGATGGATGCCCCCTCGCTGATGGTTGCCTGCGGCCTCGCGTTGCGCCGCTTCGACCCCGCCTGACGCAAAGACGCTGACCCACCCGCGCCGCCATCCAGGCGCAACGGTCGAGACGCCTCGATCGCAGCACACCCGCCTCCGCCCTCCCAGCCCCCGAAACAGCCGCCCCCGCCAAGATGATCCGCGTAAACCTGCTACCCCACCGCGAGATGAAACGCGCAGCGCAACAGCGCTCGTTCATCCTTGCCGCGGTCGCGATGGTCGCCCTCGGCGCGGGCGTGATCTTCCTCGTGCACGGCGTGCTCGCCTCGAAGATCGAAGGCCAGCAGGCGCGCAACAAGTTCCTCGACGAACAGATCGCCGGGCTCGACAAGCAGATCGAGGAGATCCGCCGGCTGCGCGAACAGACCCAGCAGCTGCTCGCGCGCAAGCGCGTGGTCGAGACGCTGCAGGCGAACCGCGCCGAGGTGGTGCAGCTGTTCGACCAGATCGCGCGGCAGCTGCCCGACGGCATCTACCTGCGCAACATCAAGCAGACCGGCCTTAAGGTCAACATCATCGGCTATGCGCAGTCCAACGCGCGCGTCTCGACGCTGCTGAGGAACCTCGAGTCCTCGCCCTGGCTCGACAACGCCTCGCTGGTCGAGATCAAGGCGGCGACGGTCTCCAGCCAGCGCGTGAACGAATTCATCCTCAACGTGGACATTGCGCGCCAGAGGGCGGACGCGGCGCCGCTGCCGGCCGGCGCCGCGCCGGCCAAGAAGTAGCGCCCGCCCCTTCCCCGACACCAACCGCCCGCCGAACGCCATGACACTCGACGAACTAAGACGCCTGGACCCGAAGAACGTCGGGGCGTGGCCGATCGCGGTGCAGGTCGTGGCCCTGATCCTGCTGCTCGCGCTGGTGATCTTCCTGGGCTACTGGTTCGACTGGCGCAACCAGCTCACCGAGATCAACACGCTGCGCGAGCGCGAATCGACGCTGCGCACCACCTTCATCGACAAGAAGCGCCAGGCGATCAACCTGCCCGCCTACCAGAAGCAGCTGGAGGACATCCAGCAGGCGTTCGGGGCGCTGCTGCGCCAGCTGCCCAACCGCTCCGAGATGGATGCGCTGCTGACCGACATCAACCAGGCCGGCCTCGGCCGCGGCCTGCAGTTCGAGCTGTTCAAGCCGGCCACCCAGGAGACCACGTCCGAGTTCTACGCCGAGCTGCCGATCAACATCCGCGTGACCGGCAGCTACCACGAACTCGGATCGTTCGCGAGCGACATCGCGCAACTGCCGCGCATCGTCACGCTGAACGACATCGCCGTGGCCGCCGGCAAGGACGGCATGCTCACCATGGATGCGGTGGCCAAGACCTTCCGCTACCTGGACGAGGAAGAACTCGCGAAACAACGCAAGGCGGCGCAGGCCGCGACCAAGAAGAAATGAACGCCTTCCGCAGACTCCCCCGCCGGCTGGTACCGCTCGCGCTCGGCCTCGCGATGGTCGGTTGCGGGTCCGACCAGTTCCAGGACCTGAAGCAGTTCGTCGCCGACGCAGAGACGGTCGCAGGCAACCGCGCGCGCATCGACCCGCTGCCCAAGGTCGATCCCTACGAGCCCTTCGTCTACAACCAGGCGGAGCTCGAGGATCCCTTCCGCCCGCGCAAGATCGAGCCGACCCGGTCGGCCAAGGGTCAGATCCAGCCCGACCTGAACCGCCGGCGCGAGCCGCTCGAGGCTTTCCCGCTCGACAACCTGAGGATGGTCGGCTCGCTGCAGCAGGGCAAGACGCTGTTCGCCCTCATCCGCACCCCGGACAAAAACCTGTTCCGCGTGCGCCAGAACAACTACATCGGGCAGAACTTCGGACTGATCATCGAAGTGGATGAAACCGGGCTGAAGCTCAAGGAACTCGTGCAAGACGGTGCCGGCGAGTGGACCGAACGGATCACTTCGCTGTTCCTGCAAGACGAAACGGAGGCAAGACCATGAATCGCTCGATCTCGCAACGCGAGGCGGCCCGGACGCTGGTGCAGGAACGCACGTCGGGCGCCTGGCGGGCTGCATGGATGATGCTGTGGTCGCTGGTGGCACTGGCCATGGCCGGTACGGCGCTGGCGCAGACTGCCCCCGCCGCCCAGCCGGGCAACGCCATCCAGTCGGTCACCGCGGCAATCGCGCAGGGCGGCAACGTGCTGGTGCGCATCACGATGAAGGAGGCCCCGCGCGCCGCACCCAACGGCTTCCAGATCACGAATCCGTCGCGGCTGTCGTTCGACTTCCCGAACACCGCCAACGGAACCGGCCGCAGCACGCAGGACGTGTCGCAGGGCGACCTGCGCAGCCTGAACTTGGTCCAGGTCGGCGACCGTACCCGCCTCGTGCTGAACATGACGCGTACCGTGCCGTACGAGACGCGCGTCGAGGGGAACACGATCATCGTCGCGCTGCAGGGCGCGGGCGGCATCGCAGCCGGCGTCGCACCCGCGCCGACCCGCTTCGCCGAGGACACCAGCGGCGGGCGCCAGCACCGCATCCTCAACATCGACTTCCGCCGCACCAGCGAAGGTGCCGGCAACGTCGTCATCGACCTGGCCGACAACAACACCGGCATCGACGTCAGGCAGCAGGGCCGGAACATCGTCGTCGAGTTCCAGCGCACCCAGATGCCGCAGCACCTGCAGCGGCGCCTGGACGTGACCGACTTCTCGACCCCGGTGCAATTCATCAATGCCCAGCAGTCGGGCGACATGGTCAGGCTCGAGATCCAGCCACGCGGCCAGTGGGAGCAGTCCGCCTACCAGGCCGACAACCGCTTCATCCTCGAGGTGAAGCCGGTCATCGAAGACCCCACCAGGCTCGGGGGCGGCCAGCGCCGCTACACCGGCGACAAGCTGTCGCTGAACTTCCAGAACGTCGAGGTACGCGCGGTGCTGCAGGTGCTCGCCGACTTCACCGGGCTGAACATCATCACCAGCGACACGGTCAGCGGAAACCTCACGCTGCGGCTCAAGGACGTGCCCTGGGACCAGGCGATGGACATCATCCTCCAGGCGAAGGGCCTGGACATGCGCAAGACCGGCAACGTGATGTGGATCGCGCCGCGCGACGAACTGGCCACGCGCGACAAGCTGGAAGCCGAATCGCGGCAGCAGCTCGCCGACCTCGAGCAGGTGCGCACCGAGACCTTCCAGCTCAACTACGCACGCGCCGACGCGTTCCAGAAGATCCTGACCGATCCTCAGCAGCGCGTGCTGTCGCGCCGCGGCAGCGCGGTGATCGATCCGCGCACCAACACCCTGTTCATCCAGGACACGCCGAGCAAGCTCGACGAGATGCGCCGGCTGGTGCGCCAGATCGACGTGCCGGTGCGCCAGGTGATGATCGAGGCGCGTGTGGTCGAGGCCGCCGACACCTTCTCGCGCAACCTCGGCGCGCGGCTGGGAGTGTTCGACCGGCAGGTCGGCGACACCATCGCCCATCCCACCCGTCTGACGGTCGGCGGCAACCTGGAAGCTACCGGATTCATCACCGGGCAGATCGCCACCCCGATCCCGACCCTGGTGCAGAGCCTGGGCGTGAACCTGCCGGCGCAGACCATCGGCGGCGCCCGCCCCGGTGCGTTCTCGGTGGTGGTGTTCAACGACAGCCTGTCGCGCTTCCTCAACCTGGAAGTTCAGGCCCTGCAGGCGGAAGGGCGCGGCCGCATCGTCTCCAGCCCGCGCGTGATCACCGCCGACCAGATCGAGGCGACCATCGAGCAGGGCACGGAGATCCCGTTCCAGCAGGCGACGGCGAGCGGCGCGACCTCGGTGTCGTTCAAGAAGGCGACCCTGTCCCTGAAGGTGCGCCCGCAGATCACCCCCGACGGCAACGTGATCATGACGCTGAACGTGAACAACGACAGCGTCGGCCAGAACACCCAGTCGGGGCCGGCGATCAACACCCGCCAGATCAGCACGCAGGTGCTGGTCGAGAACGGCGGCACGGTGGTCATCGGCGGCATCTACACCCAGGACTCGCGGCAGGCGGTCAACAAGGTACCGGTGCTCGGCGACATCCCGTTCGTCGGCTTCCTGTTCCGCGACCGCTCGATCGTCGACGACAAGCGCGAACTGCTGATCTTCGTGACCCCGCGCGTGCTGAACGACCGGCTGTCGTCCCGCTAACCGGGCCACTCCGGTTCCGCCCGGCTCCCGGGCAGGCGACGGGCGTGCGATGCACGCCCGTTCCTTTGGGGGGACCGCGGGCGCACAAGCGCAGGGCGGGCGGGACCTGCCGGAGCGCGCGCTACAATCGGTGCATGGAAGCGGTCGACCCCTGCACTGCATTACCGATGCCCGCCGCGGCGCCCGAGCGCACCGACGCCGTGGATGTCGACGCCTGCGCCGTCGCGCGGGCCAAGGGCGAGCCCGAATCCGGGCCCGCGGCCGAGCCGTGCCCGATGGAAGGCAGCATCTTCCTGGTCGGCATGATGGGCGCAGGCAAGACATCGGTGGGACGGCTGCTGGCGCAGCGGCTCGGCAAGCGATTCATCGACGCCGACCACGAGATCGAGGCGCGCTGCGGCGTGACCATCCCGGTGATCTTCGAGATCGAGGGCGAATCCGGTTTCCGCCAGCGTGAACGGCAGGTGATCGACGAACTGACGATACTGCCCGACATCGTGCTGGCCACCGGCGGCGGCGCCGTGCTGTCGGAGGAGAGCCGCCAACGGATGCATGCGCGCGGGCTGGTCATCTACCTGAAGGCCTCGGCCACCGAGATCTGGCACCGGACCCGGCGCGATCGCAGCCGCCCGCTGCTCGCCACGCGCGATCCGCAGCAACGCATCGTCGAACTGCTGGCGGCGCGCGAACCCCTGTATGCAGAGACGGCGCACGTGACCATCGAAAGCACGCATGAAAGCGTGAAGTCGATGGTGTCGCGGCTTATCGAGCGCCTGAGCCAGCGAGCCCAAGGCCCGGAGCCCACATGAACATCGATGTTTCCAGCCCGTCCGCCGACGGCACCACCGAGGTGGTCGAGGTCTTGCTTGCCGACCGCAGCTATCCGATCGTGATCGGCCGCGGCGTGTCCACCGACAGCAGCCTGATCGCGCGCCACCTGAAGCCGGGGCGCGCGGCGCTGGTGACCAGCGAGGTGGTCGGCGCGCTGTACCTTGCGCCGGTCACGGCGGCACTGGCGGCGGCCGGCATCGAGGCGGTGCCGATCGTGCTGCCCGATGGCGAACAGCACAAGAACTGGCAGGTACTCAACACCGTGTTCGACCACCTGATCGAACATCGCTGCGACCGGCGCACCCCGGTCATCGCGCTGGGCGGCGGCGTCATCGGCGACATGGCGGGATTCGCCGCGGCCACCTGGCAGCGTGGCGTGCCGTTCGTGCAGATCCCGACCACCCTGCTGGCCCAGGTCGACTCGTCGGTCGGCGGCAAGACGGCGATCAACCACCCGCAGGGCAAGAACATGATCGGCGCGTTCCACCAGCCCGGACTGGTGCTGGCCGACACGGCGCTGCTTGACACGCTGCCCGACCGCGAACTGTCCGCCGGCCTGGCCGAGGTGATCAAGTACGGCCTGATCCGCGACACCGCGTTCCTCGACTGGCTCGAACCCAACCTGGCGAAGCTGCTCGCGCGCGACCCGGCTGCCCTGGCCTACGCCGTGCGCCGGTCCTGCGAGCACAAGGCGGAGGTGGTCGCCGCCGACGAGCGCGAAGCCGGCCTGCGCGAAACCCTGAACCTGGGCCACACCTTCGGCCACGCGGTCGAGACCGGCGTCGGCTACGGCGAGTGGCTGCATGGCGAGGCGGTGGCGGCCGGGACGGTGCTGGCGGCGGCGATGTCCGCGCGCCTGGGCTGGCTGGGCGAAGGCGAGGTCGGCCGGGTGCGGCGGCTGTTCGCGCTGGCACGACTGCCGGTCGAGCCGCCGCCGATGCCGGCCGCGCGCTGGCTCGACCTGATGGGCCACGACAAGAAGGTACGCGGCGGACGCATCCGCCTGGTGCTCCTGAAGGGCCTGGGGCACGCGGTGACCACCGGCGACTACGACCCGGCGGCGCTCGATGCCACGCTGGCGGAGGTCGCCGGCCATGGCTGACCCGGGCACCGGGCCGGCGACGATGGCGCGCGGGTTGGCGACCTACGCAGCGGACAGCGCCAGGTCCCGGGGCCGCGTCCACGCCGAGGCGCCGCCGGCAGGGCGTGACGAATTCCAGCGCGACCGCGACCGCATCATCCATTCCACCGCGTTCCGCCGGCTCGAATACAAGACCCAGGTGTTCGTGAACCATGAAGGCGACCTGTTCCGGACCCGCCTCACCCACAGCCTGGAAGTCGCGCAGATCGCACGCTCGATTGCGCGCAACCTGGGCCTGAACGAGGCGCTGACCGAGGCGATCTCGCTCGCGCACGACCTCGGCCACACGCCGTTCGGCCATGCCGGCCAGGACGCGCTCAACGAATGCATGCGCGACCATGGCGGCTTCGAGCACAACCTGCAGTCGCTGCGGGTGGTCGACCTGCTCGAGGAACGCTACGCGGATTTCGACGGCCTGAACCTCACCTACGAGACCCGCGAAGGCATCCTCAAGCATTGTTCGCGGCGCAATGCCGAGCGCCTGGGCCCGATCGGCGAACGCTTCCTGCGCGGCGAGCAGCCGTCGCTGGAGGCGCAACTGGCCAACGTGGCGGATGAACTCGCCTACAACAACCACGATGTCGACGACGGGCTGCGCTCCGGGCTGATCACCCTGGAACAGCTGGAGCAGGTCGGGATCTTCGCCCGCCATGTCGCCGAGGTGCGCGCGCGCCACCCCGGCCTCGCCGGCCGGCGCCTGATCCACGAGACGATCCGGCGGATGATCAACACGCTGGTCGTCGACCTGACGACGGAAAGCCGCCGGCTGATCGCTGGGCATGCCCCCGCCTCGATCGATGCCGTGCGCACCGCGCCGCCGATGATCGGCTTCAGCGCGGCGATCGCCGCCGAGCAGGTGGAACTCAAGCAGTTCCTGCGCCATGCGCTGTACCGCCACTACCGGGTTGTCCGGATGAGCGGCAAGTCGCAGCGCATCCTTTCGGATCTGTTCGCCGCCTTCCTCGGCGACCACCGGCTGCTGCCACCGCAGGACCAGGCGCGTGCCGGCACGGACGCGCCGCGGGCGATCGCCGACTACATCGCCGGCATGACCGACCGGTACGCGATCCTCGAGCACCGGCGGCTGTTCAGCGTCGACGAACACTGAGCGCCGGCGCCCGGGCCGAAGGTTCCGGGCCGCACAGGCTACGCCCGCATTGCTGCAACGCGACTGGGCGGTTACACTCACGCGTTCGACCGGTTGATCCCTGCACGCGCCCCAGCGGTTGCGTCGCACGCCCGGTTGCTTCTTCCGGACGCCCGCGTCGGTGACGCGGTGTCCGGGTGGACCTTCCGAAAGCCGCGCCCGCCGCGGCTTTCGTCGCCTCTGGACATGCCTGAGCGTGCGGCTCCCGCCGGACCTGCGGCAGTGTCCCCTTCCTGTACCGAGGTCGGCCATGAGTGATTCCCCACGTATCCCGCAAGTCCCGCGGCCCGTCGCATCCGCCGACGGCACGCCATCGCATGGCCTGGTTCCTCGCATCGCCCGCCCGGGTGCCCCGGTCGCGCAGGGGCTGTACGATCCCGCGCACGAGCACGATGCCTGCGGCGTCGGCTTCGTCGCCCACATCAAGGGGAAGAAGAGCCACTCCATCGTCGAACAGGGCCTGCTGATCCTCAAGAATCTGACCCACCGCGGTGCGGTCGGGGCCGACCCCAAGGCGAGCGACGGTGCCGGCGTGCTGATCCAGATCCCGGATGCGTTCTTCCGGGAAGAGCTGGCGAAACAGGGCATCGAGTTGCCCGATCCGGGCGAATACGGCGTCGGCTTCTGCTTCCTGCCTCGCGAACCGGCCAGCCGCTACGCATGCGAGCGCGAGATCGAACGCGCGATCTGGGCCGAGGGCCAGGTGCTGCTCGGCTGGCGCGACGTGCCGGTCGACAGCTCGGTGCTGGGCGAGAGCGTGAAGCCGATCGAGCCGGTGATCCGGCAGGTGTTCATCGGCCGCGGCGCCGGCGTCACCGTCACCGATGCGCTCGAGCGCAAGCTGTACATCATCCGCAAGTCGTCGGGCCATGCTATCCAGGCGCTGCAACTGGCGCACGGCAAGGAATTCTACGTGCCGTCGATGTCGGCGCGCACCATGGTCTACAAGGGCATGCTGCTCGCCGAGAGCCTGGCCGACTACTTCGTCGACCTGAAGGACCCGCGGGTCACTTCCGCCCTGGCGCTGGCGCACCAGCGCTTCTCGACCAACACCTTCCCGACCTGGGACCTTGCGCATCCGTTCCGGATGATCGCGCACAACGGCGAGATCAACACCCTGCGCGGCAACGTGAACTGGATCCGCGCACGCCAGGCGGCGATCAGCTCGCCGGTGCTCGGCGACGACCTCGAGAAGATCTGGCCGCTGATTTATGACGGCCAGTCCGACTCGGCCTCGTTCGACAACGCACTCGAGCTGCTGGTGATGGGCGGCTATTCGCTGGCCCACGCGATGATGATGCTGATCCCGGAAGCCTGGGAAGGGCACACGCTGATGGACGCCGGCCGCCGCGCGTTCTACGAGTACCACGCGGCGATGATGGAGCCGTGGGACGGCCCGGCCGCGGTAGCGTTCACCGACGGCCGCCAGATCGGCGCCACGCTCGACCGCAACGGGCTGCGCCCGGCGCGCTACATCGTCACCAGCGACGATCTCGTGGTGATGGCCTCCGAGACCGGCGTGCTGCCGATCCCGGAAGAGAAGATCGTCAAGAAGTGGCGCCTGCAGCCGGGCAAGATGTTCCTGATCGACCTCGACCAGGGCCGCATCG
>JAJTHE010000138.1 GCA_021298815.1 Betaproteobacteria bacterium | reverse complement strand
TGGCCTCTTCGAGATCGATGGCGGTGGCCCGCTCGTTGATGGAACGCTCCAGCTGGACGCAGGATTGCAATTCCGATCGAGACAGCGTCGGGCCCGCCGCTCGAGCACCCGCAGGCAGGCCGTTGCCCGACATGCGCACTCTTCGCCTTGCTTCAGCGACGGTCGGCAAGAAGAGGCCCGCCGCGCCAGCCAGCGACGCTAAGACAAGCACCCGACGCCTTGCTGATGGTTGCTTCATGGTTCCTCCCCGTCCACGTGTTTCCAACGCGACTTCGCGTGCTCGCACACCCGTCGCACGCACAGCCGGCCGAGGTCCGGATAGAAGTCCGACTGCACCGAGAAGAAGCCAAGGGCACCGTCGAGGTCATTCTCGAAGTTCGAATCGAGCACGTCGATCAACGGCCAGGCAGTCAGGAAGAACTGCGCGAACTCCCCCAGCGCCATGGGGTCCGTCGTAGTCGCCTCCGAAGGTTCCTGAAGCGTGTCCCCGCCGTACTCGTCGACGACACGATAGTGGATCTCGCCGTCTTCGAACCGCGCGTAGACGCTGGTTACGTCGAAGGTGGTCGATCGGATACAGATGCGCGCGATCTCGACCTCGTTGTCTTCCGCATCGGGCAGATAGTTCCCGCCCATGAACATCGGGTGGATCGACTCGAGCACCCTCCGGTCGGCCTCGGACGTCTCGACGTTGCCCGCGAGTTTCCACACCTGGTCGTACCGTCCGGCCTCGAAAAGCGCCTCGAGGTGCCGACGCAGCACGGCGCCCTTCACCTTCGAGAGGAGATGCTTTTCGAGCTTTTCTGGCCGGAAGTAGGTCCTCGGGCGGAAGGACAGATCGATGTCATCAGCCACGGTCGACTCCTCGCCGCAGTGCTCCGGGCGATCGCTCATGCTTCAACTCCCCCGGGCCCCTGCTCTTCTGTCATATCCATGACGCACTCCTAAGGTGGATTATCACAGAACGCAATCATTGCTTGGTGCAGGCTCATCCGATGAGTCTGGGCATGGGCGACGCTCGAATCGCCGCTACGATGCACGGGAGAACCAGAAAGCGCCGTGATACAGCCCTGCCTTCCTTCACAAGCTAATCTGCCGTTGTCAGCAATCGTCAAGCATCCTTGCCGTGCGTCAATGCAAGGCGCATCTGTTTCCTGCAGTCGGCGCGTCCCCGCGCGCCGCTTTCCTCGCCACGCTTCACAGGTCGTTAGCGGTCCAGCTGTGCGTGCAACGGCATTGGCAGTCCCCACGCCGGCTGGCATGCTCGAGCCTTCGAAACTAAAGCACGCGCGGGGATAAGGAGCCTTCTCGATGGAGTCAGGGAAGAAGTCCACAGCACCGACCGCGGCACCGTTACCGCCAACGACGCCCGCTACCTCGACGGCGTCTGCGACGACGAAGAACTTCGACGTAACGCAGCTTCGGCGGCTCGAGGCCGAGCAAACCGCCTTGGTGCGCAAGGCTTTTCCGAACGTCAAGACGATTTAGCGAAGGTCTGAACAAGTGATCTCTGGAGCATCGGATGCCAAGTGCCGGTGCTTCGATAGCAGATCGAGTGTGGAGTACAGGAGATCGATTGAGCGTCTCGCGGCGCAGCCCTTACTGAGGTGCTCCGCCCCGAAACATCACCACTCGGATCCTCTCGGCGCGGGCGATGCTTTGCTGCTTCTGGGCCTGCAGGTACTCGTTCCACATCCTCTGGTACTCCGACTGTTTCATCAATGGCTCGGCGTCCTCGATAACCGCCCGCTCGACCCGGTCGTACTCTTCCTCTGACTCCCAGGCGCAGCCCCCCGGCTGGGCGCGGAGTTGGTCACGTTTTGCCCGCGCAATACGAAGCCAGTCCTTGTCGTCCTGCGTGAGGACCTTCAGCACTATCTCCTTCCCTCCGTTCCTGTTCGTCCAGTCGAGGGCCGCCAGCTTGTCGACGGCGCGCCTGATGATTACCAATCGCCTGATCAGACGCTCCCTAACCAGTTTCTCTGGGTGCACGTTCATGCGGTCAGCTTAGAATAGTTTCAACAAGTCGAGGAAACTGGCTTCCAAAGAAGATCCTCAGAAAACCCTATTAACGTGATGTTATCGAAGCGGAGACCACGGCTGGAAAACTTGATGAGCCAAATCAGTTTCGGCACGCAACGCCGAGAACCGATTCTTCACGTCCAACCTCCTTTTCAGGGCCGGACTCTAAGCGTTTATGCTACTGATTCTTGGGGGGACGTCGCATCCGGTGCCGCGCTGCACACGCGGCGCAGTGGCCGCCAAAACCTGTCAGGATACAATCGAGCATGTCAGTAAGAATTGCGCCTGACTTCTTTGAGGGCGACCTTCGCCCCCCCGGCTGGCCGGATGACCCGGACCTACGCCGTTCGGTCGAGTGGTTCATCTCGTTCATGCCTGCCGATGAATGGCGATCGCGGCGCGTCGCCGCTCTAGAACGGTTCCTCAACGCAGCAACGGGCAACCTTGCGGAGGATCCCTCTGGCGCAGGCCGGTTCTTCTCTGCCAATGACCAGTTTGCTTGGTACGTGTTCCTTGGGCAGGCAAACCTTGACCATCCGACCATCTACGACTTCATGTTTGGCAGTCGGGTTCTGCCCATCCTCAGGTCGATTGGTCGCAACCTCGACCTGCTGATGGGAATCGAAGGCATCGGTCACCGAGTCCAACGGATGGTGAACGCCGAGCGCCGGCAGCCAAACGGTGGACTGTTCGAGCTTCTTGTAGCTGCTGCGTATCGCCGCGAGGGCGCTGAGGTGCGATTCCTGCCAGAGGAACCTGGCATCAAGAAGACACACGACATGGACGTTCGCATCCGCGGGCGGGAGTGGTCCGTCGAGTGCAAGCGCATGGAGATTGGGGAGTACACCGAGAAGGAGCGAGCTTGTGCCCGCGAGCTCTGGCTTCCGACTGCGCATGCGATGCAACGCCAAGGACTGAACGTGCTGGCGAAGGTGCAGTTCGCTTCTGAGCTGGATGACATCTCGCCGGAGTACCTTACTCGGCACACGATTCACTGGACGTCCAGCGGCTTTCTGGCTCCTCACCAGTGGAAGGACAAGCACGGGTCCGGTTCCATCGGGAAGCTGGACATGAGCCGGCTAAAGGCCGTGCTCAAGACCGATGACGTCGCGTTGCACAGTTCCCGAATGATGGAACTGCTGACGGGCGAGTACAAGCGGAACGCGAAGGTCATTCAGGTGATGCTGGCCAAGATGGCTGAAAATCCCTTGTACGTCGCCGAGTGCGACCAAGCCGTCGTCCTGGACTGGGAAAGCCATAGCCCTGCCGCCATTGACGGCAAGGCGCGCGACGTTTTGAAGCGTCTCGCGGATGGCGTGCGCCAGCTGCCAGACGGCCGGCCTAGTGTCATTCACATCGGCCTCGAGGCAGTTGACGGCGATGCGGTTGAGCGGCTCAGATACGACAAGGTGGTCAGGACCGTCACCAGCTTTGACCCTCAGGGCAAGGAGCTTGAGTACGTCTATGTTCACTGGTTCGCCCCGGAAAGCTCTCCGACCAGGAGCGAAGCCTTCGATGAGACCACCCATTGGTCTGGACGACGACCAGGGCAGCTTCGGCCTCTTCGTGATGGCATGCTTGTGTTGGCCCCAGACATTACAACTCGAGAGGGTTTCCACTGGGACGGCAAGACGCCGCCGGACTGAGGCATTGCCATTGCGTGTACCCTGTCGCAACGTCTCCGCCGGAAAAAAGCGGTCGTTGGAAACTGCGGCGCCAGGTGGCTGCAACCAGTCTGGAGCAGCCAGTGGAGCCGCCCTGACCACAATGCAGCGTCTGCCGCCAGCCGCCGCCAGCCAGCGAACTTACGGTTGGCCGGCCACGGCGAGTTTCCAAACGCCACGGGTCCGCAACGGACCGTTGGACGCGCGGTCGATCGCCAACCGCCCCCTGCGTGTCGTAGGCAACCTGCAGGTGGTCAGCGGGACCGGGCGCACATGCAACCAGGTGGCAAGGACCTTCCTGTCCCGCTTTGGGCAGTCGAAGAACAAACCCTGCTTCGATGGCAGCCGCACGGCTACGGGTTCGCACATGCGCCGGCCCAGATCCGACGACACCGTCATCGGTGGCGGACTGATCGGCGGACCATGGCGCGACCTCCGCTCGAGCGCCCGCTGCCGCTCTGGTTTGATGCCTTAGGTGGGCGCATGCGGACATCACGCTGATCCCTGCAATCGGCCCAACCCGTCCATCCGATCTGGATCCTCCCAGCGCACGCTGGAAATCTGGCGGACATTCCGGCTAGCTTTCGCTCTCCCGACTCCCTGCGGAACTGCCGACTCGCGCGGGCTGCAAACGAACACGCTTTCCGTCAACTAATCCACTATCCTGTAAGTATTTGCCGAGGCGCGTCCTTTTTGCCGCGGCTTTTCCTTTTTGCCACGGGGAGGCCGCAATAAACACCTCGCAATACACAGCAGCGCAGCAATCGGCGATTAGTCACGCTCAGGGCCATCTCCAACTTATCGCCTGCGCAGGTTCTGGAAAGACCGAAGTTGTGGCACAACGGGTCGCCACGCTTCTGGAGGCCGCAGAAAAGGGAGGCGCCGGTCTCAGGCCCGAAAACATCGTCGCTTTCACGTTCACCGACAAGGCGGCGGCCGAACTGAAGGAACGGATTCACACCCGGTGCCGGGAGCGTCTAGGAGTCGTGACTGGCCTTGCCGAGATGTACGTTGGGACCATTCACGGGTTCTGCCTCGAGCTGCTGAAGTCCGAAGTGCCCGCATTCATGAAGTACGAGGTGCTCAACGAGGTGCAGCAGACGCTCTTCGTGGACCGGCACTCCAAAGCGTCAGGCCTGACCCAGAGCGCGACCCTGACGGGCCTGCCGCTCAAGCGGTACGTCGACACACGCCACTTCATCGGTTCGCTCAACATCCTGCGCGAAGACCAGGCGGTTGCGCCGGAGAAGCTCGAAGGCAATTCAGTGGTGACACAGCTTCCCGCCTATCGGCAACTGTTGCACGACAAGGGCTATCTCGACTATTCCGGCATCCTTAAGGAAGCAGTGTCCGAATTGACAGGCAATGCCGTGCTGCGCGAGCGCCTGGGGGCGCGGATCCGGCACGTCATCGTCGACGAGTACCAGGACGTCAACCCGATCCAGGAATCTGTGGTCCACCAACTGCACCAACTCGGGGCGGACATCTGTGTAGTCGGCGACGATGACCAGACCATCTATCAGTGGCGCGGCAGCGACGTGCGCAACATCCTGAGCTTCGAGACTCGCTATCGGTCGGTCACCCAGGTCCGATTGGAGGAGAACTTCCGGTCGAGCGAGGGGGTGGTGGCGGTAGCGCGCGACTTCATCCGGCAGGTGGTGCGCCGGCTGCCGAAAGAGATGAAGGCCAAGGGGGCGCAGGACTATGAGCCTGGGGACATCACCGCGCTGTCGTTCGAGTCCCCCGAGGACGAGGCCCAGCATATCGCCCGCACCTGCCTAGAGTTGCGCGGCGTGGCTGCGCGCGAGGGCGACAGCAACAGGGGCATCTCCTGGTCCGACATGGCCGTCCTGCTGCGTTCGGTTCGACGCGACGGCGCAGCGATCATGACGGCGCTTGAAGAGGCAGGCGTGCCCTACGTCATCACTGGCATGGACAACCTGTTCGAGACCGCCGAGGCCGAAGCAGCGCGGCAGCTCTTTTACTTTCTCGCCGACGAGACTGAAGAAGCAACCCTCCGGGCGGCCTGGGAACAGGCCGATCTCGGCATCGAGCCCGCCGCGCTGGGCCGTGCTGTGGCAATAGCCACTCAGGCCCGGCTCGACATGAAGAACGCGGCCATCGGCCAATTCAAGGTCTACAACCTTCAGCGCCAGTTCGTCGCCTTCGTCGAGACCTGCGGCCTGCGCGAGGAGGCCGTGCCTGGCGGCCGCGGTGAGGTGGTCTTCTACAACCTGGGTAAGTTCAGCCAGGCGATCTCGGACTTCGAGAGCATCCACTTTCACTCTAACCCGGCAGACAAGTACATGTCTTTCGCTGGGTTCCTGCGCCATCATGCGGAAGGCGCATACCCCGAGGGCTGGCAGGAGAACGCTTTCGTAAGCCCCGACGCCGTGCGGATCATGACGGTGCACCAGTCAAAGGGACTCCAGTGGCCGGCGGTCTTTATCCCACAGCTCGTGAGGAACCGATTTCCGTCCAAGGGCGGCGGCGGTCGAACCCCCTGGCACCTTATCCCAGACACTGCGTTCGACAACGCAGCCCGCTACAAGGGCGGCCCCGAGGACGAGCGGCGCCTGTTCTACGTCGCCGCAACGCGCGCCCAGAAGTTCCTGCACATGAGCTGGGCGCCGGTAGCGGGCAACCAGATCGCCAGGGCTCCGTCGGACTTCTTCAACGAAGTGCTGGCATCCAAGTACGTCAAGCGCCGGCCGCCCGACTACTCGGCACGCCCCAGGCTGGACCCGCAGCCGAAGTCGTCGGTGGCCAACGTCACGCTCTCTTTCTCGGACCTGAAGTACTTCTTCGAGTGCCCCTACCAGTTCAAGCTGCGCATCCTTTACGGGTTCAATTCTCCGCTGGACGAGGCGCTGGGCTACGGCAAGTCGCTGCACGACGCGCTTGCGGAGGTCCATGCACGGGCATTGCATGGCGAGGAGGTGCAACCTGAAGAAGCCGCCACGCTGGTCCAGCGCCACCTGCGGGCACCTTACGCCTACCCCGCCCTGCGCGAGCAGTTGGAAGGAGCTGCGCGGCGCGTGATCGACGCCTACATCCGCAAGAACGCCAAGGACTTCAAGAATCTCGAGTTCTCGGAGAAGGCGATCGAGATCGCGCTCGGAGACGGCGTGTCGGTGGCCGGCCGCATCGACCTCGTGCGCAAGATCGACACTGGTGAAGTGACCATCGTCGATCTCAAGTCAAACGACCGCGCACAGGCCGAATCGGTGACCGAGACGCAGCTCCACATCTACGCCTTGGGCTATCAGGAACTCACCGGGCGGCCGGCCGACTACGTCGAAATCTACGAGCTGGACGAGCAGAAACAGAAGCGCCGCTCGGTGGACGACGACTTCATCGCCGACGTTAAGCGCGACGTGCGCGGTGCTGCGAAGGCCCTGCGCGAGAACATTCTGCCGACGAAGCCCAGTACCAAAACTTGCGGCCAGTGCGACTACTGCAACCTGTGTTCCGCATCGGCGGCCAACCAAACCAAGACTAAGGCACGGGGATGAACCTGAAGCGCGTATTGATCGACCTGCTGACAGCCGAGCAGTGTAAGGACCTGTGCCTCGAGCTCCAGCTGGAGGCCGACCGTCGCTCGCCTGCCGCGATGGCGAACGCGCTGGCGAGTGCTAAGCGGGCGAAGCCCGAGCGACTGATCGTGCCGCTGACGGTGGCCCAGTTGCGCGAAACACTCGCCCAGTTCGACCGGCCCACCGACGGCGAGCGCGACGAGCTTGTCCGGAGGCTATTGGAAGCCGGCGGCCGAGTCTCGCCGCTGCCTGTCCCGCCGCTCGAACTGGAGGCGCAGGACCAGCTCCCGCCCAGCGGTTGGCCACCGGCAGCTGCCCCGGCCGCGCGCGTGGTGCGCACCGGCGTGGACAACACCGAGCAGTACCGCCACGCCACCCAGGCCGTGCAGCGGCCCGACGTGGGTGTGCAGGACCAGTTCCAGGCGAAGAGGCCGCCGCGCACCTACCGCTACGACAGTTCGCTCGACCCCGCACTGTCGTGGGACGAGCAGCGCGAGCGCGACCTGGGGGAGTGGCTGCTAGGCCTGATGGTGCGGGCGGCGAAGGATGGCGAGAAGACGGTGTTCGCCGAGCCGCAGGTGTGGGCCGGCGGCGGCGCGCGCATCACCAGCCTTGCCGACGCGGCGCAGATGCTGCAGCAGATCAGCAAGCCCTTCCTCAACTGGGCGGGCAAGGCCGAGCGGCATCAGATCAAGGTGCCGACCGCCCCGCTGTTCGTCCACGAACGGCATTCCACCAAGGCCATCCTCGATGGCATCCGCCACCGCAAGGCACGCGGGAAGTCGCTGGACCTGTTCGGCGACGCAGGCATGGACATCGGGGAGAACCTTGAGGCCTACGAGCACAAAGGGCCGTGGCAGAACCGGATGATCCTGGGCGACTCGCTTTCGGTGATGAACTCGCTTCTCGAGTTCGAGGCCTTGTCCGGGCAGGTGCAGATGATCTATATCGACCCCCCGTACGGGGTGAAGTTCGGCTCGAACTTCCAGCCCTTCGTGCGCAAGCGTGATGTAAAGCACGGCGGCGACGAGGACATGACACGCGAGCCGGAAATGGTGAAGGCCTATCGGGATACGTGGGAGCTGGGGCTACACTCATACCTGACGTACCTGCGTGATCGGCTGATGGTGGCCAGAGAACTACTGCATGAAAGCGGAAGCGTCTTCGTCCAGATCTCGGACGAGAACCTGCATCACGTTCGCGAAGTTATGGAGGAAGTCTTTGGCGCCGACTGCTTCGTCGCAGTCATTGCCTTCACGAAGACCTCTGGACTAGAAGCAGCCGATCGGCTCGCCTCGCGTTTTGATCTGCTTCTCTGGTGCGCGAAGGACATCAAGAAGCTCAAGTACCGAAGCCTGTGGGCACCAAAGACGGCCGGCATTGGTGGCTTCACTGATGTACTACTTCCCGACGGTCTAGAGCGCAAGTTGACGCCCGAAGAGAGCTCTGGAAATACTGAGCCGCCAGCTGGTGCCAAGGTGTTCCGCCTCTCAGATTTGACTAAGCCTGGACCTGGGGCGCGATATGAAGTTGAGTTTCAGGGCAAGCGCTACTCGCCAGGTGCGCGTTGGTGGGGAACCACTCCAGAGGGAATGAGTGCCCTGATAGCTGCAAAGCGAATTCGCGTCACCGGCACGACTATGAAGTTCGTTCGCTTTCTGAGCGACTTTCCGCTCGCTGCGATAGCCAACTTGTGGGCCGACACTGGCATCGGTTACGGCTCAGACAAGCTCTACGTGGTTCAGACTAGTGCGCGCGTGATAGAGAGGTGTGTCTTAATGACGACAGATCCCGGCGATCTGGTCCTGGACCCGACTTGCGGATCCGGGACCACCTCCCATGTCGCTGAGCAGTGGGGCCGCCGCTGGATCACGATTGACACCTCGCGCGTGCCACTCGCGCTGGCCCGCCAGCGCCTGCTGACCGCCACCTTCCCTTATTTCGAGCTCAAGTCTCCGCAAGCCGGCCCGGCAGGTGGGTTCGTCTATAAGCGCAAGCAGAACCGAAGAGGCGAGGAAGTCGGCGGCCTGGTGCCGCACATCACCCTCAAGTCCATCGCCAACAGTGATCCCCCCGCGATGGAGGTACTGGTGGACCGGCCGGAGGAGGTCTCTGGCGTTACCCGCGTGGCAGGTCCCTTCGTCGTCGAGGCCTCGATCGCGCCGGTGCAACCGATCGAGTCCACCGGTGATGGGGAGGCCGCTGCTGGCAGCGACGCTGCCACCCACATCCAGCGCATGACGGAGGTCCTGCGCCAGTCGAAGACGCTGCACCTGCCCGGCAACCGCGAACTGACATTGGCCGGCGTGCGCCGAACGGTAGACACCGAGTACCTGCACGCCGAGGCCAAGGAGGGCGACAAGCGAGTGGCGATCGTCTTCGGGCCAGCGGACGGCGCGGTGTCGGCCACGCTGGTCTACGAGGCCGGGCGCGAGGCGCATTACATGAAGTACGAGCGCCTGTACTTCTTCGGCTTCGCGGTCGAGCCCGGCGCCCGCGCGATGATCGAGGACGAGAAGAAACTGCGTATCCCTGCCGCCTACGTGGCCGTGACGCCCGACGTGGCAATGTCGGACCTGCTGAAGACCACGCGCGCCTCGGAAATCTTCTCGGTCACGGGCCTTCCCGACGTGGCGGTGCGCCGCGCGAAGCAGAAGGGCCCGGAAGGGCAGCCGCTCTACGAGGTGGAACTGAAGGGCCTGGACCTGTTCGACCCGCAGTCGATGGACACCGAATCGCTGGGCGGCGAGAACGTGCCTTGCTGGATGCTGGACACCGACCACGACGGCATGAGCTTCTACGCCTCGCAGGTCTTCTTCCCGAAGACCAGCGCCTGGGACAATCTGCAGCGCTCGATGAAGGCCACCTTCGACGAATCGGTCTGGTCGCACCTGGCCGGAACGGTGAGCGAGCCTTTCGCACTGGGCGACCGACGGCGCGTGGCGGTGAAGGTGATCGACGAGCGCGGCAACGAGCTGATGCGCGTGCTGGAGGTGTCCGAATGAGCTACAAGCCGCGATCGCTCTTCAGCCTGATCGAAGAGATTAACCAATCCCTATTCCTCCCGCACATCCAACGGCCTTTCGTCTGGGAAGAGGAGCAGATGGTCAGGTTATTCGACAGCCTGATGCGCAACTACCCGATCCAGACGCTCCTGTTCTGGCGGACCAAGGACGAGATCAAGGCGCGCAAGTTCATGCCCCAAGTGGATTGGGAATCGGACTTGAGCGACTACTACGAGCCGAACATCAGCAAGGCCGAGCGGGAGAAAGTCTTCGTGCTCGACGGGCAGCAGCGACTACAGACCTTGTATGCCATTTTCGCGGGAAGTATCACGCTCGAAGGCGGCGAGCGCGCTGAGGCGTACTTTGACGTATCAAGTGGCGTGAGCATCGACGAAGCCGGGCTGATGTTCGCGCTGAAGTTCTCATCGACGCCGCTGGGGCTTCGCTGGTATCGGGTGGCGGATCTGCTCGGCAAGCACGCGCAGCGCAATGCCGAGGAAGTTGCTGACGACGCTAATGACGCGCTGGATGACGCTGATGAGGAACTGGCACCGTCCAACCGACCGACACCGGATGATCAGAAGGCGCGTCAGAAACAGGTGCGACGAAACCTGGGGCAACTCGTGTCCCTGCTGCGCGAGGAGAAGCATTTCTGGGTGCAACAACTTGACGGCGTGGCCAACCAATATCCCTACCGGACAGTGCTCGACATCTTCGTACGAGTGAACTCAGGCGGTACACGTCTCGATGCCTCGGACTTGATGTTCGCGGCCATGAAGGAGGGTTGGGATGAAATCGAAGAGGCCATTGAAGAGACCACGGAGCTCCTGAATAGCACCAACCTCGAGTTCGACAAAACATTCCCGCTGAAGTGCCTGCTGGTCGTCAACGGGCGCGGCGCTGAGGCTGCTGCAGAGAAATTCACGGGCGCCGAGGGCACCCAGTTGCTCCAAGACATGAAGGTCGGTTGGGACCGCGCAGAACAAGCCTTCCAGGAGTTGCGCGACTTCCTGAAGACCGATCTCAAGGCGTATGCCGACAAGGTGGTCCGCAGTTACAACAGCTTCATTCCACTCTTCGACTACCTGTACTTCAACCCGAAGCCCGACGAGCGAAGTAAGGCGCTTATGCGTGGCTACTACTACAAGGCACAGTTGTTCGGCTGGTATTCGCAGAGCACCGACGCTGTCATCAACGCGCTGCACTCGGTGCTGGGGAAGAAGTGTCCCGGCGGCTTCCCGATGGCCGACCTGAAGGACTACTTCAGCAAGCGAGGGGTATCTACCGAATTGCAGCGCTGGCATCTGGACCAGACGCGGCTGCGCTTCATTCTGCTGAACCTTGTCTACGTCGATCAGATGGGAGGTTCGCCCTTCGATGTAAAGTTCAAGGGCAATGAGCCACATGTCGACCACATCTACCCTCGGCACGCGCTAGCCACCAAGCTGGGCCTGGGCAGCGCCGAGGTCAACTCCTTGGGCAACTACCGATTCGTCGGTGCCACGGACAACATCCGAAAGCGCGCTGAGCTGCCAGCGAGTTATTTCAGGCGGCTGAAACTCGCAGGAACACCAATAGAAAAGCACCTTCTGCTTGACCACTTTGTGTCAGATACGGATCGGCTTGTCTTCGATGTCGACACCTACCGGCAATTCCGCGACAAGCGCGCCAACAGGATTTGGGACATCTGCGGCAGGACTGTGAATCCGGAGACGGTTTTGGCGCCGGCGCCGGCGTTGCCATGAGCCAGATCAACGCGGTCGCAAACCCGATCATCAACACGCCCTACGAGGCGCCGCGGTTTTTCTGGCACATCGAGGAAGGCAAGGCACCGGTTAAACAGGCAGGCCGCCGGCCAGCGAGCTACTTCCTGCGCGTGCCCGAGGGCGCCGCCCGCGGAAAGCGCGATGCCGCGCAAGGCGCGATGTTCGAGGAGGACCTGAAGGGCAACGAGTACCTGCTGGACCTAGCCAACCTGCTGCGGCAGCGCGTGCAGGACTGGCGCGACCGCAGCTACCAGGGCGCCACCAAGGTCACGCGCGAGCTGATCGACCTGTGGCGGGAGCCTGACCGCCCCCAGCCCCTGTTCTACGCGCAGCTCGAGGCGGCCGAGACGGTGATCTTCCTCGTGGAAGGGCCGGCCGATCTGCTGCAGGGCATCCAAGTGCCGCCCGACGAGCCTGGCGCAGCCGGCAGGAAGGAAGGCTACAAGGCCTTCATGCGCTATGCGCTGAAGATGGCCACCGGTTCGGGCAAAACCACGGTGATGGGCATGCTCGCTGCCTGGTCGATCCTCAACAAGGTGACCGACCCGCAGAATGCGGCCTACTCGGACACGGTGCTGATCGTGTGCCCGAACGTGACGATCCGAGACCGATTGCAGGAGCTGAATCCTGACCGCGACGAACTGTCGCTCTACCGCACCCGCGAGCTGGTGCCCACGCACCGCATGACCGAGTTGCGCCGCGGCGAGGTGTTCGTGACCAACTGGCACAACCTCGAGCGACGCGAGACGCGCGAGGTGAACGGCCAGGGCGGGCGGGTGGTCAAGCGCGGCCAGTCGGTGCAGAAGACGCGCACGATCAAGGTAACGGCCACCCTGAGCGCCGACGAGATCCGGCACCAGGCGACCGTCGGCGCCTATGACATCGTCAGCGTTGAATCCAAGCGCGACGGTAGCCCCAAGGCCTTCAACGTCCGGGAGACGCAGTACCTGGAAAGCGATGCCGCCTTCCTGAAGCGCGTGCTGGGCGGCCGCAAGGGGCGCAGCCAAGCCATCCTGGTGATGAACGACGAAGCGCATCATGCATACCGGCGCGGCGCGATCGAAGGCGCCGACCCGTTCGGCGAGGAAGACGACGAGACCACCGCCGCCAACATCCGCGAGGCCACGGTCTGGATCGAAGGCCTGGACCGGATCAACAAGGCGCTGGGTGGTCGGAGCAACGGTATCCGCCTATGCGTGGACTTATCGGCCACTCCGTTCTACATCCAGGGCAGCGGCAACGAGGTGGGCCGGCCCTTCCCTTGGGTCGTGTCCGACTTCAGCCTGCTCGAGGCCATCGAGGCCGGGCTGGTGAAGGTGCCGCAGTTGCCAACCGAAGATGGGTCGGGCGATGGCGTACCGCGCTACTTCAACGTCTGGCGCTGGGTGCAGAAGCAGGCGCAGGACGAAGGCCATATCGGGCCAGTAACAGTGACGGAGGTGATGCGCTACGCCACAGCGCCGATCGTCACCCTGGCAGTGAGCTGGCGCGAGACCCTGGCGACCTGGAAGGCGCATTTCGCGGCCGGCAACCGCCGACACGACGTGCCACCAGTGTTCATCATCGTGTGCCGCGACACCACAATCGCCAAGGCGCTGCATGCCTGGCTGGCCGAGGGCGACGCGCAGTACGGGGCCGGCGTTCCCGAGTTCCGCAACGCACCGGGCCGAGAGGTAACGGTCCGCATCGACAGCAAGGTTGGAGAGGATATCGCTGCTGGTGGGACCAGCGACGAGACGCGGCGGCTGCGCTTCGTGCTGGAGACGGTGGGCAAGACCGAGTGGCCGGGGCGCAAGGTGCCCGAGGAGTACGCGGCCATCGTCGAGCGGTACAACCGCAAGGCCTTGGAGGATGACGAAGGCACGTTGGTGACCGTCAACCCCGACGTCCCACCCGGACGGGATGTGCGCTGCATCATCTCTGTGTCGATGCTGTCGGAGGGATGGGACGCCACAACCGTAACGCATGTGGTCGGTTTGCGCCCATTCGGTTCGCAACTGCTGTGCGAGCAGGTGGTGGGGCGGGCGCTGCGGCGAACCTCCTATACAGTCGACCAAGCGAGTGGCCTGTTCACCGAGGAAACAGCGCAGATTTTCGGGGTGCCGTTCGAGCTGATCCCATTCAAGGTGGAAGGCGGCAAGCCGCAACCGCCGTCGCCGCCGGCCAACCATGTGTACGCGGTGCCCGAGCAGGCAGAGTACGAGATCGAGTTTCCCGTGGTCGAGGGTTACCAGGACCCAGGCATCGTCAAGGTGCAGGTTGACTGGGATCGCGTGGGCGAGCTGGTGCTGGACCCGCACGATGTGCCTGACGACGTGCTGCTGCGCGGCCTGACTACGCAGGACGGTCGGCTCATTGCCTTTGGACCGGGTGCCCCTGTGCGCGTGAGCCTCGAGGCCTGGCGCCAAGGCATTCGCGTGCAGCAGGTGGCCTTTGAACTGGCCAAGGTTCTGGCTCATAAGTGGCAGGAGGACCGCGGTGACGCGATCCCTGCGCACCGGCTGTTCCCGCAGATGCTGGATATCGCAACTCGATTCATCGACCAGCATGTGTCACTCGTGGAGCCCAGTGCAAAACAGGACCTGGCGATCAACCCTTACTTCGGCCGCGCGTTGGCCATGCTTATCAACGCAATGGGGTCAGCCGACGGTGGCGGGGTCAGCCAGGAACAACCGGTGTTCGCAGCCGGAGCGGCCCGCACCCGCTCAACGCGGTTGGTAGACTTCCACACCGGCAAGGCGCTCCACCAAGTTCGGCGCTGCCACCTGAACGCTTCGGTCTTCGACTCCGACTGGGAACGACAGGCGGCGGATCTGCTGGGCGATCACCCTGCCGTCTGCTCGTGGGTCAAAAACGACCGTCTAGGGCTGGTGATTCCTTACCGCGAGCAGGGCGTCCCGCGGAAGTACCTGCCAGACTTCGTCGTCGAACTTGCAGATGGCAGTATGTTGATCGTCGAGATCAAGGGCCAGATCGGGAATGCGGCGGTAAAAAAGGCAGCGGCCGAGCGCTGGTGTCGAGCGGTGACGCACTCAGGGCGTTTCGGCTTGTGGAGGTACCAACTATGTTTCGGTGCTAATGACCTTAAGCAAACGCTTGATAGATATGCTTTGCCGAGTAGCGGTGCGACCACTTAAACACGGCCGAAGTTGGGTTAATGCTATAGGTTCTTGCGCCTTCCTGGAAAGCAATGAACGGTACCAACTTCTGTCGCTCACTAACGCATGAAGCCATTTCAAGAAACAAATCGCCCACCAGCTAGCGCCCCAAGTCGCCTCGGGGCGCTGAGGAGCGCACGATCACCGCGTTCTTGCGCCTTCTGGCTTCTGATCAGTATGTGTTCTCTGGCTCTTGCCGCCTTAGCAGCAAGGGTCGCATCTCGCATACCTTTAAGTGAGGATGAGCTGTTCGCACAACTCGTGCTGCTAGGCGGATGCGTCTTGTGTTCAGTCATTGCTTCATCATTCGTGCTGAAGACGCGCTCGCATTGGTTTCTTCCTCCAACGCTGCTCCTAGTTTGGCTCGCGGGGCCACTCGGCAATTCTTCTGCAGTGCTTCTCCTTCCGGAAGCCTTTTCGCAGCAGGACTTGATGCACGCGACCTACCATCGGCTCTGGTATGGCGGCGCTCAGTTGAGAGATGCTTATGGGTCCGCTCTTCTCCTATTCAGTCTTGTTTGCTCAACTTACTTTTCTGTCCGACTGTGGACGCGGTACCAAGAAGAGAGCGATACCCCCCTGCCTGTAAGCATCAAGCTTCTAGCTCTCGCACCTGCGCTTATCGCCATTGGCTCTTTGGCCTTTTTAGGGCTTCTGGTCGCTCGCGTCACTGAGTCTTACGAACGTATAACAGCAGCAGAATGGGAGCGAACAGTTCAACAATTTCAGGGATGTAACCTTAGGGGTAGCCCTTTCCGATTTCTTCTGGCGAAAGAACGTACTGCCAAGGAAAGTGATCCCTTAGAAAGGCTGTCGATCAATCCGTCAGTACGCCAGTCCTACGCGATTGACTCGCATGAGGACGGGCGGCTAAATCTATTTACGCAATGTAAAGAGCAGGCCTCCGCCGGCAACTCAGAAGTATGGGTTGACGTCGGCATGTTCTACCTAGCCCACGATTGGCGCCGTGCATTTGCTTGGCTGAGCGCCGCTAGTTCAGCAGAAGTTACCGAAGCTGATGTCGCACTCGGACATGCGTTTCGAGTTGGTTTGGATGGAATGGCCAAGAACGAGAAGGCCGCGGTATCGCATTACGCAAAGGCGGCGCGGGCCGGAAGTGCTAAGGGCCAGTTCTATCTTGCCGAAATGCTTGAGTCGACTGATGGAAGGCTTGCTGCGCGATACTACGAGGCAGCAGCTAGTCAGGGATTGCTCGCGGCCATCTATCGGCTACAAAGTTCGTTTTGGACGACCACTTTGTCGCCGCTGACGGACCAAGACCGTTACTTTTGGAATCTCTTGTTTGACGCGGCTTTGAACCGTACCTTCGGAACATTTCAGTCTCCCCTCTCATACTGGGCTAGCGAGTCCAGTCCGTCTGATTCGGATGTGAAGCGGCTCTTAAACGATGTACTTCCTCGTGAAGCTCAGCCCCCGGACGAATGCGCGCTGGATAGCGTAGGCGGATGCACCTCGCGAGTTAGACGCTATGATGTCGGCGCCGTATTGAGCGAGCGCAGTCGCCTGGAAGCGCGCCTCGACATTGGACGCAGAAGTGCGGTGCAGGACCGCGCTGCGCAATTTGTTGCCCAATACGTAGCCAAGCCTGCTTCCCCAGCGCCTACCGTTCAAGCTGAGGCGAGGAAAAGTGCCAACTTTTCGGCAACTTGGAAGCCACTGTCCGCTCCTGTGTGTGCGGCTCAAGCCAACACACAGACCTTGAATGGCGCCGAGACGTATACCGCGATTAGTCCGTTCGTCGTGACTATCGAAGTTGCGACGACAACCGGAACCAGCGCTTTCGGATCAGGTGTTGCGGTGTCAGAGAAGGAGGTGATCACCAATTGTCATGTGGTCAAAGATGCCAAGACGATAGCGCTTCGTGCCGAAGGTCGAGCCATGAGCGGAAAGATCAGTGCCGCAGACTCCAGGAGCGATATGTGTATCGTCGATGTCCCTGGTCCGTTGCGATTCATAAAGGCTGGACGTAGGCTTTCGACGCTAGAGATTGGAGAGACCGCATTTTCGTTAGGACACCCCCAGGGCTTGGAGCTTACGATCGCAAATGGGATCGTTTCTGGACTTCGGAGAAGTGACGGCCGCGTCTTCGTCCAGACCACGACGCCGATCAGCAAAGGTTCTTCTGGCGGAGCATTGCTGGATTCGCGCGGGAACTTGCTTGGAATAACAACCTTCTACCTTCAAGGTGGGCAGCAAATCAACTTTGCAATACCCATCGAATCTTTCTGCGCTCCAAGTCGATGATCACATTCACGTCGAAAAGACGCCGCAAGAACTCCACCCTGCCGGACCCTGCTGAGTCTGTGGCGGATCAACTGGCGGATTCACACCTCCCCTGTCCTGCAACCCGCATGGATACAGGGATTGCCCCCCCTCGCAGGACTATTTGTGGGAAGCCTTCGAGTCGCGAATCTGCAGCAGCAGGCCCCGATGGCCCACGACGGACTCACGGTTGAGCGGGCCCGTCCGCGACGGCCTCGATGGGGGCCCTGGCGCCCGCGGGCACACCTCCGTATACAGCCAAGCGCTTGGTGGCTGCTGGCTCCGGAGACGTTCCATGTCGCCGACTTCGGAGCTCACGTAGCGACTGCAAGTTTGTAGGCACGGGTGTGGACAGAATCGACCCAGGAAACCCTTCAGATCGCGTCCCGGAATGGATCGCAGATCGTCCGAAGCACTGGCGGACCGCCTGGCGGACCATCCCCGTCCCTCCCCCGAACCCCGCGTGCACACTAGCTCTTGACGCCTCTTCGGAGGCGCCAGTACGACCCCCTCCCAGGAATCAGGCGCTGTTTCATGGCGTCGGCTTGCGACGCCTGATGGGCTCGAATCCACTTGCGCACCAGGTTCGCGTTGAACCCATGCGCCAGCGATATCGCTGCGACCAATGCGCCCGGGGCCATGCACTGCTCGACGACATGCCGCTTGTGGTCGGCATCGAAGTACCAGCGACCATTGCTGGTGATCGTCAACGGTTCGTCCCCCGATCCCTTGTGCTCGAAGTCCATGTGTCCACCAAGTGTTTTGGTGGACACCATCGTCCCTGCCTAATCATCTTCTTGTCTTGTCCGTACAAACGGCGTACATTAAAGGGTCCACTGCAAACTCGTAGGAGGCTTCATCATGGTGCCCCGCACCGCAACCACCCCGCTGGACAAGCCATCGCCCCGCGGAGCACGGCTCGAAGCGCGACTTTCGCCCGTGCAAAAGGGCCTGCTGCAGCGTGCGGCCGACTTGTCCGGCCGCACGCTGTCGGAGTTCGTGCTGAAGAGTGCAGAGGATGCGGCTGAGCGGCTGGTACGCGAGCACACATTGATCCGGATGTCTCGCGAGGACCAGGCCGCCTTCGTCAAGGGCCTGCTCGACGATGCGAAGCCGAGCCCACGACTGCGCCAGGCCGCCGCCGACTACAAGAACGAGATGGAGCAGCCGTAAGCGCGTGTCGAGCCCCTACCGCATCGAACCGCTTGGCAAGCACCACGATCGCACTCCCTTCAGGTGCGGCACCGAGGCGCTCGACCGCTACCTGAAGCAGCAGGCCAGACAGGATGCGGAGAAGTATGTCGCTGCGCCCTTCGTCCTGCTGGTGCCCCCAGGCGCCGAGGTCCTTGGGTACTACACGCTGTCAGCGGCGGTGATCGATGTCAGCGACATCGCGCCGGAGCTTTCGAAGAGCCTGCCGCGCTACCCCCAACTCCCCGTGACCCTGATGGGACGCCTTGCTGTTGATCAGCGCCTCAAGGGACAGGGCAGAGGCGCCTTCCTGTTGATGGACGCCCTGCAGCGCAGCTTGCAACGTGCCACAGACATTGCAGCCATGGCCGTTGTGGTGGACGCCAAAGACGATGCGGCCGTCGCGTTCTACAGGCACTTTGACTTCACACCGCTGCAGTCCGACCCTCGCCGGCTCTACCTGTCCATGAAGAAGATCGCCGCGCTGTTCCGATAAGGTGGTCTCGCAGCAGAAAGCTGACCGCCAATGCCATGGGCCCGTGGCCGGATGACAACGCCATCGAGTGGCGAACTGGTCGGCGGGCCTTGACTGTTCCATCTGCTCGACCGATTTGTCCGCGCAATAGAGCCCCCCCTGGGCACGCATGCTGGCTCCTGACTGGCGATCCCGCACCCCACGCGCTGCGACGCATCTCGTCGCAGGCACCCGGACACTGTGCTCTCCCGACCAGGAGACCGCGATGCCCGCCCGCCCCCGCCGCCCCGACCTCATCAGCCTCTGCGCATCCGGCGCCGCAGCCCCCCTCCCCCCGATCGTCAAGCTCTGGATCTACCGCACGCTGAGGCTTGGCGCGCCGACGTGCCCCCAGGAATCAGTAGCATAAAGGTATAGAGTCCGGCCCTGAAAAGGAGGTTGGACGTGAAGAAGCGGTTCTCGGAAGCGCAGATCATCGGGTTCCTGAAAGAGGCCGATTCGGGCGTGTCGGTCAAGGAGCT
>JAJTHE010000167.1 GCA_021298815.1 Betaproteobacteria bacterium | reverse complement strand
TTCATCCCGATCGCCGAACGCACCGGTCTCATCGTCCCGCTCGGTCGGTGGGTGCTGGAGCAGGCCTGCGCGCAGATGGCCCGGTGGCTTGCCTCCGGTGCGCGGCTCGATCACATCAGCGTGAACGTATCGCCGCGCGAGCTCCGCGATTCCGGGTTGACCGATGGCATGCTAGCGGCCCTTCGGAGCAATGGCCTCGAAGGACGGCAACTGCAGATCGAGGTCACCGAGGGACTGATGATCGACAATCCACGGGAGGTACGCGAGACCCTGCTGCGCCTTAGCCAGGCTGGAGTGCGCCTGGCCATGGACGATTTCGGAACCGGGTATTCGTCTCTGTCCTGCCTTCATCGCTTCCCCTTCGATGTGCTGAAGATCGACCGCGAGTTCGTACGCGAGATCGACGACGATGACGGCGCCCGCGCGCTCGTGGCAGCAGCGGTCCGGCTCGGGCAGGAACTGGGTCTGAGCGTGGTTGCGGAGGGGGTCGAGAGCGCGGCGCAGCAGTCCATCCTGAAGCAACTGGGCTGCTCGCTGCTTCAGGGTTATCTCGTCGGTCATCCGCTGCCGGCGCAAGAGTTCGAGGCACGTTGGCTGCGCGTGCCGTCGAGGGCGGCTGCCAATCAGGAGTCGCTCGGGGACGCTGCGTAAGAGTCCTCCCGGCACCGCCGGGAGCCCATGAAAGAAAGGCCCGCTTGCCGCGGGACTCCGGATGCCTTGCGCACCGGCTGAACGAGCTGGAAGGTCTTGTTCTGGCGGAGAGAGAGGGATTCGAACCCTCGATACAGGTTTAAGCCCGTATACTCCCTTAGCAGGGGAGCGCCTTCGACCACTCGGCCATCTCTCCGGGCACACGGAGTATACCCAACCGGGCGCGCCGCAGGGCACCCGGGATGCTTGCGGATGTGGGCACCCCGGGACACTCCGGGACACCCCGGTCCTCACGGCAGCACGGCGATCGCGTTGATCTCGATCATCATGTCCGGGTGGGTGAAGGCC
The DNA here is from genome assembly GCA_021298815.1 of Betaproteobacteria bacterium. Lineage (GTDB taxonomy): Bacteria > Pseudomonadota > Gammaproteobacteria > Burkholderiales > CAIKXV01 > CAIKXV01. The sequence goes on along the minus strand of JAJTHE010000167.1, from coordinate 13,288 downwards.
GACACCGCGACCATCGTCGACGCGGGGGGATCCTGGTCGAAGTACCGGCCGCGGACCTCGTGGATCACCTTGAAGTGGTCCATGTCCTTGATGTAGACATCCACCCGCATGATGTCGCGCAGCGTGCCACCGGCCGAGGCCATCGCCAGCTTCAGGTTCTCGCAGACCTGGACGGTCTGGGCCCGGATGTCGTCCTTGCCGACCACCACCCCGGCGGAATTTTTCGCGGTCAGCCCCGACACGAACACCAACCGGCCGGGACGGGCCACCGTGACGGTGCTCCAGACGCCGGTCGGGCGGGACAGGCCATCGGGGAAGATCATCTGCTTGTCGAGTTCGCTCATCGTCTGCTCCTGCTCCTGGGTACGGGTCGTATGGCTGCGGCGGGCGTCGCCCGCCGGCCCTCCACGTTATCACCAGCCATGACCGGCCGCATCCGGTGCGCGGACGGTGCACGTCAGGCGTGGCGTTGGCGGGTGTGCGCCCTGCATCCTGCCGCTGCGCGTTGTCGACCGGTTGCGTCAGCGCTATGCTGCGGTCCATCGCACCTGCCGGATGCGCCATGGCCGCCAACATGACCGATCTTTCCCGTGCACCTTCTTCCCGTCGGCGGGCGCTGGTCGCCGTGGCCTGCGTCGCGGCGGTTGCAGTCCCGGCCATGGCCACGGCACAGGCCTATCCGTCGCGGCCGATCCGCCTGCTGATCGATTTCCCTGCGGGCGGGGTGTCCGACATCCTGTCGCGGCTGGTCGGCGAGCGCATGTCCGAGTCGCTCGGCCGCACGCTGGTGTTCGACAACCGGCCGGGCGCGAGCGGCCTGATCGCCTACGAGATGGGGGCGCGCGCGCCGGCCGACGGCTACACGGTGCTGTTCGTCAGCACGCCGTTCGCCTTCCACCTCAACCTGCGCGACAAGCTCGCCTTCGACACCGAGAAGGACTTCGCACCGGTGGCGCTGTTCGCGCAGTTCCCGAACGTGCTGCTGGTGCCTGCCAAGTCGCCGATCGGCACTCTGAAGGAGTTCCTCGACGCCGCGCGCACCCGGCCGGGCGGCTTCAACTACGGGTCGCTCGGCGTGGGCAGTCCGCAGCACCTCGCGATGGAACTGTTCCGCACCCAGAACAGGTTCCAGGCGACCCATGTGCCGTATCCGGGCAGTCCGCAGGCGCTGGGCGGGCTGATCAGCGGCCAGACCGACGTGATGTTCGGCAACGTGCCCGGTGCGCTGGCCCAGGTCAGGGCCGGCAAGGCGCGCGGACTGGCGATGGCGAGCAGCGTGCGCTCGAGTGCCTTGCCCGACATCCCGACCTTCCGCGAGGCGGGCGTGCCGTTCGAGGCCGTCGGCTTCGGCGGCATCGTGGTCCCGTCCGGGACGCCGCGAGCCGTGATCGACCGGCTGAACGCGGATGCGGTGAAGGCGCTGAACAACGCGGACACGGCCGAGCGCATCCGCAACGTCGGCGGCGAGCCGTTGCCCGGCACGCCGCAGGATTTCCGGCGATTCCTGCAGGAGGAGATCCGGCGCTGGGCGCCGGTGATCGTGCAGTCGGGCGCGAAGGGGCAGGTGCAGTAGGGCGCGAAGGGGGCAGGCGCCCCGGTCAGGCCGGTTCGTGCGCGAGGTCGAACGCGTCGTGCAGCACGCGCACCGCGAGTTCCAGGTACTTCTCGTCCACCACCACCGAGATCTTGATCTCCGAGGTGGAGATCATCTGGATGTTGATGCCTTCCTCGGACAGTGCGCGGAACGCCTTGCTGGCGATGCCGCAGTGCGAACGCATGCCGACGCCGACGATCGACACCTTGGCGATGCGGTCGTCGCCGATCAGTTCCTTCGCGCCGATGTGCTTCTGCACTTCCTCGATCAGCTTCTTCGCGCGCGAGTAGTCGTTGCGCGGCACCGTGAACGAGAAGTCGGTCAGGCCGTGCACGCCTGCGTTCTGCACGATCATGTCGACGTCGATGTTGGCGTCGGCGACCGGCCCGAGTATCTGGTACGCGATGCCCGGCTTGTCGGGTACGCCCTGCACGGTGATCTTCGCTTCGTCACGGTTGAACGCGATGCCGGAGATGATCGCCTGTTCCATGTTCTCTTCCTCTTCGAACGTGATGAGCGTGCCTTCGCCTTCGTCCTGGAACGACGACAGCACGCGCAGCTTGACCTTGTACTTGCCGGCGAACTCGACCGAGCGGATCTGCAGCACCTTCGAGCCGAGGCTGGCCATCTCGAGCATCTCCTCGAAGGTGACCGTCTTCAGCCGGCGCGCGTTGGGCACGATGCGCGGGTCGGTGGTGTAGACCCCGTCGACGTCGGTGTATATCTGGCACTCGTCGGCCTTCAGCGCCGCGGCCAGTGCGACGCCGGTGGTGTCGGAGCCGCCGCGGCCGAGGGTGGTGATGTTGCCGTCGGCGTCCATGCCCTGGAAGCCGGCGACCACCACCACGCGCCCGGCGTCGAGGTCGGCGCGCATGTTGTGCTCGTCGATGCTCAGGATGCGCGCCTTGGTGAACGCGCTGTCGGTGAGGATCTTCACCTGCGGGCCGGTGTAGCTGCGCGCGTCGACGCCGATCTGCTTGAGCGCCATCGCCAGCAGGCCAATGGTCACCTGCTCGCCGGTGGACACCATCTGGTCGAGTTCGCGCGCATCGGGTTCGGGCTGCACCTCGCGTGCGAGCGCGATCAGCCGGTTGGTCTCGCCAGACATGGCCGAGACCACGACCACCACCTGGTGGCCCCGGGCCTTCCAGCGCGCGACGCGCCGCGCGACGTTCTTGATGCGGTCGGGCGAGCCGACCGAGGTGCCGCCGTATTTCTGGACGATGAGTGCCATGGGGTTGGGCGTGGTGCGAATCGAGGTAAACCATTGATGATAACCTGTCACGGGCGACGGCGCACGTCGCGGCCCGATGCGCGCTGCTAGACTCGCGCCTTCCCTTGCCCGAGGCCAACCGCTTGATCACCATCACCCGCCGGCTGGAGTTCGATGCCGGGCACCGCATTCCCCGCCATGCGAACCAGTGCCGCCACCTGCACGGGCACCGCTACGGCCTCGAACTGACGGTGACCGGCGCGCTGGTCGAGGCCGAGGGAGAGCCCGACCAGGGCATGGTCGCCGACTTCTCCGAGGTGAAGGCGATCGCCCAGCGCGTGGTGGTGGATGCCTGGGACCATGCGTTCCTGGTCTGGCGGCAGGACCGGGCTGTGGTCGACTTCCTGGCGACGCTGCCGGGCCACCGTACGGTCGAGTTCGACCAGCCACCGACCGCGGAGCACCTGGCGGCGACCGCGTTCCGTCTGCTCGACGCGGCGATCGCCGCGCGTTACGGCACGCGCATCGTACTCTCGCGCGTGCGGCTCTGCGAGACCCCGAATGCGTGGGCGGACGCCGGGCGGGGCGCGTGATGCCCCCGACGGCCGAACCGGCGCGGCGCCCCGGTGCCGGCACGGGCGGCAGTGGCGCGCATGGCGCGCTCTGGATCGCCGTGGCGCTGGTGGCCGCCTGGTCGGCGATTGGCCCGAAGGACCGCTTTACCTGGTGGCTCGAGGCGCTGCCGGCGCTGGTCGTGCTGGTGCTGCTGCCGGCGATCCGCGACCGGTTCCGGTTCACCACGCTCGCCTACACGCTGGTCGCACTGCATGCGATTGTCCTGCTGGTCGGCGCGCACTACACCTATGCCGAGGTTCCGCTGTTCGACTGGATACGCGACACGTTCGGATTCTCTCGCAACCACTACGACCGGGTCGGCCACCTGATGCAGGGCTTCACGCCGGCCATCGTCGCGCGCGAGGTGCTGCTGCGCCGCTCGCCGCTGGCCGGCAGCCGCTGGCTGCCCTTCCTCGTCGTCTGCTTCTGCCTCGCCTTCTCGGCGTTCTACGAGATGATCGAATGGTGGGTGGCGGTGGCCAGCGGGGACGAGGCCGTTGCATTCCTGGCGACCCAGGGCGATGTCTGGGACACGCAGTGGGACATGTTCCTCGCGCTGGTGGGCGCGACGACGGCCCTGGCCCTGCTGTCCGGCCTGCATGGTCGTCAGCTTGGCCGCATGGGGTTTCCCGCGCGGTAGCGATCCGGGCTTCGGGGCCGGGCACTCAAGGTTTCGCCCGCGCCGCCGCTAAAACTGTGTGCGCGGTCGAGCCCCTCGATCAGATCGGCGACCGCCGCATGGCACAGCCCGATCTGCACCCGGCCGACGCCGGACGGTCCGGCATCCTCGATTCCAGAACAAGGTTCTTCGATGAAAAGCACCCTGCGGACCATGAAGCTGTGGCAGAAGTTCGCCGCGCTTGCACTCCTCGGCGCGATAATGTGCGCCGTGCCCTTGATGAAGGTCGTCGCCTCCAAGAATGCCGAGATCGGCGTCGCGCAGTCGGAGGCTGAAGGCCTCGGTCCGGTGCGTGCCGCGATCGCGCTGCAGCGGCAACTGCAAGCGCACCGGGGCCTGTCCGGCATCGTGCTCAACGGCAATGCCGGGGTCGACGGCGAGCGGCGTGCGCGGCTCGCGGACGTCAACAGCGAACTGGGCCGCCTGTCCGCGCAGCTCGCGACGCTCGGCTACGCGGCCGCGGCAGCCGAAGTCGATTCGATCAAGGCTGGATGGACTGGGCTGAGCGAGAAGGTCAACGCCCGCAGCCTGCCCGGGGCCGAGAGTTTCGCGGCCCATACCGCGCTGATCGAACGCAACTTCCTGGTGCTCGACCTGATCGCGGACGCCTCCGGCCTGTCGCTCGACCCGGTGGCGGAGAGCTACTACGTGATGACCGCGCTGATCGACCACCTGCCGCGGCTGGCAGAGTCGCTGGCGACCATGCGCGGCCGGGGCGCCGCGATGCTCTCGGCGAAGGAGGTCACGCCGCTGGAGCGCAACGCGCTCGCGTTCGATGCGCGCAGCGCGCGCTACCTGCATTCGCGTGCCTCGATGCAGATTGGCAAGGCGACCACGCTGAGCGCCGACGTCAAGCGCATCATCGGCGACACCAGCACGGCCAGCGCGGCGGAGGCCGAGAAGTTCTTCAAGCTTGCGGAGTCGCAGCTGACGCAGGCCGGCACGGCCACGATGGCTGCCTCGGACTACTTCAAGGCAGGCACCGTGGCAGTCGATGCGCAGTACAAGTCGATCGACGAGACAGCGAACGCGCTGCAGACCCTGCTGGTCGATCGCATCGCCGCGACACGCCTGCAGCTCGCTTCCCTGCTCGGCCTCCTGGCGGCGATCGGCGCGCTGGCGATCGTGCTGGGGGTTGCCATCACCCGTTCCGTCACCCGTCCGCTGGGCCAGGCGGTGGACGCCGCCAACGCAGTGGCGAAGGGCGACCTCGACCACGCGATCGACGACAGCGGCCAGGACGAGGCAGCGCAGCTGCTGAAGTGCTTCAAGGCGATGCAGGCGAACCTGCTGGCGCGGCGCACCGAGGATGCGGAGCGCATGGCGGCCACGGAAGCGGCCTCGCAGGCCGCCAGCCGCGTCGCTGAAGAGATCGGTGCGGCGGTCGACAGTGCGACCCAGGGCGACTTCACCCATCGCATCCCGCTCGATGGCAAGGAGCGCTTCCATGCCGAGCTGTGCAGCAAGTTCAACGAACTGATCGAGACGGTCAGCGGCACGATCGCCGAGGTGCGAAACGCCGCCAACGAACTGACCTCGGCGTCGGGCCAGGTGTCGGAGACGTCGCAGTCGCTGTCCACCGCAGCTTCCGAGCAGGCCGCCAGCGTCGACCAGACCAGCGCCTCGTTGCACCAGATCAGCCAGTCGGTGAAGCAGAACGCGGAAAGCGCGACGCTGACCGATGGCATCGCCACCGAGGCGGCACGCGAGGCGGAGGAGGGCGGCAAGGCCGTCACCCAGACCGTCGATGCGATGAAGTCGATCGCCACCAAGATCTCGGTCATCTTCGACATCGCCTACCAGACCAACCTGCTGGCGCTCAATGCGGCGGTGGAAGCCGCGCGCGCGGGCGAACACGGTCGCGGCTTCGCGGTGGTCGCCGCCGAAGTGCGTACGCTAGCCGAACGCAGCCAGGTCGCGGCGCAGGAGATCGGCACGCTGGCCGGCTCCAGCGTCGAGCTGGCCGAGCGGGCAGGCAAGCTGCTGTCGGCGATGGTGCCCTCGATCAAGAAGACCAGCGGCCTGGTGCAGGAGATCGCCGCTGCCTCGGGCGAGCAGAGCTCGGGCGTTACCCTGATCTCGGACGCCATGAACCAGCTGAATTCGGGCACGCAGCAGACCGCCGCTGCTTCGGAGGAGCTGTCCGCGACCGCGGAACAGCTGTCGGCGCAGGCGGAGCAGCTGCAGAACCTGATGGCCTATTTCCGGCTGGCTTCGGACGTGGCACAGGGCAACGCGCGCCAACTCGGTGCGCCAGGTGCCCGGGCTCGGCAGGCCGCGGGCATCCGGAGGGCCGCATGAAGCGCTTCGCGCCTGCGACCGTGCGCGGGCGGCTGCTGCTGCTCGCCGGGCTCTGTTCGATCGCGCTCCTGGTCGTCGCGATCGGCCTGATGGTGGCGCTCGACAGCGTGATCGACCGCAACGAAGGCCTGCTCGAGGGCGAACTCGCCGCGCAGCGGGCCCTGGGCGCCGCGCAGGCCGGCGTCGGCAACGTGCGGCGATACGAGAAGGACCTGTTCCTCAACATCGAGGACCCGAAGCGGGTCGCTCAGTACATCCAGCAGTGACGAAAGTCGCTGGACCAGGTCGAGGCCGACCTGTCCAGCGCGTTCGCGCTGCTCTCGCCCGAGGAGAAGGCGACCGTCGATCGGTTGCGTGCCGGGCTGGCCGGCTACCGCAAGGGCGTGGAAGGCATCCATGAGGGCATCCGCGCCGGTCGCCTGCGCGATCCGGCCGCGGGCAATGCGGCGATGGAGCCGCTGAAGGCGGACGTCCGCGCCGCCGACCAGTCGTTCACGGAAGTCACGCGCTCGATCGACGAGCGGGTGCTCGCGGCGCGCGAAGGCATCCGCCGCGAGGGACGCGTGGTATTCGCCGGTGCCGCGCTGGCGGCGCTGCTCGCGTGCCTCGGCATCGCCTGGGTCGCGCTGAACACGGTACGCCATGTGGCGCGCGGGCTGGCCGACCTGGCTGCCATGGCCGACCGCATCGCAGTCGGCAACCTCGATGAACCGGTGGATGTCTCGGGCCGTGACGAGATGGCCCTGGTCGCTCGATCGGTGGAGCAGGTGCGCTGCAACGTGCGGGCACTGATCGCCGATGCCACGCTGCTGTCCGCGGCCGCGGTAGAAGGACGCCTCGACGCAAGTGCGGATGCCGGGCGGCATGCCGGCGACTACGCCCGCGTGGTGGCTGGCATGAACGGCACGCTGGAAGCCGTGCGCCAGCCGCTGGAAGCGCTCCAGGGCGGCCTGGAACGGCTGCAGGCGGGGGACCTTACCGGCGGCACGCAAGGCGAATTCAACGGCGCCTTCCTGCGCCTGGCCGACTCGCTGAGGACGACCTCGGAGAACCTCGCGCGGACCGTGCGCGACGTCAATGCCGCTGCCGAGGCCGTGGTGCTGTCTTCGGGTGAGGTCTCGAAGACCTCCCAGTCGCTGTCCCAGTCGGCCTCCGAGCAGGCGTCCAGCGTCGAGCAGACCAGCGTCGCGCTGCGGGAGATCAGCGAGTCGGTGCGCCAGAATGCGCAGGGCGCGGCGCGTACCGACGAGATCGGCACGGTGGCCGCCACCGAGGCACAGGACAGCGGCCAGGCCGTGGCCGAGACCGTGCGTGCGATGCGCGCGATCGCCGATCGCATCTCGGTGATCTTCGACATTGCCTACCAGACCAACCTGCTCGCACTGAACGCGGCGGTCGAGGCTGCACGCGCCGGCGAGCACGGGCGCGGCTTCGCGGTGGTCGCGGCGGAGGTACGCCAGCTGGCCGGGCGCAGCCAGGTCGCTGCGCAGGAGATCGGCACGCTGGCGCGATCGAGCGTGGAACAGGCGGAGCGGGCCGGACAGATGCTCGAGGCGATGGTGCCGTCGATCCGCAAGACCAGCCAGCTGGTGCAGGAGATTTCCGCCGCGTCCTCGGAGCAGAGTGATGCCGTGTCCCAGATCACTCATGCGATGACGCAGCTCAACGGTACTACCCAGCAGGGCGCGGCGAGTTCCGAGGAACTGGCAGCGACCGCGGAGGAACTGCGCGCGCGCGCGGACGAGGTGCAGCGGCTGATGGGCTTCTTCCGCGTTGCCGGAACGGTCGATCGCCTGGCCACAGGCGGGCGCGGCGACGATCGGCGCGTCGGCCACGCCGGGGTTCGCAAGGCAGCCTGAAGGCCGGCCCGCCTGCTGCGAGCGGCGACGCACGACTCGGCGCACAATCCCGGCTGACCGCGCTGCCCCCGTGTCGGGCGAGCAACGCGACGCACGGGGGATGGCCATGAAGGTATGCGTGTTCGGTGCAGGGGCGGTCGGCGGCAGCATCGCGACCCGGTTGCTGGCCGTGGGGGCGGACGAGGTTTCGGTGGTCGCGCGCGGTGCGCAACTGCAGGCGATGCGCAGCCGCGGCCTGGTGCTGCGTTCCGGCGGCACCGAGGTGAAGGCGGCCGTGCCGGTGGCCACCGACGATCCGTCGACCCTGCCGCCGCAGGACCTGGTGCTGGTCACGCTGAAGGCGCATTCGGTGCCCGGCGCGGCGGCCCCGATCGCCCGCCTGCTCGCGCCGGGTGGCGCGGTCGTGTTCATGCTGAACGGCATCCCGTGGTGGTGGCGCCATGGACGGCCCGGTCCCGGCGGCACGCTGCCGCTGCTCGATCCCGAAGGGGCGCTGTGGCGCGAGGTGCGCCCCGAGCGCACGATCGGCTGCGTCATCTACTGCCCGTGCGAAATGGTCGAGCCCGGCGTGATCTCGCATGTCGGCAGCAACCACTTCATCCTGGGCGAGCCGGATGGCAGCAGCAGCGCGCGGCTGGAGCAGGCGGTGGCGATGCTGCGCCGGGGCGGCATCGACGGACGCGCGTCGAACGACCTGCGGCGCGACGTCTGGGGCAAGCTGGTGTCGAATGCATCGGGCAACACGATCGCCGCGCTGACCCGGCTCGACCTCGGCGCGCTCGCGGCCGATCCGGACCTCTGCGGCCAGATGGTGTCGGTGATGGAGGAAGTGCTGGCGGTCGCCGCCGCGCTGGGCTGGGACCTGCGCGGCCAGATGGACCTGCCGGCGATCGCGCGGCGCGGCACCTGGGGACAGCGTCCGTCGATGCTGCAGGACGTGCTGCAGGGGCGGCCGATCGAGGTCGAGGCGCTGTTTGGGCAGGTACATGCGTTCGCGCACGAGGCCGGCGTGCCGGTGCCGACGATGGACGCAATCCTGCCGCTGCTGCGCGGGCTGGGACAGTCGCTGCGCGCGCGCTGAGGGATGCCGTACAACCCTTCCGGCGGGGGCCGGGCGGGTGCAGTCACCGGAACAACCAGAACAACCGGAACGACCGGAACGAGGGGGAGCACGATGGAAGCTGTGCAAAGGGGAACCGCCCGGGCGGCGGGATGGGCAGCGGCGCCGCTGCTGGCGCTTGCGGTGGCGGCGGGGGGACTGCCGTCGCCCGCCGGCGCGGAAGTCACCCGCATCGAGATCGTGAAGCGCGACCTGATCCCCGGCCCGGGGTTCGGTGCGGCCGGTGCGTATGAACGGCTCACCGGGCGCTTCCATGGTGAACTCGACCCGGCGCATCCGCTCAACCGCGACATCGTCGACATCGCGCTCGCGCCGCGCAATGCACGCGGCCGGGTCGAGTACACCTCGGACCTCGACATCGTGAAGCCGGTGGACCTCTCCCGGGGCAACGGTGCGCTGCTCTACGACGTGAACAACCGCGGCAACAAGCGGGCGCTGCGCGACTTCAACGATGGCCCGGACACGAACAACCCGCTCAAGCCGGAAGACTTCGGCAACGGCTTCCTGCTGCGGCAGGGCTTCACGCTGGTGTGGAGCGGCTGGATCCACCAGCTGCCGCCGACGAACAACGCGCTGCGCATGCAGGTGCCTTCGGCCCCGGGCCTGGCGCAGGAGGTGTGGGACGAACTGCTGCCGAACATCCGGACGGCGCGGGCGATGCCGCTCACCTTCAGGCCGGTATCCATGGATCCGGCGCAGGCGAAGCTCTATCGCCGCGTGCGCAACGCGGACGAGCCGGTCCTGGTGCCTGCCGGCGGCTGGGAGTACGCCGGCGAGCGTTCGATCCGGCTGCTGCCCGCAGGGACGCCGTTCGAGATCGGGGTGCTATACCAGTTCGTGTATCCGGCCGAGAACCCGCCGGTGTCCGGCATCGGCTTCGCGGCCACGCGCGACCTCGTCTCCTTCCTGCGCAACGATCGCAGCGAGGCGAACCCGCTGGCCGGTGGCGTGCAGCGCACGCTGGCGTACGGCGCCTCGCAGAGCGGCCGCTACCTGCGCGACTTCACCTGGCGCGGCTTCAACGAGGACGAAGCCGGCCGCAGGGTGTTCGACGCGATCAATCCCCACATCTCTACGGCGCGCCTGTTCCTGAACCAGCGCTTCGCGCAGCCGATCCGCATGACCGACATCGGCTATGGCTTCCTCGGCTTCCCGGACACCACGTTCCCGTTCGCCTACCAGGACGAGACCGATCCGTTCGGCGGGCGCGTGGATGGCATCCTCAACCGCTGCCGCGCGCGCAACAACTGCCCGAAGGTCATCCACACCACCACCGGCATCGAGTACTGGCAGAGCGGCCAGTCGCTGGTCACCACCGACCCCACCGGCCGGCGCGATGCGACATTACCGGACGATGTTCGCGTCTACCACTTCGCCGGCACGCAGCACATCATGGGCGCGACGATGCCGGCGGGCGTCTGCGCGCTGCCGCCGAACACCGTCGACCCGCGGCCGCTGATGCGCAACCTGCTGCTGGCGATGGATCGCTGGGTACGCGACGGCACGCCGCCGCCGTCGTCCGCCTATCCGAAGCTGTCCGACGGCTCGCTGGTGGTCGCCTCGCGCTGGCGCTTCCCGAACCTGCCCGGCGTGCAGAAGCCGACCGGGCCGGCATCGAAGAAGCGCTTCGACTACGGGCCGGCGTTCGCCCAGGGCGTGTTCGGCAAGGCGATGCCGGCCGTGCTGGAAGGGGACTACCCGGTGCGGGTGCCGCAGGTCGACGCCGATGGCAACGAGATCGGTGGGCTCAGGGTGCCGGAGCAGGCGGTGCCGATCGCGACCAGCATGGGCTGGGGCGTGCGTGGTGCCGCGTCCGGCACGCCGGGCGAACTGTGCTACCTGGACGGCAGCATCGTGCCGTTCCTGCGCCGCGCGGACCAGCGGCGGGACTTCGGCGACCCGCGGCCGTCACTGGCGGAGCGCTACCAGACGCCGGAGAACTATGTCGCGCGGGTGCGCGCGGTGGCCGACGGCATGGTGAAGTCCGGCCTGCTGCTGGAGGAAGACGCGCAGCGCATCGTCGCGAGGGCCGGGTCGGTGCGCTGGTGAACCGAAGCCGGCAAGCCGGCTGGATCCCGGGCACCCCGGGATTCAACCGGGCTTGCGGCTCGGCTTGCCCGCGGGCTTGCCGCCGGCATTGCCAGTGACGCGCGGCGGCAGCCCGGTGTGCTGCGTGAGCAGGCGTCCGCGCTGCGGCTGACCGCCCGGCGTCGAGTTCTTGCGCCGTGCCGATACGTAGTGCCCGTCGGCAGCCGGCTGGAACGTGGGGATCAGGTGGTGCTTGCCGTTGCCGATCAGGTCGGCGCGGCCCATCGCCTTCAGGGCGTCGCGCAGCAGCGGCCAGTTGTTCGGGTCGTGGTAGCGCAGGAAGGCCTTGTGCAGGCGCCGACGCCGCTCGCCGCGCACGATGTCCACCGTGTCATCGGACGCGGCTTCGCGGCGCACCTTGCGCAGGGTGTTGCGGCCCGAGTGGTACATCGCAGTGGCGGTGGCCATCGGGCTCGGATAGAAGGTCTGCACCTGGTCGGCGCGAAAGCCATTGCGCTTCAACCAGAGCGCCAGGTTCATCATGTCCTCGTCCGATGTGCCCGGGTGGGCGGCGATGAAGTAGGGGATCAGGTACTGCTTCTTCCCCGCCTCGGCGGAGTAACGGTCGAACATCTCCTTGAAGCGGCCGTAGGCGCCGATGCCGGGCTTCATCATCTTCGACAGCGGTCCGCCTTCGGTGTGCTCGGGCGCGATCTTCAGATAACCACCCACGTGGTGGGTGACCAGCTCCTTCACGTACTCGGGGCTCTGCACGGCCAGGTCGTAGCGCAGGCCGCTGCCGATGAGGATCTTCTTGATGCCCTTCAGCTGCCGCGCGCGGCGGTACAGCTTGATCAGCGGGCCGTGGTCTGTGTTGAGGTTGGGGCAGATGCCGGGGTACACGCAGCTCGGCTTGCGGCAGGCGGCCTCGATCTCGCGGCTCTTGCAGCCGATGCGCCACATGTTGGCGGTGGGGCCGCCGAGATCCGACACCACGCCGGTGAAGCCCTCGACCTTGTCGCGCATGACCTCGATCTCGCGAATGATCGAGTCCTCGCTGCGGCTCTGGATGATGCGGCCCTCGTGCTCGGTGATCGAGCAGAAGGTGCAGCCGCCGAAGCAGCCGCGCATGATGTTCACGCTGAAGCGGATCATCTCCCAGGCCGGGATCTTGGTTGGCCCGTCGTGGCCGCCCTGCTCGTCGGCGTAGGCCGGGTGCGGCGAGCGCGCGTACTCGAGGTCGAACACCCAGTCCATCTCGGCCGTCGTCAGCGGGATGGGCGGCGGCGTGAGCCAGAGGTCGCGGTCGCCATGCGCCTGCACCAGCGCGCGCGCGTTGCCGGGGTTGGTTTCGAGGTGCAGCACGCGGTTGGCGTGGGCGTACAGCACCGGGTCGGACTTCACCTGCTCGTAGGCCGGCAGGCGCACCACGGTGCGCTCGCGCGGCGGCAGCGCCAGCGCGCCACTGGCCTTGCGGCTGGTGGGCATGGCCACGACAGCCGCGGCAGGCACGGCGGGTGCGGCCGAGCCGTCTTCCTTGGCGCAGGTCTGGCCTTGTTCGGCCGCGGCCTCGCTCGTGGTGAGGTAGGGGTTGATGTGGGCGTCGATGCGGCCGGGGCGGTCGACCTCGGTGCTGTCGAGCTCGAACCAGTCGGCGAAGTAGCCCAGGCTCTCGTCGTCGGTGCGGCGCATGTAGGCGGTGCCGCGCACGTCGGTGATGCGATGGATGGGCTCGCGCCGCGCCAGCCGGTGCGCCACCTCGACCACCGCGCGCTCGGCGTTGCCGTACAGCAGCAGGTCGGCCTTGCTGTCGACGAGGATGCTGCGGCGCACCTTGTCCTGCCAGTAGTCGTAGTGCGCGATGCGGCGCAGGCTGGCT
>JAJTHE010000148.1 GCA_021298815.1 Betaproteobacteria bacterium | reverse complement strand
GGATGCGGCGTCGTTGCGGGACTGCGGGCCCGTGCTGGGCGGTCGCAGCAGCTCGCCGATGCGCGTGGCGCGCAGGGCGCCGTCCAGGTCGTCGATCAGGGTGCGCAGCATGGCTCAGGGCTCCGGCTGGTCGAGTGAGGGGTTGGCGCGGGGGCTGATGCCTGGCGCCTGACCGCCTGGTGGAGTACCCGCTGGGGCGGTGCCGACTGCTGCGGGTGGGGTGACGCCCATGCGCGGGCCGCGCGGGGCAGGGCGGACCCGCTCGATCAGCCATCGGCCGTGATCGACCAGCACGTGGACCGTGGAGGCCTCGTGCAGGTCGCCGTCGCTGTCTTCCCACGGGGCGATCCACAAGCGCAGGACGCGGGGGGCGGTGCGCAGGCCAGCCGGGGAGGTGGCGGGTGCCGCAGCCAGCGATGCGATCGGGGAGACTGCAGGTGCGGTGCCCGCTGCTGCGGCCTGCGGGTTCGTGGTCGCCGGTCGGGGCTCGATGGCGGTAGCGCTGGACGCAGGCCCCACTGCACCGCTGCGGACCACCGGTCGGGGAGGCGCCGTGTCGGCGGGAGGCGCCCCCAGCGCCCCGGATCCGCCAGTGCGCAGCGTGTCCGAACCGAGCAGTTGCCGGGCCCCTTGTCCGGCGTTGGCGTAGACGCCCGACACCGACGTGCATTGCGCGCCGGCCGGAGCCTTGCAGGCATAGGTCGGAGAGCCGCCCACGCCCGACAGGTTCGAAGCGCAGCCGCTCAGCCCGAGCGCGGCACTGCCGGCGACCAGCGTGGCAAGGCGCAGTGGTCTGCAGGGTGGCCGGCTGCCTGCCGCCGGGTGTGCGCCCTTCATCGGGCGCCACTCCCCGTGGCTGCGCTGGCGGCGCCTTCTCCCGACCGGGACAGCCAGGCCTCGATCTGGTCGCGGCTGGCAGCACCCGCCAGCACGCGGCCGTCGCCTGCGATCAGGGTCGGCGTGCCGTTAACCCCGAGCTGCTCGCCAAGCGCCACGTTGCGGTCCACCGGGTGCGGGCAGTCCGCCTGGGGTGGCAGCGCATCGCGCAGCATCAGCGCCTGCCAGGTGGCGATCCGGTCGGCCGCGCACCACACCGACACGGCCTTGCCGCGAGCGGCCGGGTGCAGCGAGGCCAGCGGCATCAGGAAGGTGTGGATCGTGACGTCGTCCAGGCCGCGCAGTTCGGTCTCCAGCCGCCGGCAATAGGGGCAGTCCGGGTCGCTGAAGATCGCCAGCCTGCGCGTACCCTTGCCCCGGACTTCGGTCAGCGCGTCAGCCAGCGGCAGGCTCCCGAAATCGATGCGGGCCATCGCGTCCTTGCGCTCGGCGGTCAGGTCGCGCTGCTGGCGCATGTCGTAGAGGTGGCCGAACAGGAAGTAGCGGCCGGTCGCATCGACGTAGGCGTGGTTGGCGCCCATCGCCACCTCGAACACGCCGGGCCAAGCCGTGGGATGAATGGCACCGAAGCGCGTGGAGGGATAGAGGGCCTGCAGGCGCTCGAAGAGGGTGCTGGCGTCAGCTGGGGCGGCTGCTGCCTGCGTCACGGTTGATCGCGCTACGTCTTGGGCCGCAGAAGTCGTTTGAGCCTGGGCGGTCGAACCGGCCTGGGTCGGTCCTGCCGGCGCGGCGCGGGTGGCCGTCGCGGCACTGGTCTTTGGCGCGGCGGCGGGTTGGGCGGCGAGTGCGGTGGCGCATAGGCTCGCGGCGATGGCCGCGGCCAGCGCGGTCGTGAGCGTGGAGGCATGGCGGGCGCGTTCAGGCGTTCGCGCGGCAAGGTCAGTCTTCATCGTCTTCATCGGCGGTTCTCCGGGCGGTGGGGGTACGGCGCGCGAGGTGCGGAAAGGCGTCGCGGTCGGGGTCGGCTTTCGCGGCGGTGTTCGCGTCATCCGGGCGGTTGCCGTCCAGCGAGTGCCCGAGTGCGATGCCCTGGGTGAGCACCACGTCCACGGTGCGTCCGGCATCGACCTCGATCACCGGGAAGACCTTCTCGGCCAGCGTGATGTAGTACTGGGCGAGCCGGTCGAGCGCGCGGCCCACCCCAGTTCCCAGGCCAGCCTGCAACTGCTTGCCCGGATCCACCGTCCCGGTAGTGCCCAGCGGCGAGACCGAGACCATCGTAGCGCTCTGTTGGAACGCGGTACCGATACCGCTGGCCACCCCGGCCAGCAGGGCGTTGGCGAGGATCTGCCCCTGCTTGGAGACCAGACGTCCGCGCATGCCGGCCTTGCCGTCCTCGCCGGCCACATAGCCGCGGATCGGCACGTCGATCGCAGTGCCGTCGCGGGTGACGCAGGACAGCGATTCGGTGCGGATGTAGGCGCGCTCGGCGCTCACGTCGCCGTAGCCGGCGCCCACCACGAAGCACTCCTTGATGCGGCCGCGGAACTGGTTCGGCAGCACCGCGTGATCGAGCAGGCGCAGCAGCACTGGCTGCGGATTGCGCTGGGCCTGACCGCCTGTGGGCGCGTCGAGCCCGCCAAGCAGCAGGGCGCGGGTGAAGCTGCCGCTGGGCAGGTAGCGACCGGTGTCGCGTGAGGGTGCGGCGGGCTTGCCGGTGGCGTCGGTTGAGCCTGATGCACCGGACCCGGCGCCGGTGCGTGCAGCAGCCGGGTCGGCCAGCGTGATGCTGACGATACCGCTGGCGCCCAGACCGGAAGGTGCGGCGCCGGGTGCAGCTTGAGCGCCGGGGCCACCCGGGAGTCCGGTGCGCGGGGCAGGAGGAGGTGGCAGGGTGGAGGGAGCCGGCGGGGGCGGCAGCCGCTGCGCGGGGTTGCTCGCCGGAGGCGCCGTTGCCGGATCAGGGCCGAAGTTCGGCCGAGCTGCGGGCGCTGGCAGCGGCGGCGGGGGCAGCGGTGTGAGGCCACTCGTGTCGGCACGGCCCGACGGGGCGCCGACGTTGCCCGCCTCCAGCCGCTTGAGCCGCTCCATCATGTCGCGGCTCTGGCCTTCGAGTTCGCTGCCGCGCTGGGTGAGCTCGCGCGAGCGCTGCTCGATGGAGCGCAGTTGCGCATCGGCCTGCCCACGCCACGCATCCCGTGGATCGACCTGGGCGCCGGGCGAGAGGATGTTGGTGGACTTGGGCCGGGGGGCTGGCTCGCTGCTGGTGCCCGAGCTGGTCAGCGACACCGACAGGACGGTGCCGGCGACGATCATCCCGGCGATTCCTGCCAGCAGCAGGTACTGGCGGCGCTTGATGCGCTCCGCACTCGCGCCTGCGGGTGCATCGACGTTGCCGGGCGGCAGGGGTTGCTCAGTCATCGCTTCGCCGCTCCCGGATCACGAAGACGGGCGTGGCCTCGCCCGGCTGCAGGCTCGCGCGCTCCACGCTGACGGCCATCACGCCGCGCTTGTGCAGGTCGGGCTCATGCAGGGTCAGCGCGGCGGCGCCGGTGTTGGCCAGGCGGTACTTCTCGGCGACCAGGTGGGCGCCCAGCA
The DNA here is from genome assembly GCA_021298815.1 of Betaproteobacteria bacterium. Classification (GTDB taxonomy): domain Bacteria; phylum Pseudomonadota; class Gammaproteobacteria; order Burkholderiales; family CAIKXV01; genus CAIKXV01. The sequence goes on along the minus strand of JAJTHE010000148.1, from coordinate 847 downwards.
GTACCCGCTCCAGCGTGAGTCGCGTGCCGGCCCACAGGGCGATGTCGCGTCCGGGCTCGCGGACCTCCATGTCCTCGGGGAGGTTGTCGTCGGCGAGCGCCACCAGCAGGTTCTTCAGCGTGCGCACGTGGCGGCTGCCGGCTTCCAGGCGCGGCAGCGCATCACCCGGGACGCGCGGTTCGCGGATCACGATCGAGTCGCCGGGTACGTCGACGGGCTGCAGCAGCAGCGACACGGTGCCCCGGTCGCTGCTGACGAAGAGGTTGATCGGCTTGGTGGACTGCGGATCGGCAGGCCGGATGAAGACCTGGCCGCGCTCGTCGTCCTTCTCCAGCACGAACTCGTTGGCGTTGCCGGTGACCCGGCGTACGCGCGAGCGCTCGAACGCGATGCGGGTGACCTCCTGACGCGAGACCCGGGCAAGCACGGTGGCGCCGTCGCGGGCCTCGACCACTTGCTGCGCGAGGGCGGGCTCAGCGAGCAGGGGCGCCAGCAGGCACAGCAGGTGCAGCGGCAGGAGAGGACGCATCGGACGTCGGCCCTGAGGGTGCGGCGGGGGCCGCACCGGATCGGGTCTGGAGTTCGAGGGGGTCATTGGGGTTGGTCTCGCGGAAGGTCTTCAGGAAGATCCGGCCGCCCGCGTACTGAAGCTCGATGGCATAGCCTTTCGAGACCTCGGAGACGCGCCGGTCGCTGATGAAGGTGGTGAGCAGGCCGCGCAGGCCCACGCGCTGGGTGCGTTCGTCGACCTGCAGGTCCTGCGGGCTGAAGACGGTGGAGGCGCCGTCGCGCTTGATGCGCTCGGCGTTGGCCGCCATCGCCGTGCGCAGATCGCCCCAGGAGGCCG
>JAJTHE010000049.1 GCA_021298815.1 Betaproteobacteria bacterium | reverse complement strand
TCCTCAAGATCTCCAAGGAACCGATCTCGATGGAAACGCCCATCGGCGACGACGACGACTCGCACCTGGGCGACTTCATCGAAGACCAGGGCACGATGTCGCCGGGCGACGCCGCGGTGTACGCCAGCCTGCGCGGGGCCACCAAGGACGTGCTCGATACGCTCACCCCGCGCGAGGCGAAGGTGCTGCGCATGCGCTTCGGCATCGAGATGAACACCGACCACACGCTGGAAGAGGTCGGCAAGCAGTTCGACGTCACCCGCGAGCGCATCCGGCAGATCGAGGCGAAGGCGCTGCGCAAGCTGCGCCATCCGTCGCGTTCCGAGCGGCTGCGCAGCTTCCTCGACAGCGAAGGCGGCTGATCCCGTTGGGGGGCGGCCGGTTGCCGTGGCACCCCCCGCTCCCCCCGGCGTTCCCGGTCACCCGGCATCGCCGCAGGCAGGCCGCGAGGCCGGCGCACGGCTACCGAAAGGGTCAAGGGCACGCGATCGCGGCCGATAAGAAGCTGCTTGCCGCAGCCTCCTTCCCCGCCCTCGACCGCCCATGCCCCGACCGTCTCCACGGGTCGCCCCTGCGTCCCGGCACACCCTTTCGCAGGAAGCCCGCACCGGCTTGCGCCCGGCGTCGCGCCTGCCGTTGCGTCCAGCGGCGGCGCTGGCCTCCATGCTGCTGTCCGGCCTGGTCCAGGCCGCCACCCTTTCGGTGACGGTCAACGACGCCGCCGGGAAGCCGGTGCCCGAGGCGGTGGTGTTCGTGATGCCGGCTTCGGGCCGTCCGCCGGCGGGCGCGCCGCGCCCGGCCGTGGTGGAGCAGGTCAACCGCGAGTTCGTGCCGTTCGTGGTGCCGGTGCAGGTGGGTGCCTCGGTGAGCTTCCCGAACCGCGACACCATCCGCCACCATGTCTTCTCGTTCTCGCCGGCGAAGGTGTTCGACCTCAAGCTCTACACCGGCGTGCCGGCCAATCCGGTGGTGTTCGACAAGCCCGGGCCGGTCGTGCTCGGCTGCAACATCCACGACTGGATGGTCGGCTTCGTCTATGCCGTCGAGACGCCGTGGTTCGGCCGCACCGCCGGCAACGGCGGCACCGCGATCGAGCTGCCCGCCGGTGAATACGAGGTGCGCGTCTGGCACCCGTGGCAGCGCGGGGACGTCGCGCGCGAACGGGTGAAGGTCGACGCGGCGGCGGGCCGTGCGACCGTGCGGATCGACCTTGCCCCGCCGGCCTCGGCGCAGCGTCGCTGACATGGATGCCCCCCCCGGTGACGCCGGCGAAGCCCCCCGCGCGCCCGGCGCTGCACAGCCTGCAGGCGCGCATCGTGCTGTTCTTCGTGATCCTGCTGGTCACCGCGCAGGGCGTGCTGATGTTCCTGGTGAGCGTCAGTGGCGAGCGCATTGCGCGCAACCGGATCGACCAGGAACTCGCGGTCGGCGAGCGGGTGTTCAGGAACCTGGTCGCGCAGAACAGCCGCCAGCTCACCGATGCCGCACGCGTGCTGGCCGCGGACTTCGGCTTCCGTACCGCGATCGCGACGCGCGACCTCGAGACCATCGTCTCTGTGCTGGGCAACCATGGCCGCCGGATCGACGCCAGCGTGCTGATGCTGGCCAGCCTGGACGGCAGGATGCTCGCCGACACCCTGCACGAGGACACGCGAGGGGCGGCCTTCCCGTTCCCCGAACTGATCGAGGCGGCGCAACGCGACCGCCAGGCGAGCCGCGTCGTGCTGATCGACGGCAAGCCCTACCAGCTGGTGGTGGTGCCGGTGCTGGCACCGGTGCCGATCGCCTGGATCGCCATCGGCTTCGTGATCGACGACCGGGTCGCGGCCGACCTCAAGGCCGTCACCTCGCTGCAGCTGTCGTTCGCCTCGCAGGCCAGGGACGGTGCATGGACCGTGCATGCCTCTACGCTCGACGCGCCGGTGCGCGGTGCGCTCACCACCTGGCTTGCCTCTCGCAAGGCCGAGCCGGCCGCCACCGCGCCGGCGGCGCCGCCGCCGCTGTCCTCGATGCCCGATGCGGTCGACCTCGACGGCGAACGCTACGGCACGCTGTCGCCGGTGATCGGATCCGGCCCCGACGGGGCGGTGGTCGCGCTGCTGCAGCGCTCGGTGCGCGAGGGGCTGGAGCCGTTCGTGCGCCTGCGCAACCTGCTGCTCGGGCTGGCCCTGGCCAGCATCGTGCTGTCGATCGCCGGCAGCTTCCTGATCGCGCGCACCGTGAGCCGGCCGGTGAACCGGCTCACCGAGATCGCGCGCCGGGTGCACGACGGCGACTACAGCCAGCGGGTCGAAGTCACTGGCCAGGACGAGATCGGCGAACTCGGCCGCGGCTTCAACCACATGCTCGACGGCATCTCGCAGCGCGAGGCCGAGATCCTGCGCCTCGCGTTCGAGGACACGCTGACCGGGCTGCCGAACCGCGCGATGTTCCTCGACCGCCTGCAGCAGAGCCTGCGCCAGGCCCGGCGCAGCCATGTACCGGTGACGGTGATGGTGCTCGACCTCGACCGCTTCAAGCTGATCAACGACAGCCTCGGCCATACCGCCGGGGACCAGGTGCTGCGCGACGTGGCGAGCCGGCTGCGCGACGTGCTGCGCGAATCGGACACGGTGGCGCGCCTGGGCGGGGACGAGTTCGCGATCCTGCTGCCGGCCGGGCCTGCCGACCGGGTGGGGCAGGTGGTCGAGCGCGTGCTGCGCGTGCTGGAGGCGCCGATCCTGCTCGAGGAACAGCCGGTCGATGTCGGCGCCAGCATCGGTGTTGCCTCGTGGCCGGAGGACGGCGACGATGCCGACGAACTGCTGCGTCATGCCGACGTCGCGATGTACGTCGCCAAGCGCGCCAGCTCGGGCCATGCCCGCTACGACCGCGGCTTCGACACGACGTCCCAGGGACAGCTGTCGCTGCTCGGCGAACTGCGCCGCGCGGTCGAGCAGGACGAACTGTGCCTGCATTACCAGCCGAAGGTGTCGCTCGCCGACGGCACGGTGGGCCGGGTCGAGGCGCTGGTACGCTGGGTGCATCCAGCGCGCGGCATGGTGCCCCCGGGCGAATTCATCCCGTTCGCGGAACAGACCGGCTACATCCGGCAGATCTCGCGCTGGGTGATCGCGGAGGGCATCCGCCAGGCTGCGCAGTGGCACCGCGAGGGACTCGGCATCGCCGTGTCGATCAACGTCGCCGCGCGCGACCTGATGAGCAGCGACCTCGTGGCCTTCGTGTCGGGCATGCTCGCGCAGCACGATGTCCCCGCGTACCAGGTGTGCCTGGAGATCACCGAGAGCGGCGTGATGGAGGACCCTGCACGCGCGCTGGAGACGCTGGCAAGGCTGCATGAGCGCGGCCTGCGCCTGTCGATCGACGACTTCGGCACCGGCTATTCATCGCTCGCCTACCTGAAGAAGCTGCCGGTGAAGGAACTGAAGATCGACCGCTCGTTCGTGATGCACATGGTCGAGGACGCCGACGACGCCGCGATCGTGCGCTCGACGATCGAGCTCGGGCACAACATGGGGCTCGAGGTGGTGGCCGAAGGCGTCGAACGGCAGGCCGAGGTCGACCTGCTGGCCCGGCTCGGCTGCGACGAGGTGCAGGGCTACTTCTTCAGCAGGCCGCTGCCGCCGGCGGCCTTCGAGGAATGGCTGGCTGTCCACCGTGCCGCCGCCGGGGAGGCGGCAGGGGCCAGCGTGGCCTAGAATACGGGCCCGAGCATCGAACCACCGAGGAGGGCGAGCGATGGTTGCCAAGGTTTACCTGATTTCCCCCGAAGCCCCCGTGCAGCAGGGCGAGGCGGCGGGCGCGCAGCGCGAGGCGGCCAGCGGCGGCCTGCGCATCGGCGTGCTCGACAATTCCAAGAGCAATGCCGACCACCTGCTGAAGATGATCATCGAGGGCGTGGGCAGGCACATGCCGGTGGCCTCGGTGGTCAGCCTGCGCAAGGCCAACCCCAGCACCCCGGCACCGAAGGCGATGCTCGACCAGATCGAAGCGGAGGCAGACTTCGTCGTCAGTGCGATGGCGGATTGAGGCTCCTGCACGTCGTGGAGTGTCCACGACATGGCGGAGCTCCGGAAACGCGGCCTGGTGACCGCGGTCATCTATTCCGGTCCCTTCCGCAAGCTGGGCGAGACCCAGGCGCGCATCTTCGGCGTGCCCGAACTGCCGCTGATCGAGATCCCGCATCCGCTGGGCGGGGTGTCGATCGATGAAGTGCGCGAGCGCGCCGACGTGGCCGTGCCCGTGTTCGTCGACCTGATCCGGAAGCACCAGAAATGATCGCGACCGAACGACTGCTCGAGATCCCCGGCGCGGCGCTGGAGGTCGACGACGACTACGAAGGCATCGACGCCTTCCTGCGCGGCAAGAACTGGACCGACGGCCTGCCGGTGGTGCCGCCGACCGCCGAGCGCGTGCGCGCGATGCTCGCCTACTGCGATCGCCCGATCGACGAGCCGGTGGCGAAGATCCCGCCGCGCTTCGGCGAGGCGACGCCGATCCGCCTGGCGGCCAATGCGGTGATGGCCGGCTGCCTGCCGCAGTACTTCCCGCTGGTGCTGCTGGCGATCGAGGCGCTGTGCGAGGAGAAGTTCAACCTCTACGGCATCCAGGCGACCACGCATCCCTGTTCGACGCTGCTGGTGGTGAATGGTCCCGCCGCGCGCGAGATCGGCATGAACAGCGGCCACAACGCGTTCGGCCCGGGCAACCGTGCGAATGCGACGATCGGCCGCGCGGTGCGGCTGGCGATGTGGAACATCGGCGGCGGGATCCCTGCGAGCGGCGACATGTCGACCCATGGGGCGCCATCGAAGTACAGCTACTGCGTCGCCGAGAACGAGGCGGCGAATCCGTGGGAGCCGTTGAACGTCGAGATGGGCTACAGCGCAGAGACCTCGACGGTCACCGTGTACGGCGCAGAGCCGCCGCACAACGTGAACGACCACGAGAGCCTCGACGGCGAGGGGCTGCTGAAGATGATCGCCGGCACCATCGCCCAGACCGGTGCCAACAACATCTACTACGCCGGCGAGCCGCTGGTGGTGATCGGGCCTGAACATGCCGACTCGATCGCGAAGAGCGGCTTCTCGAAACGCGACGTGAAGAACTTCCTGTTCGAGCATGCACGGGTGCCGCTGGGCAACCTGTCCGACGACAACATCGTGCGCCGCCTGAAGCAGTTCGAGCCGTACCTGCCAGGCCTCACCGCGGAGCAGCGCGACCGGCCGGTGCCGATCCTCAAGGGCGAAGAGGCCGTGCATGTGATCGTGGTCGGCGGCGCGGGCAAGCACTCGGTTTACATCCCGACCTTCGGGCCGACGCGGCCGGTGACGCTGCCGCTGAAGCTCAGGGACGGCACGCTGGCGAAGTCGGTCGAGGATTTCCGCCAGGCGTGAGGGTCGTCCGATGGACCGCTGCGACCGGCGCGCCGTCGGTCGCGGCGCGCTGCCGGTACAATCGGCGCCAGCACAGGGTATACGGGCCTGTAGCTCAGTCGGTTAGAGCAGAGGACTCATAATCCTTTGGTCCTGGGTTCGAGTCCCAGCGGGCCCACCACAGGCAACAACACGTTGCGGGTTGCCGGAAGGTCGTGCCATGGGTGCCGCTAGGCAAGCGCGTGCCTGTCCAGGCTCGCAGACCGATTTGTTAACATCCCACTTCGGCGACGTTCTACCCTCGCGCCCTCTACCCGGTGGCCAGCCCCTTGAACTCTCGACGCACATGAAGCGCCTGGCAGTCGTTCAGTCGAACTACATCCCGTGGAAAGGCTATTTCGATCTGATCGCCTCAGTCGACGAGTTCGTGTTCTACGACGAAGTGCAGTACACCAAGAACGACTGGCGCAACCGCAACCGGATCAAGACGCCACAAGGCGTGCAGTGGCTGAGCATTCCGGTGGGCATCTCGCTGCGCCGGAAGATCCGTGACGTGCGTATCGACGATCCGGGTTGCGGACCCGCGCACTGGTTGCGGCTGGCCGCCAACTACGCGCGTGCCCGGCACTTCCAGCGGGTCGCCGATTGGCTCGGCCCCCTGTTCCGCGAGCGTACCTGGATCAACCTCGCCGAGGTCAACCACTCGCTGATCGCCGCCGTCTGCCGATTCCTGGATATCGGCACCCTCCTGACGCACTCCACCGACTACCCCTCGGACGGCGACCGCAACCAGCGGCTGGTCAGCCTGTGCCAGAAGGCAGGCGCGGACACCTACGTCTCCGGGCCGGGTGCACGAGACTACCTCGACGAGTCGGCGTTCGCGCGCGCCGGCATCGAAGTCGAGTGGTTCGAATACGGGCCGTACCCGTCGTACCCGCAGTTGTGGGGCGAGTTCGTCCATGAGGTGAGCATCGTCGACCTGCTGTTCAACTGTGGCGAGCAGGCTGCGCAGTACATGACGCACGCGCGCCGATGAAGCTGTCGATCGTCACCACGCTGTATCAGTCGGCCGCCCATATCGAGGAATTCCACCGGCGGGCGAGCGTCGTGGCAGCGCAGCACGCGGCCGACAGCTACGAACTGGTTCTGGTCAACGACGGTTCCCCTGACGAGAGCCTCGAGCGGGCGGTGGCGCTGAGCCGGTCGGACCCGCACGTGGTCGTCGTGGACCTGTCCCGTAACTTCGGTCATCACAAGGCGATGATGACCGGCCTGGCCCACGCATGCGGGGAGCGTGTCTATCTCCTCGACAGCGACCTCGAGGAAGAGCCTGAATGGTTCGATGCGTTCCGTACACGGCTGGAGGAGGAGGGCTGCGATGTCGTGTATGGCGTGCAGCGAAGCCGCAAGGGGGGGCGATTCGAGCGCTGGTCGGGTCGGTTGTTCTACCGCCTGATGAACGCGATCAGCGGATTCGACATGCCGGCGGACATGGTCACCGCGCGGCTGATGACCCGCCGCTACGTCGAAGCGCTGCTTCGACATGAGGAACGCGAACTGGACATCGGCGGCCTGTGGGTGATCACCGGCTTCGAACAGCGCGCCTGCCTGGTCGACAAGCACGACACCAGTGCCACCACCTACTCGCTCGGGCGGCGGCTGGCCCTGGTCGTCAATTCGGCGACGTCGTTCAGCAATGTCCCGCTGGTCGCGACCTTCTACATCGGCCTGGTGATCTTCACCATCGCCGCGTTGTGCGCGGCAGGCGTCGTTCTGCAGTGGGCGCTGCTCGACCGGCCGGTCAGCGGCTGGGCTTCGCTGATCATCTCGGTCTGGATGATCGGCGCGATGATCATCTCCTTCATCGGCATCCTGGGCATCTACCTGGCCAAGGTGTTCGCCGAGGTCAAGCAGCGTCCCTACACCATCGTCCGGGAGGTGTACGGCCGTGGATCCCGCTGAATTCGCCAGGCGGACCCGCCTGCACTACCGGGACAGCTTCAAGCGCTACGGTCCCACCCCACAGGGGGTCGACTGGAACGGCGAGGCGAGCCAGCGCAGGCAGTTCGATGAGATGATGCGCATCCTGCCCGCAGCGGGTCCGTTCTCGGTGAACGACTTCGGCTGCGGCTACGGCGCGCTGGTCGACGTGCTCCTCGCGCGCTGGCCGGGCATCACCTATTCGGGGTTCGACCTGAACGAAGACATGATCGCCGCGGCGCGCGCGCGTTTCGCATCGATCAGCGCCGTGACCTTCGAGGTGGCGGACCGCCCACTGGCGGAAGCCGACTTCGGCATGGCCAGCGGCACGTTCACGCTTCGCCTCGGGCGCAGCGACGCGCAGTGCCTCTCCAGCATGACGGAAGCCCTGGACGCGATCGATCGAACCAGCCGCGCCGGCTTCGCGTTCAACTGCCTGACGTCCTATTCCGATGCACCGAAGATGCGCGATTATCTGTATTACCCCGATCCTTGCATCGTGTTCGATCTCTGCAAGCGGCGCTGGTCGCGTAACGTAGCGCTGCTGCACGACTACGGCCTGTATTCGTTCACGATGCTGGTGCGCAAGGCGGAGCCCGTTTCGTGATGCCTGCGCAGCGCTGGCTCGACTACCTGTTCATCCTCGGCATGATCCTGCTTACCGTGTACGGCCAGCTCATTCTCAAGTGGCGCATGGACCAGGTCGGACCGATGCCGGCGGGCTTCCTCCCGGGGCTGCGGCATCTGCTGTTGCTGCTGCTGGATCCGTTCATCGTGTCCAGCTTCGCCGCCGCGTTCATTGCCAGCCTGGCGTGGATGGCGGCGATGACCCGTTTCGAACTGAGCTATGCGTATCCGTTCACCGCCCTGAACTTCGTGCTGGTGCTGGCGATGAGCGTGTGGCTGCTCGACGAGCAGCTGAACCTGTACAAGGTGGCAGGCGTTGCGCTGATCGTGTTGGGTACTGTCGTGGCAGCCGCCGGGTCGCGATGAGGGGGTGGGCACTGGCGGGCGAGCCGCGATGCTGCCGCGCAGGTTGATGCCAGGCGCAGCAGCCCGTCCGTGGGCGGTTACGATCGCCCTGGTACTGCCGCTGGCCGCATTCTGGTTCACCGGCCGCCACGGGCTGAACCTCCAGGACGAAGGCTTCCTCTGGTACGGCGCGCAACGCGTGCTGGCCGGTGAACTGCCGCTGCGCGATTTCCAGTCGTACGACGTGGGCCGCTACTTCTGGTCGGCCGGGTGGATGTGGCTGTTCGGCGACGACGGCATCCTGGCGATGCGCGCGGGCAATGCCATCCTGGCTTCGATCACTATCGCCATGGCTGTCGTGCTGGTGGGCATGCAGCCGGCTCCCGCATGGCGGATCGTGCTCGCGGCGCCTGCGCTTGCCGTCTGGATGGTGCCGGACTTCAAGGTCGCGGACAGCTTCGCAGCGATCCTGATGATCGCCGGAGTGGCTGCAGCGCTTTCGCGCGCCGATGCGCGCGCTTGCGCATTCCTCGGCATCTGCCTCGGAGTGGCTGCAGCCATCGGCATCAACCATGCGCTGTACGGAACGATCGCCGTGGCGCTCGCACTGGGTCTGCACTATCGGCAGGCGCGCGTGCTTCCGTCGGGCAGGATGTTGATCGCATTCGTCAGCGGTGGGGTTGCCGGTTATTTCCCGGTGATCGCCTGTCATCTGTTCGCGACCGGATTCACCGCGGCATTCTTCGATTCGATCCGGATGCTGTTCGAGGCGGGGACGACCAACCTGCCGCTGCCGCTGCCCCGGCTCCAGGCGTTGCTGCTTCCTGCGGCCGGGCAGGACGCCGCCAGCGCGCTGCGCGAGTCGCTGCTCGCCCTCGCAGGGCTCGCCGGTGGCGGGTTCCTGGTCCTCGCGACGCGCCGGGTGTGGAAAGATGCAGCACCCTCGGGCCGGGGCAGTGCGGCGGGCGGTGTCGAGGGCAACGCGGTTTTCCCGGCCGCCGTGCTGGTGTCGATTCCATACGCACACTATGCGCTGTCGCGTTTCGATGTCTTCCACGTCGCATTGAGCGTCCTTCCGATCCTCGTCGCCGCCTGGACATGGCCAGGACGGCAGCGCACGGGGTGGGGTGACGCCGCGCTGGTGGCGGCGGTGGTGGCCGGCACGGTCCTCTCGCTGTTCGAGCAGCGCGCCTACCCGGTGCTGCGCGGCTGGACGTCGGAGCGCGTACAGGTACTCGGGGACACGCTCTACGTCGAACCGCACGCAGCCGATGTGCTTTCGCTGCTGCGCGCGCAGGTCGACGCCCATGCGCGTGACGGCCGGTCGTTCCTTGCGGCGCCTTACTGGCCCGGCGCCTACGCTGTCGAGCGTCGTCGCGCGCCGACCTGGGAAATCTATCAGCTGTTCCCGGCCACGGTCGATCGCCAGCGGCGAGAGACCGCACGCCTGCAGGCGGCCGACATCGGCTTCTCGATGGTTTCGCTTTTCCGCGCCGACGCCCGGCCAGACCTCGGCTTCGAAAGCACCCATCCCCTGATCGTCGCCTACCTCGACCGTTGCATGAAGTTGTTGCCTCCGGGACCGGCAACCGAGGGACGGGACATCCGGATCCACGTGGCTGGCGCCCCCGGCTGCACCCTTGAATGACATGGCGACGATGACATCGGTTCCTGCCCCCGTCCTCGAGCCCGTACTGGCGCGCGAGGGGCATTTCACGTCGCCGTGCGGCGAGTGGCTCGAGCGCAGGACCGGTAGTCGAACCGCGTCGCTGCAGAGGACCAGCAGTCGCGTGTGATTGAAGCAGTGCGCGACATCCTGCTGCGGGGGTAGTGGGCGCGGGCGGCTTTTTTCTGGCGGTTGCTTGCTGCCCGGCACGGCGCCGCTGCTGCACCAGCAGGGCTTCGAGGCGGTCGGCGGCACGGCAGAGTCCTTCGCGGCCTTCCTGCGCACGGAACTGGTCAAGTGGGGCAAGCTGATCAAGCAGGCCAACATCCGTCCCGAATGAGCCTGCTCGTTGCAAGCTCGCTGCATTGACGGCGGGCGCGGCAGCCCCCTAAACTGCATGCCAGAAGCCTCGCTGCACGCCGACACTGCGCGTGCATGAATGAAGGCCGGAACAACGGAGGAGGCACAGGCGCAAGCCGCTGTTTGCCCTGGCGGCAAGGGCGGCGGTCGTGCCGGCCATCTTGCAGCACCGACACCGGGCGCAGCCAGGCCTGGTGATCATCGAGCCTAGACAGGAGTCAGCAGGACATGACCGCGTTCAAATCCGAGATCCGTGACGGCATGCGCATCGACTGGGACGTGCCCGTCACCATGGACGATGGCCTGGTGCTGCGCGCCGACGTCTTCCGGCCGGTGGCCGAGGGCCGCTACCCGGTGCTGATGACCTACGGTCCGTACGGCAAGGGCCTGTCCTTCCAGGAAGGCTACAAGACGGCTTGGGACATCATGGCGCGCGAGAATCCGGACGCGCTCGCCGGCTCGACCAACCAGTACCAGAACTGGGAGGTGGTCGACCCGGAGAAGTGGGTGCCGGACGGCTATGTGTGCATCCGTGTCGATTCCCGAGGTGCGGGCCGCTCGCCGGGCTACCTTGCGCACAACAATGCGCGCGAGACGCGCGACTTCCACCTGTGCATCGAATGGGCCGCGGTGCAGCCCTGGTGCAACGGCAAGGTCGGGCTCGACGGCATCTCGTACTACGCCAGCAACCAGTGGCGCGTCGCCGCTTCCCAGCCGCCGCACCTGGCCGCGATCTGCGCGTGGGAGGGCTGGAACGATGCCTACCGCGAGTCGCACCGCCATGGCGGCATCGCCTGCACCTTCCGCAAGAACTGGCAGGAGATGCAGGTCAAGACGGTGCAGCACGGCGTCGGCGAGCGCGGCAGGAAGCATCCGGTGACGGGCGAACTCGCCTGCGGCCCGGAGACGCTGAGCGAGGCCGAACTGGAGAAGAACCGCGAGGACATGTGGCTGGCGGTGCTCCAGCGCGAGATGGACGGCGAGTGGTACCGCGAGCGCAGCGCAGACCTGTCACAGGTCGCGGTGCCGGTGCTGTCGGCGGCGAACTGGGGCGGGCAGGGGCTGCACCCACGGGGCAACTTCGAGGGCTATGCCGGCGCGGCGTCGAAGCAGAAATGGCTGGAAGTGCACGGCGGTTCGCACTGGGCGCCGTTCTACACCGACTACGGCGTCGGGCTGCAGAAGCGCTTCTTCGATCATTTCCTGAAGGGTGTCGACAACGGCTGGGACAGGCAACCCACGGTGCTGCTGCAGGTCCGGCATCCAGGCGAGAAGTTCGTCGAGCGCGCCGAGCGCGAATGGCCGCTCGCGCGGACGCGGTGGACCCGGTTCCACCTCGACCCTGCCGGCATGCGGTTGTCGGACAAGCCGCCGGCGTCCGATGCGGTGCACACCTACGAGGCCATGGGCGAGGGCGCCACCTTTTCCACCGGCGCACTCGAGCACGAGACCGAGATCACCGGTCCAATCGCGCTCAAGCTGTTCGTGTCTTCCTCGACCGTGGATGCGGACATCTTCGCGGTGCTGCGGGTGTTCGATCCGGCCGGCAAGGAGGTGGTGTTCCAGGGCGCGCTCGATCCGCACACGCCGATCGCCCAGGGCTGGCTTCGCGCCTCCCACCGCGAGCTCGATCCGGCACGCTCGCTGCCATATCGGCCGTACCACACGCACCGCGAGAAGCAGCCGCTGGTCCCGGGGCAGGTCTACGAACTCGACGTCGAGATCTGGCCGACCTGCATCGTGGTGCCCAGGGGCTACAGCATCGCGCTCAGCATCCGCGGCAAGGACTACGAGTACGCAGGCGAAGCGGCGGTGCTGTCGAACATGAAGAACCCGATGAAGGGCTGCGGGCCCTTCGTCCACGATGACGAGACCGACCGCCCGCCGGCCATCTTCGGCGGCAAGGTGACGCTGCACACCGGGCCGAAGCACCCGGCCGCGGTCCTGCTGCCCGTCATCCCGGCCGTCCAGTAGCCAGCGTCCAGACCTGTTCGCCCAAGGAGGGGTTTTCCGTGAAGATGAAGTCCGTTCTTTCCCTGTTCGCCGCGGCTGCGGCACTGGTTGCCAGCGTGGGCGTGCAGGCTCAGGCGCAGGCTTGGCCGAACAAGCCGATCCGGCTCGTGATCCCCTTCCCGCCGGGCAACACGACCGACATCATGGCGCGGCTGATGGCGCCCAGGATGGCCGAACGGCTCGGCCAGCCGGTGATCGTCGAGAACCGGCCGGGTGCCAGCGGCATGCTGGGCCTGGATTTCGTCGCCCGGTCCGCGCCCGACGGCTATACCTTCGCCGCAGGGCAGGGCGGAAACCTCGCCGTGCTGCCGCATACCAGCAAGAGCGTCCCCTACGACGCGCTGAAGGACTTCACGCCGATCGCGGTGTCCACCGCCAACTACCTGGTGGTGGTCGGCTCAACCAACGCCCCGTTCAAGACCCTCCCTGAAATGATCGCCTGGGCCAAGGCGAACCCGGGCAAGCTGACGGTGGCGAGCAATGGCGAGGGCGGCTTTCCCCACCTCATCTTCGAGCAGCTGCGCATGATGGCCGGCTTCTCGTTCAACCACATTCCGTACAAGGGCTCGGCGCAGATCGCCACCGAACTGATGGGCGGGCAGGTGATGGCGGGCGTCGATGGCGTCACCGGGCTCACGCCGCACATCAAGTCGGGCCGCATCAACCTGCTGGCGGTCACCAGCAAGGCACGCACGCCGCAGTGGCCCGATGCGCCGGCCGCCGCCGAGGCCGTGCCCGGCTACGAGTCGGGCGGCTGGTTCGGCTGGGTCGGTCCGGCGGGCATGCCGCGCGAGATCGTCGCGCGCCTGAACGAAGAGATCAACCGCGCGATGAAGCACCCGGACATCGTCGAGAAACTCACGGCAGCCGGCCTCACCATGGTCTATGAATCGCCCGATTATTTCGCCGAGCTGATCCGCAGCGAGCATGCGAAGTACGGCAAGCTGGTGAAGGCCATCGGCTTCAAGCCGCAGTAGGGCAGCAGGAGGGCGTTGCGCGGGCCGGTGATCAGGCCTTCGGCTTCTTCACCGGCCCGATCTTCTCGCGCAGCGCATCGATGTCCTTGCGCTCGCCGCGCACGCTGAAGAAGGTCCCTTCCACGTCCGCGCGCTCCTCGACCACTTCGCAGGACGCGAACAGCGGCCCGCGCAGGTTCTGCGCCGACCAGGGCAGGAACAGCTCCGCCTTCACCAGGCGCTTGCGGAAGAAGGCGAGGATCGCCTTGTGCAGGCGCGCAACGTCTTCGGCGTCGAGCGCGCTGACGACGATGCATTTCGGGAACTGCGCGCGCAGGGCCTTGCCGCGCGCGGCCTGCGCCTTCGCATCGCCGACCTGGTCGATCTTGTTGAACACCAGCAGGCGCGGCACGGCGCCGGCATCGATCTCCTCGAGCACCTTCACCGTCACGTCGAGCTGGCGCTCGAAGCCCGGGTCCCCGGCGTCGACCACGTGCAGCAGCAGCGAGGCCTCGGCAGCTTCCTCCAGCGTCGACTTGAACGAGGCCACCAGGTCGTGCGGCAGGTTCTTGATGAAGCCGACGGTATCGCTGACCAGCACGCGCGGCACGCCCTCGGGCACCAGCACGCGCACCGTGGTGTCGAGCGTGGCGAACAGCTTGTTCTCGACCAGCACGTCGCTGCCGGTGAGCGCACGCATCAGCGTCGACTTGCCGGCGTTGGTGTAGCCGACCAGTGCGATGCGCGCGACGCCCTGGCTCTCCTGCCGGCGTGCACGCTGCGTCTGCCGCTCGTGGTCGAACGCGAGGATCTCCTGCTTCAGTTCGGCGATGCGGTCGCGGATGCGGGCGCGGTCGGTCTGGCTGGCCGATTCGCCGGCCCCCCGGCCGCCGACGCCGCTGCGCTGGCGTCCCTGGGGACCGGCGAGCTTGGCGGCCTCGCGCAACCGGGGCGCGAGGTAGCGCAGCCGTGCGATCTCCACCTGCGCCTGCGCGGCGTTGGAGCGTGCATGCCGGTGGAAGATCTCCAGGATGACCATGGTGCGGTCCATCACCTGGCAGCCGACCGCCTTCTCGAGGTTTCCGGCCTGGGACGGCGAGATGTCGTGGTCGACCAGCACGAACTCGGCACGGTCTTCCGCGAACAGCCGCAGCTCCTCGACCTTGCCGGCACCGAGATAGGCGTTCGCGTCGAAGCTGGTGCGCTTCTGGGTGAAGGTGCCGACCACTTCGAAGCCGAGGGTGCGTGCCAGCTCCCGCAACTCCTTCAGCGAGGACTCGAACTCGGCGTCGTCGACGGAAGGCAGCTGGACGGCAGCGATCAGGGCGCGCTGCGCGCCGGCTTTCGTTTCGATGGACATTCGGGGCCGGAGGCTCGTGTGCAGGGTCGGGTGCGGATAGTACGCGACAGGCGGCCCGGATTCCCGGCAACGGTGTCCGGTGGCGGGCGGCCGCGCAGCTTCAGCGCCCGGGATCCTCGTCGAACCCTTCGCGCAGGCGCGCCCAGGTGGCATACCAGAGCGGCGACATCTCGCGCTCGCGGTACTCGGCGAAGCACGGCGTGCCCAGGGTGAAGTGCACGAGCTTGGCTTGCGGGTTTTCGGGATACTCGATCGCGAGCCAGTTCCATTCCCGCGGCAGTTCGCCGATCAGGGCATCGTCCAGCCAAGAGAAACGATGCAGGTACGACCCCGGCATGCGCTGGATGAACTCCGGCGTCAGCACCCGGTGTGCCTCGTGCCCGCAGTTCCAGAGGATCACGCTCGACCAGTTCTTGCGCGGATAGTTCTCGTTGCGGTTGCCGAGGTACTTGATGTTCGCCTTGGTCCGGTAGTCGTGCTTGACCACCTGCACCGCCTTCGACGGGTCCCGCAGCGCCCACAACTCGGCGATGTCCGCCTGGCAGACCATGTCACCGTCCGCGAAGATGGCCCAGCCGGCGTAGTCCGACAGGTAGGGGGTCAGGAAGCGGGAATAGATGAAGCGGTTGCTGCCGTCGGTATGCATCTCTTTGTAGCCGGCGAGCGTGTTCTCGGCAAGCGGCGTGAACTGCACTGGCAGCGAGGCCTTCTCGAGAACGCTCTGGCAGAACGTGTGGTACGCGACCGCTTCGCGCTGGTCGAAACCCACCACCAGGGGGATGCGGTTGCCTGCCGTGCCGCTCAACGCAGGTGCTCCAGCACGGCCTTCGCCTCCTGCAGCGGGACCTCCCAGTCGCCCTGTCGGTGCTGGTGCAGCATGCGTACCGACGGATACCACGGTGGAACGCTGGCATCGCCGCCCGGCAGCGCATTCCAGTACCACATGCGGCCGGTGAAACGCGGCAGCAGCAGCAGCACGGGCTTGCCCATGGCACCCGCCAGGTGCGCGGTCGAATTGCTGATGGTGACCACGATGTCGCAGGCGTCGATCAGCGCAGCCAGGCCATCGATGTCTTCGAACAGGTCAATGCCCGGCACGGTCTCGATCGGGGCATCGGTGAGCGCACAGGTGCGCGCGATCTCGCCGCTCACGTCACCATACTGCAGGTTCACGAAGGTGAAGCCGTCGAGCATCAGCAGCTCGCGCATGCGCTCGAGCGGCATGCTCTTTTCGTCGCCGACCTGGGCATTGACGCTCTTCCACGAAATGCCGCAGACCTTCTGCCCGCGCAGCCGACTCGATGCGCGCAGCTGCCGCGCGCGCTCCGCGTCGGCGACCAGCACGGCGGGGTGAGCGTGCGCGAACGCCTCTGCGGAAGGACGCAGGCAGGTGCCGAGGCTGCCGACCGGCAGCTGCAGGTCGTACGCGGCTTCCGGCGGCGGCTCGTGCCGTGCAGTGAACGCCGCCTGCGGGAAGGATCGGCGGAACAGCGGCAGCAGCTTTTCGTCGGCCGAGATCGTGACGTTGGGCAACCGCGCGAACAGACTCGGGAACATCGTGGAATAGAGCACCTGGTCGCCGACGCCCTGTTCCGCCCATACGAACACCCGGGCCTCTGTCGGGCTGCCGTCCCATCGCGGCCTGGATGTCTGCAGCCGCTCGGAGGCCGGCCGGCGCAGGCGCGCCTCGTAGGCCGGCCAGCCACGGGCGAAGTCGGCGCGGCCGAGGTACAGGTGCGACAGGCTGAGCACATCCTCTGCATTGGCTGGCGACAGCTCGACCGCCCTTTCGTACATCTGAAGGGCTTCGTCCAACTGTCCGAGGCCCGCGAGGATCGCGCCGTGCAACGACCAGGCCGGTGCGAACTGCGGCTGCTGCCGGTGGGCCTGCTCCAGGCAGGGCAGTGCCTCGGCCTGGCGCCCGAGGGATACCAGCGCCATGGCCTTCCCGCCCAGGCCCTCGGCGCGCGAGGGATCGACCGGCACGGCGCGCTCGAAGCTGCCCAGTGCATCTCCATAGCGGCCAAGGCCGGCGAGCGCCACGCCCCGGTTGCAAAGCACGTCGAAATGCAGGGGGGCGAGCGACAGGGCGCGGTCGTGCTGCTCCAGCGCCTCGTCGAACCGACCCAGGTCGTTGAGGACCGCACCGAGGTTCATCAGGGTGACGAAGTCGTCGGGCTTGATGGCCAGCGCCTTGCGGTAGCAGTCGGCCGCGTCGTCCAGGCGGCCCTGCAGGTCGCGCACTCGGGCGGACAGCAGCCAGCCCTGGTGGTGCTTCCGGTCCAGCCAGAGCAGAGTCTGCAGATGCGCTGCAGCAGTGTCCGGATCGCGCCGCTCGAGGGCGATCAGCGCCAGGTTCAGCCAGGCGTCGGCAAAGGCCGAGTCGATCGCCACCGCCCTGGCTGCGTCTGCCTCGGCCTCGTCCAGACGCCCGAGCCTGAGCCGCACCGCGGCCCGGTTGGTGAGCGTCGACGGACGGTCTGGCAGGTGTTCCAGGGACTCGGTGAAACAGATTTCAGCGGCCTGCAGGTCTTCCCGGCCGATACATGCGAGGCCGTCGAGGAACAACTGGCGGGCCTGTTCGAAACTATCCATCGGGGGCATCGGTTGCGTGGCGACCGCGGTAGTTTCTCACGACGCCGGCCTGGCACGCCGCCGGCCGGTCCCGAGGGACGATGCGTTGACCGCTTTCGGCCGCGCGATGTATAAAAACCCCTGCGCCAGCGCTGACTTGACTGCGCGCGCCGACCGCAGGAGGAACCTCGTCCGTGCGCCACGTCCACATCCTCAAGGCGCTCGAACTGATCGCCCGGCTGGGGTCGATCCGCAAGGCTTCCGAAAAGCTGCACATCGTCTCCTCCGCGCTCACCCGCCAGGTGCAGGAGATCGAGCGCGAGCTGGGTGCGCCGATCTTCGAGCGCAAGGCGCGTGGCGTGCAGCCGACCGCGGCGGGGGAACTGTTCATCCGCTACTGCCGCGAGTCGATGCAGGGGCTCGAACTGGTGCGCTCGCGCATCGAGGACCTCAGCGGGTTGCGCGGCGGCACGGTGGTGGTGAGCGCGATCGAGGCGGTGGCCGGCACGCTGCTGCCGGAGGAGATCGTCGCGTTCCGCAAGCGCCATCCGCTGGTCGGCTTCGAGGTGCGCATCGCCGGCGCCGACCAGGTGGTGCAGGCGGTGGTCGACGAGGCGGCGGCGGTGGGCCTCACGTTCAATCCGTCGCCGCATGTCGACTTCCAGGCGCTGGCGGAGGTGCCGCAGGAACTGCATGCGGTGATGTCGGCTCGGCATCCGCTGGCGGGTTCGACCAGCCTCCGGTTGCGCGACTGCCAGGCGTACCCGCTGGCGCTGGGCGATGGTTCGCTCGGCGGACGGGCGCTGCTAGAGCGGTTCGTCGCGCGCGCATCCACCCGGCTGGAGCCGGTGCTGGTGACCAACTCGGTCGAGATGATGAAGGCGCTCGCCCGGCAGTCGCAGACGATCTGCTTCCAGATCGGCGCCGGGGTCGGGACGCTGCGCGCCGAGGCCGGCCTGCGCACGGTACCGCTGGCCGATCCGGGGCTGCGCTCCGGCAAGCTGATCCTCGGGGTACGCCGGGGCCGGTCGCTGCCGGTCGCCGCGGCGGTGTTCACCGAGCAGTTGCGCGCGCGGCTGGCGGGCGGATGAGCGATGCCGTGACGGCAGCGGTCCAGTCGAAAAACAGTACTGGTCAGCGCGCCCGGCACGGACCATAGTGCCGTCATGAGCACACTCCGCCATGCACGGGTGCACCGCCTGCCCGCCAGCGCCCCGGACGATGCCTCCGCACTGCTGGCGGCGATCGACTCGGGTTCCATCGATCCGCACCGGATCGTCGCGGTGCTCGGCAAGACCGAGGGCAACGGCTGCGTGAACGACTTCAGCCGCGGCTTCGCCACCCAGGCGCTCAAGAGGGCGATCGCCGCGCGCTGCGGCGAGGATCCGGACAGTGTCTACCGGCGGGTGGCCTTCGTGATGTCCGGCGGCACCGAGGGCGGCCTGTCGCCGCACTGGGTGGTGTTCGAGGTGCACGAAGGCAAGTCCGATGCCGGCGTGTCGCCGTCGCTGGCGATCGGCACGGCATCGACGCCGGTGTTCAGGCCGGAACAGCTCGGCCGCATGGCCCAGGTCGAAGCCACCGCGCAGGCCGTGCGCAGCGCGATGGCGCAGGCGGGCGTCGCATCGGCGGCCGACGTGCACTACGTGCAGGTGAAGTGCCCACTGCTGACCAAGGCGCGCATTGCCGATGCCGCAGCCCGCGGCCGGGGCGTGGCCACCGAGGACACCTACCTGTCGATGGGTTATTCCCGCGGCGCCTCGGCGCTGGGGGTCGCGCTGGCGCTGGGCGAGGTCGATGCCGCGAAGGTGCGCGACGAGTCCGTCTGCCGCGACGATTCCCTCTGGTCCGGGCGTGCCAGCACCTCGGCCGGCATCGAGCTGATGGAGAACCAGGTGATGGTGCTCGGCAACAGCGCCCGCTGGTTCGGTGACCTGGTGATCGGCCACGGCGTGATGCAGGATGCGATCGACGTGCATGCGGTGGAAGAGGCGCTGGAATCCGCTGGCCTGCCCACCGGTCGCGCGCTGCGCGCCGAGAGCGGACGGGTCGCGGCAGTGCTCTGCAAGGCCGAGCCGTCGCGCTCGGGGCTGATCCGCCGCCACCGCCACGTGATGCTCGATGACAGCGACATCCATGCGTCGCGCCATGCGCGCGCGCTGGTCGGTGGCGTGCTGGCCGGCGTGTTCGGCGACACGCAGCTGTTCGTGTCCGGTGGTGCCGAGCACCAGGGGCCCGACGGCGGCGGCCCGGTGGCGGTGATCGCGCGGCGTACCTGATAACGTCCGTCCTGCAACGACCGTTGCCGGCGGGCATGGAGGCAGCGATGCAGCACGAGGAATTCAGGGGGAAGGTGGTCCTGGTAACCGGGCCGGCCAAGGGCATGGGGCGGGCGATCACGCTCGCGTTCGCGCGCGCCGGCGCCGGGCTTTCGCTGGCAGGTCGCGACACGGCCGCGATCGAGGGCGTGGCGGCCGAGGCACGCGTGCTCGGCAGCGATGCGCGGGTGTATCGCGCCGACCTCGCCGATGGCGCGGAGGTGGCGGCGATGGTGCAACGGACGCTCGCCGACTTCGGCGCGATCGACGTGCTGGTCAACGTCGCCGGGGTCTCGGGCCCGCTGCGCAAGACGCTCTGGGAGCACACCGAGGACGACTACGATGCGGTGATGGACGTCAACGTGCGCGGGCTGTTCCTCACGATGAAGCATGTTCTGCCCGCGATGGTCGCCCGGCGCAGCGGGCGCGTGGTGAACATCGGCGGCACCTACGGCACCACCGGCAAGGACTATCGCAGCATCTATTCGGCGTCCAAGTGGGCGCTGCGCGGGCTCACCAAGAGCGCCGCGCTGGAAGCCGGGCCGCACGGCGTGGGCGTGAACCTGGTCTGTCCGGGCAGCGTCGAGGGCCCGCGCTTCGAAGGCGTGCTCGAGGCCACCGCCGGCCGGGTCGGGCGCACGCCCGAGGAAGTGCGCGCCTTCTACGAGGGCAACTGCGCGCTGCGCCGGATCTCCACCGACGAGGACATCGCCGATGCGGTGCTGTTCATGGCCGGCGAACGCTCGCGCAACATCACCGGCCAGGAACTGGTGGTCGACGCGGGCTCGGTGCTGATGGCCTATCCGCCGGCGATGCCGCCGCGTTGAGCGGCATGCGCGAACTGCTCGAGGCCTTCCCGCAGTCGGCGCTGGTGGAACTCGCGCGCACGCTGGTGCGCGTGCCGAGCGAGCAGGGTCCGCTGTTCGAGTCCGATCCGGCGATCCAGTCGTTCATCGGCGACTGCGTGATGCCGATGCTGGCCGCGTTCGGCCATGCGGGCTGGCGCGACGCGATGGGCAATGCGATCTTCGAATCGGGCCCGGCGCATGGCGCTCGCCCGGTGATGCTGATGGGCTATGCGATGACCCATCCGGCCAACGCGATGCCTTCGCCGTTCGCCGCGGAACTGCTCGACACGCCGGGCGGGCCCGCCCTGCGCGGACGCGGCATCGCGGAGCAGAAAGGTTCTCTCGCCGCGGCGATCGCGGCCTTCGTCGCGGCAAGCAGGATCGACCCGGGCACGCGGCGCATGCTGGTGCTCAGCACCGCCGGCGAGACCGGCAGCCACGTGGCGGCCGAATGCATCCTGTCGGCGATCGATGTCGTGCCCGCCCTGTGCGTGGTGGCGATCGGCACCGGCGGGCGCCTCTCGCTCGCCAACAAGGGCAGGCTCGACGTGCATGTCGAGGTGCGCGGGCGCAGCAGCCACAGTTCGACGCCATGGGCCGGCGTCGATGCGATCGCCGGCGCCCGGGTGGTGATGGATCGGCTGGCCGCGCTCGACCTCGGGCCGAAGCGGCATCCGCTGCTCGGTGCGGCAACGCTGTCCGCGACCGGCATCCGCAGCTTCCCGGAGGCGACGCACACGATCCAGGACCAGGTGCGCCTCACCTACGACCGCAGGCTGCTGCCCGGCGACGACGCGGACGAGGCCCTGCGCCAGGTGGCCGCGGCGCTGCAGGGCATCGAACCCTGGCAGGTCGAGGTGCGCGCGGGCGTGCTGCAGTACCCCGCCGAGATGCACGCCGACGGTGCCTTCATGCGCGCGATGCGCGCAGGCTGTGCGCGCATCGGCGTCGCCGAGCCCGAGGTGTTCGCCAGCCACGGTTGCGTCGACGCGGGCCTGCTGCAGCGCCGGGGCTGTGAGGCGGCGATGTGGGGGCCGGGCGACCAGGCCATGTGGCACACCGCGGACGAGCAGTTGCCGGTACAGGCGCTGGTGCACGGGGCTGCGGGATACCTCGGCCTGCTGCTGGCGGCCGGCAGCGGCCCGGCCTGACGCGCATGGAGCCGGCTGCGGGCGCGCCCTGACCGGCCCCGCGGGCGCGTGGCATCGATATTGCTGTAACCCCGGGGTTCGCAACCCCGGAGAATGCACGATGACCCGCTTCCGCATGCTGCTGGCTGCCACCTGTGCCTGCGTCCCGTTCCTGCAGGCGTCGCTGCCTGCGTCGGCGCAGCCCTTTCCGTCCCGGCCGGTGACGCTGCTGGTTCCGTTCGCGGCCGGCGGGCCGAGCGATGCGCTCGGGCGGGTCATCGCGCAGGCGATGACCGGTCCGCTCGGGCAGCAGGTGGTGGTGGAGAACGTCGGCGGCGCGGGCGGCACGCTCGGCGGCGCCAAGGTCGCGGCGGCACGGCCCGACGGCCACACCATGCTGCTTGCGAGCATCGGCCAGGCCACCAGCGTGACCCTCTATCGCAAGCTGCCCTTCCATCCGGTGGAGTCGTTCGAGACGGTAGGCATGGTGGGCGAAGTGCCGATGACCATCGTCGGGCGCAGGGCAACAAGCTCACCTTCGGCAATGCCGGCATGGGTTCCGCGTCCCACCTGTGCGGGCTGCTGTTCATGTCGCGCCTGCAGACCGAGATGAACGTGATCTCCTTCCGCGGCTCGGGCCCGGCGCTGAACGAACTGCTCGGCGGCCGGATCGACGTGCAGTGCGACCAGACCACCACCACCACCGGGCATATCCGGGGCGGCTCGATCAAGCCCTACGGCGTGACGGTGAAGACACGCATCCCGACGCTGCCCGACATTCCCTCGCTGGCCGAATCCGGGCTGGCCGACTTCGAGCTCGCGGTCTGGTACGGGCTGCTGGTGCCCAAGGGCACGCCGCGCGCGGCGGTGGACCAGCTCGCCGGGACACTGAAGGCCGCCTCGTCCGATGCCGGCTACCTGAAGCGGCTGGCCGAGTTCGGCGTGCAGCCGGTGCCGGCCGAGCGCGCCGGCCCGGACGGCTTCGCGGCCTTCATCCGCGCCGAGGCCGCGAAGTGGGCGCCGATCATCAAGGCGGCGGGCGCGTTCGCGGACTGACCCGCGGGGGATACGAAAGGGCTCAGCCGGCGTACGCCGTCCGGGCATCCTGTGCCAGCACGACCAGTGCACCGCCGGGCGCATGCAGCGCATGGCGCATGCCGCAGGGCACGTGCAGCATGTTGTACTTCGGCACCTCGATGGACAGGCCGTCGAGGTCCGCCTGCAGGCTTCCCTCGATGACGAACGTGAACTGTTCGTTGTCGTGGGCATGCATCGGAAGGCGCGCGCCCGGGGCCAGCCGGAGCACGCCGACATGGATGCGCTCGCCGGTCAGCAGGCTGCCGTGCACGCCGGGGGCGAGCGATGCCTCGCTGCGCAGCGACATCGATGCGCTGGCCGGTCCGTCGCGCGGCCCGTCGGCTTCGACCATCCCGTAGACGTAGCGTTTCCCCGGCCCCGGCGGCATCGCGCGCCACTCCGCCAGCGCCTGCGCCGTGGTCGCAGGTGGCTCGGCCGTGCGGCTGCCGAAGCCGGCGAAGCAGTTGGGACCGTCGTAGCGGCCATCGACCGGCGGCCCGACGATGCCGTGCCTGGTGTCCTTCACCGCGAGGAAGACGAGGTCTTCGTCGGGACATGCGAGCCCGGTGTGCACCACCATGCCCGGCGTATGCAGGATGCTGCCCGGCCCGGCGAACACCCGGTCGCCTTCGATGTCGTTCATCATCATCCCGTGCAGGATGCAGTTGAACTGTTCGTTCGGATGGCTGTGCGCCTTGGCGCCGGTGCCGCGCGCCTGGCGGCCGAGCGTGCAGATGATGTGCTCGCCGCGCAGCACCGCGCCGACGGTCGAGGACTTGCCGTTGCGGATGTCCGGGCCCGAGAGCAGCCGGCGCGCGGTCACCTCCAGGCTGGTCGGGTTCGTCGGCACTTCGCCGAGCTGGTCGAAGTCGTACACATGCTGCACCGGGGAGGAAATGCCTGCGGTCGTCATGCCTTGCTGCTCCTTCATTCGATCGCCACGCCGAGGCGACGGCCTGCATCGCCCCATTTCGCCGCCTCGGCGCGCATGAACTTCGCGAACGCCTCCGGCGTGTTCGCCACCACTTCGTTGCCCTGCGCGAGCAGCGTCTGGCGCACGTCGGGCGTCTCGGCGATCGCCCGTATCTCGCGGTAGAGCCGCTGCACGATCGGCTGCGGCGTCTTCGCCGGCGCGAGGAAGCCGTACCAGATCGTCGCCTCGTAGCCCGGGATCCCGGACTCGGCCACCGTCGGCACGTCGGGCAGCGTGTCGAGCCGCCGCGAACCGGTGTGCGCGACCAGCCGCAGGCGGCCGGACTTCCAGAAGCTCTCGGTCGAGAACAGGTTGCCCAGCCCGACCTGGATCTCGTTGGCCAGCGCTGCCGAGGTGAACGCCGCGACGCCCTTGTACGGCACGTGGGTCATGCGGATGCCGGCCATCGACGCCAGCACCTCGGTGGACAGGTGCGCGATGCTGCCTGCGCCGGAAGAGCCGTAGTTGACGCGCCCCGGCTGGCCCTTCGCATGCGCGACGAGCTCGGCGATGTTCTTCGCGGGCACCGACGGATGCACCAGCACGCCCATCGGCGCGGCGATCAGCAGGGTGATCGGGGCGAAGTCGCGGAAGGCGTCAAAGGGCAGGCCCTTCTGCAGGGCCGCGCTGATCACGAAGGTGACCGATGCGGTGAGCACGGTGTGGCCATCGGGCACCGCCTTCGCGACGAGGTCGGCGCCCACCACGCCGGCGGCTGCCGGCCGGTTGTCGACCACCACCGGCTGGCCCAGGCGCTGCGCCAGCCGTGCGCCGACCAGGCGCGCAGTGACATCGGTACCACCGCCGGGCGCGAACGGGACGATCAGCCGGATCGGCCGTGTCGGGTAGGCGGTGGCCTGCGCATGCGCCTCGCGCGGGCCCGTGATCGCGGTCGAGGCCGCCGCGCAGGCGAGCGCCATCGTCATGGCGCGCATGGAGCGCCGGCTCCTCCGTGCTGCTCGCTGCATTGCTGCTCCTGTCGGGGCATGTGGTCTTTTTTTCAGTATATTCCCGCAGCGCCTTCCTTTCAGCAACTGCAGTTGACCGGAGTTCCCCGATGACGACGCGCGTCGATGTCCATGCGCACTGGTATCCCGAAGCATGGGTGCGGCTGCTCGAAGCCGAGGGGCCCGCGCAGGGCGTGGAGATCGGGCGCAACCCGCGCGGCAACGTCACCTTCGCCGTCCCGAAGTACAAGGCCACGTTCCAGCAGTCGTACATCGACCTGCCATCGCGGTTGCGCGAGATGGATGCGGCACGCGTCGACATCCATGCGCTGTCGCTGACCCAGCCGATGGTCTACTGGGCCTCGCCCGAGTTCGGCGCGAAGCTGGCGCGCGCCTACAACGACGGCCTGGCCGAGGCGCACCTGCTGCATCCCGGGCGACTGGTCGGCCTGGCGACGCTGCCGATGCAGGCGCCGGCGCTGGCGGTGGAGGAGGCGCGGCGCGCGGCACGGCTGCCCGGCATCCGTGGCGTCTACATGGCGACCCACGTGATGGACCTCAACCTGGACGAGCCGGAGTTCGACCCGGTGTATGCCTGCTGCGAGGAACTCGGGCTGCCCATCTTCCTGCATCCGGTGAACCCGGTGGGCGCCGAGCGCATGCGCAAGTACCACCTGCGCAACCTGATCGGCAACCCGACCGATACCGCGATCGCCGCCGCATCGCTGATCTTCGGCGGCGTGCTCGACCGCTTCCCGAAGCTCGACTTCGTGCTGCCGCACGCCGGCGGCACGCTGCCGGTGCTGGCGGGGCGCTGGGACCACGGGCATTCGGTGCGCAAGGAACTGGCGCACCTGGCGCGTCCGCCTTCGTCCTACCTGCGCCGCTTCTACTACGACACCATCACCCATGACGACGCGACGCTGGTCAACCTGCTCGCGCGGGTGGGTGCCGACCGCATCCTGATGGGCAGCGACTGCCCCGCGGACATGAGCTACACGCGGCCGGTCGACGTGATCGAGCGGCTCGCGGGCGTCGATGCCGCCGATCGCGAGGCGATCCTCGGCCTGTCGGCGCGCCGCCTCCTGAAACTGGACTGAGGAATACGTTCCATGAAGAAACCACTGGTCTGTGTCGTCGGCACCGGCGGCACCATCGCATCGAAGTACGACGCGGCGCTCGGCGGCCATGTATCGGCGGCCAGCGCGGCCGACCTGGTGTCGGCGATCCCGGAGCTCGCCGACGTCGCCGAGGTGCGCATCGTCGAGCATTCGAACATCAACAGCGCGCTGATGGACAGTGCCACCGCCTTCGGCCTGCGCGACACGTTGCGCAAGGTGCTCGAAGACCCGGCGGTCTCCGGTGTCGTCGTCACCCATGGTACCGCCACGCTCGAGGAGACCGCCTACCTGATGGACCTCACCGTCGGCAGCGAGCGGCCGATCGTGGTGACCGGCGCGCAGCGCAACGCCGACGAGAAGGATGCCGACGGCCCGCGCAACCTGCTGTGCGCGGTGCGCATCGCGGCCACGCCTGCCGCCCGCGACCGGGGCGTGATGGTCGCGCTCGGCAGCGAGATCCACTCCGCGGTGGATGTCACCAAGGTCAACCCGGAACTGCTGACCTGCTTCGGTGGCCGCGACGGCGGGCCGATCGGCTCGGTGAGCAGCCAGGGCGTCACCTTCTTCGCCAGTCCCGGCCGCCGCCAGCATCTCGAAGTCGACCACATCTGCCCGGACGTGCACGTGATCCGGATGGTGCAGGGCTCGAGCAACCTGCTGTTCCGCGCCTGCGTCGAGGCGAAGGTCGACGGCATCGTGGTCGAGGCCACCGGCGGTGGCAACGTCAACCTGCCGTTCTACGACGGCGTGTGCATGGCGATCGACGCGGGCATCCCGGTGATCGCCGGCTCCCGCCTGCCCTCGGGTGCGCCGCATCCGGGCAAGGGCTACCCCGGATCGTGGCAGAGCCTGGTGCGCAAGGGCGCGATCTCGTCCGGTTACCTGAGCGGCATCAAGGCGCGCATCCTGCTGATGGTCGCGCTCGGGCAGACGAAGGATCCGCGGCGGCTGCGCGAGATCTTCGCGATCGCGGGCGGCTGCTGAGGGTTGCCTCCCGTCGCATCCTGCGCGCAGTGACGTGAGGGAGGACGGCGCGCGCGGCCTATCCGGCCCTGAGCGGATGCATGGCCGCCGTCGCCGCGCGCCACGCGTCGAGGTCTGCCGGCGTGTCGATGTCGAAGGCGAGTCGCGGATCGTCCCAGCAGGTCGCCGCGATGCCCATGCCGGCGAGCGCGGCACGATGGCGGCGCAGGCTGTCCGGGCCGAAGGCGAACGACAGCGGCAGGTCGGCCGGCACCAGCATGCCGTTGGTGCCGGTGCCGCACTTGTCCGCGAGCAGCACCGGTTGCGCGGAGCCTGCGGACTGCAGCAGCGCCTGCAGCGCCGCGTGGTCGAGGTCCGGCATGTCGGCGGACAGCACGAGCAGCCGGGTCGCGCCTTCGATGCATGCGGCCGCCCGTGCGGCGTCGAGTGCCCCGTCGAGTCCTGCACCCTCGGGATCGGCGAGCGTGCGCGCGCCGCGCTGCGCCGCGATCGTACGGGCGGCGGCGTCGCCACTGACCACGATGCAGCGGTCCAGGCCGCCGAAGGTCGCCTCCACTGCGTCCAGCGTGTTGCACAGCATCCGGGTGCACAGCTGCATCCGTTCGGCCGCGTCCAGCGCAGGCGCGAGCCGGGTCTTGCCCGTGGCGAGGCCGCGGATCGGCACGATCGTCCAGGCCTGCATGCCGTTCAGCCGGTGCGCAGCGCGTCGAGCAGCGCGAGCGCGGTGCGCGCGAGCGCAGCCGCACGCGCGGGGCCGGTCATCATCGTGTCGGTGACCGCGACACGCTGGCCGGCCGCCTCGATCGCTGCCGCGAATCCGCGGTCGCGCTCGTCGACCACCCAGCCGTCCACCCGCCGGCCGTAGTGGGCGACCACGCCCGACACGTCCACCGGATGGCCGAGTTCGCGCATGATCTTGGCCGCCGGACCCTTTATCGCATCGCCGCCGACGATCGGCGAGACCGCCACTACCGGGATCGACGGTGCATCGACCAGCGCCGCGAGTTCGCGCACCGCCAGCAGCGGTGCAACGCTGAGCCAGGGGTTCGACGGGCAGAGCACGATGCCGTCGATGTGTGGGGCGCCGGCGGCCGCCAGTGCGGCCAGCGGTGCGCAGGCACGCGCGCCCTGCGCGCCCTCGAAGCGGAAGCCGCGCACCACCGGCTCGCAGCGCTGGCGGACGAAGTACTCCTGGAAGGCCAGCTCCCCTGCGTCGGTGTCTACGAAGGTGCGCAGCCGGTCGTCGGTGGCCGGCATCACGGCATGCGCGATGCCAAAGCCGCGGCAGAAGTCGGCGGTGATCCGCGACAGCGGCTCGCCTGCGCGCAGCCGGCGGGTGCGCTCGAGATGCACGGCGAGGTCGTTGTCGCCGAGCCGGAACCAGGTGTCGCCGCCGATGCGGCCGAGCGTGGCGAGGAAGTTCCAGGTCTCGCCGGCCCGGCCCCAGCCGGTGTCCGGATTGTGCACGCCGCCCAGCGTGTACATCACGGTGTCGAGGTCGGGGGACACATGCAGGCCGAGGTGCTCGAAATCGTCGCCGACGTTGACCACGATGGCAAGCTGGCCCGGCTCCAGCACCTGCACCAGCCCCTGTGCGAGGCGGGCACCGCCGACGCCGCCTGCGAGCGCGAGGATCATCAGCGGAACATGTCCATGGCCTTCGGCCGCAGCAGCTCGCGGCCGTTGCCGTCGCGCCGGTCGTACGGGACGCCGCGCACATGGATCACCGGTCTGCCTTCGTCTGCCTGCCCCATCAGCAGCGATGCGGCCGCGGCGAGTTCGTCGGCCAGCGCCACCTCGGTGGTGCGCAGCTCGCGCCCGAAGCGGTCGACCCTGCCGCGCAGGTCGACCACGCCGGGCAGCCCGGCGACGCCGAGCGCGGTGCCGGTGACGCCGTTGCGCCAGGCGCGGCCGAAGCTGTCGTTGACCACCACGCCGATGTCTGCGAGGTCGGCCAGCGCCGCGCGCAGGCGCGCGCAGCTCGCGTCTGGGTCGTCCGGCAGCAGCAGCACGTGCTCGCCGCCGGCCTCGACGTTCGACATGTCGATGCCGGCGTTCGCCATGATCCAGCCGCGCCGGTGCTCGACGACGATCACGTCGGCCTTCGCACGCAGCACCTCGGCCGATTCGCGCAGCACGAGTTCGACCAGGCGCGCATCCTTGCGCGTGACGGCCGCCAGCTCGATCGCGCGCGCCGACGGCTCCACGCCTGACAGCGCGACCCTGCGGCCCTCCTGCTTCGACACCACCTTCTGCGCGACCACCAGCACGTCGCCGTCGGCCAGCGCGATGCCGGTGCGCTCGAGCGCCGCGCGCACCAGCGCAGGCAGGTCGTCGCCCTCGACGATCTCCGGCAGGCCTTCCAGCGCGGTGAGGACGAGCGAGGGCATCGCGGTCGGGCAGGCCCTCAGGCCCGCGGCAGCCCGGTGATCCGGATGCCGGAACCCGGCACCTTGTAGCGCTTGTTGATGGCGATCAGCACCGAGGTCAGCGCCTCGCTGGCCGCGGAGTTGGCGAGCACGCCGGCATGCCAGGCGGCGATGCCGGCATCGCGCGCCAGGCCGACGACCACCTCGCGTGCCTCGGCATCGTCGCCGCACACCAGAACGTCGCAATCGATCGGATGCGAAGGATCCTTCAGGTGCACCGCCGACACGTTCTGGAACGCCGAGACCACCTTCACGCCCGGGCCGAGTTCGGCCTGCAACTGCTGCACGGCCGACCCGGCGGCGGGCAGCTGGACCCGGTCGACCTTCGGCGGCACCAGCGGCACGGTGACGTCGACCAGCACCTTGCCCTCGAGCGCGTCCTTCACCGACAGCGCGGTGTCGCGCTGCGCGGCGTAGGGCACGGCCAGCACGACCACCTGCGCACCGCTCGCGGCCGACCGGTTGTCGCCGCCCTTCACGGTCGCGCGCCCGGCGAGCAGCGCATCGAGCTCGGCCGCGGCCGCCACTGCCTTCGCGGGATCGCGCGAGCCGATGGTCACCGCGTGGCCGGCATGCGCCCAGCGGAACGCGAGGCCCGAGCCTTCCTTGCCGGTGCCGCCGAGCACCGCGATGGAGAGGGGAGAGAAGGGGGGCTTTGCGGTGTCGTTCATGCGCCTGCCGTGGTGAGGGTGGGGGTGGTGGCCGGTTGGTGCGCCGCATCGATTGTCGCCGATGGAGCCGCCGGCGTCGCGCTCGCGCCCGCCGTCCGTTCGCGCCGGCGCAGCGGCGTCTGCACCACCGGCGACAGCGGCCCCGCGGCCCAGGCGGCCGCGATGCGCTCGGCCGGCACTGCGCCATAGGCGGTCGTACGCTGCACCGGGGTGCGGCCGGCGCTGCGGATCAGCGCGTCCATCTGCTGCGGTGCGAGTTCCTGGCCATGCTGGTTGCCCGCGGCGAAAGAGATGCTCTCGTTCATCAGGGTGCCGCCGAGGTCGTTCACGCCGGCGCCGAGCGCAGCGAGCACGCCGTCCGGGCCCAGCTTCACCCAAGAGCACTGGATGTTGGCGATGGCCGGCGCCAGGGCCAGGCGCGCGACCGCATGCATCAGCAGCGCCTCGCGCCAGGTGGGGCCCGGACGTGCACGGCCCTTCAGGTAGACCGGCGCCTCCATGTGGATGAACGGCAGCGGCACGAACTCGGTGAAGCCGCCGGTTCGTTCCTGCAGCGCGCGCACGCGCAGCAGGTGGCGCGCCCAGTGGTCGGTGCGCTCCAGGTGGCCGAACATGATGGTGGCCGTGGAGCGCAGGCCGACCCGGTGCGCGGCCTCCATCGCGTCGAGCCATTCCCCGGTGCGCAGCTTGTCCGGGCACAGCACCTCGCGTACCTCGTCGTCGAGGATCTCGGCAGCGGTGCCGGGCAGCGTGCCGAGGCCTGCGTCGCGCAGCCGCCCGAGGAATGCCTCGACGGTGAGGCCCAGCGTGGCCGCGCCATGGCTCACTTCCAGCGGCGAGAACGCGTGCACATGGATGCCGGGTGCCGCTTCCCGGACCGTGCGCAGGATGTGCAGGTAGGTGTTGCCGGTGTAGTCGGGATGGATGCCGCCCTGCATGCACACCTCGGTGGCGCCGCGCGACCACGCCTCGGAGACGCGCCGGGCGATCTCGGCATCGTCCAGGTCGTAGGCCGGCCCGCGCAGGCGTGCGCTGTGGCGCCCCTTCGAGAACGCACAGAAGCGGCAGCCGTAGTGGCAGACGTTGGTGTAGTTGATGTTGCGGTTCACCACGTAGCTGACCGCATCGCCGTTGCTGGCCCGGCGCAGTTCGTCGGCGGCTGCCGCCACCTCGGCCACTTCGCCGTCGCGGGCCGCGAACAGCCGCACGATCATCGGCTCGTCGAGCGGGTCGCCGCGGCGCGCCGCGGCCAGCGCGTTGTCGAGCGTCCGGTCGACCCCGGCCGGCCGGGCTGCGGCGGGCGCGGTCGCGACGGCCGGCACTGGCCCGGTCCGTCCCGCCGACCAGTCGTCGCCGCGCGCGAGGCCCTCGGTATCCATCCGGTGCAGCACGCGCGGCACGACCTTCGGGTCGAACCAGCGTGCCGGCTGAAGGCACCAGGCCGGATAGGCGGCCAGCCGCTCGACCAGCCGGTAGCCGGCCTCGCCGGTGGACGCGCGCAGCGCCGCGACCGCGGGCCAGGGCGCTTCCGGATTGACATGGTCGGGCGTCACCGGCGACACCCCGCCCCAGTCGTTGATGCCGGCGTCGATCAGGGTGCGCGCCTCGCCCGGGCTGAGGTTGGGCGGGGCCTGGATGTTCATCGTCGGTCCGAACACCAGCCGTGCCAGCGCGATCGTCCAGGCGAGTTCCTCGAGCGCCGCGTCCGGCGCGCCGGCCATCGCCGTGCGAGGCTTGGCGCGGAAGTTCTGGACGATCACTTCCTGCAGGTGTCCGTGTTCGAGGTGCAGCGCATGCAGCGCGAGCAGGGCTTCCAGCCGCTCCATGCGCGTCTCGCCGATGCCGATCAGGATGCCGCTGGTGAACGGCACCTGCAGTTCGCCGGCCGCGGCGATCGTCGCCAGCCGTGCCGCGGGTGCCTTGTCGGGTGAACCGAAATGCGGGCCGCCGCGCTCGCACAGCCGCGGCGCGGCCGACTCGAGCATCAGGCCCTGCGACACGCTCACCCGGCGCAGCCGCGCGATGTCCGCCGGCGTCATCACGCCCGGGTTCGCATGCGGCAGCAGCCCGGTCTCGTCGAGCACCCGCTCGCACATCGCGGCCAGGTAGTCGATGGTCGATGCATGGCCGAGGCGGTCGAGGAAGGCGCGCGCCTCGGGCCAGCGCAACTCCGGCTTGTCGCCCAGCGTGAACAGTGCCTCGTCGCAGCCGGCATCGCGGCCGGCGCGGGCGATCGCCAGCACCTCGTCCTCGAACAGGAAGGGGGCCGGCAGCGCATGGGGCGAGGTGGCGAAGGTGCAGTAGTGGCAGACGTCCCGGCACAGGCGGGTGAGCGGGATGAACACCTTGCGCGAATAGGTGATGCGCCGGCCATGGCCCTGGTCGCGCAGGGCGCGCGCGCGGGCGAGCATGGCCGCGGTGGCGGCTGCCGCAGCCTGCGCTCCGTTGGCCGGATCGGACTCGGCGACCAGGCGGGTCAGCAGGCGGATCGGGTCATCGGTCGGGTACAAGTGAGGCTCGCTGCCTGTGCAGGGTCTTCACCTATGCTACCGCGAAACCGTGGCGGAAAGCCCCCCGGGCCCTCCTGGCTGTGATCACAGCCAGAGCGCCTTCGCAGGTGCCCGGGCATCGCTACTGCGGGATCGCGAGCTTCGCTGCCGAGATGATCTTCGCCCAGCGATCGGACTCCGCGCGCAGGTAGGTGCGGAACTCGGCCGGCCCCTTCAGGTCCAGTTCGCCGCCGAGGTCGGCCAGCTGCGCCTGCACCTCGGGCACCTTCGCCGCGGCGATCATCTCCTGGGCCAGCCACTCGTTGATCGGTGCCGGGGTCTTCGCCGGGGACAGGAAGCCGAACCAGCCGCTCACCAGCAGGTCCTTCATGCCGGCTTCGGCGGCGGAGGGCACGTCGGGCGCGGCCTTCGAGCGCGCCGGGCTGGCCAGCGCGAGGGCGCGCAGCTTGCCGGCACGCACCTGGGGCAGCACGCCGGGCAGGTTGTCGATCAGCATGTCGATCTGGCCGCCGACCAGGTCGGACACCGCGGCCGACGTGCCCTTGTAGGGCACATGGATCATCTGCCCGCCGGCCAGCGTGCGGAACAGTTCGCCCGACAGGTGGGCGGTCGTGCCCTGGCCGGCGGAGCCGAAGCTCACGCTGCCCGGTCGCGCCTGGACCAGCTTCACCATGTCGGCGAGCGTCTTCGCCGGGACGCTCGGGTGCACCACCGCGATGTTTGGCACGGCGGTGATCAGCGCGACGGTAGCCAGGTCGCGGTCGACGACATACGGTACCTTGCCCATGTGCGGGCTCATCGTCAGCGGTCCGGCCGATCCCATCAGGATCGTCTGGCCATCCGGCGTGGCCGAGGTGACCGCGACGATGCCGATCGCCGCGCCGGCGCCCGGGCGGTTCTCGACCACGAAGCGCTGGCCGACGGTGGTCGACAGCCGCTGGCCGATCACCCGCGCGACGATGTCGCTGGTGCCGCCCGGAGGGAACGGCACAACAAGCCGCACCGGCTGTGCCGGATAGCCGGCCGGCCGTTCGGCGGCGATGGCCGGGGCCACGGGCATGCAGAGCGTGGCCGCCGCCGCAGCGGCGGCTGCCAGGGCCGCGACGTTGATGCGGGCACCGGACGTGGCGACGTGCAGCGGCGAGGGTTCGGGATGCGAAGCGACTGCGGCTGGCATGGGACGGCGTTCTCCTCAGAGCGGGATGACCAGCAGCGTGTCGAGGTTGCGCGAATCGAGGACGACCGTGCGCTCACGGATCAGCAGCCTGCCGTCGGCCTCGACGAATCGATCGTCGTAGGTGCCCACGGCGAACAGCGTCATCTCGCCCGTCTTCATCACCCGGGTCACGTTGAAGCTGGTCAGTACCCGGCGTGCAGAGGCAAGCTCCGTGCCACGCTGCCCGGCCGCCTCCGTCGCGGGGGCCGGCGCGAACCGCGGCTGCGACAGCACGTGGCGATAGGTGTGCGGGTCGAACACGTTGCCGTGGCGGATCGCCAGAACGCGGTCGCGCAGCATGCCGCGGCCCTCGCAGTGCATCAGCCCGATCGCCCAGCCGTTCGCGCGGCCCTCGCGTGTCTCGACCCGGTACAGGCAGTCGTCGGTGAAGTAGTCCGGCCAGGCCTCGAGGCTGTCGTCGTCGATCGTGCCGGCGCAGTCGGCGCAGACCTGTGCTGCGGCGGCGAGGAATTCGCGGTCGGCCGCGGTATGTCCGATGTTCGATGCCATGGTCAGAAGCCCATCAGGCCGCGCCACTGCTGCCAGAAGCCGCGCACCGCTGCTTCCGACACCCGGCTCTGCCGCTCGGTGGTGACGCCGTGGCCGCCCATCTCGACGATCGCGCCATGGCCCTGGTCGCCGCGGGTCGTGCGCTGCACCGCGTTGCCGATGAAGCCGTCCTCGAGCGAGACCAGCCCTGCCGGCCCGACCAGGTTGCTCTGCATCAGCCGCATGCGCAGCTGCTCCGGCGTGTCGTCCTCGTAGGCGAACACCCACCACTGCAGGTCGCAGCGGTCCAGGCCGCGCGGCACCAGGAGGCGCACCGCCAGCGTGTTCTGGATCTGCTGCAGGAACACGTTGGGGAACAGGGTCTGGATCATGTGGGTGATGCCGTCCTCGAACTCGGGCCAGGTCTTCAGCAGCCGCCGGTCCTCGATCGCGAGGTCGCGCATCGAGCGTAGCCCGCCGGACGCGTAGTCGGTGCCCTCGGCATCGTCGGTGGCCATCTTCGACCAGCTCAGGTGCGAGCCGCCGGCCTCGTTCACCTCGACCGCGCCGTCCATCGACAGCCGGTTCAGGCCGAAGGTGGCGAAGAACGTGTGCAGCAGGCTCGCGTGGTAGGAGTCGCGCACGTTCTCGGCGTAGAGCTTCCAGTTGTTCGGCAGCACCTGGGTGTAGCCGCCGATCAGGCGGATCGGCTTGTGGAAGAATCGCTCCAGGCTCCACACCATGCGCGGGCCGAACCAGTCGCGCACCGGCGGCAGCCGGTCGGAGAAGGTCGCGAACACCAGGTTGCGGATGGTGTCGACGCGCAGTTCGCGCAGGCCGTGCTGCGTGATGTCGAAGTCGGAAGGCATGCCGCCCTGGCCGCGAACGCCACGCTTGAACGCGATGCTCTGCAGCTTGCCATCGAGGCTGTACACCCAGTTGTGGTACATGCAGGTGAAGTTCTCGGCCTTGCCGTGCTGTTCCAGGCAGAGCATCGAGCCGCGGTGCACGCAGCGGTTCACGAACACCCGGATGCGGTCGGCAACCGGGTCGCGAACGACGATCACCGGCGTGTCGCCGATCCAGTTGGTGCGGTACTGCCCCGGTTCGGCCACCTCGAGGTCGAGGCAGACCAGGTTCCAGGTCTCGCCCTGGAACAGCCGCTTCTGCTCCGCCTCGGCGATCTGCGGGTCGTTGTAGACGCGGAACGGAACGCGGGCCAGGCCCTCGTCGGGCCACCGGAAAAGGCCGTCTGTCTCGACGGGCGATGGGGTATTCATCCGCGCTGCCTCCGCTGGGTGTTCGAGCGGCGGATCGTACATGGAATAACCCGTGCTGTGATCACAGCATGCCGGTTCCAGCCCGCCCTCGTGTATGCTCTTTTCCGTCCGCAGGGGCGATGACCGGAGAAGGCGTATGAGCGAGTGGATCGACGTGTGCGCGGTGGGCGAGGTGCCCGAGGAAGGCACGCTCCTGGTGCGCGTCCAGGGCGAGCCGGTGTGCCTGTACAACGTCGACGGCGCGGTCTTCGCCACGCACGACCGGTGCACCCATGCTTCGGCGAGCCTGGCCGACGGCTTCATCACCGAGGGCCGGATCGAATGCCCGATCCACAGCGGCCTGTTCGACATCCGCACCGGGCGCGCGCTGACCGCGCCATGCACGATCGACCTGCGGGTCTATCCGGTGCGCGTGGTCGATGCGCGCGTGCAGGTGCAGGCATGACCGCCGCCCCGGTGCGCGATGGTGCAACTGGCGCGTCGGGCCGCACCATCGCGGTGCGGCTGCATCGCGGACGGGCCTGACCATGCACGTGGCCGTGATCGGGGCAGGGGCCGGCGGCGCCGCGGCCGCGGCCGAGACGATGCTCGCCGGGCACCAGGTGAGCCTGTGGAACCGTTCCCAGGCCACGCTCGCGCCGTTCATCGCCCGCGGCGGCGTCGAGTACGAAGGCGTGCTGGGCGAGGGCTTCGCCGCACCCATGCGGATGACCGTCGACATGGCGAGCGCGATCGAGGGCGCCGATGTCGCCCTGGTCTGCCTGCCGACGCTGTCCCATGCCGCAGTCGCGCGCGACCTGGCGCGGGCGGGTGCACACCGGCTGCCGGTGGTGCTGAACCCGGGGCACACCGGCGGCGCGCTCGAGTTCGCCCACGCGTATGCCGCCGCCAGCGGCGGGCCGGTGCCGCCGGTGGCGGAGTTCCACACGCTTTCCTACATCGCGCGCAAGTACCAGCCGGCGCGGGTCACCGTCACCGGCCGCGCGAAGTTCCTGCGCCTGGGCGTGCTGCCCGGTGGCGAGGCCGCAGCCGCCGCGGCCGCCGCGCTGTATCCGGTCGCGCAGCGCGTCGGCGACGTGCTCGACTCGAGCCTGTCCAACCTGAACATGGTGCTGCATGTCCCCGGCGCGGTGCTGGGCGCGGCCTGGGTCGAGGCCACGCGCGGCGACTTCACGTTCTACGTGCAGGGCATGACGCCGGGCGTGATCCGGGTGATGCGCCAGCTCGATGCCGAACGCATCGCTGTGGCGGCGGCGTTCGGGCATCGCCTGCCCGGCGTGGCCGCCGAGATGCAGCGCTACGGCACGGTCGAGCCCTGGGTCACCGATACGGACGACCTGCTGAACGCGATCGCCAGCGGCGAGGCGAACCGCCGCATCAAGGCACCGGATTCGCTCGAGCATCGCTACTACCGCGAGGATTTCGGGCACGGTCTGCTGCCCTTCCTCGAGATCGCGCGCATCTCCGGTGTGGCGACGCCGGTCGCCGATGCGCTGTACCGATTGGGCGGCACGCTCACCG
Organism: Betaproteobacteria bacterium; assembly: GCA_021298815.1. Lineage (GTDB taxonomy): Bacteria > Pseudomonadota > Gammaproteobacteria > Burkholderiales > CAIKXV01 > CAIKXV01. The sequence goes on along the minus strand of JAJTHE010000049.1, from coordinate 65,401 downwards.
GCACGGATTTCGCTGCCGGGGGGCGCACCGCGACCACGATGGGCATCGCCGGCATGGACCGCGATGCACTGCTGCGCCATGTGCGCGGCTGACCGGCATACACGAGGGTGACACAGTGAAGGTTCGCATCGGCATCAGCTTCGACGGCTTCTCCGGCTTCCGCGAGTCGCTCGACACCGCACGCGAGGCCGAGGCGGCCGGCGCGGCGAGCTTCTGGATGGCCGAGCACCTCGGCTACCGCGACCCGCTGACGTCCTGCATGGCGTTCGCGATGGCGACGAAACAGGCGACCGTGGTGCCCACCGCGATCAGCCCGTTCCTGCGCAACCCGATGCCGCTGGCGATGGCGATGGCCACGCTCGCCGAGGCCGCCCCCGGCCGGGTCGCGGTGGCGATCGGCGTGGGCAATCCGCTGTTCCTGGCCGAGGCCGGGCTCAAGCTCGAGAAGCCGCTGGTGGCCAACCGCGAGTACCTCGCGGCCCTGCGCGGCCTGTGGTCGGGCGAGCCGGTGCACCAGCCCGAGGCGATGCTGCACCGGCTCGCCGGCGCGCGCATGATGTTCAGGCCGCCGGAGCCGATCCCGGTCTACCTCGCGCCGATGAAGGAGCAGATGCTGCGCTTCGCCGGCCGCGCCGCCGATGGCGCGGTGCTGTCCGCCGGGCTGTCCGCCGAGTTCGTGAAGGCCTCGTATGCGCTGGTCGACGAGGGTGCGGCCGCCGCGGGCCGGGATCCGGCGTCGGTGCGCAAGGCGGCCTACATCTTTTTCGTCGCCTCGAAGGACGAGCGCGACGCGATGCAGAAGAGCCGCACCAAGCTCGCCTTCGTTCTGCGCAACCGCTACATCGACGACGGCATCGCGCATTCCGGCATCCCGATCGACCAGGAGGCGATCATCGCCGCCGTGTCGCGCCGCGACATGGACGAGGCAACGCGGCTGGTGCCCGAGGCCGCGGTCGAGGCCTTCGCCATCTGGGGCGACCGCCGGCGCTGTGCGCGGCGCCTGCAGGACTACATCGATGCCGGGGTCACCGAGCCGGTGCTCTACCTCACCGGCGACGAATCCGACCGCAGCGAGTCGCTGGCGGTCATCCGCGAGTTCAAGCCCGCCTGATCCTGCCCGCCGCAACGATGTCGCGCCCATTTCCAGAGGAGCATGAACGATGAACCAGCGCCATCCCGCCACTGCCTCCCGCCCGGTGCGCCTGCGCCGCCGCCTGCTGTCCTGCGCGATGGCCGCTGTCGCCGCCACCGGCATCATGGCCTCCGGCGCGATCGCCCAGGGCTTCCCCTCGCAGCCGATCACGATGATCGTGCCATGGCCTCCGGGTGGTGGCAGCGACATAGCGATGCGGCTGGTCGCAGACGCGGCGTCGAAGCGCATGGGCGTGCCGGTCGTGGTGGTCAACCGTCCCGGTGCCGGCGGCACCATCGGCCTGAAGGAGATGGCCTCGTCGAAGCCGGACGGCCACACGATCGCCATGGTGGCCACGGGGGCCGTCTTCGCGCAGTACAACAACCCGAACGCGAACGCGCTGTCCGACTTCGAACCGATCGCCTTCTTCGGCGATGACCCGGTGGTGCTCTCCGTCGGCGCGAAGACCAGCATCAAGACCCTCGCGGATTACCTCGCGGCGGCCAGGGCGAACCCGGGCAAGCTGCGCAACGGCAACGACCAGCCGGGTGGTTCCTCGCACGTGGCCGCGTCCCTCATGGAGCGCACGCTCGGCGTGAAGATCAACAAGATCGCCTACGCCGGTTTCGCGCCGACCGTGCAGGCGCTGCTCTCGGGCGAGATCGATTCGGCGACCGTGCCGGCGCCGGACATCTCGCAGCACCACCAGTCGGGGGCCGCGCGCAGCCTCGCGATCGCCGGCACCCAGCGCCACTTCCTGCTGCCGGACGTACCGACGTTCCGCGAACAGGGCATCGACTTCATCGCCGGCACCTGGCGCTACATTGCCGCGCCCAGGGGGACGCCGCCCGACCGGCTGGCGATCCTCGAGGCCAGGCTGCTCGAGACGATGCGCGACAAGGGATTCATCGAGAAAGCGCGCGCGGCCGGGTTCATCGTCGAACCGATGAACCGCGCCGACACCGCGAGGCGGCTGGCGGCCGAGGATGCGGCGATGTACCCCGTGTTCCTCGAGGCAGGCCTAGTGCGCGCGCGGCAGAAGTAGCCGCCGCTGCACGGGCTGGCGCGCGTCCCTTCGACGATGCCACGCTGGTTCAACCAGGACACCCTCGCCGGCGCGCTGTTCCTGGCGATCGGCGCGGGCGGCCTTGTCGCCGGGCGCTCGCTGAACGTCGGCACGGCCGATGCGATGGGCGAGGGCTACGTGCCGCTCGCCGCCTGCTGGCTGATGGTCGGCCTCGGCGTGCTGATCGCCGCCGGCGGCCTGCGCGCATCGGCCCCGGCGGTCGAGCCCGGGCGCCTGCGGCCACTGCTGGCGGTGACGGCCGCCGTGCTCGCCTTCGCGTTCACGCTCGAACCGCTGGGCGTGGTGGTCGCGATCTTCGCGTCCGCGCTGTGCGCCGCGCGCGCGGTGCCCGGCGTGGCGTTGCGCTCGGTGCTGCTGCCGGCGATCGTGCTGTCGCTGGCGGTGCTGGCGATCTTCGTATGGGGCCTCGGGCTGCCGTTGCACGCGCTGCCCCGGCTGCCGGGCTGAGCCGTCGATGATCGAACTGGCCGGCGCGCTGCTGGGAAACCTGGCCCAGGGCTTCGGCGTCGCGATGACCCCGGTCAACCTGGGCCTGTGCCTGCTCGGTTGCCTGCTCGGCACGCTGGTCGGCGTGCTGCCCGGCATCGGGCCGACCGCCACGGTCGCGATGCTGATGCCGATCACCTTCTACCTCGAGCCGACCGGCGCGCTGATCATGCTGGCCGGCGTGTTCTACGGCTCGCAGTACGGCGGCTCGACGACCGCGATCCTGGTCAACCTGCCTGGCGAGTCGTCGTCGGTGGTCACCTGCCTGGACGGCCATGCGATGGCCCGCGGCGGCCGCGCGGGGGCGGCCCTGGCGATCGCCGCGCTCGCCTCCCTGTTCGCCGGCACGGTCACCACGCTCGCCATCGCGGTCGGCGGGCCGGCCATCGCCAGCGTCGCGCTGCTGTTCCAGTCGCCCGACTATGTCGCGGTGATGGTGCTCGGGCTGGTGGCGGCGATCGTGCTCGCGCACGGCTCGCTGGTGAAGGCGATGGCGATGATCGTGCTGGGCGTGTTCATCGGCCTGGTCGGCACCGACGTCACCACCGGCGAGCAGCGCTACACCTTCGGCATCGCCGACCTGTACGACGGCGTCGGCTTCGTCCCGGTCGCGATGGGCCTGTTCGGCCTGTCCGAGATCATGCTCAACCTCGAGAGCCGGGCGAGGGACGGCGGCCTCGCGCGGCTGCGCGACCGGCTGTGGCCGTCGCGCGACGACTTCCGCAGCGCCACGCCGGCGACGGTGCGCGGCACGCTGCTCGGCATCGTGCTGGGCATCCTGCCCGGCGGCGGGTCCACCATCCCCTCGTTCGCGGCGTACAGCCTCGAGAAGAAGCTGGCACGCGACCCTTCGCGTTTCGGCCAGGGCGCGGTCGAGGGCGTGGCGGCGCCGGAGGCGGCGAACAACGCGGGCGCCCGGGCGGGCTTCATCCCGATGCTGGCGCTGGGCATCCCGCCCAACGCGATCATGGCGCTGCTGGTGGGCGCGATGATGATCCATGGCATACAGCCCGGGCCGCAGATCATCGCCAAGCAGCCCGAACTGTTCTGGGGGCTGGTGGTCAGCATGTGGATCGGCAACCTGATGCTGGTCGTGCTCAACCTGCCGCTGATCGGGCTGTGGGTGCGCCTGATCCAGATGCCCTACCGCTACCTGTTCCCGGCGATCATCGTGTTCTGCTGCATCGGCGTGTACAGCCTGCGCAACAGCATGATGGAGGTCGTGTTCATGGCGGTGGCCGGGGTGGCCGGCTACGTGCTGCGCAAGCTGGGCTGCGAACCGGCGCCGCTGCTGCTCGGCCTGATCCTCGGGCCGATGCTGGAGGAGAACTTCAGGCGCTCGCTGTCCGTGTCCGGCGGCGACTACATGATCTTCCTGCAGCGCCCGATCAGCGCCAGCCTGCTCGCCTGCGCGGTGCTGCTGCTCGCGTTCGTGCTGCTCCCGGGGGTGCGGCGCCAGCGGCAGAGGCTCCGGGAAGACTGAGGTATTCTTGCTGCGTGTCAGCCATCGCGTGGAACACGCGCTGGCGTTGACTCTGCCGGACCCTGCCAGTGAGCGGGGCCTGCCTGCCTCCTGGAGGAGTCGATGTCGATCCGCGCCACCCGTCCCGTACGCGCAGCCTGCGCCGACCCTGACCTGCACGTGCATCGTGCACGGCGAGTCCGCGCCTGGTCCTGCATCGTCGCATCGTGTGCAGCCTTGCTCTGCGCCGCGTCAACCACGGTGCGCGCTGCCGAGGCACCGCGCACGTTCCCGCTCAAGCCCATCCGGATGATGATGCCCAATGCCCCCGGCAGCGGCACCGACACGCTGGGACGCATCGTCGCCCAGGGGCTGGGAGAGGAACTCGGCCAGCAGGTCGTGATCGACAACCGGCCCGGTGCCGGCGGCACGCTGGGGATGGAGATCGGCCGCAACGCGAACCCCGACGGCTACACGATCATCTTCGCGTCGCCGCCGGCGCTGACGGTCGCCCCGTTCGTGCAGAAGCGGCAGCCGTTCGATCCGCTGGAAGACTTCGCGTTCATCACCACGATCGGCGTCACGCCGAACGTGCTGATCGTCACGCCTTCGCTCGGGCTGAACAGCGTCGCCGACCTGGTCGAGATGGCGCGCGCGAAGAAGGGGGCGATGAACATGGCCTCCGCCGGGCCGGGCTCGCAGAGCCACCTGGCGGGCGCGCTGCTGTTGAGCCTGGGCCGGTTCGATTCGCTGCACGTGCCGTTCAAGGGTGGCGCCGCGGTGCCGTCGGTGATGAGTGGCGAGTCGCAGTGGTCGATCAACCCGGCCCCGTCGTCGCTCGGGCTGATCAAGGGCGGCAAGGTGAAGGCCCTCGGCCATACCCTGCCCGGGCGCACCGCGCTGCTGCCCGGCATGCCGGCGATCGCCGAGACGGTGCCGGGCTACAGCTACAGCGCATGGAACGGGGTGATCGCGCCCAGGAAGACGCCCGCACCGATCCAGGAGCGGCTGCGAAGCGGGCTGGTCGCGACCATGGCCCGCGGCGAGGTCCGCTCGCAGATGGCGCTGCAGGCCACCGAGATCATGCTCACGACGCCAGCGGAATTCCGGCGGCTGGTGCAGGACACGATCGGCCACAACGTGAAGCTGGTCAAGGCGCTGAACCTGAGCGCCGATTGAGGATCCGATGAACATGCCCGACTGCCTTGCCCCGGAGAGGGCCCCATCCGTCCCTGCTGCCCGGGGCGCCCTCCGCATCCTTGCCGCCGGATGCCTGTCTCTGTCCATGACCCTGTCGTTGCCGGTGCCGGCACTGGCGCAGGCGACCGCGGCGAAGGCCGCCGCTGCGAACGCGCCGTCCGGTCCGGCCTGGCCGGCCAGGCCGGTGCGGCTGGTCGTGCCGCAGAGCGCCGGTGGCTCGACCGACCTGGTCGCGCGCCCGCTCGCGCAGCACCTGTCTGCCGCGTTCGGCCAGCCGGTGATGGTCGACAACCGGCCGGGCGCGGGCAGCGTGATCGGCACCGAGATCGTGGCCCGTGCCGCGCCCGATGGCCACACGCTGCTGGCGATCGCGGCCTCGTTCACCGCGACGCCGGCGCTGCATGCGAAGCTGCCGTTCGACAGCCAGCGCGACTTCGCGCCGATCACCGTGCTGTCGGCGTTCCCGAACCTGCTGGTCGTGCATCCGTCGCTGCCTGCGAAGAGCGTGCAGGACCTGGTCGCCCTGGCGCGCGCGAAGCCTGGCGTGCTCAATTACGGTACCAGCGGCGCGGCCACCGGCACCCACATGTCGATGGAACTGTTCATGCACCTGACCGGTACGCGCATGGTCCATGTGCCGTACAAGGGCGGTGCGCCGTCGGTGCAGGCGCTGCTCGCCAACGAGGTCCAGGTGAACATGGCCACCATCTCGACCGCGCTGCCGCAGGTGCGTGCCGGGCGCCTGCGCGCGCTCGCCACCACCTGGACGCGCCGTGCCGCGGTGCTGCCCGAGCTTCCGACCGTCGCCGAGTCGGGCGTGGCCGGCTTCGAGTATTCTTCGTGGACCGGGCTGCTCGCCCCGTCGCGCACGCCGCGGCCGGTGATCGACCGCGTGCACGCGGAAGCGGCCAGGGCCGTGAATAGCGCCGAGATGAAGACCCTTCTGGCGACCGAAGGGGCCGAGCCTGTCGGCAGCACGCCGGCGCAGTTCGCCGCGCAGATCAGCACCGAGATCGCGCGCTGGGCGCAGGTGGTGAAGGCGGCCGGCATCCGCGCGGATTGACCGGTCCCGCACGGGCGCGACGGATGCGGCCGTCCGGCCTCAAGATCCCGCCCCGATGGCCGAGATGTCACCATATCGGGCGAGCGCCCCGCTCCAGCACCGCCCATCCCTGGAATCCTCGATGACTGCAAGACTCCCGCGACCGGCGCGTACCGTCGAGCCAGGCCGTCCATTCCCTGTGCGCGTCCGGGCGTACATCGCCGCCGTCCTGCTGGCTGCCGGCATGCCGGTGGCCGCGGCATCGCACGCGCCGACGGTCATCGCGGTGCTCGAGAACACCTTCGCCGCGCCGGTCTACGTCGCGGACGCGAACGGCTATTTCGCGGCCGAAGGCCTGGACGTGCGGCTGGACCGCTGCAAGGTCGGGCGGACCTGCATGGAGAAGCTGCTGTCCGGGCAGGCGCAGTTCGCGACCTCGGCGGATACGCCGCTGATGTTTGCCAGCCTGAAGGACCCCAGGTTCTCGATCCTCGCCAGCCTGACCACCTCGAGCATGGAGAACCGGATCGTCGTGCGCCACGATCGCGGCATCCGCAGCGTGGCCGACCTGAAGCGCAAGCGGATCGGCGCGATCAAGGGGACCAGCAGCCATTACTTCCTGAGCACCGTACTCACCTACAACGGCTTCAGTGCCGCCGACGCGTCCCTGTCCTGGCTCGACCCGGCCGACCTCAATGGTCCGATCGTGCGCGGCGAGATCGATGCGGTCTCGGTGTTCGGCACCCAGATGCACGACCTGTTGCGCGACCTCGGCGGGCGCGGCGTCGCCCTGCCGCCGGTGCGCTACTTCAGCGTGATCTTCAACATGGTCGGCGGCCCGCGGTCGGCGAGCGTCCATGGAGACGACGACGTCAAGCTGCTGCGCGCGCTGCGCCGCGCGGAGGAATTCATACGCAAGAACCCCGACCGGTCGATCACGATGGTGGCCGATGCCTTGAAGGTCGACCGTTCGGTCCTGGCAGGCACCTGGGGGCATTACGAATTCCGACTGCACCTGGGGCAGGCGCTGGTACACGTGCTGGAAAGCCAGTTCCGCTGGGCGACGCGCGAACAGCTGGTGCCCGCGGCCACGTCGATGCCCGATTTCCTCGACCTGCTGCGCCCCGGCCCGCTGCGGCAGGTGGATCCGCGCGCCGTGCGGCTGGTCCAGTGAGTGCCGGCAGGACGCGGCGCCGGTTGCTGGCGGCCGGCACGATGCTCGCGGCGCTGCCTGCATCCGCATCCGTGCGCGCGCAGGTCCCGCCTGGCGCCGGGGCCGGCCCGCTCACGCTCGCGGTGGCGGAAAGTCCCTACACGCTGCCCCTGCTGATCGCGGAGAAGCTGAACTACTTCGCGGCGGAAGGCCTCGCCCTGCGCGTGATGCGGTCGCCGGTGGGGCGCGTGAACCTCGAGCGCGTGCTGTCCGGAGAAGCGCATTTCGCGACCGTGGCCGATGCACCGATCATGTTCGCGAGCATGAAGCGCAGGGACTTCGGCATCGTCGCGACCATCTCCCGGTCGTTCGGCACCAACGGCATGATGGTGCGCGCCGACCGGGGCATCGAGAAGCCCGCCGACCTGCGCGGCAAGCGGATCGCCGCGCCGCGTGGATCGGGTGGCCACTTCTTCGTCGACACCTTCCTGCTCTTCCATGGACTGACCACCGCCGACGTGATCCTCGTGCAGATGGAGTCGACCCGGATCGTCGATGCACTGGTGAACGGGGATATCGACGGTGCCGGCATCTTCGGAGCCCTCGCCTACCATGCGCAGCGTCGTCTCGGCTCGAACGCCCGGATCGTGCCCGGGCCTGCGTTCTTCGCGGTGAACTTCAACCTGGTCAGCGCCCCCGCATCGTCCGGGGTGTCCGACGCGGACGTGCTGAAGCTGCTGCGGGCGGTCGAGCGCGCCAACGAACTGATCCGGCGCAACCCGGCCCAGGCCCGCCAGCTGGCGGCAGGCATCCTGAAGGTGGAACCGCACGAGGTGGAGCGCACCTGGGATTCGTTCGAGTACCGTCTCCAGCTGGCACAGCCGCTGATCGCCCAGCTCGAGGCCCAGGTGCGCTGGGCAATGCGCGAGAAGCTGCTGCCGCCCGGTTCCAGTGCGCCGGATTTCCTCGACCTCGTCCGTGCCGAGCCATTGCGCCAGCTCGATGCGCGTGCGGTGCGCCTGGTCAGGTAGGCGCTGATGTACATCCGCCACCTGCTGCTCTGGGGCATCGCCATCGCGCTCGCCGTCGTTTCGGTGCGCATGGTCGTGTTCGAGGTTCGCCTCGGGCAGGACGAAAGGCTGGACCAGTTCCAGCTCGAACTCGGCCGCGTCTCGCGCGACGCGGCGAGCCTGCTCGTGCTGACCCAGGACTACCTGCTCAACGCCACCCCGCGTGCGGGTCGGCAATGGCGCGCCGTCCATGGCGAGGTCACCGGTACGTTGCAGCGGCTGCAGGGGCAGTCCGATGCCTTGAGCGAAGACATCAACGTGATGCTGCGCGTCGCCGACAGCCTGCCCGACCTGTTCGCCGCGATCGAGGCGACCGTGGCGGAACGGGACCGGGCACGCATCCAGCCCCGCCTCGAGATGCTGTCCCACAACGTGATCGCCGAGACGCGGCGCATCAGCGACGCGGCCTTCGACCTCGAGGAGCGGCTGAGCGACATCCGCAGCGAGCGCGAGGCCGTGCAGCGCCGCATCACGCTCGCGAACCAGGCGACCTTCGTCATGCTGGTCGGCGTGTTTGCCTTCGTCGTGTGGCGCCGCGTGCTGCGGCCGCTGGATCGCCTGCAGCGCATCGCTGCCGCGGTGGAGTCCGGCGACCTCCATGCACGCACGGGCTACCAGTCGAACGACGAGTTCGGAGAGCTGTCCCGGACATTCGACACCATGATCCAGTCGCTTCGCGAACGCGATGCCGCGCAGAAGGCCACCAATGTGCGCCTGACCACGAGCGAGGCTTCCCTTGCGGCCGCCCGCCACGACCTGCAGCGGATCCTCGATGCGGTCCCGTCGGTGATCGGCTACTGGGACCGGCGGCTCACCTGCCGATTCGCCAACCGGGCGTTCGAGGAATGGTTCGGCATCCCGCTGGAGTCCATGCCGGGCATGCACATGCATGAATTGCTGGGCGCGGAACTGTTCGACGAGAGCCTGCCACTGACCGAAGCGGCCCTGCGCGGAGAAGAGCAGATCTTCGAGCGTACCCTGCCGCGTGCCGACGGAAGCGGCGAGCGCCATGCGCTGGCGCGCTACCTGCCAGACGTGCAGAACGGCGAGGTGGCCGGCTTCTACACCCTGGTGTTCGACGTCACCGACCTCAAGCAGGCGCAGGCGCAACTGCAGGCGCTCAATGCAGTGCTCGAGGCGCGGACGCAGCAGGCCGAGCAGGCGAGCGAGGCGAAGAGCCGGTTCCTCGCCAACATGAGCCACGAGATACGCACGCCGATCCATGCGGTGATCGGCCTGTCCTACCTGCTCGGAAGGACGGCGCTCGACCCTGCGCAGGCCGACCTGCTCGACAAGATCCGCCTGTCCAGCAACTCGCTGCTGGGCGTGATCAACGACGTGCTCGACCTGTCGAAGATCGAGGCGGGCGAGCTCGACCTGGAGCGCCGGCCGTTCCGGCTGGCTACCCTGGTCGACGAGGCGGTCGCCATCGCCCGCGTGCAGGCCGACGCCAAGGGCCTCGCGCTCGGCGTGTACATGGCACCCGACCTGCCCGAGGTGCTCGAGGGCGACCCGCTGCGGCTCAACCAGGTCCTGTGCAACCTGCTCGCCAACGCGATCAAGTTCACCGAGCAGGGCAGGGTGGACCTGGTCGTGCGCGCAGTGCCCGGCGAGGGCGGGTCGGCCACGTCGACCCTGCGCTTCGAAGTGCGCGACACCGGCATCGGCATCGCGCCGGAGCAGCAGGCACTGATCTTCGCGCCGTTCTCGCAGGCCGACGCCTCGACCACGCGGCGCTTCGGCGGCACCGGACTGGGCCTGTCGATCGTGCGGCGGCTGGTGCGGCTGATGGACGGCAGCATCGGCGTCGATAGCACGCCGGGTACCGGCAGCGTGTTCCACTTGCAGGTGACGCTCGCGTTGTCGGATGCGTCGCGACTGCCGGCGCTGGCGGATGCGCCGCCGTCGGGCTCGCGCAGCCTGCAGGCGCTGCGCGTCCTGGTGGTCGACGACAGCGAGATGAACCTGGAGGTGGCCAGGCGGGTGTTCGAGCTCGAGGGCGCGCACGTGGACGTCGCGCGCAACGGGCAGGAGGCGCTCGACGTGCTGCGCGCGCTGCCGGCCGCCTACGACGTGGTGCTGATGGACGTGCAGATGCCGGTCCTGGACGGGCACGAGGCGACCCGGCGCATCCGCAGCGAACTGGGGCTGGCTGCGCTGCCAATCATCGCCCTGACCGCCGGCGCGCTCACCAGCGAGCGCCAGCGCGCGGAGGCGGCAGGCATGGACGGCCTCATCAGCAAGCCGTTCGATGCGGCCGACGCGGTTGCCTGCATCCGCAGCCACCTGCGCAATCCGCCGCCGGTTCTGCCAGCCGAGGCAGCCGGGGCGGGCGGCGCCAGCCCGCCGCAGCCGGTCGAGGCAGCGCCCTGGCCAGACGTCGAAGGCATCGACAGCGCCGATGCGCGCCGCCGCATGGGTAACGACCCGAACCTGTTCCGCCGGATGCTGCTGCGCTGGGTGCGCGAACCGGTCGACGTGTCGATTCCCGCCGGCAACGCCGATGCCGACGGCTTCGCGCAATGCGCGATGCGCATGCACCGGCTGAAGGGCTCAGCGGGGACGCTCGGCGCGAACGGCATCCATGCCCTCGCCGCGGAGGCCGAGGCCGCATGCCGGCGCCAGGACCTGCCATCGGTGGTCGATCGGATGGCGCGGCTGGCGGAGGCGATCGACCGGCTGAAGCAGGCGGTCGCGCCGCTGGAACGCGCGGCGCTGGCCACCGTACAGGGGCCGCCGGACCAAGCGGCGGCCGACTTCCATCCCGAGGCGGTGTACCGGCTGGCCGCGCTGCTGCGCCAGCACGACATGGCGGCGCTCGATGTCTTCGAAGAGCTGTCGCCGGGGCTGCGCCAGCGGATGGATCCGTCCGACCATGCGCGCCTGAGCGAGGACATCGCCAGGCTGGAGTTCAGGCGCGCGGCGACGGCCCTGGACGCCGCGTTCCGGCGCGCCGGCGGGGGGCGTACCCTGGCGGAGCGCGAGGGGCGGCCGAACTTGGTATAAAAGAGGGATCAACCAGGGAGGTGCATGCACATGGCAGTGAGCAAGAGCAGCGGCAGGGCGGCGTCCACGAAGAAGAAGCCTGCTCCCCGGGCGGCGGCGTCCCCGGCGGCGAAGGCGCCGGCCCGCGGGCGGGCGACGTCGAAGGGCGCCGGGGCTGCCCGGCCTGTCGGATTGCCGCGCACCTACCCCGACCTGCACGACCACATCGCCGCGCTCGACGCCGCCGGCCTGCTGGTGACGGTGGACCGTCCGATCAACAAGGACACCGAGATGCACCCGCTGGTGCGCTGGCAGTTCCGCGGCGGCATCGAAGAGAAGGACCGCAAGGCGTTCCTTTTCAACAACGTCGTCGACACCAAGGGCCGAAAGTACGACATCCCGGTGGTAGTGGGTGCGCTCGCCGCCAACCGCGAGATCTACCGCATCGGCATCGGCTGCGAGCTCGACCAGATCGACGCCACCTGGAACAAGGCGGCGGCCAACCCTATCCCGCCGCGCATCGTCAAGGACGCGCCGTGCCACGAGATCGTGATCATGGGCGACGACCTCGAGAAGCCGGGCATGGGGCTGGACGCGATCCCGGTGCCGATCTCGACCCCGGGCTGGGACAACGCACCCTACACCACGCTGTCGCAGTACATCACGAAGGACCCCGAGACCGGCGTGCAGAACATGGGCAACTACCGCGGCCAGGTGAAGGGCCAGCGGCGGCTCGGCATGAACCCGTCGCTGGAACTGCGGCCGGGCATCTTCATCCATTGGGAGAAGGCGAAGGCACGCGGCGAGCGCCTGCCCGCCGCGGTGGTGCTGGGCGCCCCGCCCTGCATCACCTTCACCTCGGTGCAGAAGCTGCCCGAGACGGTCGACGAATTCCATGTCGCCGGTGGCCTGGTCGGCGCGCCGGTCAACGTGGTGCGCGCGAAGACGGTCGACCTGCTGGTGCCGGCCGAGGCCGAGGTGGTGATCGAGGGCTTCATCAACACCGAATGGCTGGAGCCCGAGGCGCCGTTCGGCGAATCGCACGGCCATGTGAACCTGCAGGAATTCAATGCGTTCATGGACGTGACCTGCATCACGCGCAAGAAGAAGGCGATCCTCACCTCGATCATCTCGCAGGTGACGCCGAGCGAATCGAGCCTGATCAAGCGCGTGGCGATGGAGCCGCTGTTCCACAACCACCTGAAGAACGTGCTCGGCATCCAGGGCGTGAAGAAGGTGGTCATGCACGAGCCGCTGACCAACCTGCGCAAGGTGGTCGCGCTGATCATGGACTCGAACACGCCGCGCAACGAGATCTGGCGCGCGATGTACGGCGCGGCTTCGCTGCACCGGGCCGCCGGGAAGTACGTGATCGCGGTCAACGAGGACATCGACCCGAACAATGCCGATGCGCTGCTCTGGGCGATGTCCTACCGCGCGAACCCGGCGCTGGACATCGAGATCCTCGCTCACCGCGATCAGGGCCACGGCCCGCGCAGCAAGCGCAACGGCGGCACCGATGCCTCGGTGCTGATCGATGCCACGCTGAAGGAGAAGTTCCCGCCGATCTCGCTGCCCAAGCGCGAGTTCATGGAGAACGCGAAGAAGATCTGGGAGGAACTCGGGCTGCCGCCGCTGCGCCCGCAGGTGCCCTGGTTCGGCTATTCGCTCGGCGAATGGTCGCCCGAGTTCGACCGGGCCGCCGAGCTCGCGGTGGCCGGCGACTACTTCGAGACCGGCAAGCTGATCGCCACCCAGCGCCGCAACGACGTCAAGATGAACACCGAAGTGCGCGACGTGGGCTACGGGACTTCCGGCGGCAAGGACAAGTCGGGATCGAAGGATCGCAAGAAAAAGAAGAAGAACAAGTGACCGTGGCAGCCGGTACGTTGCGCATCGGACTGTTCGCGGGCGAGGGTGCGCGCTGCACCGCGACCGCCGCCGGCATCTGGCGCCTGCTGGCCGGGGCGGGCGCCACGGCATGCGTTCATGCAGCGGCGCGCGAGGCCTTCGAGCCGGCGCTCGCCGCCAGGGCGCGCTGGTGCGCGACGCCGACCGCGCTTGCCGCTTCCTGCGACGTGCTGTTTACCGTGCTGGGAACGCCTGCGGACGCGGAGGCACTGCTGGCCGGGCCGGAGGGCCTGGAAGCCGTCCCCGGGGCCGTGCCGCGCTCCGGCGCGCAAGGCGCAGGGGCTGCCGGGGCGGCTTCGCTCCTGGTGGACATGGGCACCCTGGCGCCTGGCGACGTGCAGGCGGTGGCCGCGCGCCTGGCCGTGCCGGGCATCGACATGGTCGACGTGGCAGCAGTGGGCGAAGGTGCGCTGCGCGCGGGCGGCAGCCCGGCCGCGTTCGATCGGGCTCGGCCGGTGCTTGCGCCCTTCGGCACGGACCTGCGCCATGTCGGCGCGATCGGCGCCGGGCGGGTCGTCGGCTGCTGCCACCGGATCGTCGAGTCGCTCACGATCGAGGCGGTGGCCGAGGCGATGACGCTGGCGCGCCGGCTGGGTGCGGATGCGGCACGGGTGCGCGCCGCGCTGGCTGGCGGCTTCGCCGCGAGCCACGTGCTCGACGTCCATGGTGCACGCATGCTGTCGCGTGAATTCATGCCCGGGCTGGAGGCGGGCGTGGCCGCCGACGCGCTGGGCGTGGTGGTGGACGAGGCGCATCGGCTGGGGCTCGACCTGCCCGGGTCTGCGCTGGTCGCACAGCACATGAACGCGCTGGTGGGCGCCGGCGACGCCGGCCTCGATTCCGCCGCCCTGGTGAAGGTGCTGGAGCGCATGGCCGGGGAGGCGCGATGATCGCGGCCGGGACGCGCCGCTGCTGCGGGTTCGCCGGGCTGCTGCGCCTCGCGGCACTGGCCGTGCCGTTGCTGTGCAGCGCCGCCGCATCGGCGCAGGGCCAGGGGCCGTCGCCCGCGAGGCCGGCGAACGCACCGGGCACGCCGGCGGCTCCGGGAGCGTCGACCGCACCGACCGCAGCCGACCGTGCCGCCGCGGCGAAGAAGCCGGGAGCGGCCTGGTACCGCGGCAACTACATCACCCTGGATGCCTCGGAGCCCACGGCCGGCTTCAGGTCGCGCTGGATGTTCGAACGCACGCCCGGCAACGACATCCGGCTGGTGCTGGACGAGCAGCGCAAGGCGGGGCCGCAGTCTGGCACCGTGCTGATCATCGGCCAGAAGGCGCTGCTCACCCGCGACATGGTGCTGGCGCGCAAGGGCGCGCTGATGCCGGCGGTGGACGGTCCCACGCTGCTGCTCAACCTCACGCTGCGGCTGCTGGAACGGGGCGTGCCGGACGGGCCGCAGTCGGTGCGGCGCGAGCGCAGCATCAGCGTCAAGGACGACGTCCAGGCGCTGTCGATCGAGACCCCGAGCGCGGCCGGCACCTTCCTGCCGCCGTGGCAGCTCACCGGCAAGGTCGTGCGCAAGGGCGATGCGATCGAGTTCGACCTGCTGCTGGTCAGCCGGTCGCGTGCCGATGCGAAGGCCTCGAACAACACGGCGCTGCGCGGCAGCTGGCGCAGCGACGAGCGCAAGCCGCCCGAACTGCGCGACGACATGCCGCTGGAGGGCTGGGCGCTGCATGCGATCGCCGGCGTGGCGAAGGAAGTGAACCGCCGCCAGGCCATCGTCTACGACGCGCTGCCGCGGCAGGGATTCGCCACGCTGGGCGAACTGCGCAAGGCCATCGAACTCGGCTGGCCGGCGCAGCCCGACACCGCCTACCACGGGAAGAAGCAATGAGCGCAACGAGCGCCATGAGGGTCGGCGTCATCGGCCTGGGCGTGATGGGACGGCCGATGGCCGCCAACCTGCTGCGTGCCGGCTTCCAGGTGTCGGTGTTCGCGCGGCGCGCGGCCGCCACGGCACCGCTGGTCGCCGAGGGCGCCACCGCCTGCGCCTCGCCCGCGCAGCTCGCGGCGCGGTGCGACGCGGTGGTCACGGTGGTCACCGCCGATGCGGATGTCGAACAGGTGCTGTTCGGGCCTGGCGGTGCCGCCGAGGGCCTGGCGCCCGGCTCGCTGGTTATCGACCACAGCACGATCTCGCCGTCGACCGCGCGCGCCTGCGCCGCCCGGCTGGCCGCGCAGTCGGTGCAGATGCTCGATGCGCCGGTGTCCGGCGGCGAGGCAGGTGCGATCGCCGGTTCGCTGTCGATCATGGCCGGCGGCGACGCCGACGCGTTCGAGCGGGCACGGCCGCTGCTCCAGGCCGTGGGCCGCACCCTGGTCCATGTCGGCGACTGTGGCGCCGGGCAGGTGGCCAAGGCGGCCAACCAGCTCGCGATCTGCGTGACGCTGCAGGGCATGGCCGAGGCGTTCTGCCTTGCCGAGGCGCACGGCATCGATCCGCAGGCGTTGCTCGATTCGTTGCGCAGCGGCACCACCGCCAGCCGCATGCTCGAAGTGATGGGTCCGAAGATGGCCACCGGGGACACGAAGGCGGGCGTCGAGTCCAGGCTGCACTGGAAGGACCTGCGCATCGTGCTCGATGCAGCGCGCCGCGCCGGCATCGCCTTGCCGGGCGTGGCGATCGCCACCCAGACGTTCAGTGCGCTGCAGAAGGCCGGCGGCGAAAGGCTCGACTCGTCGGCCATCCTCGGCATCGTGCGCCGGCGCTGACCGCCACGGTCACTGGATGCGTACCGGCCCTGCGTCGGTGAGCTTCACCAGCGCCGTCGTCACGCGCCGGGTACCGATGGTTTCCGACTCGGTCGATTCGCTGTACTCGAGGATCTGGTAGCCGCGGACGCCTGCCTGGATCGCCAGCTCGGTCGCACGCCGGCGCACGATCTGCGGCGGCTCGCCATCGCCGCCGGTGGCGATGCGCTTCTTGCGCAGCGAAAGGTGGACCAGCGTCGGCGACATCCGGCGCTCCGCGACTTCCCAGTTCGGCCCGAGCGGATCGACGAACCAGTAGACCAGCGCCGCGGCCACCGCGGATTCGAGCGGGATGCTCAGCGACCGCGAGATCGGCAGCGAGTAGTCCGGCAGCAGCGGGCTCGAGGGCAGCACCCGGTTGGCCAGTTCCGTGGGCGTGGTGCTGCAGCCGGCCGCGAGCAGCAGCGAGGCGGCCGCGGCGACGGTTGTCGCGGCGCGCAGCCACCGGAAACCGGTGCGCGAGGGGGCGGGCGTGTTCGAAGGGAGGCGCATGGTGCACTCATTAACGAGCGCGCCGGGCCTATCTTTAGCCCGGCCTGCAGTCGCTCGTGCCGGTCGCCCAGCAAAGGCGACCGGCCCGGGTGCTCAGCCGCCCGCCAGCGGTCGCTTCATGATCAGCGACTTCAGCCGGAGTACTTCGTCCACGCGATCGGCCGTCCGTCGCGCGCTCTCGATGTCCGCATGCGGGCCGTTGCGGACCTGCTGGTAGGTAGATCCGTCGCGCAGCGTCACCGTGGATACGCGCACCTCGATCTGCGCCGCCTGCAGGCGCTTGAGCAGGGCATCCACGACGTCTTCGCGGAACAGTCCGACCTGCACCCAGTATGCCTGGCCGTCGGGCGTGCCCGGTACCGGCGTGGCCGGCTGTTGCGCGGCCGGGCGCTCGCGCGCCACGGCAGGCACGACGACGGCAACCGGCGCAGGCTGCGCTGCCCGCTGAATTGCCGTACGCTGCATCGCCGCGGCAGTTGGCTGACCGACCAGCGGGCTGCGCCGTACCGGCGCTTCCCAGCAGGCGACGATCTTCCGCGGAACGGACGGCTCGGACATCATCGCCGGCGCCGACAGTTCCTCGATCCGGCGGCTGACGTCGTTACGGTCTTCGCTGATCTCGGTCGACTTCACCGCGAGGTCGTTGCGCTTCTCTTCCTGGATCTCGAGTTCGACGCGCTCGCGCAGCGCCTCGAGGCGCTGGCGTTCCTTCTGTCGCTGGGTGTCCAGCTGGGAGAACGCCGCCTGCTGCTCGGCGTTGCGCAGGACCGCTTCCTGGCCGGCGAAGGTGTAGCGCACGCCGATCGCGGTGATGCCCAGCGCGGCCAGGCGTGCCTGCTGCGCCGGGAACTCGGCGGCGGAGAACACCCGCTCGCCGGAGAAGAAGTCCTGGACGAAGCGCGAGAAGCCCTGGGCACCGGGGTAGCGGCGCTCCAGCGTCACGTCCTCGACCTTCACCTGCAGCGTGGTGTCGCCGCAGGTCGCCGCCGACCAGTTGAGCGTCATGTTCAGCGGGAAGTTGAAGTTGTTCAGCACCGTCGGGTTCGGCGCGCACTGCACGGTGAGCGTGGTCTGGAACGGCCTTGCCTTCGCCTCCGGATTGACGCCGGTGGGCAGCGCGCTGATCGTCACCGGATACACTGCGGCACGCAGCAGTTCCATCGCCATCTTCGATTCCGCAGCTGCCTGCTCCAGCCCGCGCAACTGCTTCTGCACGTCCTGCTGGCGCCGTTCCAGCGCCTGTTCGCGCTTCTGCTTGTCCACCTGCTTGCGCTGCCGGTCGAGCTGCTGGCGCTGCTGCACAAGCTGCTGGCGCTTCTGGTCCGCCTCGGCCTGGCGCAGCGCCTCGGCCTGCGCCACGCGCTGTGCGTTGGCGTCGTTGACGAAGGCGAGGAATTCGGGGGTGAAGGCGAGCTGGATGCCGCGCGTCTGGACCGGGGCATAGCGGGTGGCGGTGCGCTGCAGGAACGGGCGCGCGGTGTCGTTGGCGAAGGTCCAGACGCTGCCCTTCGCGCCGTAGAGCTGCTCGGACAGGTCGGCGTCGGAACTGGCACCCTGGGTCGGGAAGAACACGTTGGCGTCCCATGCGCTCTGCAGCATGCAGGCGCTGGCTTCCTCGACGTAGGCGAGGATGAAGTTGAGCGGGCCGGTGGCGAGGTCCCAGGCGGGCTGGTTGTCCGGCTTCACGCCGCCCATCATCGCCTTCAGCTTCTCCAGGCTTGCATAGGCGGTGTGCAGCGCCGACTCCTTGACTGCCGGGTCGACGGAGAACAGGTGGAAGTCGGCAGAAAGCTTCTGCGCCTTGCCCGGGCCGTCGAGCGCCTCGCTGGCGATGGTGCCGAACTGTGCGTACAGGGTCTCGTAGGCCTTGGCGGCCTCGATGTAGTTGGTGAACACCGCCTTGCCGCGCGGCACGCCGGCGCTGATCGCGCTGTCGATGATCTGCTTGCCGGCGGTGTTGATCACGCCGGTGGCGCGCGTCGCTGCGTCGAGCAGCCCGTCCTTGCGCCCGGTCGGCCTGATCGCGACCAGCTGCCGCGCGACGCGCACCCAGTCGGGCGCATCGACCTCGAACGCGGGGCCGTCGAATTCGCGCGCGATGCGTTCCAGCATCTGGAAGTGCGGCGAGCGCAGCGTGGCCATGGCCGGCACCAGCGCGCGCCACTGTGCCTCGCCGTTCTGCATCTCGCGGCCGAGGTCGAAGTTGGCTGCGAACAGGCGCCAGGCGGCGAAGCGCTGCTCGCGGTACCACGCCTGGAACTGCTTGCGCCGCGCCTCCATCGTGCGCGGCTCGGCGGCCGCGGCGTCCAGTTCGCGGAAGAAGCCGTCGATCGCCTCCAGCCCCTTCGCGGTGAACGCGGCCTCGACCATCGGCGCCGGCTGCGCGGGTGCCTCGCCGGGCCAGAAGTCGTTCAGCCGCACCGGCGCGAGCCCGGCCTGCTCGTTGGCCCAGGCCACCATCCAGTTCAGGTTCTCGCTGCTCAGGGCGAGCTGGCGCAGCCACTTCTGCAGCGCGTCGCGTTCGTTGCCGAGCGCGGCGAGGTCGCTGCTCCACGCGAGGTAGGCGACATAGAGCTCGTCGAAGGCCTTCGCGGTGGCCGGCGACAGGTCGTCGGCCCCGGCCATCGAGGCCAGCCGCAGCACCGCGGTGCCGTCGGGCGAGGACGGGGGCATCGCCGCCAGCGCGGCCAGGCCGGCATCGTCGAGCCTGGCCTGCAGCAGGTTCAGCCGGCGTACGACGAACTGGATGAAGGCCGTGCGCCCCGCCTCGCCGCGGGTATCGGCGAGCCGCG
The DNA here is from genome assembly GCA_021298815.1 of Betaproteobacteria bacterium. GTDB lineage: Bacteria > Pseudomonadota > Gammaproteobacteria > Burkholderiales > CAIKXV01 > CAIKXV01. Next base: position 45,835 of record JAJTHE010000049.1, on the reverse strand, counting down.
CGAGGTTGAGCGCGAGCTGCTGGTCCATCCGGTTGAGCACCGCCTTGCGGAAGTCGGCCACGAAGCGGGCGCGCAGCGACGCCTCCAGCCCGGCCACGTCGTCGCCGAGCCATACGTGGCGCGTCTCCCACTCGGCGTTGCGCGCCTGCAGGTCGCGGATCACCCGGTACTGGCGGCGCAGCGTCTCCAGGTCGGCTGCGGTCTGCCCGCTCATCTTGCCGGCCGCCGGATAGTCGGCATGCACCTGCTGCAGCGTGTCGACGTTGTGGTAGAACGACAGCGTCAGCCCGATCGCGACCGCGAGCGCCGCCAGCAGCCAGCCGGTGTAGCCCAGGCTGCGCGTGATGCGCTCCCAACGGCTGAAGCGCCCGAGCGGCCGGTGCAGGTTGCGGTCGGCCGGGATCACCTTGTCGAACAGGTCATGCAGGAACAGGCCGTTCGCGCTGCCCGAGAGCATCGTCGTCTCTTCCGGCAGGCCGGAATCCTTCAGCACATAGGACGATGCACCGCCGCGCTGCAGGCCGCTGCAGAAGAACATGCCGCGCAGCAGCGGCGTCTCGAGGTAGGGGTTCTCGCCGAAGGCGCCGGCGAAGAACTTCTCCAGCCCGGGCCGCAGGCGCTCGAACTCGTTGGGCAGCAGCAGCAGGCCCGCCGGCACCGTCGGGAAGCGCTGCGACAGCGCGAGGCGCAGGTCGCGCAGCCGCTCGAGCACGCTGTTGAACGCCTGGTCGAGGAACTCCGCCGTGGTCGTGCCCTCGGCGCCGCCGCAGTAGCCCAGCGGCTGGTCGAGCGTCTTCGGCGGCAGGCGGTTCGCCCACTCGTCGAGGCCGTACAGCGAATCGCACTTGGTCACCACCAGGTAGATCGGGAACTTGGTGTCGAGCACGCGCATCAGGTCGTCGATGCGGTTGCGCATCAGCCGGCCTTCCTCGGCCAGCGTGTCCGGCGTCCCGAACAGCAGCAGGTCGGCGGCGACCGTGACCACCACGCCGTTCAGCGGCTCCTTGCGCCGCGTCTTCGCCAGCAGGCCGAGCATGCGCGTCCACTCGCTGCGCGCATCGCCCGGGCCCTCTGCCGCGACGTACCGGCCCGAGGTGTCGATCATCACCGAGCGGTCGAAGTACCACCAGTCGATGCCGGGGGTGGACGGCACCAGCATCGACTGGCGCACCTCCTTGATCGGCGAGGTCAGCCGCGCCCGGGTGAGCGCGGTGGTCTTGCCCGATCCTTCGCGCCCGATGACCATGTACCAGGGCAGGACGTAGACCGGGTTGCCACGCTTGCTCAGGCTGGAGCGCTTCAGCGTGGCCATCGCCTCCTTCCACTGCGAGCGTATGTCCACGGCCGCCGCGGCCCTGGCGGCGGGCTTGCCCTTGCGCCGCTCGGCGGCGTCGTGCAGCCGTTGCCGGGTGCGGTAGGCCACCCGCTTGATGAAGTTGAAGCCGAACACCAGCGCGAGGATGGCGACGAACAGCGCGATGCCGACCCAGGCATCCCAGCGGTTGTAGAGCGTCAGTCCCCAGCAGGCGAGCGCCGCGGCGACGACGAACAGGATGGTCAGCAGGGCCTTGAGTATCTTCTTGCCCATGGGTCAGCCCAGCAGCGACACGAAGCCGCGCGCCATGTTGCCGATGACCAGCTGGTAGCTGAGGTAGAGCAGCACCAGCACCGCGACCGGCGCCAGCATCACCACCAGCGTGGCGGTCGGCAGGCCGTTTCCGGACTTCTCGCGCCGTGCCGGTGAGGGCGTCGAGTAGGCCTCGGGGAACAGCAGCGCGTTCTCGTCGACGGCGATCGTCGGTGCGTCGCGCACCAGCATCGCCACGTGGTAGGCCTTGATCTCGTCGAGCGCGCGTTCCTGCGCGCGGGTCACGTACTTGCCCTTGAAGCCGAGCATCAGGCAGAAGTAGTAGACCTCGCGCACCGACTGCTGGTGCGCGACCAGCTGTTCGAGCCGGGTGAAGAACTCGATGCCGGCACGCCCGGTCGCGAAGTAGGACTGCTGCAGCAGTTCCTTGCGCCAGCGCGCGGTGCCGGGCCAGTCGGGCACGGTCATCACCGCCTCGTCGATCCAGGAGACCACCGCGAACAGCGCGTTCTGGTACTCGTCCGGCGTGAACCCGGCCGACAGCGCGCGGGTCTTCGAGTCGCCGAGCAGCGTCAGTACCCGCGTGCGGAAGGCGTCGTAGTCGTCGCCCGGCCGCCGCAGGTAGAGCGTCGTGTAGGCGAGGACATCGATGTAGCAGTCGACCAGGCGCACGGCTTACCTCCTCAGCACCACGACGTCGATGCTGACGTCGTCGGGTGCGCTGGACCAGTAGACGGCGAGGTTGCCGTCCTGCTCGACCTCGGACCATTCCTCGCTGACCTGCTCGATCCGGAAGTAGATCGAGTAGGCGCGCCGCGGCAGGCCCTGCGGTGCCACCGGCAGGTGGATTGCCTCGATGCCGGGCAGCGCACGGCTGATCAGCGTCGGCAGCTGGTCGACGGTGCCGATCTTCGCCTCGGCCAGGAACGAGCGCACCGCGGCGTCCGGGTCGCCCTCGGTGCGCATCACGAAGTAGTAGCGGTTGCGCGGGCCGAAGAAGGCCTTGGACAGCTCGGCCACGTACTGGCCCGGCTCGACCAGCTTCATGTGGGCGAGGAGCTCGGGTCCGATGGTGATCTCGTTGAGCATCTGGGTGACCAGCGAGGCCGCCGCGCCCATGCAGCGGCCGATGTCCTGGTGGTCGTAGGCCGGCAGGTTCGACTCGCCTTCGCCCGATTCGCCCAGCATGTTGAAGCGCTCCGAGAACGAGGACAGCTCGCCGATCATCTGGCGCAGCGCGCCGTAGATGACCCACGGGTGCACCTGGCGGGTCTCGGTGTAGTGGAACAGCAGCGGCACGTAGCGGTTGAGCGAGCGCAGCGCGAGCAGGTAGACCATGTAGCTCGCGTCGAAGTCGGCCTTCTGCATCTCGCGCGGGGCCTTGAATTCCTCCAGCTGGCGGGTGCGCCCGGCGATCGAGTCGCGGATCTCCTTCACCAGCCGCAGCAGCGTGTCGGAGCCGCCCGAGGCCACGCAGGGCGGGATGAAGCGCGAGGACAGGCGGATCGTGTCGCCGTCGCGCTCCAGGCGCGCGATCGGGATCGTCTCATAGTTGTCGGCGTTGGCGAGCTCGTCCTCCCAGAACAGCCGCACCACGTGGGTCAGCCGCTTCACCTGCGCCGCCGGCCCGTCGGAGTACAGGTCGGACACTTCCTCGGGGTCGGTGGTGGTCACGTAGCGCGTGGCCACGTCGCCGACCGCGCCGAGGGACTTGAGCACGGTCACGTTGGGCTCGACCTCGCTCAGCTTGCGCAGGCCGGCGTGGATGGTGAACGGCTTGTCCGCATCGGTCCATGCGCCGTCGAACGAGCGCGGCTGGATCAGCGCGTTGCCCGGGAACTCGATGTAGGTGCCGTCGCGGAAGTGCAGCGATCCGCGCACCAGTTCGAACACCTTGCTCGGCAGCGTGCCGGCATTGACCTCGAGCTCGCCGATGCCCCAGAAGTACGGCAGCCCCGACTCGACCACCGGCTTGAGCAGGAACTGCTGGTGCATCTGGGTCAGCTGGAAGTGCTGCGGCTGCAGGAACATGCCCTGCTGCCAGTAGACCGTCCGTTTGTTGTCCACGCCTCGTTATCCCCTTACTGCGCCAGCCGGCGCACTGTCCTGGCTCCGTCGACCGCTTGACGCACCGTCGTCAAGTCGACCGGCACCGTGTTCGGATCCGCCTTTGCGGCAGGCTGCGTGGGCGGCGGCTTCGCCGCTGGCGCCTTGCCCGGTGGCCCCTTGGGCGCCGGCTTCTTCTCTGCGGGCTTGTCCGGCGGCGGCTTCGGCGGCTCGCCCGGCTTGCCGGCGGCCGTGTCCGCCGCGAGCAGGCGCTGCGGGCCGAGCACCAGCCGGATAGACAGTGAACCGGGTACGGCGGTACGGGTGCGCGTCACCGTGCCCGTGCTGGTCAGCGACACCGGGATGCGGAACAGCCGCCCGTTCTGCAGCGGGTCGAACTCGAAGTAGCCGGCGACCACGCCGACGTACTGCGACTTCTCCGCGCGGTCGAGCGTGAGCGTACGCGTGCCACCCGGCGCGACCACGAAGCGCTCGAAGGCCAGCACACCGGGCGCGCCGCGGCCGCTTTCCAGCAGCCGGGCGACCGCCGCCGGATCGGCCAGCAGCAGGTTGAAGCCGTTGGGCTCCGCGAACTGTGCAACGCCCAGCACCAGCGTGTGCGGCGCCCCGTGGTAGTTGTTGAGTTTCGGGTCGGACTGGATGTCGAGCCGGATCGCGCCCTTGCCGTACGACCATTCGAGCGCGGCCATGGCTTCCTTCTCGGAATTGCCACCGAGCATGGAATTGACGGAACCGCAGCCGGCAACCAGCAGAAGGGTTGCCGCCGCGGCCAGGACGAGCAGGGTGCGACGGGGCATCGGGCGATCGGGCCACTGGGGCTGCCGGATAAAAAAGGTTACAAACTAATGACTTGAAAGTCTATGATTACAAGACGTCTTAAGTCTAGCGGCTAATATCCTCCACGAATAGAGAATTTTGTTCGTGCGAGGTCCGCTTCGCCGCGCAGTGTTGCGAAAAAGGACGACGGGCGGCAGCGATGCCGCCGGCCGGAAGGCCAAGGATGTCGGCTGGACGTCAGTCCAGCTTCAGCACGAACGCTTCCGCCTCGTCGTCCTGCGCCAGTTGCCCGAACAGGACCGAGGTCGGCGAGCCCTGTACCCGGACGAAGTAGGACTGGTCCGGGCCGATCGGGTTCTGCACCGCCCAGGCGGTGAACTCGGCTTCGCCCAGCGCGATCTTCATGTCCTTCTGCGGGAACTCGAGCACCGTCTTCTCGGGCAGGTCGCCCTTCGGGCCGACCGCATGGAAATCGATCGCCGCGCCGGCCACGCCGAACATCGCGCCCGGCCAGGTGCCGTCCACCGGGCCGACCTCGAACCACTGGCCGAAGCGGGTATGCGCGTGCAGGTTGATCCGGTAGGGCGCCGCGGACGGGCGCTTCGACCGGTGCGCCATCGCCACCACCTTGGCCTGCCAGGAGGCGGTCTTGCCGTCGATCTTCACCGCGCCGCGCAGCGGCGTGGGGAGCGTGGACGGATCGTCGTCGCCGATCCAGGCGACCGGGATGTCGAAGCCGGCGCGCGCATTCACCGCGCAGGCCAGCGCGGCCAGCCCGTAGCGCACCGACGGCTTCGCCGCCTCGGCCGCGGGCGCGACGATCACCCAGGCGCGGGTGTCGTGCTTGAGCATCTCCTCGATCACGTCGAACCAGGCGAACTTGGCCAGGTCGTCGATCCAGAAATGGCCGCCGACCCCGAGGCCGTACTGCTTCAGGTGCTGGTTGACTGCCTGCACGCTCGCCGGGTCCTTGGCGAGGGCGGTGATCCAGATGTTGGCCATTTTCGGCAGTGCCTTCTTCGTAGCGCGAATGGATCAGCCCAGCAGCAGGACCTTGAACTGGCTCGGCGTGAGCGAGGCCCCGGGCGCGTTGGTTGAATTCTGGATGTTCATCGTGGTCAGCCGGGTGGCGGGAGCGCCTCCGATCAGGGTCTTGACCGAACCGAGCATGGCCCGGTCAGGGCCCATCACCATGCCTGAGGCGACGCCGGTGGCGACCCCGGCGTTGTCGCCGTTGGACAGCGTACCGGCCGTGAGCAGGTTCTCCGCCAATCCGCCGCCGATGATCACGTTGAACACCGACGGGACGTGGGTGGCGGACACCGCGATGTTCGGATAGGGAATCGGTATCGGGCCGACCGGTGAGGGGGTCAGGCAAACGTCCGGGAAGGCGAAGTTCATCACGCCGAGGTTGGTGTTGGCGAACATGGGAGTCCCTGGTTGGTGTGACCGCAGTTGCGACGATGCGACGCGACTACCCTATGTGGATCTGTTCGCTGTCTACCTTGACCAGCTTCTTCGCGGTGACGATCGCGTTGCTGCCGTGAAGCGCCAGCGTGTCGCGCGCTGCGTAGTCGATCTGTCCGGCCTTCACCTGCTCGAGTTCCTCGACGCGGCGCAGGGATTGCCGGACCTGCTGCGTCCAGCGGTCCATGACCGCATCGAGCGAGGTCGCCACCAGCTTGATCCGCTGCACACAGGTGTTGAGCCAGGTGCCGGTGTACTCCGCGCGCTCGATCGTGACGGCGGCAGCGGTCGCCTGTACGTTCAACATGTTCGAAACGACGCCCACCGACTGGGGCGAGACGAGTTCGATGCCGTCGCGGGCGCTCACGCCGATGCGACCCGACGGGGCGACGATCTGCGTGTCTCCGGGGAACACGAGCGAACTCGCGACGCTGCTGTCGCGCGCAAGGATCGCGAGCACGTATACCGTGCCGCCGTCGTCATGCGCCACCAGCACGCGGTCGCCGGGAACGGGCTCGAGCAGGCAACTCGACGCGCGCCGTGCCCGCCACACGCCGGTGCGCGTGCGAACGACCAGCCCGGCATCGCCGGGTTCAACGTCGCCGCATTCCTGCAGCGTCGACGCCGGGGTCAGATCGATAGCCAGATTGCCCATGGTGCATCCCTCATCAATGGAGTGTGTTCAGGTCGAGCACAGCTCACTGCGGCGGCTTCCAGTCCTCGGCTTTCGCCAGTTCGGGGTCGTCACCGAGTGCGTCTTCCTTGTTCGACTGATTCCAGTTCGCCTTGTCCTGCTTCGCGCGGTGCAACTTCGCGCGAAAAAGCTTCGTCGCCGACATGTCGGCGCCACTCAGATCCGCATGCGAGAAATCGCAGTATGTCAGATCGGATCCGGCGAACCGGGTCCCCGCGCACAACGCGCGTGTGAACTGCGCCTGCCAGAGGTCGCAGCCGGAGAAGTTCGCCTGCGCGAGATCCGCCTCGAGGAAGATCGCCTGGCGCAGGCTCGCACGGTCGAAGTTCGCGCCGGCCGCCTTCGCCTGCATGAACAGCGCGTTGTCGAGCCTTGCCCGGTCGAAGCGGGTGCCGGCCAGCAGCGCCCCCTTGAAGTTGCACTGCGTGAGCGTGCTGCCGCGCAGGTCCGCCCCGGAAAAATCGGCATCCATGCATTGCGCCTCGGAAAAGTCCGTGCCGGCGAGGTTCATCCCCGCCAGCACCGACTTGAGCAGCACCACGCGGCGCCAGAGCGTGCCGTCGACCTTCGCGGTCACCAGGTTGGTCTCCATCAGTACCGTCTGCGACAGCGTCGCACCGCTCAGGTCCAGGTCGCTCGCATCGCTGTTCAGGATCGATGCGCGGTCGAGGTTGCAGCGCGCGAGGCTCGCACCCGCAAGCTTCGGGTTGATGAACGCCGCGATGGTGAGGTTCGACCCGGACAGATCGGCGCCGCGCAGGTCCGCATCGATGAACTTGGCGTTCACCAGCATCGCGTCGGTGAGCCGGGCGCCTGCCAGCACGGGATTGATCATCGAGGTCAGGTGGAGCGAGGACTTGCCCAGTTCCGCTCCCGAGAAATCGACGTCGATGAATGTCGCCTCGTCGAGCTTCGCCCCTGTCATCAGCGCATCGCGCAGCGACACGCTCTCGAAGATCGAGCCGCCCAGATCGGCGCCGGAGAGATCGATTCCCGAGAGGTCGACCTCCCGCACGGGTTCGCCACCATCGACGAGCGCCAGCAGTTCGTCGCGGGTCATCGCTTCTCCGCCGCGCCGGTGAGCGTGCGCCCCATGTTGGCGCGGGAAAAGTCGGTGCCCGCGTCCACCGTGATCCGCAGCAGGTCGGCACCGTGAAGGTTGGCGCCCGACAGCCGCGTGCCGTTCAGCACCGCCTTCTGCAGGATGCCGTCGAGCAGGTTGATGCCGCGCAGGTCGGCCAGTGTCAGGTCGGCCTTCGTGAAGCGCGCGCCGTGCGCCAGTGCGTTGCGGAAGCTGCCCCGGGTCAACGTCGCGCCGGTGAAGTCGGCCTGCACGGCGGAGCAGCCGTCGAATTTGCCGTTGTCCAGCGGGATCCCGCGTAGACATACCTTGTCGATGCGTGCGCCGCTGAAGTCGCAGTCGGCGAAGCTGCAGTCCAGCACGAAGCGCGTATTGGTCATTTCGGCGCCGTTGAAGCGGCAACCGTCGCCTTTTGTAGAGAGGAACACCGCGCCGGCGAGGTTGGCGCCGCTGAAGTCGTTGCCGGCGACGATGCAGTTCACGAAGTTGGACTTGTGGAGGTCGGTGCCGACGAAGATGGCACCGCGGAGATCGAGATCGGCGGTGGGCGGGTGCTCTTCGTCCAGTTCCGGCGGCTCGTCCCGCATGCTCAGGTCGACATTGATGAAGTTGGTCTCCGGCGCCGTCGCGCGCGTGAAGTTTGCGCCGGAGAACCTGCAGCCGAGCAGGCTCGCCTTGGTCAGGTCCGAGCCGGTGAAGTCAGCGTCCGACAGGGTCGCGTTGGCCAGGTTCGCCGTGGCGAGCTTCGCGTCGGTCACGTTCGCGCCTGACAGGTCGGCGAAGCCGAGGTTGGCGCCGGTGAGGTCGGCCCCCTGAAGGTTGGCGCCGTCCAGCCGCGCACGCGCCAGCACGGCGCCAGCGAGCAGGGCGCCGCGCAGGTCGCAATCGGAGAAACCGGCGGCCTCGAGCAAGGCGTCCTTCAGGTCGATTCCGCGCAGGTCCATCCCGGACAGGTCCACGCCGGTGAAATCGGAGCCGGCGAGGCTGGTGCCGCTGGCTCTGGCCTGGGCGACCGTGTCGCGCACGCGCGCGTTCGCTTCCACGTCCATCGCCTGCGCCGGCAGCATCATGTGCGCATTCTGCTTGTAGAGCGATGCGATGCGCGCGTCGCCGTCGCGCAACTGTCGTTCGAGCTTCGGAAGGTCGACCGGAAGTCCCTTGGCGGACGCCTCGTCGGCGGCCTTGATCGCCTTTGCCACGTCGCCTGCGGGATCGTCGGCGGCTGCCTTCCGCGCGGAGTCTGGAATCTTCGCGGATGCCTCCTTCACTGCGGTCCCGGCGTCCTTCATCAACGCCATGACCGGATCGGCCATCGGCTTCGGCGGCCCTCCTGCGTTCTTCACGGCCTCGGCCTTCAGGCGGTCGTAGTCCAGCTGGCCGGGAAGCTCCGCAAGCTTCGCGCGCGCCAGCGGATCATCCACCTTTTCCAGGCGCTCGCGCGCCTTGGCCACGTTATCGTTGGCCCGGGCCATGTTGTCGCGCGCCATCTGCTCGGCCTCGGCGATCTTCGCCTTGCCCTCGGCCATGGCTTGCTTCCCGGCGGCGACCATCTTCTTCTTGAGCTCTGGCAGTTCCTCCAGAGACACTGGTGGTTCCTCCGGCGGAACCACCATCTTCGCGATGCCGTCATCGATCTCGGCGATGCCTGCCGCCAGGGCGGCGAGGCGTTCGTCCAGCATGGGGCGATGCTGGTCCATTCCCGGGCGCTTCGCGACCTCGAGGAGCTTCTGCTGTTCCTCGACGATGCGCGAACGCGCCTGCGCCAACTGTTCGCGACCCTGGGCGAAGCTTCGCTCCATGCGCGCGCGGGCGCGCTTCATCGGCAGGCCCTTCGGAATGTAGATCCAGTCGTCGGCGCCCGTGTCGTCGGGCAGCGGGGCAGTGCGTGCCGGCAGCGGCGGCAGCAGCTGGTCGTCGCGCAGCATCAGGAGCGGACCTTCCTTCGGGTCCAGGCGCAGGTCGAAGAGCTGCGAATAGTGGTCCGGCGACCGGGGCTCGCCCAGCGGTTCGGCCGCGATCATCAGTGACACCACGTCGGATGCATCATCGACTGCCACCGGCAAGTCGCCGCGAAAGACGAGGATCGCGCGCTCGAGATGCGGGAACAGCCACAGCGTCTCGGCCCGCATCGGAACGTCCCGCCGATGCAGGCCGCCGGATTCGCGCTGCTCGACGAGGCAGCGCATCGCGGCTGCCGGCAGCGCACCCTGTACCGTCGGCCGCTCGGGATGCATGCCTTCGATGCGGAATGTCTCGTCGCCGCGGAAGAAGCGCTTCAGCCACTGGTCGGGAAGGGCGGCGTTGAACATCGACATGTCGAGGTCGTCGGCGAAACCCGGGAATCGCGTCTTCAGCCACTTGTCGTCGTAGGTCCCGGCCTTCGAGGCGCGTTGCGGCCAGGCGAAATCGAGCGGCCCGAACCCAGCCGGCCCCGGCGCGTCATCGGGCGACAGGATCGGCTGCGCGGCGTCTTCGACGTTCGGCAGAGGATGGATGACGCTGCCGTCCGGGCCCGGAGGCAGCGGCACCGCCCCGCGGCCGAGCGGATTCTCCGCATGGCCTTCGCCGCCGTAGGCATGGGCCCAGTCCAGCGGCATCTGCGTGAAGGGAACCGCGGCCGACGGGCGCAGCCCGGACAGGCCGCGCGTCCAGTGCCGGTCGCCGGTGACCTGCAGCCGCTTGTCGAGCACGGGTCCGTCTGCGCCATCGATCGACAGGCGTACCTGGCATTGCTCTACCGCGCGCCCGCCCGGCGCATGCGCGCTGCCCACGACCAGAGTCTCACCGCGCGGCTTGGGCACGCACAGGTCGAAGGGCATGTCCTTGCCGAGTTCCTTCGCGACCATCTTCCACATCGCGATTTCGGGCAGGAGGTATCCCGGCTGGCTGAACGGGAAGTACAGCGCGGCGGTCACCGCAAGGCGGCAGGCGCCCATGTGCTCGTACGGCTTGTAGAGGAGCGCGATGCGCTGGGGCTTGACGATCTTCATCGGGCTTCGCTCGGACGGGGCTGTACCTCAGGCGATCAGCGTTATGGCGCCGGAATTGATCTCGGCGACCTTGTTCGTCAAGAGCGTGGAAGCGTTCCGGATATCGTTGACCTTGTTCTGGATTTCATTCGCCTTGTTGGAGATCTCGTTGACCTTGTTCTTCACCGTGTTGACCTGGGCCCCGACGGAACTGACGCTGGTCCGGACCTGGCTCAACTGGGCCTTGGTATCGGTGACAGCCGATTCCGTGGTCGTCACTCGCGCCTTCAGCTGGTTGACCGTGGCCTCGGAATCCTGCAGGTTGACCACCGTCTTCGCGCACTCGAAGTTGAAGCTGAAGGCGAGCTTCGTCTCGGAAGAGATCGAAATGTTCAGTTTCGCCTCGGCGCCCAGGTTCATCTCGAGCTTTCCGCCGATGTTCACCGTTTCCTGCGTGCCCAGGTACAGCAGGAACGTGTTACCGGCGTAGAAGTTGTTGGTCCGGCCGATGTACTTGTTGAACGAGTCGGACTGGACGGTGGTGTCCTGGTCGCCCAGTATGATCGAGACGTTGGTACCGCGGATCGTGCTGCGACTGCCTCCCTCGATATAGGTGACTGAACTCCCGGGGTCGCTCGTGTCGGTGCGGGTGGAGCTGAGGTTGTCGCCCATCCACTGGAACATCTTCGCGAACGCTTTGCTGGCGTCGTTCGCGTTGTCGCTGCCACCCTCCTCGGTGTTGATGTCCGAACTGTAGGTGCGAAGGAAGGTTTCGGCATCGTTCTTGACCCGTGCATCCGGTTTGCCGATGTACGTATACACGTTGCCACGTACCGTGAGATTGTTGTCTCCCACGATGGTCGTGATCACGGGGCCGAGGTAGCGCTCGCAACTGGCGGAATTGGAATGCAGCACGTTGTTGACGAGGTTGACCGTCCTGCTGCCTGGCGCCCTGTCCAGGTCGAACGTGAACGCATCGTTCTGCCAGCCCTGCTCCACCTCCCAGCTGTGCGTCCCGAACGTCGCGTTGAGGTCGTCTTCGCTGAGCGATTCCCCTGACTGAGAAAGGTCGGGATAGGTCGGAACGAAGTATGCGCGTGCCTGGGCTCCGACGCCGGCCATCTGCGGCGTCCTGCTCGGGCCGATGGTCGTCTCCATGCCGCCACGCAAACGGGTGACGACGCTGCGCTCGTTCTCGCTGTTCGCGACGCTCGGGGTGTCCGCGTTCGGTACCGCCCCGGCGATGATCGGCCGGTTCGGGTCGCCATCGATGAAGGTCAGCAGCACTTCTGTGCCCTTGCGCAGCGGGTAGTGGATGCCATGGTCGCTGCCGGCGTACGGAGTCGCCATCCGCACCGACTGCGAGGCCTTGGCCTCGCCCTTCTTCGTCCGGTCGAATGTCACCTTCACCTTGTACCGGCCTGCTTCGTCCAGTTCCGGGTCGGCGCCGGAGCTCTCCGCGTCGATCACCGCATTCATCGTGCCGTGGATCCGCGGCTTGGGGGTCAGGCGCTCGGGGCGGAACTGGACGTCACCCGGTATCGCGCCGAAGGTGTTGCGATAGAAGCTTTCCTGCCGTGCCTGTTCCGGACTGCCGCCCGACAGGCCCTCGCCGGCGAGCATCTCGCCCGCCTGGGACCCCTCGTGGCTCACCTCGGTGACCAGGTAACGCTGGTTGAACGCACTGCGGAAGTGCCCGGTCACCTCGGCCAGGAAGCCGGGGCAGAGTTGGGCGACGTTGGACTCGCCCTGGAAGATCTGCCTGCGGCAGGCGATCTCCTCCGCGCGCAGCTTCGACAGCGCCGTGCTTTCCTCGACCGTGTCGGCGTGTTCGCCGTAGAAGTAGACCTCGCCCCGTCCCTTGGGATCGACCACCGCCTCCGAACGGATTTCCAGGCTCGGCTTGCGATAGTTGTAGTCCATCAGGATCACCTTCTCCGGCATCCGCTTCTGGCGGCAGAGCAGCGCGAAGATAGACACGCGGTCGCCGTTCTGCTGCAGCCCGGTCGCCGGTTCGTAGACCAGCGACTGCGTCGTGATCGGCTTGTGGCGCATCAGCTGGTCCGTGATGACCAGCTTCGCGCGCTGGCTGCCCTGGTCGAAGTAGTAATAGATCCCGTCGCGTTCCATCAGCCGCGAGATGAAGTCGAAGTGGCTCTCCTGGTACTCGCAAAGGTGCGTCCACGGCGTGTATTCCGCCGACAGCGCCAGTTCATAGTCGAGCGGGGTGAGTCCACCCTCCTGCAGCACCGCCTCGATGATCTCCGGCGTGCTGCGGTCGACGTACACCTCGTTCACCCTGAACAGCGAGAGCTGCCAGAGCTTGGGCACCAGAACGGCGCGGTAGAAGGTGTCGCCGTTCTTCTGGTGCAGTTCCTCGAATTCTTCCAGCACGCCATGGTAGAGCGTGCGCGTACCGCGGTTGGTGATGGCCAGCGTCACGTCGTTGGCGAGCATCGCATCGAGGTCCAGGTCGGCCCGTTCCGCGACCAGTTCGATCTCGAAGCGGTACAGCCTGGACAATCCTTCCTCGCCCTGGAAGCGGACGACGCCGAACGTATCGTCCGTCACGCCGCGGGAGGTGAACTCGATCCGGTTCTGGGGGTCAAGCGTGGCTGTCTTGCGCATCGTCGGTCCTCGCGATTCCACTCGCCCGTCGGCGACGGACGGCATTCATTGATCCGGCCCGCCTCACGCCGGGAAGGCGAACGTCCAGTTGCCGTCTGCCCCCACGTCGAGCGTGACGGACGCCGGCAAGCCCTCGTCCCCCATCCGCGAAAGTATCTCCTGCGACAGCTGCGGCATCACCGTCCCGCGCAGGATGAAGTCGATGTTGCGCGCGCCGGTCTCGACTTCCTTGCAGCGGTCGGCGATCGCTTCCACGACCGCGTCGGTGTAGGTGAGGCGCATCCGGTTGTTGGTGAAAAGGCGGTCGACGATCTTGTTCAGCTTCAGGCGCACGATGCCGGCCAGCGCGTCCTTCGGCAGGATGTAGTACGGGATCACCGTCATCCGCGCGAGCAGCGCCGGCTTGAAGTGGTTGTTCAGGATCGGCCGCACCGCCGCGGTCACCGCTTCCAGCGGAGGGCGCTCGCCGTCGGCGCACATCTCGGTGATCACGTCGGTGGCGAGGTTCGAGGTGAGGAACATCACCGTGTTGGAGAAGTCGATCTCCTTGCCCTCCCCGTCGGACAGCATGCCCTTGTCGAACACCTGGTAGAACAGGTTGAGCACGTCGAGGTGGGCCTTCTCGGTCTCGTCGAGCAGCACCACCGAATACGGGCGCTGGCGCACCGCCTCGGTCAGCATGCCGCCTTCGCCGTAGCCGACATAGCCGGGCGGCGAGCCGATCAGCCGGCTGACGTTGTGCTTCTCCTGGAACTCGCTCATGTTGACGATGATCGTGGACTTTTCGTCGCCGAACAGCAGGTCGGCGACGGTGAGCGCAGTCTCGGTCTTGCCGGTGCCCGACGGGCCGACCAGCAGGAACACGCCCATCGGCTGCTGCGGATCCTTCAGGCCCGATTTCGCGGTCTTGATGATCTCGGTGATCGCGTCCATCGCATGGTCCTGGCCCTTGATGCGCTTCTTCAGCACGTCGGCCATCACGAGCACGCTCTGCGCCTGGTCGCGCAGCACCTTGCCCAGCGGGATGCCGGTCCAGTCGGACACCACGCGTGCGACGACGTCCGGGCCGACCTCGATATGCACCAGCGGTTCCTCGCCGCGCGAATGCGCCAGCTCGCGGCCGGCGGCTTCCATCTGCGCGGTGAGCTCGGAGACCTTCGCCGCATCGCCCGCGGCCTCGCGGATCTCGTGCCGCAACTGCACCACCCGCTGGGCGGCATCGCGCTCGCGCTGCCACTCCGCCGTGAGCTTCGATGCCTGCTCGACCAGCGCAGGCAGCGTGGCGTCGAGGTCGGCGAAGCGCTCGGGTTCGATCGCATTGCCCTGTTCCTGGTCGCGCAGCAGCGCCTTCTTCACGCGCTCGAGCGCCTGGATGCGGCGTTCGATGTCCTCGACCTGGCCCGGCTTGCAGGTCAGGCTGATCTTCACCCGCGCGCAGGCGGTGTCGAGCAGGTCGACCGCCTTGTCCGGCAGCTGCCGGCCGTTGATGTAGCGGTCGGACATCTCGGCCGCGGCGGCGATCGCATCGTCGCGCACGATCACGCCGTGCACTTCCTCGTACTTGTCCTTCAGGCCGCGCAGGATGATGGTCGCGGTCTTCACGTCCGGCTCGTCGAGCTTGACCAGCTGGAAGCGGCGGGCCAGCGCCGGATCCTTCTCGAAGTACTTCTTGTACTCCGACCAGGTGGTGGCCGCGATCGTGCGCAGCTCGCCGCGCGCGAGCGCCGGCTTGAGCAGGTTGGCCGCGTCGCCGCTGCCGCCGGAGCCGCCGGCGCCGACCAGCGTATGCGCCTCGTCGATGAACATGATGATCGGCTTCACCGAGGCCTTGACCTCGCTGATCACGCCCTTCAGCCGGTTCTCGAACTCGCCCTTCACGCTGGCGCCGGCCTCGAGCAGGCCCATGTCGAGCGACAGCAGGGTCACGTCCTTCAGCATGTCCGGCACGTCGCCCTCGACGATGCGCAGCGCGAGGCCCTCGATCACCGCGGTCTTGCCGACGCCGGGGTCTCCGACCGCGATCGGGTTGTTCTTGCGCCGGCGGGCCAGGATGTCGACCATCTGGCGGATCTCGCGGTCGCGGCCGAACACCGGGTCGATGCCGCCGGCGCGGGCCTTCGCGGTCATGTCGACGCAGAAGCGCGCCAGTGCGCTTTCGCCCGAAGGCGCGCCGCCGGCCGCGGATCCGCCGCCGGTGCCACCGCTGTCTACCGCGCCCGCCGATTCCTCGATCGAGCCCGAGGTGGCCTGCGCGAACTTCGCCAGCATCGCCTCGCGCGTCATGCTGCGCAGCATGTCGACATAGCCGCCCGAGCCGAAGAAGGTCGGCTTCGCCACCAGCGCGACGAAGATCGCGCCGGAACGCACATGGCGCTCCATCCGCTCGATCGAGGCGATCAGCCAGGCGTCCTGCACCAGTTCGAGCAGCAGCGGCGACAGGCCGGGGCGACCGCCGTTGCCGGTGCGGAAGCCTTCCAGCGCCTGGTCGATGCCGCGCTTGAGCAGCGCGACGTCGACGCCGGCCGACGCCAGCATCAGCGGCACGTCGGAGGTCGGGTCTTCCAGCAGCTTGGCCAGCAGGTGCTCGACGGTCACTTCATAGTGCGTACGGCCCAGGCAGAGCCCGATGCCGCCCTCGAGCGCACGCGTGGTGTAGGGGTTCAACCGTTTAAGCAGCGGCTTGATGTCTACGAGCAGCATTCTGTTCTCTCCAGGATCGGCGGGTCAGCTGTACAGCGCAAAGGTGGCACGGACCTCTTCATCGTGGCCGCCGGCAAAGCACCACGTGTCGAGGCCGAGCTGGTTCCAGATGCCGCCCCCGAGGCGGGCCGGCTTCACCGCGCCCTTGTCGAGGATCAGTTCGACCTTGCTCAGCAGGGGGTCGACCAGGTACATGCGCACGAGGAAACGAAGGCGGTTGTGTCCGGGGCGGTTCGGCAGCAGGTCTTCGAAGGTGTCGACGTCGCAGGGACCGATGCGGATGGTGAAGGTGCTCATCCGGTCCTGCATCTCCTGGCCGAGATAGGTGGCCTCGCCCAGCCCGATGCGCGAACCCAGCGCCAGGCGCTGGTCGGCGGGGATGCGCAGCCGGTTCATCACGTTCGACTCGATGCTCACCGGCGTGCCGCCGGCCGCATCGGAGAGCATGGTCTCCAGCCCGAGCGCCGAGCGCGGGAACTGGGTGAACAGCCCCGCATAGCGCACCAGCGGCAGCATGTCCGGGAAACCCTTGCGCGTGCGCTCGTCGCAGAAGCCGACCAGCGCCATCATCCGGTCCAGGTAGCCCCGGTCGCCTTCCTCCAGTACCTTGAACGAGTTGCGGTACTTCGCCCAGGCGCCGTACATCAGCGGATAGAGCGCGTAGTGGAAGATGTCGATGAAGTCGCGCTGCACGCTGCGGTCCTGCGATGCCTCGTCCAGCAGGTCTTCGGTGTAGAAGGTCGGCAGCGGCGAGGCCACCCCGTACAGCCCGAAGAAGCTCGCGGTGATGCGCAGCCCCTCGTCGCCTGGCAGCACCTCCATCGACTCGATGTCGGATTCCGGGAAGGCGAGGCTCAGGTGCGTGCGGATGCGCAGCCGGTTCCAGTCGAACGGCTCGTGGCTGGCCGCGTGCCCGCCGTCGACCGCATGTCGTTCCTGCCGCTCGGCGAGCTGCAGCAGGCGGATGGCCTGGAAGAACGCGACCGAACGCGCCTCTTCCAGCAGCCACCCCTTCAGATCAGTGGCTGTTGTCCGACCCGCTCCGGCCATCGGAAGGTCTCCCCGGTCAGCACATCGTGCAGTTCGCAGCGCGTGTAGGAATTGATGCTGGAATAGCAGCCCAGGAACTGCTCGAGCACGCATCCGAACACGAACAGGTCGCCCGGGCTCGCGAAGCTGTCGCTGCGGCACCGGATCGATACCGTGCGCCCGCGCATCATGGTGCCCGAGACCAGGCGGCTGGCGGGTGCGACTTCCACGGCCTCGATGCCGTCGATGCGCTTCTGGTTGGCGGAGTCGGCGCCTCGGGCGGTCCCGTCGGAGAACAGGTAGAGCTGCAGCAGCGAGCAGAGGTTGTCCCGGTTGGCCACCGACAGGAAGTTGATGGACAGGTGCGACAGCAGCCGCCAGAGCATGCCTTCCCCGGCGGGCGGCATCTGGTGCGGCGTGGGCACCCGGATGTTCCTGAACGCGAGGCGTTCCGGCGAGGTATCGGTCGGCTTCGAGATGTCGCCCACGCGCAGGCCTTCCGGCAAGGCCCCGTTGGTGCAGCTGATCTTGAGCGAAAGCGTCTCGTCCTTCGGCGCGACGTCCGGCCGGTAGGCGATCGAGATGAACAGGTCGGCACCCTTGCCGACGGCCGCGTCCCTGCGCTGCAACTGGTAGTTCTCGACCGCGGCGGCGGTCTCGTGGCGGAACAGGCCGAACGGCTGGTAGCGCTTCTGGCCGGACGCGCCCTGCTCGAAGCCGATCACCTCGTCCACCGCGTAGATCTGGTAGTGCCCCTTCGTGTTGCCCGACGGCAGCACCCGGTACTCCGGGCGCTTGTGGTCGAACTGGATCGGGTCGGCGTTGTGCTCGAAGACGTTGATCGCCGGCGTCACGTTCATCAGGAAGGTGTCGCTGCGGATCTCCGGCATCCATTCCGGCACCGACGAAAGCCTGAACTCGATGTCGAACGACCGTCCGGTCCCGCGTCCCTGCCAGCGCGAAAGGCCCTGCAGGTCCACGAAAAGGAACTTCTCGGGCAGGACGAAGTATTCCTGCAGCAGGCGGTAGCCCGGGAATGCATGCGGCGGGTAGGGGATCAATACCTGCGCCGGATCCAGGCCGGCATGCTTCAGGGCCTGGGGCGGCAGCAGCAGCGCACTTCCACCAGGCGCCGACACCACGATCTCCTCGACGTACCTGGACAGGATGAGGAACAGGTTCGACGCTTCGCTGTAGCTGGCGCCGAGGAACAGGCGCAGCGAGTCGGCAGCCATCGAGGCAAGGTCCGCGCCGCAGTCGATCCTCAGCCGGATGAACGGCTGGCTTCCAGGCGCATTGACGAGCTGTGCCTGTCCGATCGTCAACGGGTCGACGTCGACCTTGAAGCAGGTGCGGAACACGCAGGACGTGCCGTCCACCGGCGTCGATCCGATCGCCGCGCCGGCCTGCACCGTCGCGCGCTCGCTCAGCTTCGCCTTGGGCGTGAAGGCGATCATCGTCGCCGACGGGATCGGCCGCAGGTAGTGCGGGAACAGGAGCTGCGCCAGCTCCTGGATGAATTCGGGGAACTCGTCGTCGAGCTTCTGCCGGACCATGCCGGTCAGGAAGGCTACGCCCTCGAGCAGGCGCTCGACGTCCGGGTCGGAACTGGCACCCGCCAGCATCGGCGCGATCGCCGGGTGCGCCTTGGAGAAGGCAACCGCGGTCTCGCGCAGGGTGGCGAGCTCGCTTTCGTAGTAGCGGTTCAGGATCACCGGCTGATCCTGATGCGGCCCTGCGAACCGATGCTGGTGGCCATGCGCACCGGTACCAGCCGGTCGTCGATCATCACCGATCCGGTCAGTTCGAAGCTGAGCGACAGTGCGTCGGGGCGTTCCTCGAGCATCTTCAGGGTGACGTTCTTCAGGCGGGGTTCATAGCGGTCGACCAGCCCGCGGATGTCGCGCTCGATCTGCGCGTTGAGCGTGGACGTGTACGCGCTCGCGATGTTGGTGAAGTCCGGCACCCCGAACATCGGGTCGATCGGCACGCTGCCCTGGCGCGTGTTGAGGATGCGCTGCAGGTGCCTGACGATCGACTCGATCATGAGATCCGCGCTGGCGAGGTTGCGGCGTTCCTCGCCGCCCTCCCAGCGCGCGATCCGTTCGAGCAGCCGGTCTTCACGCATGGCCGCCTCCGGTCATCAGGTGACCGGCGACTCCCAGTCGTCCTGCGCGGTGATGCCGCCGTCGTTCCAGGTCCAGATGATCTTCTGGTAGGTGAACGACACTTCCTCGTACTCCCTGAAGTTGACCAGGTCCGGGTTCTTGTTGTTGGGCATCACCGAGCGGATGCTGGAGATGTTGGCGTTCTCCAGTTCGACCTTGTAGTGCTGCACTTCGGCCCCGGCGCCCTTGGCCGCGGCGAGCTGGGAAGTCCAGAACTGCAGCTCCCACTTCTTGATGTTCTCGTTGTTGACCAGGATGTTGAACAGGATCGGGCTGCTCTTGTCCAGCTCCTTGGTGATCACGAACGGCTTGTGCATGCGCTTGCCGGTCGGAAGCCCGGATGCGGAATCACGCGGGCTGACGATCTCGTGGTTGGTCGCGATGACCATGATCTTGTTCTCACGGCCCTTCTGGGTGACCGAGCCCTTCACCTGGCCGGACTTCTGTCCTTCGAGCGTTAGATAAGCGTTCAGTGCCACTGTCATCTCCTTGGTTTAGGTGGTTCTTCCCCCCGGGTTCTCGCCCGGTCGATCACTGCCGGTCCTGCCACGGGTGCTGCCGGTTCTAGGTCTTGTCGAGCTTGCCGACCAGCGAGAGGGTGAACGACGCGCCCATGTACTTGAAGTGCGGCATCACCTTCATCCCGACCCGGTACCAGCCCGGATCGCCCTCGACGTCCGAGACCGTGATCTCGGCCATGCGCAGCGGACGCCGGCTGCGCGTCTCGGCCGACGGTGCCTCCATCTCGGACACGTACTGGCCGATCCAGGTGCTCAGCTCGCTCTGCAGCTCGGACCGGTCCTTCCAGGTGCCGATGTTCTCGCGCTGTATCACCTTGATGTAGTGCGCCAGCCGGTTCACCACGAAGATGTAGGGCAGCTGGGTGCCGAGCTTGTAGTTGAGCTCGGCGTCCTTGCCTTCCTTCGTGTTGCCGAAGGTCTTGGGCTTCTGGCACGAGTTGGCCGAGAAGAACGCGGCGTTGTCGCTGTTCTTGCGCATGGTCAGCGCCATGAAGCCCTGCTCGGCCAGCTCGAACTCGCGCCGCTCCGAGATCAGGATCTCGGTCGGGATCTTGTTCTGGATCTCGCCCATCGCCTCGTAGCTGTAGACCGGCAGGTCCTCGACCGCGCCACCGCCCTGCGGCCCGATGATGTTGCTGTTCATCCGGTACTTGGCGAAGCTGTCGGTCAGGCGCGTGGCGAACGCGAAGGCCGCGTTGCCCCAAAGGAACTGGTTGTTGCCGCCCGACACGTCTTCCTTGTAGTTGAAGCGCTTGGCCGGCACGGTGTCGGCGCCGTAGGGCAGGCGCAGCAGGAAGTGCGGCACGGTGAGTCCGACGTAGCGTGCGTCTTCCGTGTTGCGGAAGGCGTTCCACTTGGTGTGCTGCGGGCCTTCCATGATGGACGCGAGGTCCTTCAGGTTCGGCAGTTCGGAGAACGACTGCACGCCGAAGAACGAGGCGCCGGCTGCCGAGATGAACGGGGCGTGCGCCATCGCGCCGATCGCCGCCATGTTCTGCAGCAGCTTGATGTCCTGCGCGCCGGGGCCGAACTCGAAGTTGCCGATGACCGCGGCGAACGGCTGGCCGCCGAACTGGCCGAACTCGGCCGAGTAGATGGTCTTGTACAGGCCGGACTTGGTGATCTCGGGCGCGTCCTCGAAGTCGTCGAGCAGCTTCTCCTTGGTCGCGTTGATGATCTGGATCTTGGTGTTCTCGCGGAAGTTGGTCCGGTCGACCAGGAACTTCAGGGAGCGCCAGGCCGATTCCATCTTCTGGAAGTCGGCGTGGTGCATCACCGCGTCGACCTGCTTGCACAGCTTGGCGTCGAGCGCGGCGATCATGTCGTCGACGATCGCGCCGCTCACCTTCTCGGTGCTGCGCTGGGGCTCCAGCAGTTCGGTGATGAACGCCTGGATGCCCTGCTTCGTGATCGAGTAGGCCTCGTCGCCCGGCTTGACCCGGGTGGTCTCGATCAGCTGGTCGATCAGGGAAAGCTCGCCGGCCTCGGCCTGGGCGGGCGCGGACGATTGCTTGAGTTCCTCAGCCATTGCGCACTCCGTTCGATTGATCGCGTGGGGTCACTGCTTGTCCTGCACGCCGAGTTCGGCGAGCAGGCGCGCGCGCGTGCCTTCGTCCTTCACCAGTTCCTGGACCTGCGCCCGGAACGCCGGGATGTTGCCCAGCGGGCCCTTGAGCGCCTTCAGCGCGTCGCGCAGCGCCACGAGGTTGCGCAGTTCGGGGATCTTCTCGACGACCGCGTCGGGGGAGAAGTCGTTGATCGACTGGAAGTCGAGCTTGACCGCCATGCTCTCGCCCTCGGCCTTCTCGTCGAGCTTGTTCGGCACCGCGAGGTCGAGCGACAGCCTCTGTGCCTTCAGCACGTCGTTGAAGTTGTCCTTGTCGACGTTGATCGGCGCGCGATCCTCGATCGGCGTGTCGTCGTCGCGCATCGTGAAGTCGCCGACCACCAGCAGCTTCAGCGGCAGTTCGACTTCTTCCTTCGCGTCGCCGGTGGCCGGCTTGTAGGTGATGTTGACGCGTTCCTTGGGTGCTACGGTGCCTTCGGCCATGGGGGTCTCCGTTCGGGGGTGACGTGCTTCTTCGCAGTTGCAGGTTCAGATGGCGCCCGAGCACTGGAGCGCCTGTGCGAAATCGATACGGGCTATCCGCTTGAGCACATCGTCCGCCGAGGAGGTGCCCGCTGAAGCTTCCCCCCCCATGGAAATTCCAGCATACACGACGCGCAGGCCCGCCACCGCGAGCGCGGGGTCCCATTCGTCGAGTGCATGCCGGTCGATGTCCTCCAGGATGCCGCGGACATACGGCCACGGATTCGGCATGGCCTGCTGCTGCAGCAGCAGGTCGCAGAGGCAGACGCGTGCCTCGAAGCGGTCGCGGGCAAGCGGCGAGCCTTCGATGGCGCGCTGCAGCGTGGCCGCCGCGCCGGGCAGGTCGCCCTGGCCGGCGAGCGCGGTCGCGGTGTCCATCGCCTTGCGCAGCGCCCGGCTCGTGCCGCCGGCCGCCGGCCCGGGGCTGTCGCCCGTGGCGCTGCCGGCAGCGAGCCATGCCCGCGTTTCGTCCGAGGCGAACGGCGTGCCGTCGGCGAAGCGCAGGGTCTCCAGCCCGGGCAGCCGCGCGAGCAGGGCGGATGTTTCGGCGCGGATCGCGGCCAGGATCGGCTGGTAGGCCTCGCCGAGGGCCGAGAGCGACTTCGCCTGCGCGCAGTTCAGGTCGAGCCAGAATGGTGCCTCGAGCACGTGGTACTCGACGAGGCGGAGCACGCCCTCGTGCTGGCCGGTGTCCACCAGGTTCGCCAGCGCCTCGACCGCCGACGGATCCGGGGCGGGGATGCCGGTGGTCTCGCCGTCGGCCGCCGGCATTTCCTCGATCGGCGTCCATGCCGCCCAGCGCGACGCCCGGTACGGAATCGGGCTCGACGGGTCGCTGTCGATCATGAACGCGGCGGCGATGCGCACCCGCTCCAGGCCTTCGACGGCCAGCGTCATTGCCTCGTTCCAGGTGTTCGGCGTGTCCGGTGCGGCGGACCATGCCTGCGCGGGTGTGTCGGCCTGGGTGCCGGCGCCGTCGGCCTCGCTACCGGAGTCCGACGGTTCCGGCTCTGGCGGCGCCTCGGCACGGACCGGGAAACCCTTGACCAGCGATGCCAGCCGGAACACGCCCGGCGGCTCGTCGTCCTTCTCGCGCAGCAGCGTGTCGATGCCGTCGATCTGCTGCAGCATCGCGTCGACCTCGGCCTGGTCGAGCGGCGCCGGGCTGGCCGCGCGCAGGATCTCGTCGCACTGGTCGAGCCAGTACTGCAGCGCGTTGCGCCGGCCACGCATCCGGCGTGCCGGCGGGAAAAGGCCGTCCCAGTGCGTCACGATCATGTCGTGCAGCACCTTCAGCCCGCGCGCGAAGCCGGGCACGGCCTGCTGCTTCATCAGGCCGACCGCGAGGTAGCTGGCGACCAGCAGGTCCTTGCCTTCCTCGGCGGTGATCTTCGCCGCGAGGTGGATGACGTTCGACCAGTCGGTGAGCCCCGGGTTGGCGGTGTCGTTCGGCCGGTCGATCTCAACCTGCAGCGCCTCGAAGGCCGTGCCGCCGCGAACATCCTCGCCCGCCGGGCTGTCGCCCGGGATGGCTGCACTTCCGAGTGAGTCGAGATCCATTGCGTCGATCGTATTGGGGAAGGGCCGTGTGGTCTTCAGCCAAGGATGCAGGATTTTCGTGTACGTTCCTCCCCGGATTGTATTCGCGCGAAATGACAAAAACCAAGGCCCGTCAGATAAGTACCCCTAAACCTTCGTTCGACATGCCCCATGGGTGAACCGACTGACTTTGGCCGCCCTGCCAGCGCGATCCTGCGTGTGCTGGATGCACTGCCGGGATCGGCCCGTCTCACCCTGGGCGAACTGGCGACGCAGCTGCTCCCGGCCTGGCAGGCGGAACTGGATCGGCTGGTCGCGCGGGCCGGCGCGATGGACGAAGTCCCGACCTGCCGCCGTGGCTGCGCGGCGTGCTGCAGGCATCCGGTGCCGCTGGCGATCCCGGAAGCGTTCATGCTGGCGCGGATGGCCGCCGGACTGCCGGCGGCGCACAGGGAGCGGGTGCTAGACGCCTTCGAACAGGCGCGCAGCCGCCTCGACGCGGCCGGGCTCTCGGGCACGGCACTTCTTTCGTCAGTCCATGCCTATCGTGCGGCATCGATCGACTGTCCGTTCCTGGAGCACGAGCAATGCGCCATCCATGAATGGCGTCCCGGCGCCTGCCGCGAACATCTGGCGCTGTCGGCGCCCGCGCGCTGCGCCGAGGAAGGCGATGGCGCCGACCTGCTGGGCTTTCCGTTGCGCATCGGCGAATATTTCGCGGCGATGGCGGCGCGGTTGCTGGGCGGCGCGCCAGTGGCGATCGCCCTCGTCGACATGCTCGACTGGTGTGCCGGGCGCGCCGATGGCGAAGCCCTGCGCAGCTGGACGGTCGCGGAACTGCGCGCCCATTCGGTGCGCGTGCTGGGCGTGCCTGCACCGGATTGACGCCTCCGGAGGGCAGCGAGCGTGCGCGGCACATCCGTCGCTATACTGGGCTCCCTTCGCCACGCCGCGTGAATCCCCGACCATGATGTCCTCCGTGCCCGCCCCGCGCCCGACCCGGCTGTTCCGCAGCGAACTCGCGGTGCCCGGATCGCAGCCGAAGATGTTCGAGAAGGCCGCGCGCTCGGCCGCCGATGCGGTCTACCTCGACCTCGAGGACGCGGTCGCGTTCGACGACAAGGCAAGTGCGCGGGCGAACGTCGTCGATGCGCTGAACGGCATCGACTGGGGGCGCAAGACGGTCGAGGTGCGGGTGAACGGGCTGGACACGCCGTTCATGTTCCGCGACGTGATCGAGATCGTCGGACGCTGCCCGCGCATCGACCTGCTGATCGTGCCGAAGATCGGCATGCCGGCCGACCTGCATGCAGTGGACATGCTGGTCGGACAGGTCGAGATGGAGGCCGGCCGGACGAAACGCACCGGCATCGTCGCCCTGGTCGAGAGCGCGCCGGGCATCGCCAGCATCGAGGCGATCGCGGCGACCGGGGCGCAGCCCGGCTCGCGGCTGGAGGGCATCACGTTCGGCAGCGGCGACTTCGCCGCCTCGACGCGGATGCGCACCACGTCGATCGGTGGCGTCAGCCCGCATTACGGCGTGCTGACCGACGCTGCCACAGGGCAGCCGGGCGCCGCGCGTGCGTTCCACTGGGGTGACCCCTGGCATGCGGTGCATTCGCGGCTGGTGGTCGCCGCGCGTGCATGGAACCTGCGTCCGCTCGATGGCCCGTTCGCCGATTTCCGCGATGGCGACGGCCTGCTCGCCAGCGCCCAGCGGGCGGCCGCACTCGGCTTCGAGGGCAAGATGTGCATCCACCCCGCGCAGATCGGCCCGGTCAACGAGGTGTTCAGCCCGCGCGACGACGAGGTGGCGCTGGCCAGGCGCATACTCGAGGCGATGCGGGCCGCAGCCGCCGCCGGCAAGGGTGCCGTGTCGCTCGATGGCCGCATGCTGGATATCGTCAGCATCCGGCAGGCGGAGCAGTTGATCGCCCGCGCCGAGGCCATTTCCGCGGCTGCCTGACAACCGGGGATTCCAGCCCCGGGCCCGGCCCCTTCGCCGCCACGGACCGTGCAAGGGAAAAGAAATTTTTCGCAGACCTGAAACTTTGCCGACAAAGTTTGTCAAAGACTGAGGACCCGATCGACAGAGGGGCAGTTCCGAAGGTCGACCGCGGCCTGCATGCGGCACCCAGGTGTATCCATTCGCGCCCTTGGCGCCAACCAGAACGAGCGATCCCGGATCGGTCGTCGCTCCTGATCGTCCGTCGTGCGGTCAGGCAGGCGACTGAGAAGACCGGGTGCAACGAGCGAGACAAATGAACCTAGAACAGGCAGCAGATTTCGAGATCCAGGTTGGGGAACCCTGGATGTGGGGCGCGTTCGCATTGTTCGTCGTGATCGCGCTGGCGATCGACATCCTGCTGCTGGAACGCAAGGGGTCCAAGGCGGTCAGTTTCAAGGAAGCACTCAACTGGTCGATCCTCTGGGTCGCGCTGTCGTTCGTGTTCAACGCCCTGCTGTTCCTGTACCTGTGGGACAAGTACAGCGCGCCCGAGTACGCCGCCAAGTTCGGCGCCGACTTCGGCTGGTTCGTCGCCTGGGAGAAGTCGCTCGAGTTCCTGGCCGGCTACCTGATCGAGAAGTCGCTCGCGGTCGACAACATCTTCGTGTTCCTGATGATCTTCACGTTCTTCGCCACGCCGCCCGAGTTCCAGCGGCGCGCGCTGATCTACGGGATCATCGGCGCGATCATCCTGCGCGCGGTCATGATCCTGGTCGGTGTCTGGCTGATCCAGCACTTCCACTGGATCCTGTACGTGTTCGGCGCCTTCCTGGTCTACACCGGCTACAAGATGTGGGCGCATGCCGACGACGAGCCCGACCTCGAGCAGAACCCGGTGCTCAAGTTCCTGCGCAGCAAGATGAAGATCACCCGCGAGTACGCGGAGGAGAAGTTCTTCGTCATCAAGGACGGGGTCAAGTACGCCACCCCGATGTTCGTCGTGCTGATCATGATCGGCGTCATCGACGTGGTGTTCGCGGTCGACTCGATCCCGGCGATCTTCGCGATCACGCTCGACCCGTTCATCGTGCTGACCTCGAACATCTTCGCCATCCTCGGCCTGCGGGCGATGTACTTCCTGCTCGCCAACATGAAGGACAAGTTCCACCTCCTCAACTACGGGCTTGCCATCATCCTGATCTTCATCGGCACCAAGATGCTGCTGCTCGACGTCTACAAGATCCCGGTGTGGGCCTCGCTCGGCGTGGTGATCACGGTGCTGACCGCCGCGATGATCCTCAGCCTGAAGATCCCGCCGCGCGGCGCGGTCGCACGCGAGGAAACGAAGTAGCGCAACCGGCCCCGCCTCGGCGGGGCCGGTTCCTCCTGCGCAGGGCTGCGGCAGGGGGTGTTGGCAGCGCCCGGCGAGGCGCTCATACTGCCCGCGCGGGCGGGCTGGTCGCCGCAGAGCCCCCGGCCTGAGCCCCGCTGCGAGGGAGGAAGCCCATGAAGACAGCCAGGCAGTTGCTCGAGGAAAAGCCGGGCATCGTGTCGATCGAGCCCGAGGCGAGCGTGTTCGCGGCGCTCGAGCGGATGGCCGAGCACGACATCGGCGCGCTGGTGGTGCTGGAAGGGCCTGCGCTGGCCGGGATGCTTTCCGAACGCGACTACGCGCGGAAGGTGATCCTGCTCGGCAAGTCCTCGCGCGACATCCGCGTGTCCGAGATCATGACCCGGAAGGTGGTCTGCGTCGGACCCGACCAGACGGTCGACCAGTGCATGGCGCTGATGACCGAGAAGCGCTGCCGCCACCTGCCGGTGCTCGAGGGCAGGCAGGTGATCGGCGTGCTGTCGATCGGCGACCTGGTCAAGGAGACCATCTCGGACCAGCAGTTCCAGATCGCGCAGTTGGAAAGCTACATAATGACGTGATGCCATGTCGTGGCTCACGGCGACTTACCTTAGGGACGCAAGGCAATGGCTTTCGGAAGCATCATCATCGGTGACGAGATCCTCACCGGCAAGCGGCAGGACAAGCACTTCAGCACCGTCGTCTCGGCACTGGGCAGGCGCGGGCTGGAGCTCTCATGGTCGACGTACCTGCAGGACGAGCCCGCGCGCATCACGGACGCGCTCGCTCGCGCGCTGGCCACCGACGACGTGGTGTTCTCCTTCGGCGGCATCGGCGCGACGCCGGACGACCACACGCGCCAATGCGCCGCCGCCGCGGGCGGGGTGGGGATGGAACTGCATCCGGACGCCGAACGCGAGATCCGCGGCCGCTGGGGCGACGAGGTCACGGCGCACCGGCTGGCGATGGGCACCTTCCCGGTCGGCAGCTCGATCATCCCGAACCCGTACAACCGGATCCCCGGGTTCACCTTCCGCAACGTGCACTTCTTCCCCGGCTTCCCGCAGATGGCCTGGCCGATGCTCGACTGGGTGCTCGACACCGTTTATCCGCACCTCGCTCGGGTGCCGGAGGTCGATATCGCGATCCTGGTCTACGGCGCGGGCGAGAGCCAGCTGATCGACCTGATGAACGGCTGCGTCGCGCGCTACCCCGCGCTCAAGCTGTTCAGCCTGCCGCGGATCGCCGAACGTCCCTACATCGAACTGGGCGTGCGCGGCGAGGCGGCGCTGGCGGAGGAGGGTCTGGCCTTCCTGCGCGCAGGCGCGGCGGCGGGCGGCTTCGCGTTCGAACCGCGCGTGAGCCTCGCGCTGGACTGAGGCTTCAACCCCGTTCCGGCCGGGGCCACGTTCAATCCTCGATCACTCACCGATGGAGGATTCGATCATGGCCCTGCGGGCTCGTCTGTACCGCGCTGCGACGGCAGCGTTCATCCTGGCGGCAGGTCTCTCGGGACCTTCCTCGGCGGCCGCTAGCGGCAGCCTGCTCGACGTGCGGGTGATCGACCGTGCCCGCAACGTACAGCTGCCGGTGGTCCGCCACCAGGGGCAGCTGTACGTTGCGGGCACGCCGGGCACCGAGTACGCGGTGGTGCTGCGCAACCGTGCCGGTGGCGACCTGCTGGCCGTGCTGTCGGTCGATGGCGTGAACGCCGTGTCCGGCGAGACGGCCCGCACCGACCAGGCCGGCTACGTGCTGCGGCCGCGCCAGCAGGCCGAGATCCGCGGCTGGCGCAAGGACCTGCAGCGTACCGCCGCGTTCCACTTCACCACGCTGCCGGAATCGTATGCGGCGCGCACCGGCCGGCCGGACGATGTCGGGGTAATCGGCGTCGCCGTGTTCCGGGCGGCCGTGCAGCCGTCGGTGGGCATCGCCCGCCCGCAGGCCCAGCGCGGCGATACCGCCGTGCGGGCTGCGCCGGCGATGCGCCAGCGAGCGGAGGCGCCGGCTGCCGAGTCGGCCGCCGACGCCAGCGCAGACGCGGCCGCGGCGCCGGCATCGCCGCTCGGCACCGGCCACGGCCGGACCGAGCATGCCCCGGTGCGCTACACGCAGTTCACCCGCGCGTCCGCGCTGCCGGACGAGGTGGTCACGATCTTCTACGACAGCCGGGCCAACCTGCTGGCGCGCGGCATCCTGCCACCGTCGCTGCCGCCGGTCGCCCGGGCACCGCAGCCGTTCCCGGGGTTCGTCCCCGACCCGCCCCCGCGCTGAGCGGTCGGCTACACTGCCACGCATGATCAGGGCGGTCGACACCACCGAACGGCTACCGGGCGCCGACCCGGCGGCTGCTGCGTCGCCACGCACGACCGAGGAGGGTGAGGGCGAGGACGGCCAGCGCCCGGCGGCTGTGCAGCCGGGTGGCCAGGGGCAGGCGGAACCGCCCGACGAGCAGCTGATGCTCCGCTACCGCGACGGCGATGCCGCGGCATTCGACCTGCTCTACGAGCGCCATCGTTCCGGGCTGTACCGGTTCATCCTGCGGCAGTGCCCGAACCGGGGGGAGGCCGACGAGATATTCCAGGACGTGTGGATGAACCTGATCAATGCGCGCGCGCGCTACCAGCCGAGCGCGAAGTTCCGCACCTTCCTGTTCCAGATCGCACGCAACCGCGTGATCGATATCGTGCGCCGCTCGCGCGACGATCGGACGCTGTCGCTGGACGAGGGACTGGGTGCCACCGGGACCACGCTGGCCGACCAGTTGCCGGCGGCGCACACGCTCGAGCCGCAGGCGATCGCCGAGCGCGGGGCAGCGGCGCGCGAACTGCGTGCTGCGATCGCAGGGCTGCCCTTCGTGCAGCGCGAGGCGCTGCTGCTGCACGAAGAGGGGGGATTGTCCCTGGACGAGATCGCCAACCTGACCGGTGCGCAGCGCGAGACGGTGAAGAGCCGGCTGCGTTATGCGCTCGGGCGGCTGCGGGCCCACTTCGGGGCGGCCGCGGCGACCGCCGCCGCCTGCGGAGAGCGGCCATGAGCAGCGGCAGCCGGGTGCCTGGCCAGGACGGACCGGTGCAGGGCGCAGCGCCGGTGGCGATCGGCGAGGCCGAACTGGACAGCCTGCTGGAGCGGCGCTCGCCGATGTCGCGCCTGATGCGGGAAGCGGCCGACGGCGAAGAAGACCCGCCGCCCGCGGTCGACGCCGCGATCCGGGCCGCAGCACGACGTGCCGTGTCGGCTGGGCCGCAGGCGCTGGCCGGCACGCCGCAGGATGGTGCGGCGTCGACGGGCTCGAAGGCCAGCGCCGGGCGCCCGTGGTGGCAGGCCGCGCGCGTGCCGATGGCGGCCGCAGCGATGCTGGTGATGACGGTTTCGGTGACGCTGCTGGTCGATCGCGAACAGCAGGCGCTCGAGCAGGCTGCGAATGGACCTGCGTCCGCGCCCGCCCCTGCTGCAGGTCGCGAAACATCCTCCACGCCTGCGCGTCAGGCGCCAGCGGACGGGCCGCAGGCCCGCGCCGAGGTGCCCGACCGCGAGTCTGCGTCCGGGCGCGTGGTACCACGGACTGCAGCGCCGACAGCGGTTGCGACGGCCGAGCCTGCCGTGGCGCAGTCGGCAACACCGGTTCCGTCGGCGGCACCGGTCCCATCCGTGGCATCGGCCGCGTCGGCGACCGGGAACGCGGCTGCACCTGCGGGCGTCGCCCCGGCCGCGCGCCAAGTCGCGCCGCGCGCGGCTGCGCCTGCGCCGATGGCCGACGCCGCGAGCGGACGCGCTGCCGCGTCGACGCCCCCGCCCCCGGCGTCCCCTGCGCCCCCGGCGACTCCGGAGCGCTGGATCGAGCAGATCATGGAGATGCGTCGCACCGGACGCCTGCTCGAGGCGGAGGAATCGCTCGCGGCGTTCCGCAAGGCCTGGCCCGGGTATCCGCTTCCACCGGAGTTGTCGGCACTGCCCTGAGTCCCGGACGCCCGGCCTGGTGCCCGGCCCCCGCGACAGGCGGGCCGGCGCTCAAGTCGGCCGGGCGGACGTCGTTAAGCCTTGAGGGCGGGACCTGTGTTCCGACCGGTTCCTTCGTCCGTCCAGAGACCCCCTCCGTGACTTATGTCTTTTCCCGATTCGAACAGCTGAAGGCCAGTGGCGCGCTGCCCAGTCCCAACGGGGTGGCGCTGGAGATCCTGCGCCTGAGCCAGTCCGAGGATGCGACGGTCGCCCAGCTCGCGCATGTGCTGCATGCCGATCCCGCCCTGTCGGGCCGACTGGTGAAGTTCGCCAATTCCACCCAGGGCGGCACCACGCGCCCGGTGGTCGCGATCAGCGACGCGGTGAAGCTGCTGGGGTTCGCGGTCGTGCGCCAGTTGTGCCTGGGCTTCTCCGTGCTCAACGCGAACCGCAGCGGAGGGTGTGCCGGCTTCGACTACGTCCGCTACTGGTCGCGCTCGCTCGCGACCGCGCTGGCCGCGCAGCTGCTCTGCATCCGGGTGCGTGTGCTGGCACCCGAGGAGAGCTTCACCTGCGGCCTGCTGTCCGACATCGGATCGCTGGCGCTGGCTTCGCTGTATCCGGAACGGTTCTCGGAGGTGCTGGCCACCGGAGCGACCGGCCCGAACCGGTCTGCCGCGGAGCGCGAGGCGTTCGGCGCCGACCACCTCGAGTTCGGGGCGGCGCTGCTCGAGGACTGGCGACTGCCGAAGATCTGCGTCGACGCAGTGTTCCACAGCGAGATGCCGGAGCAGACCGGCTTCGACCCGTCGTCGCGTCCGCAGATGTTGTGCGAACTCATGTCGCTATCGCGCCGCATCGGCGAGTACTTCGTCGCCGACCTCGATGCCCGCAAGCGCATCGCGCCGGTCATGCTGCTGCGCGCGGCCCGCATCGGCGTGGATGCGGAGGTCCTGGCGCAGTTGTGCGACGCCGTCGGCGAAGGATGGCAGCGCTGGGGCGGGCTGCTCGGCGTGGCGACGGGAAAGGTACCGAAGCTCGAGCGTTGCCCTGCGACCGAGCCGATCGACATCGCCCGCGATCCGCTGACCGCGGCCGCCGCCGCGGCCGGCGCGCAGGCCGGGCGTGCGGTCCCGGCCGCGGACCCCGGTGCTGCGACCGGCAAAGGCATGGCTGGCATCGCCGCAGGCACCGGCAGTGCGACGGCTTCCGCGGACCGGCGGCAGCCACCGGGCCTGCGCATCCACGTGGTCAGCGACGACCGCTTCAGCGGCGGACGGCTGCGCGACCTGCTCGCCGGTGCCGGCCATGCAGTGGCCGCGTTCGCCGCGCCGGATGCGGCACTGGCCGCTGCACTGGCCGATCCGCCCGACATGATCGTCATCGACCTGCACGCCGGGCAGGCCGATGCTGCGGGCCTCTGTGCGTCGCTGCGTGCGACGTCGATCGGACGGCGGATGTACATCCTCGGCACCCTGGTCCCGCACCCCGATGCCGGGAGGCTCGCCGATCCCGCCGGATCGCTCGATGCCGAGCCGGTGTCCGGATCCGATGCCGGTCCGGACGACTATCTCCACAAGCCGGTCGACAGCGGCAGGCTCGAGCTGCGCGTCCGGGCCGCGCGCCGCGTGCTGGTACTGCGTGAAGCGCTGCAGCGCGAGCAGGATGACCTGCGCCGCCTCGCCGCCGAACTGGCGACCGCCAATCGCCGGCTGCAGCGCTCCGCACTCACCGATGCGCTGACCGGCCTGCCGAACCGTCGTTACGCGTTCGAGCGGCTGGAGCAGGAATGGGCTACGGCGACCCGCAACCATCGGCCATTGTCGTACATGGCGATCGACGTCGACCACTTCAGGCGCGTCAACGCGCTTGCCGGCCAGGCAGCCGGCGACAAGGCCCTGAGCATGGTGGCCGCGATCCTGCGCGAATCGGCGCGCGCGAGCGATGTAATCTGCCGCGTGGGCGGCGAGGAGTTCGTGGTGATCTGCCCGGATGCCGACGGCGCTGCGGCGATGAAGGCGGCGGGAAGGTTGCGCGCCGTCGCAGAGCAGCGGCTGGGCCGGGAAGGCCTGTTTCCGCGCTCGGGCGAGGGACCGCTCACCCTGTCCATCGGCGTGGCTACCCGCGACGAGTCGGTGTGTAATCCGGAATCGCTGGTACGGCTTGCCGAGGCGGCGCTGGAGGCTGCGCAGAAGGCCGGGCGCAACCGCGTGCACCTGGCCATGACGGTGCTGGCGCCCGCAGCGGGCGTCGCTCCGGAGGCTGCCGCCAGCTGAGGACGTTGCAGGAAAGGAAAACCCCGCTGTGGCGGGGTCTTCTGCTGCGTGCCGGCGGCCGGGCGGGCCCGCCGGCTGGACCGCGGTCTGGTCCGCCGGCCTGTCCTTCAGGCAGCTTTCTTCTTGGTGACGGTCGCCAGATTGGCTTCGGCCATTTCGGTCGCCTGCTTGGTCGCCTTCGAGATGTTGTCGTAGGCCGAGTTGGCCGCGGCAAGCGCCGACTTGATCGCCGAGACGGCCAGTTCGGTGCCCGCCGGGCCGTTCTTGGCGGCGGTGTCGAGCATCGACAGCATCTGGGTGTTGACGGCGTTCATCTGCTCTTCGACCAGCTTCGAGAACTGAGCCTGGCTGGTGGCGGAAAGCTCGTACAGGCCCTTGGCGTAGGCGGTCATCTTCTCGACCGTCGGCTCGACGCTCGCCTTGATGTCCGGCAGCGCGGCCGGCTCCTTCATGTCGGCCAGCGCCTTGGCGCTGGTCACGGCGTCGCCGAAGGCCGACTTGGCATGGGCGAGCTGGAAGGCGACGAACTTCTCGGTCATTTCGAGGCCGAAGGTCGCAAACTTGGTGGCGCCTTCGACCTGGGCTTTGGTGACTGCCGCGACTTGTTCCGGAACCTGGATCATGGTGTGTCTCCTGAGTGGATTTGGGCAACGGATGCTGAAGGCCGGGATGCAACGGGTGTCGGCATGCAGCTCCGAGGGAATTCGAGGGAATTCGACTGCAGTCGACCGCCATGACCGTCTTCACGAACTGTCGCCGACCGCTGGGGCCTTGCTCGTGACCGGCGCGGTGGCCGCGCGGTAACATGCTGGAAACCTGTTGCTGGAACATGTGCCGCGAACAGGTTTGTTGCGCCGCACAACAACAATCTAAAGCCCGTTTGCCCCGATGTCAAGCCTGCGCAAGACAAATTCATGCGGCAGAGCGCAAAATCATGCTGTCCTGCAGCGGGCATGTCGGTTGCGTTACCAGCTCTATCGGGGCGCGGCAGTCCGGCGCGTGCAGACACGCGAAGTCGCGCCGCTGCGGCAGAGCCCGCCGGCGCTGCGAGCGGGCGCATGACGATCCGCGAAGAGGCCCCTTGATCGAGCTTGCGATGGATGTCACCTGATGGCTGCCGGGGAGCCCCGCTGGAGGACATCGGGCGCCACGGCCACCCCGCGCGCGGTAGTGCTCGAGGGGACCTGGAGCCTGGATGCGCTGTCCCGGGCGCGCGGCATCGCGGGCGAGATCGCCGGCCTCGCCGTCGATCCCGCCCTGTCATGGGACCTGCGGGGCATCGACAGGCTCGACGACGCCGGGGCGGTGCTGCTCTGGCGCGCCTGGGGCCGCAGGCTGCCCGCGCGGTGCGAGGCGAGGCCGGAGCACGGCGCGGTGTTCGAGCACCTGGCGGCCTGCGATGCGGCGGGCCGGGGGGCGGCTGGTGGGGCCGGCGCGTCGCCGCTGGTGGTCCTCGGCCGCTGGCTGGAAAGCATGATCGACCACGGCGAGGCGCTGCTGCGGCTGCTGGGCCAGCTCACGCTCGACCTGGCCGCCATCGTGCGGCACCCGGGCCGCGTCCCGTGGAGGGAGATCTCGGCCAACCTCTATCGCACCGGGTCGCAGGCGCTCGGCGTCACCGCGCTGGTCGGATTCCTGATCGGCGTCGTCCTGTCCTACCTGTCCGGCCAGCAACTGCACATGTTCGGCGCCGACATCTACATCGTGAACCTGCTCGGCATCGCGGTGATCCGCGAACTCGGTCCGGTGCTGGCGGCGATCCTGGTGGCCGGGCGCTCGGGCTCGGCGATGACCGCGCAGATCGGCGTGATGCGCGTGACCCAGGAACTCGATGCGATGACCGTGATGGGCATCCCGCACGGGCGGCGGCTGATCCTGCCCAAGGTGGTCGCGCTCGCCATCGCGATGCCGCTGCTGTGCCTCTGGACCAGCGCGCTCGCGCTGGTCGGCGGGATGGTGGCGGCGGAGGTCCAGATGGGGCTCTCGCATGTCTATTTCATCGAGAGCCTGCGCACCGCCGTGCCGATCGCCAACTACTGGCTGGGGCTGGGCAAGGGCGTGGTGTTCGGCGTGCTTGTCGCGCTGATAGCCTGCCACTTCGGGCTGCGCATCCGGCCGAATACCGAGAGCCTCGGGCAGGGCGTGACGGCATCGGTGGTCAGCGCGATCACGGTGGTGATCGTCGCCGACGCGGTGTTCGCCGTGCTGTTCTCCGACGTCGGGCTGATGGAATGAATGCCCCGGTCCCGGTGATCGAGCTCGCCGGCCTGTGTACCCGCTTCGGGCGGCAGGTGGTCCACCGGGACATCGACCTGCTCGTGTTCCGCGACGAGGTGCTGACCCTGGTGGGCGGCTCGGGCAGCGGCAAGACCACGCTGCTGCGGCAGATGCTGGGGCTGGAACGGCCGGCCGCCGGGACGGTGAAGGTGTTCGGCCGCGACCTCGCGCGCGCGACCGAGGCCGAGCTGGAATCGATCCGCAGCCGCTGGGGGATGCTGTTCCAGGGCGGCGCGCTGTTCTCCGCGCTGAGCGTGTTCGACAACGTCGCGTTGCCGCTGCGCGAAATGAAGCGGCTCGACGAGGGCATGGTCCACGACCTGGTCATGCTCAAGCTGCAGCTGGTCGGCATCGAGCCGAAGCATGCGGCGAAGATGCCGTCCGAACTGTCCGGCGGCATGGTCAAGCGCATCGCGCTCGCGCGGGCCATCGCGCTCGACCCGGAACTGCTGTTCCTGGACGAACCCACCGCGGGGCTGGATCCCGACCGCAGCGAGAGCTTCGTGCAGATGGTGCAGTCGCTGCGCGCCGAGCTGCGCATGACCGTCGTGATGGTCACCCATGACCTCGACACCCTGGTCGCCCTGTCCGACCGGGTGGCGATCCTCGCGCACAGCCGCCTCGTGTCGGTCGGTACGCTCGACGAGACGGTCGTGCTCGACGATCCGTTCGTGCACAACTTCTTCCGTGGCGCGCGCGGCCGGCGCGCGATGCTCGCCCGTGCGCATACCGTTCCTGCTGGAGGTAACTGATCGATGGAAAACAGGTCGCATGCATTGGCCGCAGGTCTGTTCACGCTGCTCCTGGTCGCCGCGGCGATCGCCGTCGCGCTCTGGTTCCGGCAGGACGCGAAGCTGCGCGATCCGGTCGTGCTGGTCGCGACCACGTCGGTGTCCGGGCTCAACGTGCAGGCCGCGGTGCGCCTGCGCGGCGTGGAGGTGGGCCGCGTCGAGGCCATCCGCTTCGATCCGGCCGATCCCAAGGCGATCCTGATCACCGCGATGATCGACCGCGATGCGCCGCTCACCCGTGGCACCCGCGCGCAGCTGCGCTTCCAGGGCGTGACCGGCCTCGCCTTCGTCGAGCTCTCCGACGACGGGATCGACCCGACGCCGCTGTCGGGATCGCCGCCGCGCATCGCAGTCGATGCCTCGCTGGTGGAGCAGCTGTACGCCGTCGGACCGGCGCTGTTCGCACGCGTGGACGACGTCCTGCGCCGCGCCTCGCTGCTGATATCCGACGAGAACGTGCAGCGCGTGGGCGAGTCCCTCGCCGCGGTGCAGGACGCGAGCCTGCGCTTCGCGCAGCTGGCCGATCGCCTCGGCGTGCTGGCCGACCAGGCCGCGCCGGCGGTCGCACGCGCCGGGCCGATGCTGAAGGCAGCCGAGTCGCTGGCCGCGGATACCGGCGGGCTGGTGCGCCGCGCCGACCGCATGGTCGAGAACCTCGACGGGTTCGCCCTGCAGCTGGGCAAGCGACTCGACTCGGTGGATCGCATCACCCGCAGCGCCGAACGGCTCGGCGACGTGAGCCAGGCCTTCGGCGAGTCGGTGGTCGGCGTCGCGCTGCCGAAGCTGGGCGACCTGCTCGACGACCTGTCGCGCAATTCGCGCGCGCTCGACCGCGCGATCAACCAGTTCCATGAAAACCCCCAGAGCGTGGTGTTCGGGCGCTCCATATCCCTGCCCGGTCCGGGTGAACCAGGCTTCGTCGCCCCCGCGGAGGTACGTCGAGATGCCCAATGATCCGTTGAAGGGCTTGTCGTCCCTGCAGGCCTGGTCCCTGCCGCCCTCGCCGTGCCGGCGCAGGACCGTCTCGGCGGCCTGCCTGCTGCTGGCATCCGCCGCGGCGGGCGGGTGCGCGATCGGGCCGTCGGTCCGTCCGCCACCCCGGTTGCACGACTTCGGGCTGCTTCCGGAGCAGCCGGTGCGGGCCACGCGGCTGCGGGCGCTGCTCGCGGTACCGGATCCGAGCGCACCGGGCTGGCTCGACACGCCTTCGATGCTCTACCGCTTCGCCTACGTGGACGGCGCCCAGCCGCAGGTCTACAGCCTGAGCCGATGGGCTGCGCCGCCGGCCGAACTGATCGGTGCGCGCCTGCGCTCGCGGCTGGCCCGCATCGTCGAGCCGGGCCTTGCCTCCTCGCGCGACGGTGTCGCCGGCGAGTACGTGGTACGCATCGAACTGGAGGAATTCAGCCAGGTCTTCGACACGCCTTCCGCCTCGCGCGGCGTGCTGCGCGCGCGCGCGACCCTGATCTCGGGTGCGCGCCGTGCCACCATCGCGCAGCGTGCGTTCGCCTTCGACCGTCCGGCGGCGAGCGCCGATGCCGCCGGGGGTGCAGCGGCGCTCGCCGCCACCGGAAACGACCTGGTGGATGCGGTCATCGAATGGCTGGCCGCCGAGCTTCCGCGCAGGGCATCCGCGCCGGGATGAACGCCGGCCGTGTTTGCGGTACCTTCCCGGGTCCTGGCTATCGATGCCGCGATCGATCCACGCGGCGCGGGCGATAGCGAAAGCGCAAGGATTCCATGGCGACCATTTTCGACAAGATCATCTCGCGCGAGATTCCCGCGGACATCGTGTTCGAGGACGACCTGTGCCTCGCGTTCCGGGACATCAATCCGCAGGCCCCGGTGCACGTGCTCCTGATACCGAAGAAGCCGATCGTCAACCTGGCCGATGCGTCTCCTGCCGACCAGGCGCTGCTCGGCCACCTGATGCTGGTCGCGCCCGCGGTCGCCGAGAAGCTCGGCGTGGGCGGTGCGTTCCGCCTGAACGTCAACAACGGCGCGGGCGTCGGCCAGAGCGTGTTCCACCTGCACCTGCACATCCTGGGCGGCCGGCCCTTCGCGTGGCCGCCGGGCTGAACCGGCCTGCCGCGGCGGATTCCAACCTCGGGAACGAACCATGTCCAGATTCAAGGCCGTACGGGTCAGCCAGGGCGCCGACAAGGCGACGTCCAGCGCGCTGGTCGAGACCACGATCGACGAACTCTCCGCCGGCGACGTGGTGATCGCGTCGCGATTCGCCAGCATCAACTACAAGGATGCGCTCGCAGTCACCGGGCGGGGACGCATCATGTCGCGCTTCCCCTGCATCGCCGGCATCGACGTGGCGGGCGTGGTCGAGTCGTCGAGCGATGCCCGCTTCAAGCCGGGCGACGCGGTGTTCGTCAACGGCTTCGGCCTCGGGGTGAGCCATGACGGCGGTTTCTCCGAGCGGGTGCGCGTGCCCGCCGACTGGGTGATCCCGGTGCCCCAGGGCATGACGCTGCTCGACGTGGCCACCATGGGCGTAGCGGGCTTCACCGTCGCCCTGGCGATCCACCTGATGGAGCTCAACGGGCTTGCGCCCGGTGGCGGCAGGGTGCTGGTGAATGGCGCGACCGGCGGTTGCGGCAGCATCGGCATAGACATGCTCGCCCGGCGCGGCTACCAGGTGGTGGCGCTCACCGGCAAGCCGTCGTCGCGCAACTACCTGATGGACCTCGGCGCATCCGAGGTGCTGGTTCGCGGCGAGTTCGAGATGGGCAGCAAGGCGCTCGAGAAGTCGCAGTTCGCCGGCGCGCTCGATTCGGTCGGCGGCGAGCAGCTGTCGTGGCTGACCCGCTCGATGATGGAGAACGGCGTGATCGGCGCGTTCGGCAATGCCGGCGGTGCCGACCTCGCCACGTCGGTGTTCCCGTTCATCCTGCGCGGCGTGCGCCTGATCGGCGTGAACTCGAACGCGACGATGGCGGTGCGCCAGCAGGTCTGGGCGCGCGTGGCGACCGACCTGAGGCCGCGGCACCTCGACCGGGTCGGCTTCCCGATCACCATCGACCAGGTGGTCGAGCATTGCACGCGCTCGGTCGATGGCAAGGTGCAGGGCAGGGCGATCGTCCACTACGGCTGAGATACATCCCTTCGCGTCCCAACCTCTGCCTCGAGGAAAGCCGCTACATGAAAAGCAGATGTCCCTCCGTGATCCGCCGGCCGCTGTCGTTGTCGTTGTCGCTGTCGCTGTCGCTGTCGCTGCTGCTCGCCGCCTCGCCGCTGCCCTTGCTGGCCGCCGAGAGCTGGCCCGACCGTCCGATCCGCATGGTCGTGCCGTTCGCGCCGGGTGGTGGCTCGGATGTCACCGGCCGCATCATCGGCCAGAAGCTGTCCGAGCTCGTGGCGCAGACGGTGGTGATCGACAACCGTCCCGGTGCCGCGAGCATGCTGGGTACCGACCTCGTCGCGCGCGCGGCGGCCGACGGCTACACGCTGCTGCTGGCCGACCTTGCGCTGGCGATCAACCCGGCGTACTTCGTGAAGCAGCCCCCACCGGATCCGGTGAAGGCGTTCACCGGCGTGGCCCTGGTCGCGGAGACCCCGTACATCCTGATGGTGAACCCCGGCGTGCCGGCGGCCACGCTCAAGGATTTCGTCGCGCTGGCGAAGGCGCAGCCGGGCAAGCTGAACATCGGTTCCTCAGGCAACGGCGGTGGCCTCCACCTCACGCTCGAGCTGTTCAAGCTCAGGGCCGGGCTCGACCTCAACCACATTCCCTACAAGGGCGGCGGCCCGGCGGTCAACGACACCGTCGCCGGGCAGATCCAGGGCACCTTCATCGGCATGGGCGGTTCGCTGCCGTTCGTGCAGAACAAGCGGCTGCGGCCGCTCGCGGTGACCGCCGCGAAGCGCAGCGCGGCGCTGCCCGAGGTACCGACGCTGACCGAGCTGGGCCACGACGTGGTGGTCACCAACTGGTATGGCGTGGTCGCACCGTCGGCCACGCCGAACGCGGTGGTGCAGCGGCTCTACGCCGAGATCGGCCGCGCGATGGCATCCCCGGACGTGCGCGAGCGCCTGCAGGCGACCGGGCTGGAGCCGGCCGCGCAGTCACCGGGCCAGTTCCAGCGCCTGATCGAATCCGAGGTGAAGCGCTGGCGGCAGACCATCCGCGACGCGCGCATCCAGACGGAGTAGTGCACCGGGCGACGGGGCAACCGGCCGCCGCCGCGCGGTCGTGCCGTCGCCGCTGTCTTACTCCACCGGCGGGATGCCGGCTTCCTTCACCAGCCGGGTCATGCTTTCGACTTCGCTGCGCATGTGCGCCGCGAACTGTTCCGGCGTGCCCCCGGCGATGTCCAGCCCGGCTTCCACCAGCCGCTGGCGAACCTCCGGCGTGTTCAGTGCCTTGTTCCAGTCGGCGCTGATCTGCGCGGTGAGGGCAGCCGGCATGCCTGCCGGGCCGGCGGTGCCCATCCAGCTGGTGAAGGTGAACCCGGGAAGGCCCGACTCGCTCACGGTGGGGATGTCGGGCGCCGACGCCGACCGCTTCGCGCTGGTCATCGCCAGCGGGCGCACGCGGCCGCTCTTCAGGTGCGGCAGTGCCTCGGGCAGCGGCTGGAAGGTGAGGTCGATCTGCCCGCCGATCAGGTCCACCAGCGCCGGTGCACCTCCCTTATAGGCGATGTGCGTCATCTTCGTGCCGGTCATGCTGCTGAACAGTTCGGCGGCCAGGTGCAGCACGCCGCCGGAACCGGCCGACCCGTAGTTGAGGCCGCCGGGCTTCGCCTTCGCCAGCGCGATCAGCTCCTTGATGTTGCGCGCCTCGACCTTCGGGTTGACCAGCACGATCTGCGGCTGGAACACCAACAGCGTGACCGGGGTCAGGTCCTTCAGGGGGTTGTAGGGCATCTTCGTGTACAGCGCGAGGTTGGTGCCCAGGCCGCCCTGGCTGCTCACCAGCAGCGTGTAGCCGTCGGGGATCGACGAGGCGACCAGCGCGCCCGCGATGTGGCTCGCGGCGCCCGGCCGGTTGTCGACCACCACCGGCCGCCCGTAGGCGTTTCCGAGCGCCTGCGACACGGTGCGCCCGACCAGGTCGACGCTGCCGCCGGCGGCGAAGCCGATGACCACGCGCACCGGCTTGACCGGGTACTGCTGCGCGGCCGCGGTGCCGACCGACGCGACCGCAGCGACTGCAGCGACTGCAGCGACCGCCGCAGCGCCGAGCAACGATGGGACCAGGGGAAACCGGTGCAGCACGCGCTTGCAGCACTCGTTCATGTTCACGGACCTC
This sequence comes from Betaproteobacteria bacterium, assembly GCA_021298815.1. GTDB lineage: Bacteria > Pseudomonadota > Gammaproteobacteria > Burkholderiales > CAIKXV01 > CAIKXV01. The sequence goes on along the minus strand of JAJTHE010000049.1, from coordinate 4,670 downwards.
TCAGGCTTGGGTGGGGACGTTCCTGTGCAGCACGATGCGCGCATCGACGACGGCCTGGCCGCCGGCGTGCGCGATCACCGGGTTGAGATCGATCTCGGCGATCTGCGGGTGCAGTTCGCGGATGCGCGACAGGCGGACCAGCAGGTCGGCGAGTGCGGCGCGGTCCACCGGGGGCGCACCGCGCACGCCGTCGAGCACCGAGGCGTGGCGCAGGCTGCCGACCATGTCCAGCGCATCGGCCGGGGCCAGCGGCAGCGCGCGGAACACGACGTCGCCGATCACCTCGACGAACACGCCGCCGAGGCCGAACAGCATCACCGGCCCGTGCTGGGGATCGTCGGTGACGCCGATGATGAATTCGGTGCCGTGCGGTGCCATCGGCGTCACCAGCATGCCTTCGATCCGCGAGCCCGGGCGATAGGCCGCCGCGTTCGCGGCGATCCGGGCCCAGCCCTCGCGCAGCGCATCGGCGCCCTGCAGGCCGAGCAGCACGCCCTGGGCTTCCGACTTGTGCAGGATGTCGGCCGACACCACCTTCATCGCCAGCCTGCGATCGCCGAAGTGCGCCGCCGCCGCCGCCGCGTCCCCGGCACTGCGCAGCAGCCGGTACTCCGGCATCGCGATGCCGTAGCACTGCAGCAGGTCGCGCGCTTCCGTCTCGAGCAGGTCGCGGCCCGCAGCAAGCGCCGCCTCGATCGTGCGCATGGCTGCCGGCGCGGGGCCCTGCACCACGGCCGGCACTGCCGGCTGCGCATTGCGCGCGCGCGCCGCCGATGCATCGGCCGCGCAGGCGAGGCACTGCACCGCGACCTCGACATGGCGCTGGAACGGAACGCCCGCCTCGCGCAGGATGCGCAGCGACTGCGTCTTCAGGTCCGAGTAGTGGCTCTGCACGATCACCGGCTTGCCATGCTCGCGCATCATCGCGCCGAGCTCCGCGCAGACCGCATGTTCGGCCGGCGCCGCCTGCTCGCCGAAACGGTCTGCGTAGCCGCCGAGCAGGCCGACGATCAGCACCGCGTCGATCGCGGGATCCTCGAGGATCGCGCGCACGATCGGGCCGTAGTACTCGGCGCGCGGATCGGTGCCGCCACCGGCGTCGACCGGGTTGTCGATCGCGGTCGCGTTCGGTACCACTGCGTGGATGCGCGCCTGGGTCTCCTGCGACAGCTGCGCGAGCACCAGCCCCTGCTCGACCAGTGCATCGGCCGCGACGGTGAGCGGGCCGCCGCCCTCGGACACCACGGCGACGCGCCGGCCACGCATCGGCGGGAACAGGCTCAGCGCCTCGGCGACCGGGTACAGATGGTAGAGGCGCTCGACGACGGTCACGCCGGACTGCCTGAGCGCACCGCGGTTGATCGCATACGCACCGGCAAGGGATCCGCTGTGCGACTTCGCGGCGCGCTTGCCTTCGCTGGTGCGCCCGGCCACGTACATGACGACCGGCTTCTTCTGCGTGGTGCGGCGCGCGACCTCGCGGAACGCCGCGGCGTCCTTGAACCCCTCGAGGTAGAGCATCACCGCCGACACGCCGGGATCCTCGCCCAGGCATTCCAGGTATTCGTGGAACTCGATATCCGCCTGGTTGCCCACGCTGAGCATCGTGCTGATGCCCATGAAGCCGTGGGTGCGCGCCTGCATCACGATCGAGGTGACGCAGTTGGCCGAGTTCGACAGCAGTCCGAGCGGCCCGCGCGGGATGTCGGGCAGCCCCCACGCGTTGCAGCCCAGTCGCGCGCTGAACATGCCGTTGGTGTTCGGGCCGATCAGGCGCACGCCGTGCTGCCGCGCCAGCGCCACGACTTCGTCCTCGAGGATGCGGCCCTGTTCGCCGATCTCGCTGAAGCCGGCGGCGAGCAGGATCGCGCCCTTCACCTTGCGCCGTCCGCACTCCTCGATCACTGCCTTGACGGTGTGCGCCGCGGTGCACACCACCGCCAGGTCGAGCTCTCCCGGCGCCTCGGCGATCGACGGGTAGCAGGGGAAGCCGAGGATCTCCTTCTCGCGCGGGTTGATCGGGATGATCGTGCCGGCATAGTGGTCGGAGACCAGCGACTGGATCGCGCGGTTGCCGCGCTTGACCGGGTCCTTCGAGGCGCCGACGATCAGGATCGAGCGCGGGTTGAGGATGCGGTCGAGGTAGTGCTCGGGCTGCACCGGCTGCTGGGGCTTGGACGCTGGCAAGAAAGTGATCCTCCGGGACGCTTCGCCCGCAGCATAAGCACATTGCGCGCCAAGTTCCAGCGTCCGCGCAGCCGCGCCGGAGCGGACTGCCGGCCGCGGCACGCGCCCTCCGGCCGTGCCCTGCTGGCTCCGGGCAGGTGGCGGCGGGTACTCGAGACAGGCAGCCTGGGCATGGTCAGGCCTTTCGTCTGCGAGGGGCCAGCGGGACTCGCCCCGTGCCTATGCGATCGAAGCGCCAGCGGTTACGCGTATCCGGGGACGGACGGCCTGCTCAGCGGAGGGAAGCGTCGCCTCCGCGGGTCGGTGCCGTGCGGACCTGGTCCTGTCCCCAGCGGCGGCGGATTTCCAGGCACTCGTCGAGCCTCACGCCGGTGGTCAGCTCCAGCGCATCGAACCCGACCATCGTGCAGAAGGCCTCGATCGAGTAGCCACCCATGTCGACGCGCCCGAGGGTTGCATGGCGAAGGCCGAGCACCAGGCGCCGGACCCCTGCGATCCTGAGCGCCCATGCGCACATCGGACAGGGTTCCATCGTGCAGTAGAGCGTGCTGCCGGCGATCGCCGCCAGGCCGTGCGCGCCCTGCGCGCGGCGCAGCGCATCGGTCTCGGCATGCACCGTCACGTCGCCCATCGTGTTCTGCCGGTTCTGGCCGAGGGCCAGGACCACGCCGCGGTTGACCACCACCGCGCCCACCGGCCAGTCGCCCCGGGCGAACGCCTCTTCTGCCTGTGCGAGCGCGAGGCCCATGTGGTCGTGGTCGTGCATGTCCGGGCTCCCTCGTCGGTCGAGTGGGCGAGTGTGGCCCGCCGAGCGGGCCGCGTTCAAGCCCCTCGTGCCACGCCCGGGGCTGGCTTCAGTCGGGCTGGATGTTTGCGGTCTTCAGCAGCGCGCCCCAGCGCACATGTTCCTCGGCCATGAACCTGCGCACCTCCGCCGGGGCCAGCGTGCGAACGATGCCACCCACTTCCTCGAGCCGATGGCGGAACTTCGGTTGCGCCAGGACCTTGTTGATCTCGGCGTTGAGCTGGTTGACGATCGGCGCCGGCGTGCCCTTCGGCGCGAGGTACACGTACCAGGTGGTGAGTTCCTGGTCCATCACGCCCTGCTCGATCCAGGTCGGGATGGCGGGAAAGGCCTTGACGCGCGCCGAACTGGTGATCGCGAGCGGGACCAGGTCGCCGTTCTGGATCCGTGGCCACATGGATTGCGGCAGGTCGACCATCAGCTGCACGTCGCCGCGGCGCAGCGCGATGAACGCGTCGGCGGAGCCGGTGAAGCCGATCAGCGTCAGGTCGATCCTGTTGCGGCTGGTGAGTGCAGCCAGGGTCAGGTGCGGCGAGGCGCCGAAGCCCGTCCGCGGTGCGTTCAGCTTGCCCGGGTGGGCGCGCGCCATGTCGACCACGTCACGCAAGGACTTGAACGGCTGGGCCGGCGTGGTCGCCCACAGGAGCGGTTGCAGCACCTGCGTGGCGACGGGTTCGAAGTCATGGGCGCCGTTGTAGCGTGCATCCTTCTGCAGGTGCGGATTGACCGCCATGGTCGTCATCGTGGCGAACAGCAGGGTATGCCCGTCGGGTGTGGCACGGCGCACCGATTCGACCGCGATCGATCCGTTGGCGCCGGTGCGGTTCACCACCAGCACGTTCTGGCCCAGCGACTGGCGCAGTTCCTCGGCCATCTGCCGGGCCAGTATGTCGGGCGCGCCACCGGCTGCGTTGCCGTTTACGATCATCAGCGGGCGCGCCGGGAAGGCTTGCGCGCAGAGGGGCGACGCCGGCAGCGCGATGGCCAGCGCGAGGCCGGCGAGCGGGGCGCCGTACAGGTTGCGGACCATCGTGGACTCCTCCTCCGATATCCGCCGGCAGCGCGATGCCGCCGGCGAGCCTGCCACGCGTTCGATCGCGCGTGGTCACGGCCCTGGTGAGCAGTATGACAACGCTCCGCGCCCCGGGTTCCCGGGAATCGGAAACGAAACCCGTCCGGCCGGGCCATCGCCCCGGCGCCGTCGGCAGGCGCGGCCGGCGGCATGCGCCCGCCGCGTTCAGTCGGGGTTGATGTTCGCGGTCTTCAGCAGCGCACCCCATCGCACGTGTTCCTCGGCCATGAACTTGCGCAGTTCCGCCGGAGTCAGCGTGCGCACGATGCCGCCGACCTCTTCCAGCCGCTGGCGGAACTTCGGCTGCACCAGGATGCGGTTGATCTCGCCATTGAGCTGGTTGACGATGGCGGCAGGCGTTCCCTTGGGCGCGACGTACACGTACCAGGCGGTCAGTTCGTTGTCCATCACGCCCTGCTCGACCCAGGTCGACACGTTGGGCAGGGCCTTGATGCGCGTGGCACTGGTAATCGCCAGCGGCAGCAGGTCGCCCGACTGGAAGCGCGGCAGCATCGACTGCGGCAGGTCCACCATCAGCTGCACGTCGCCCCGGCGCAGTGCCATGAACGTGTCGGCCGACCCGGTGTATCCGATCAGGTTGAACTC
>JAJTHE010000157.1 GCA_021298815.1 Betaproteobacteria bacterium | reverse complement strand
GGCACGTACAGCCCGAAGATCGGCGTCACCTCGAAGCCGGGGTAGCCCGACTCGGCGATGGTCGGCACGTTCGGCATCGTCGGCAGGCGCTGCGGGCTACTTACGCCGAGCGCGCGCAGGCGCCCCGCGTTGACCTGGCCGAGCCCGGCGGTCACGGTCACGAAGCCGATCTCGGACTCGCCCGCCGCGACCGCGGCCACCGCCGGCGGGCCACCCTTGTAGGCGACATGGGTGAGCACGATGCCGGTGCGGCTCCTGAACAGTTCGCCCGCCAGGTGCTGTCCGGAGCCGATGCCGCCCGACGCATAGTTGAGCGCGCCCGGCTTCGCGCGCGCGAGCGCGACCACGTCCTTCACCGATTTCACCGGCAGCGACGGATGCGAGGCGAGCAGGTAGGCGCCGGTGCCCACGCGCGACACCGGCATGAAGTCGCGCAGCGCGTCGTACGGCAGGTTCGCATAGAGGCTGCGGCTGGGTGCGAGCACCACGCTCACCCCCATGAACATCGTGTGTCCGTCGGCCGGTGCCTTCGCCGCGACCTCGGCCCCGATGTTGCCACCCGCGCCCGGGCGGTTCTCGACGATCACCGTCTGGCCGAGCGCCTCGCCGAGCCGCGGCGACAGGATGCGCGCGATCACGTCGCCGGCACCGCCGGCCGGGAAGGCGTCGATGATGCGCACCGGCCGGGTCGGGAAGCCCTGCGCCCATGCGTCCGATGCGGCCAGCGGGACGAGACCGACAAGACCGACAAGAACGAGGAGGCCGGCCTGCATCGTCGGCCGGGCGGTCGCGAAGCCTGCTACAGGTGCTGTCTGAACCATGCGGCGGTCTCCTGGTGGATGATGCTGGCGTTGGCGGGGTTGCGGAACTCGTAGGTGTCGTAGTGTCCGGCGCCAGGCAGCCGCACCAGCCGGCGCGGTTCGCGGCAGCGTTCGAAGCAGGCGAGCTGTTCCTCGACCGGTACCAGTGCGTCGCGGTCGGCCCAGAACATCAGCACCGGCCGCGGTGCGATCCGGTCGACCACCCACTCGGGGCGGTAGCGCATGCAGGCCTCGGCGCTCTCCAGGTCGATGTCCTCGGGCGGCAGCGGCTGTCCCGCGGGGAACTGCGCAGCGCGGGTGCGCAGCGCATCCGGGTCGCGCAGCATGATCTCGCCGCGCTGCACGGTCGTCGGCGTGCCCTCTCGCACCCGGCGCCGCGCATCGGCGTCCACGCGGTCGCGGAATTCGAGCCACTCCCACGGACGACGCAGCAGGCGCAGCCAGCGCTCGCCGTTGGTCACCGCCGCGCTGGTCACCAGCACCTTCACCCGCTCGTCGTGCGCCGCGACCCAGATGCCGTGTGCGCCGCCGAAGCTGGTGCCGAACACGCCGAGGCGCCGAGGGTCGATGCCGGGGATCGTCTGCATGAACGACAGCGCATCGAACGCGTCCTGCGCCTGCTCCAGCGGCCGGTGGCGGCCGCGGATGCCCTCGCTGCGGCCGTGCCCGCGGTAGTCGAAGGTGAACACGAACCAGCCGTCGGCGCACAGCCTGCGCACCAGGTGGATGCAGTCGAAGTGCGGGTTGCCGCCGTAGCCGGAGAGCACCAGGATGCCGGGACGGGGCGGGTCGCCATCCTTCCAGTCGGGCGGCTGGTGTAGGTATCCGGCGATGCGCAGGCCATCGCTGAAGAAGGAGACTTCGGAATCGGCCATGGGTTGTCCCGTACTGTCCCGTCCCTGTGAACGATTCAGCATACTACGGTACGCTCGGACGCACGAGACCGACGGAAAGGACGCCATGATGAGTGCCGACGGATTGCCCCGCGGGCCTGCCTACCTCCAGACGCTGTCGACGTGGCTCGCGCGCACCCGGCTGGAAGACCTGCCGCCGGAGATCGTCGAGCGCGGCCGCTGGATCATGGCCGACTGCATCGGCGCGGTGGTCGCTGGCCTGCGCGTGCCCGAGATGCAGGCGTTCACCACGAAGCACCTTGAAGGCGGCGCGCCGGGGCCCGCATCGGTGCTCGGCATCGGCCTGCGCACCGAGCCGATCAAGGCGGCACTGGTCAACGGCATGGCCGGCACCTGGCTGGAGCAGGACGAGGGCAACCTGCATGCGGGTGGCGGCCACCCCGGCATCCAGCTCGCCACCGCGACGCTCGCCGCCGCCCAGCAGCGCGATTCCAGCTTCGGCGACATGCTGCTCGCGTTCATCCTCGGCTACGAAGCCTCGTCGCGGGTGAGCCGCGCATCGAAGCTGAAGCTGGTGTTCCATCCGCATGCGACCTCCGGGCCGATCGGCGCGGCGGTGGCGGTGGCGAAGCTCGACCATGTCGACGCCGCCGAGATGATGGCCACGCTGAACGTCGGCGCGACGCTGGGCATCGCGACCTCGCGCAACGCGATCCTCGAGGGCGTGACGGTGCGCAACGCGTATGCGGGACTCAGCAACTACATGGGCCTGTTCTCGCGGCAGATGGTCCAGTGCGGCTTCACCGGCGAGTTCGACGGCGTGGCGAGCGCGCATGGCAAGGGCGGCTTCTCCGACGTGATCGACCGCGACCATGTGGTCGAGCGTCTCGGCGAGTTCTGGGTGATCGCGCGCAGCTATTTCAAGATCCATTCGTCCGGTCGCTATGCCCACTCCGGCATCGACCTCGCCGAGCAGGCGGTGCGCGACGCACCGGGCGGGAAGATCGATCCGGAGTCGATCGAACGGATCGACTTCAGCACCTACTTCCACGCGAAGATGCTCGACCGGCAGGACATCGACACCAGCTTCGGCGCGCGCTTCTCGATCCCGTTCGGCGTCGCGACGATGATCTACCACGGTGGACCGGACCTCGAGAACTTCGAGGACGCGGCGGTGGCCAACCCGGTGATCCAGTCGCTCGCCCGGCGCGTGTTCGTCACCGAGAACCCGGAGTACACCAAGGTATCGCTCGGCATGCAGAAGACCGACATGAAGATCACCTTCCGCGACGGACGCACCTACGAGGCGCATGCGGACTACATCCGCGGCGAGCCACAGAACCCGCATCCACCGGAGGCGCTGCGCAGGAAGTTCATCCGGCTCACGCGCGACACCTGGGGCGAGGCGCATGCGGCCGCGGTGCACTATGCCATCATGGGGGCGGCGCCAGCGACCCCGTTCCGGGCGTTCGCCGAGGCCAACCGGCTGTAGGCTGCGCGATGAAGCGATGAAGCGATGAAGCAGACGCCGACCGGCGGTACAGCCGGCGGCAGGGGAGGAGGAAACATGCATCCTGAATCGTCCAGCCGTTCCGCACTGCTCGGCGCGGTCGCGCTTGCGGCCACCACGCTGGCGGCGCCTGCGTTCGCGCAGGACTACCCGTCGAAGCCGGTACGGATCATCGTGCCCTATGCACCCGGCGGCGGCCTCGACGTGGTGGGACGTCCGCTCGCGCAGCGGCTCGCCGAGGCGTTCGGCCAGCCGTTCCTGATCGACAACCGCCCCGGCGGCGGCACTACGATCGGCACCTCTGCGGCCGCGCGCGCCGCCCCCGACGGCCACACGCTGCTGCTGACCCTGTCGGCGCTCGCCATCGGGCCGAGCCTGTATCCGTCGTTGCCGTACGACCCGGTGAAGGACTTCGCGCCCGTCGCGTGGATCGGCACCTCGTCCTACCTGCTGTCGGTGCATCCGTCGGTGCCGGCCACCACGGTGAAGCAGCTGCTCGCGCTGTCGCGTGCCGCGCCCGGGCGGCTCAACTATTCCTCGCCCGGCATCGGCACCGACCCGCACATGGCGGCCGAACTGTTCCAGAACCTCGCCGGCGTGCGCTGGACGCATATCCCGTACGGCGGTGGCGGACCGGCCGCGTCCGCGGTGATGGGCGGCCAGGTCGACCTCACGTTCCTGCCGACATCGGTGGGCACGCCGTTCGTGAAGTCCGGCAAGCTGAAGGCGCTCGCGCTCAGTACGGCCCGCCGCTCGACGCTGTTGCCCGGCCTGCCGACGATCGCCGAGTCCGGCGTCGACGGATTCGCCGCAGAAGCCTGGTCGGGGATCCTCGCGCCGGCCGGGACGCCCGCGCCGATCGTGAACCGGCTGAATGCGGCGATCGTGAAGGCGGTTCAGACGGTGGACTACCGCAACTTGCTGGAAGAGCGGCTGATCGAGCCGGTGGGCAGTACGGTCGAGCAGTTTGTGCAGCGGTTGCGGGACGACGTCGCCAAGTGGCGGCGCGTCGCGCGCGAGGGGAACATCAAGGCGGAGTGAGGCCGTGGCTGCGCGACGCCAGCGGAGCCTCTGGAAGTCGATCGACTCCGCCGGCGCCGAGACCGTCTACAGCTGTTTCGGCAGCTCCGAGCATGGGCTCCTGCTGCGGGTCGAGTCCCAGCACGACGCCGAGGGCAACGTCACACGCACGACGGCGAAAGGGGAAGGTCTGTCGCGACCTTATCCTTGCACTGGCATTGCGACCAGGCGTACGCCGAGCGCACCGCAGACGCGCGACACCGTGTCGAATCGCGGAGCGCTGCCCGGCCTGAGGGCCCTGTAAAGGGCCTCGCGCGTGATCCCCGCGGACCGGGCGATCTCCGTCATCCCACGGGCGCGGGCAATATCCCCGAGTGCCGAAGCCAGAAGCGACGCGTCGTTCGTGTCGAGGATGTCGGTCAGGAATGCCGCAATCGACGCCTCGTCTTCCAGATAGGGCGCAGCATCGAACTCGGGAAGTTCTTCGACCTTGATTCGTTTGGGCACGTCGGCTTCCTCTCAATCCAGCAGTGCAGCGAGGGCAACGGCCCGCGCGATGTCGGTTTTCTGCGTACGCTTGGATCCGCCAGCCAGCAGTACGATTATCGTCGGGCCTCGGTGAGTGAAGTACACCCGCCAACCCGAGCCGATGTGGATCCGAAGCTCGGAGACACCTTCGCCGACAGGCTGCACGTCCCCCATCAGTCCACGCTCGAGACGTTTCAGGCGCGCGACCATGACACTACGCACCCTCGAGTCAGCGAGGCTGTCGAGCCGGGCGGTGAACTGCGGGAGTGGCCGGATCGAGAACACGGAATGAGTGTAATCGATCGGTTACTATGCAGTCAATTGCATTCGGGGCGACAGCCGGTCGGTCGCGCACACGTCAGGCGCCGGGGCGAAACGCAGGCAGCGGTGTTCAATGTGACGAGAAGGTACAGGCGTTTGGCAGCGTGCCGACGGAATGATCGTTCGGGAAGCCTGAAGTGCCGTTGACGGCAAGTCCGGCCGCCTGACGCGAGTCCTCGATTCCCGCAACGCCCGCGCACTCGACTACACCTACTCTCCCGGCGGTCGCCTGGTACAGACCAGCGACGGCTACGGCCACGTCACGCAGTACAAGTACGATGCCGCCGGGCGGCTGAACCAGATCTTCGCCCCGAACTTCGACACGCTGACTTACCTGCACGACCGGGTAGGCCGCGTGGTGGAGCGGCGCTTCGGCAGCGGCGGCTCGCGGCTGATGGAGTGGAACCCCGACAGCACGCTGAAGTCGGTGAAGACCACGAACTCGGCCGGCACCGAGCTGACGTCGAACACGTACACCTACACCGGCCACGGCGAGCGCGCCGCGCAGACGGGCACGGTCAACGGCCAGACCTGGTCGTGGAACTACCAGCACGACGAACTGGGCCGCCTGCTGCTGGACAACGGCCCATTCGGGGCGGGATTCCGCTGCGACGCCCTCGACAACCGCCAGCAGCGGATCACGTCGGTCACCGAGTTCGCGGTCCACGACGCTGCGAACCGGCTGGTGGAGATCCGCTCGGGCAGCGCCGGCGGACCGCTGCTGACCGTCGCCCACCACGACGTCGACGGCCAGCTGGTGCGCCTGTGCGATATCCGCACCGGCGGCACGCTGTCTGGCACGGGCGCAAGCTGCACCGCGACGGGCGCCGGAGCGCGCCAGCTCGAACTCACCTGGGACGCCTCCGGCCGCCTGTCGCAGGTGGTGGTCAACGGCACGACGACGTACGCCTACACCTACGACCACGCCGACCGCCGCCTGTCGAAGACGGTGGCCGGCACCACGATCCACTACGCGTACGACGGCGATGACCTCTACGCCCGCTTCACAACAGGCTGGAGCGCCCCGACCTCAGTGACGGTGCACGGCGGCGGGGTGGACGAGCCGCTGTGGGAGCTGACCGGTGCGACGAGCGGTCCGTCGGCCAATGCGCGCTACTACCACGCCGACGGGCTGGGCAGCGTGGTGGCGTTGTCGGCGGTGTCCAGCGGCGCGCTGACCAGCGAGCGCCGCTACGACGCATGGGGGAAGGTGCTGCCCTGAGCCTCCGGCCCGACGGAGTACGGCTTCACCGGGCGCGAGCCCGACGAGACGGGGCTGGTGTACTACCGGGCGCGGTACTACGAGCCGACGCTGGGGCGGTTCGTGAGCATGGACCCGGCGGGCATGCCCGACGGGGTGAACCGGTATGCGTACGTGGGCAACGACCCGGTGGGGATGGTGGATCCGTCGGGGATGGTGGCGACGGTGCGGCTATGGAACACTGAGGCCGATGCCTCGGCCTACATGACAAATGGCACACGCAGCGAGGCGCCGAGAGGCGGGTTCAGCGGGGGGGCGCAGCGGTTGCCGGCGAACCAGGGGCAGCAGGCGAACGCGTGGGGTGCGCAAGAGTTTGTCAACAACGTTGGCGACGCGGTCACCGGCCGGCAGATGCCACGGGTGGCCGGCGAACGGACAATGAGTGCGCTGGAGTATGCTGGTCTGGTCGGGACTACGTTCGCTATTGCAACGGGTCCGGCAGCGCTTTCTGCATTGGCGGCGGGTGGTCGGTGGGCATTTGGAGCAACGTTTGCCGAAAAGGGCGCGCGAGGACTCAGTTCCCACGGTGGCACCTTCTCTTCAACGACAAACGCCGCTGGCGGGCAGGTCGTGACTTCAACCGGGAAGATCGCTCAAAACGACTTCGCGACCTATGTAGATAGCGGGCTCTACAAAGGGAACGTCAACATGATTAGGGAAGGTCTGAACAAGTCATGGATGATGCGCGCCGGTTCCGAATCGTGGCGCGAACCGCGTCATCAGACAGCCTGAACCACCGAAACCGTTCGACGTAGTTGCCGTTTTTGCTCTTCATGCCAT
>JAJTHE010000143.1 GCA_021298815.1 Betaproteobacteria bacterium | reverse complement strand
GATGGACAAGCCGCAGGTCGACCGCATCGACGGCATCCCGCCGGCGATCGCGATCGACCAGGTGAACCCGGTGCGCACCTCGCGCTCGACCGTGGGCACGATGACCGAGCTGAACGACCACCTGAAGCTGCTGTTCGCGCGGGGGTCGAAGCTGTACTGCCGCTGCTGCGGGCTGCCGGTGCGCCGGGATTCGGCCGATTCGATCTTCGCGATGATGGTCGAGCGCGCGCCGGCCGCGGGCGACCCGCGGCTGGCGATCACCTTCCCGGTGCCGGTGCCGGACAACTTCAAGCCGGACGAAGTGCGCGCGATGCTCGAGCGGCAGGGCTACACCCGGATCGAGCCCGACGGGCCGAAGCGGTTCACCGTGGTGCAGGATCGCTTCCGCCTCGGCAGTGCGGAGCGGGCCCGCGTGGTCGAGGCCCTCGAAGCCGCGCTGCGCGTCGGGCAGGGCCGTGTGGATGTACGCGTGCTGGAAGAAAGCGCATCGGTCGCCAGCAGTGATGCGACCGGCAGCGCGCCTCTTGCGTCCGAGTCGCCGGCAACGGCCGCGCCGTCCACCCCTGCTGTCTGGCGCTTCTCCTCCGACCTTCACTGCGCCCACTGCGACCTCAGCTACAGCGACCCGACGCCCAGCCTGTTCTCTTTCAACTCCCCGGTCGGCGCCTGCGAGACCTGCCGCGGCTTCGGCCGGGTGATCGGCGTCGACTACGGGCTGGTGGTGCCGGACGAATCGAAGACGCTGCGCCAGGGTGCGGTCAAGCCGTGGCAGTCGAAGAGCTTCAGCGAGTCGCAGAAGGAACTGATCGATTATGCGCAGAAGCGCGGCATCCCGATCGACGTGCCCTGGCGCGACCTCGGCGAGGCCAACCGTTCGTGGGTGATCGACGGCGAGCCGCAGTGGAAGAGCTGGAACAAATCCTTCCCCGGCACCTGGTACGGCGCGAAGCGCTTCTTCGACTGGCTCGAGACCAAGAGCTACAAGATGCATGTCCGGGTGCTGCTGTCTCGTTACCGCGCCTACACCCCGTGCACCGACTGCGATGGCGCGCGGCTGCGCCCGGATGCACTCGACTGGCGCCTCGGCTCGCGCGAGGATGCGGACATCGCACTGGCGGGCACTGCGCGGTTCCGTCCGCATGCCGCACGGTACGACGACGCGACCCTGCAGGCGCTGCCCGGCCTGACCGTGCACGACATGATGCTGCTGCCGGCCGAACGCCTGCGCACCTTCTTCGACCGCCTGCAGTTTCCCGCCCCGCTCGACCAGGCGACCGAACAGCTGCTCGGCGAGATCCGCGCCCGCGTCGGCTACCTGTGCCAGGTCGGCCTCGCCTACCTCACGCTCGATCGCCAGTCGCGCACGCTGTCCGGCGGCGAGGTGCAGCGGATCAACCTGTGCACCGCACTGGGTACCTCGCTGGTCAACACCCTGTTCGTGCTGGACGAGCCGTCGATCGGCCTGCATCCACGCGACATGCAGCAGGTGATCGCAGTGATGCAGCGGCTGCGTGCCGCCGGCAACACCCTGGTGGTGGTCGAGCACGACCCGCAGATCATGTTCGGTGCCGACCGCATCCTGGACATCGGGCCGGGCCCGGGCGAACGCGGCGGCGACATCGTGTTCCACGGCACGCCGACCGAGATGATGGAATCGGACACGCTGACCGCGCACTACCTGTCGGGCCGGCGCCGGGCGGATGCCGGTCGACTGGGCCGGCCGGAAGCCGAGATCGCGGCACGGCCGAAGCTGGTGCTGCGCGGCGCGGCCGAGCACAACCTGAAGACGATCGATGTCTCGATCCCGCTCGGCTGCCTGGTCACCGTCACTGGCGTCTCGGGCTCTGGCAAGTCGACGCTGATCGACAACGTGCTGCACCCGGCGTTGCTGCGCCATTTCGGCCGACCGACCGAGGCGCCCGGCCTGTTCGCTGCGCTGGAAGGCGCCCACCTGCTGGAAGACGTGGTGATGGTCGACCAGACGCAGATCGGCCGCACCACCCGATCGAACCCGGCCAGCTATGTCGGCGCCTTCGATGCGATCCGCACGCTGTTCGCGAGGCTGCCGCTGGCGAAGGAACGCGGCTATACCGCCGGCACCTTCAGCTTCAACTCGGGCAACGGCCGCTGCGCGACCTGCGGCGGCACCGGCTTCGAGTTCGTCGAGATGCAGTTCCTGTCCGATGTCTACCTGCGCTGCCCGGAATGCGACGGCACCCGCTACCGCCCCGAGACGCTCGAGGTCACGCTCGACGGCCGCTCGATCGCCGACGTGCTCGAACTCACAGTGTCGGAGGCGCTGGCGGCCTTCGCCGGCGAACGCGACCTGGTGACCGCACTGCAACCGCTGGCCGAGGTCGGCCTCGACTATCTGCGGCTCGGGCAGCCGGTGCCGACGCTTTCCGGCGGCGAGGCCCAGCGCCTGAAGCTCGCCGGCCACCTCTCCGAGGCAGCGAAGCGCGACCATGCGTACGCCGCGCCGAAGGCCGGCAAGGGCAAGCTTTTCCTGTTCGACGAGCCGACCACCGGCCTGCACTTCGACGACATTGCCAAGCTGCTGGTCGCGTTCCGGCGGCTGATCGAGGCCGGCCACTCGCTGCTGGTGATCGAGCACAACCTCGACGTGATTCGCGCGTCGGACTGGGTGATCGACCTCGGCCCGGAAGGCGGCGACGGCGGTGGCGAAGTGGTGGCCGTCGGCACCCCGGCGGCGATCTCGGCGAACCCGCGCTCGCACACCGGCCGCGCGCTGGTCGAGTACGAAGCCTCGTTCACTGACCTCGCCCGCTTCCATCCGTCGCGCACCCAGGTCGTGCAGGAGCCCGAGGGGCTGGAGGCCGGCTATCGCGAACGCGCCCGCCATTCCATCGTCGTGCACAACGCGCGCGAGCACAACCTGAAGCAGGTGCATGTCGAGATCCCGCGCGACCGCTTCACCGTGGTCACCGGCGTCTCGGGCTCGGGCAAGTCGACCCTCGCCTTCGACATCATCTTCGGCGAAGGACAGCGGCGCTACCTCGAATCGCTGAACGCCTATGCCCGGCAGTTCGTGCAGCCCGCCGCCAAGCCCGAGGTCGACGGCGTGTTCGGCATCCCGCCGACGGTGGCGATCGAGCAGCGCACCAGCCGCGGCGGCCGCAAGAGCACCGTGGCGACGATGACCGAGATCTACCACTTCCTGCGCCTGATGTTCATGAAGCTGGGCACGCAGTACTGCCCGGACTGCAACGTGGCGATCGAACCGCAGAGCTTCGATGCGGTCGCCGCGCAGGTGATGCGCGACTACCGCGGCCAGAGCATCGGCGTGCTGGCGCCGCTGGTGGTCAACCGCAAGGGCATCTATACCGACCTCGCGGCCTGGGCCTCGGCGCGCGGCCATACCCACCTGCTGGTGGACGGACAGTTCGTCACCACCAGCCCGTGGAAGCGGCTCGACCGCTTCAAGGAACACACGATCGAGCTGCCGATCGCCGATATCCGCGTGGCGCCCGAGACCGAACCGGCGCTGCGCGCGCTGCTGCAGGCCGGCCTCGACCAGGGCAAGGGCGTGGTGCATGTGATGGCCGACCTGGATGCGCTCGACGGTGCGATGCGCGCCGGGCAGAAGAGCGCGCTGCTGTCGACCCGTTCCTTCTCGGTGCGCCGGGCCTGCCCGAGCTGCGGCACCAGCTTCGCGGAGCTCGACCCGCGGCTGTTCTCGTTCAACTCCAAGCACGGCTGGTGCGAAGGTTGCCTGGGCACCGGCGTCGCCTTCCGCCACTACAAGGCGGACGAGGATGCGAGCCTGGAGACCGAGGACCGCCGGCTGGACAGCTTCCTCGACGACCAGGCCGCGGACGGCGAGCTCGAGGACTGCAAGGCCTGCCATGGCGAACGCCTGAATCCGATCGCACGCAACGTGCGCTTCCGCGGACGGTCGATCTCGGCCACCACCACCGGCTCGGTCGATGCGCTGTCCGCGATGTTCGACGCGCTGGTGCTGGATGCCCGCGAGGGCGAGATCGCCCGCGACGTGCTGTCCGAGATCCGTTCGCGGCTGGCCTTCCTGCGCGATGTCGGGCTGGGCTACCTCGGCCTCGACCGTGCCTCGCCCACCCTGTCCGGTGGCGAGGCACAGCGCATCCGGCTGGCTGCGCAGCTGGGCTCGAACCTGCAGGGCGTCTGCTACGTGCTGGACGAGCCGACCATCGGCCTGCATCCGCGCGACAACCGGGTGCTGCTCGACATGCTCGAACGGCTCGCCGGCAAGGGCAACACGCTGCTGGTGGTCGAGCATGACGAAGAGACCATCCGCCGCGCCGACCATGTGATCGACCTCGGCCCGGGTGCCGGCGTGCGCGGTGGCGAAGTGGTCGCCCAGGGCACTGCGGACGAGCTGTGCGCATCGCCGGCCTCGATCACCGGCCGTTTCCTGAGCGAACCGCTGCGCCATCCGGTGTCGCCGCGGCGCCCGGTCGCCGGCGACACGCCTTCGCTGCAGGTGATCGGCGCACATCGGCACAGCCTGCGCGAGGTCGATGCGCGCTTCCCGCTCGGCCGGCTGACCGTGGTCACCGGCGTCTCCGGCAGCGGCAAGTCGACGCTGGCGCGCGAGGTGCTGCTCGCCAACCTGGCCGGCGCAGTCACGGCCCGGCGCGAGCATCGCAAGCCGTCATGGGACGGCGTGCGCGAAATCACCGGTTCGGACCTCGTGGGCCGCGTGCTGGAAGTGGACCAGACGCCGATCGGCAAGACGCCGCGCTCCTGCCCCGCGACCTACATCGGCTTCTGGGATGCGATACGCCGGCTGTTCGCCGAGACGAACGAAGCGCGCATGCGCGGCTATGCGCCGGCGCGCTTCTCGTTCAACACCGGCGACGGCCGCTGCCCGGCCTGCGAAGGTGCGGGCGTGCAGCGGGTCGAGATGAGCTTCCTGCCCGACGTGAAGGTGCCCTGCGAGAGCTGCCACGGCCTGCGCTTCAATCCGGCCACGCTGTCGGTCACGTTCAAGGACCGGTCGATCGGCGACGTGCTGCAGATGAACGTCGAACAGGCGGTCGAGTACTTCGCGGCCCATCCGTCCATCCGTGCGCCGCTGGAGCTGCTGGAGAGCGTCGGCCTCGGCTACCTCACGCTCGGCCAGCCCAGCCCGACGCTGTCCGGTGGCGAGGCGCAGCGCATCAAGCTGGTGACCGAGCTGGCCAAGGCCCGGGTCGGCGACGTGCGCGATGCAGCGCGGCGCCCCGGCCGCGGCGGTGCGGATGCACACACTGTCTACGTGCTCGACGAGCCGACGGTCGGGCTGCACATGGCCGATGTCGAGAAGCTGATCCGCGTGCTGCACCGGCTGGTCGATGCCGGCAACACGGTGGTGGTGATCGAGCACAACCTCGACGTCTGGGCCGAAGCGGACTGGATCATCGATCTCGGACCGGAAGGCGGCGACGGCGGCGGCAGCGTCGTCGCCCAGGCACCGCCGGAGACGGTGGCGCTGGATCTGCGCTCGCATACCGGACGTATCCTCGGCGAGTTCCTGCGCGAACGGTCGAACTGAACGGGGCCACGCGGGCCCCGTCCGGTAGACCGAAGGTTCGGGTCAGGTCAGCAGCGCGATCAGGATGATGATCGGAATCGGGATGCCGAGAAACCAGAGCAGCATGGAACGCATGGTGTGTCCTCCTTGTCGTGTGGGTGTCGGGTCAGTCGTCCCGCTGCCGGCCACCGTAGATGCCGGCCAGGCTGGCCACGAATGCGCCGATCAGCAGTGAGATGAACATCCGGAGTGTCGATTTCGCCGACGCCGCGCGTGCCTGGTCGGCCGCTTCACGCGCCGCGATTTCCATCTCGCGCAGGCGGGTCTGGATCGTGGCTTAGGTGGCGCCGACCCGTGCCTCGGCCTGCTCGACCGTGAGGCCGGTACGCTCGGCGATCATGCGGCCGAGATAGCGCCGTTCCTGGGCGGGCAGTTCACCGGTACGCACCGTGTTCATGATGATCCGCCGTGCCTCGCGTGCGTCGCGCTCGGTCACCGGGGGCCGCTGGGTCGCTGCCGCGGGGTCGCCGGCCTGGCGGAACAGGGTGTCGAGCAGGTACGACGTACCCGCTTCTTCGCTGCCCTCGCCCATGGCGGGCATCAGGCCACCTGCAGCGCCGAGGTGAGCAGCGCCGCGGTGATCAGCGTCGCCACTGCCCAGGCCAGGAAGCCATGCGCGCTGTCGCGGAAATGCACTTCATCGGGATGCAGTTGCAGCCAGCGCGTGCGCAGGCGCCCGGCCAGGTAGCCGCCGAGGGCCGAGGCCAGCAGCTGGGTCAGCGTGATCCAGGCGACGGCGGACAGGCCGAGGGTGGTGGCGCTGACGCCTTCACTGGCCCACGGCGAGACGGCCGAGAAGCCGAGGCCCATGCCGAGCAGGGTCAGGATCAACGCCAGCGCGGCGGCACCGGCGGCACCGGCAAAGACGGCGCCCCAGGACACTGCGCCCGGTCCGGATGAAGCGCCCGTCGGGGTGACGGGGAAATCGACGGGCGTGCCCGAAGCGGTGATAGCCATATGTGTCTCCGTTATGTTTTCGGGCGTCCCACGACGGCGCGGCCGTCGACCCTGTGATGCGCCCTCGGCCATGATCCGCAGGCGGCGTGCCCGCAAACCGTTCCTGCGGGCAGCGGCAGGCCGGATCGGGTATCCTTGTCGAAGGTGGTGTGCGCCATGTTCCGGTTGCGCACGGACCACCTGCCCTCCCCCGGGCCCTGTCGTGGATGCCGTGTCGGATCCCCGGCGTCCCGTCCGGCGTCGCCGAGCCTGCTCGCTGCCACGCCACGATCCCGGCGGAAGGTTCCCTAGCGAAACGCTGTCGTCCTGAACCGGTACGAAGGAAAAGACCTTCGCGGGCCGATGCATTCAGGAGATTCAAATCAGTACTTCATTCAACGACCTCGGGCTGGTCCCCGAACTGCTGCGCGCGATCGCCGACCAGGGCTACACCGAAGCGACCCCGATCCAGCTGCAGGCGATCCCGGTGGTGCTCGCCGGGCGCGACCTGCTCGGTGCCGCACAGACCGGCACCGGCAAGACCGCCGGCTTCACCCTGCCGCTGCTGCAGTTGCTCACGTCCCGGCCGCGCAACGGCACCGCCCCGCGCTGCCTGATCCTCACCCCGACCCGCGAACTCGCGGCGCAGGTCGAGGAGAGCGTCACCACCTACGGCAAGTATCTCAAGCTGCGCTCGACCGTGATCTTCGGCGGCGTCGGCATCAACCCGCAGATCGCCGAACTGCGCCGCGGCGTGGACATCGTCGTCGCCACGCCCGGACGGCTGCTCGACCACGTGCAGCAGAAGACGGTCGACCTGAAGTCGATCGAGATCCTGGTGCTCGACGAAGCCGACCGCATGCTCGACATGGGCTTCATCCGCGACATCAAGCGCATCCTCGCCGTGCTGCCGAAGCAGCGCCAGAACCTGCTGTTCTCGGCCACCTTCTCCGACGAGATCCGTACCCTGTCGCGCGAATACCTGCACGACCCGGCCACCGTCGAGGTCGCCCGGCGCAACACGCCGGCCGAGCTCGTCACGCAGGTCGTGCATCCGGTCGACAAGGACCGCAAGCGCGCGCTGCTGTCGCACCTGATCAAGGAGAAGAACTGGTTCCAGGTGCTGGTGTTCACCAAGACCAAGCATGGCGCGAACCGGCTGTCGGAGCTGCTCGAGCGCGACGGCATCGAGTCGGCGGCGATCCATGGCAACAAGAGCCAGGGCGCACGCACCCGCGCACTCGCGCAGTTCAAGGACAACTCGCTGCGCGTGCTGGTGGCCACCGATATCGCGGCGCGCGGCCTGGACATCGAGATGCTGCCGCACGTGGTCAACTTCGACCTGCCGAACGTGTCCGAAGACTATGTGCACCGGATCGGCCGCACCGGCCGTGCGGGTGCCAGCGGCGAGGCGATCTCGCTGGTCAGCGGCGAGGACTTGCCGCTGCTGAGGGACATCGAGAAGCTGATGGGCCGGAAGATCGAGCAGCGTGTCGTTGCCGGGTTCGAGCCGGGCAAGCCGAAGCCGGCCGGCGAGGCGGATGACCGCGCGCCGAAGGCCGATGGCAGGCGCAGCGAGTTTCCGCCGTCGCGCGGACGGCAGGGGCCGCGGCAGGGCGGTGGCGGGGCGGCGAGTGCGGGTCGCGGCGGCGGCGCTGGAGCCAGTCGCGCGCGTGCCGGTACGCCGGGAATCCCGGGCGGCGGCCGCGGCGACGGCGGGCGTCCGGCCGCCGCACCGGCACGCGCTGCAGGTGCGCATCCGCAACGAGCAGCAGCCAGCCACGGCACCCGGTCTTCCGCCCTTTCGGCTGCCCCGGCGACCGCCCAGCCAAGGGCGCCGGCACCCGCCGCAGCCCAGCCGGTTCGCGGCCCGGCCGGATACGGTACGGCAGCGCCGGCGCCCTCGGGCGGGCTGTATGCGGATCGCGGCCGTCCCAGGTCACGTGGCCGGGGACGATAAGGGCACGGCGTTAGTCCTTTCGGACTTCGCGTTAGTCTTTTCGGACTGATCGACGGGGCGATCCGGGCCTTTCGAGCCTTTTCATCTTCGGGCCCGCAGCGGACACACTTGACATCACCACAGGGCGCAGCGCAAGACAACCGTTTGCCGCGCGTCCAATGTCCAATCGAACAGGGGAATCCAGATGAAAATGATCAAGGGAATGCTCTTCGCCGGCCTGCTGGCGACCTCGTCGATCGCCGCGGCGCAGCCGTTCGCCCAGCTGGGTGCCGGTAACGTCGGCATCACCAGCTTCAACTTCACGGTGGTCGGCACCACGATCACGCTGAACGAGAAATGGGAAGGCAGCGGCCCGGGATCGATCCTGTTCCGCGGGCTGGAAGCCGGCGTGAACTACACCGTCATCAAGAACATCACCAACATGACCGGCAGCAGCTGGACGTCGTTCGCCAACGAACTGCTGCCGCCCGGCAATGGCGTGCCCGGCCAGCCCGGCTTCATCCCGGCCGGCTTCCAGCCGTCCAATGACGACGACGGCCTGAGCTTCGCCCAGGGTTCCGGCCTGCCGCGCAATTCGTCGATCTTCACGTCGCTCGCCGTGGACGAACTCGCCGGCCGCGACTATCTGGACTTCTCCGGCGCGCCCTGGGCCGACGGCGTCAACGGCACCATCACCTTCGGCCTGCGAGACAATGACGCGAGCAACCAGCCGTTCCTGCTGTTCCAGCGCCCGAACGAGTTCACCAGCGTGGTGCCGGTCCCGGCCGCACTGCCCCTGCTGCTCTCCGGCCTGGGCATCTTCGGCTTCCTGGCCCGCCGCCGCAACCAGGCCTGACAGGCCCTGATCCGGCCGCCGGGCCTTGCCCGGTGCTGCCGGCATGTGCAAGACGCCCCGCCCTGAACGGCGGGGCGTTTTTGTTTCCGGCAGGCCCGGCGGGGCCGCTCGCGCGTATCATTTCGGACCGGGCCGAGACGCCCGGCAGACACCGAAAGCCAGCGCATGAAACCAGACGATTCCGACCTTTCCCTCCCCCCGCAACAGGTCAGCATCGATGTGCTGCTCGAGAAGTACGCAAAGGGCGGCGAACAATCGATCGAAGAGGTCCGCCGTCGCGTCGCCCGCGCGCTGGCCGCGATCGAAAACGACCCGGCGCACTGGGAACCGGTGTTCCTGCAGGCGCTCGAGAATGGCTTCATCCCTGGCGGCCGGGTGAACTCCGCGGCCGGCACCGACCTGCAGGCCACGCTGATCAACTGCTTCGTGCAGCCGGTCGGCGATTCGGTATCCGAGACGGTCGACGGCAAGCCGGGCATCTATGTCGCGCTGATGCAGGCGGCCGAGACCATGCGCCGCGGCGGTGGCGTCGGCTACGACTTCTCGTCGATCCGGCCGAAGGGCGCGCATGTGAAGGGCACGGATTCGCATGCCAGCGGCCCGGTGTCCTACATGCGGGTGTTCGACCGCTCCTGCGAGACGGTCGAGTCCGCCGGGTCGCGGCGCGGCGCGCAGATGGGCATCCTGCGCTGCGACCATCCGGATGTCGAAGACTTCATCCATGCGAAGGACGGCGGCGACCTGCGCAACTTCAACGTGAGCGTCGCCGTCACCGACGCGTTCATGCGCGCGGTGGAGGCCGACGGCGACTGGTCGCTGGTGCACAAGGCGCCACCGCGGCGGCCGTCGGGCGACGCGGCCGCGCAGGCGCCGTTGCAGGACCTGCAGGGTGCGTACATCTACCGTACGATCCGCGCGCGCGACCTGTGGCAGCAGATCATGCAGTCGACCTACGACCATGCCGAGCCGGGCGTGGTGTTCATCGACCGGATGAACGCGGACAACAACCTGGCGTATACGGAGGTCATTCAGGCGACCAATCCTTGCGGCGAACAACCACTGCCCTCCTACGGCTGCTGCTGCCTCGGCAGCGTCAACCTCACCCTGTTCGTGCGTGAAGCGTTCACCCCGCAGGCCCGCTTCGACTTCGAGGCGTTCGGCCGCGTGGTGCGTCCGGCGATCCGCATGCTCGACAACGTGCTCGACGCGACCGTCTGGCCGCTGCCGCAGCAGTACGCGGAATCGCGCGCGAAGCGCCGGGTCGGGCTCGGTTTCACCGGCCTGGGCGACACGCTGGTCATGCTCGGGCTGCGCTTCGATACCGAAGGTGCACGCGGCATGGCCTCGCAGATCGCGCAGTCGATGCGCGACGAATCGTATGCGGCCTCGGTCGACATCGCGAAGGACAAGGGCGCGTTCCCGGTGCTCGACCGCGAGCGCTACCTGGCCGAGCCGTCGTTCGCCTCGCGGTTGCCCGAGCACGTCAAGCAGGGCATCCGCGAGCACGGCCTGCGCAACAGCCACCTGCTGTCGATCGCACCGACCGGCACCATCTCGCTGGCGTTCGCAGACAACGCGTCCAACGGCATCGAACCGCCCTTCTCCTGGACCTACCAGCGCAAGAAGCGGATGCCGGACGACACGCACAAGGTCTACGACGTGGAAGACCACGCGTGGCGCCTGTACCGGCACCTCGGTGGCAATGTCGATGCGCTGCCCGAATCGTTCGTCACCGCGCTCGAGATCTCCGCCCTCGACCACATGAAGATGGTGGCCGCGGTCGCACCGTTCGTCGATTCGGCGATCAGCAAGACGGTGAACGTACCGGCCGACTATCCGTACGAGGATTTCCAGAACCTCTACATGGAAGCCTGGAAGGCCGGCCTGAAGGGGATCACCACCTACCGGCCCAATGCCGTGCTCGGCAGCGTGCTGTCGGTGACCCCTTCGGCATCGGCTGCGACCGCGCCCAACGACGCACCGAACGACCTCGACACCAGCGACGCCGACCGCCGCATCCGGCTCGAGGCCGCGCCGCAGCCGGCACTGGCCAGCCTGCGCTGGCCCGGCCGTCCGAAGCTCACCGCGGGCAACCCGTCGTGGACCTTCATGGTCGAGGCGCCGACTGGCAGCTTCGCGATCTTCGTCGGCCATGTCGAGGACGAGCAGTCGCATCCGTTCGAGGTGTGGGTCAACGGCGCGGAGCAGCCACGCGGCCTGGGCGCCGTCGCCAAGACGCTGTCGATGGACATGCGCGCGCAGGACACCGGCTGGCTACGTACCAAGCTCGACATGCTGTCGAAGACCCCGGGCGACGATGCGTTCGACTGCGCGCTGCCGCCGGACGGCACGCCGGTGCGCATGCCCAGCATGGTCAGCGCGTTCGCGCGCATCGTGCGCTGGCGCGTCGAGCAGCTCGGCGCGCTCGACGCGCGCTCGGGCGGATCGCCGGTGCTCGACACGCTGTTCACGAAGAAGGAACCGAAGACCGGCACCGACGGCACGATGAGCTGGAGCGTCGACATCTACAACGGCGCGAGCGGCGACGATTTCGTGCTGATGCTGAAGGAGCTGGTGCTGCCCAATGGCCAGCGGCGTCCGTACTCGATGTGGCTCGCTGGTTCGTACCCGCGCGCGCTCGACGGCCTGTGCAAGCTGCTGTCGCTCGACATGCGGGTGATCGACCCGGCGTGGATCGGCATGAAGCTGCGCAAGCTGCTGTCCTACGCCGAGCCGCTCGGCGACTTCATGGCACGGGTGCCGGGCGAGGACCGGCAGGAGAACTACCCGAGCACGGTCGCCTACATCGCGCGCCTGATGATCCATCGCTACGCGATGCTCGGCGTGCTCGACGAGCGCGGCCTGCCGCTGTCGGACATGGGCGTGCTCGAGATGCCCGAGGACGATGGCGTGATGCCGGTGGCCAACGCGCCGGTGAGCGCGGTGGTGGCGGGCAAGCTGTGCGCCGAGTGCGGCAACATGGCGGTGATCCGCAAGGATGGCTGCGAGTTCTGCACCGCCTGCGGCGCGATCGGTGCGTGCGGATGAACGCCCCGGCACTGCACGCAGCGTGACCATGCACTCGATCGACAGCATGCCGGCCCGGATCGAGGCCGAACCGCCGTTCCTGCACGACCTCGCACTGGTCGAGGAACATGCGTGGACGCTGCTCGAAGGCGGCGCGTCGGACCGGCGCTCGCCCTGCCATGCCCTCGCGATCGCGACGCTGTCCGACGAAGGGCCACAGGTGAGAACAGTCACGCTTCGCCAGGCCGACCGTGCGGCAGCTTCGCTGCGCTTCAATGCCGATGCGCGCGCGGGGCTGGTGCGGCAGCTGATGGCCGACCCGCGGGCGGGCGTGCATGCGTATCACGCGGCACAGCAGACCCAGATCCGCCTGCGCGCGCGTGCCGTGCTGCACCGGGACGATGCAGTGGCGCTGGTGACCTGGGAACGTACCAACCCGTCGGCGAAGCGCTGCTACCTCGTGCCGCCGCCGGGCTCGCCTTCCGGCGCGCCGGCGAGCGGCCTGCCATCGTCGCTGGAGCGGCGCCGACCGCGCGACGAAGAGAGCGACGCCGGCTTCAGCCACTTCTGCGTGGTCGAACTGAAGATCGAATCGATCGACTGGCTGCATGTGCACGCGATCCACAAGCGGCGTGCGCGCTTCGACCTGCGCGACGGACGCTGGCAGGGCACATGGCTCACGCCCTGAGCCGGCGCCGGTGAACGATCCGCGACAGCCGGCTGCGGCTGCGGACGAGGACCGCAAGGTATCGACCCGCGAGTTCCTGCGCCTGTTCGTCGCGCTGCTGCTGCCGATGTTCCTCGCCGCGATCGACCAGACGCTGCTGGCGACCGCGACGCCGGCGATCGCCGCCGACCTAGGCGGCCTGCGCGACGCCACCTGGATCGCGCTCGGCTACCTGCTCGCAGTGACCATCACGGTGCCGACCTACGGCCGGCTGGGCGACCGCTACGGCCGGCGCGACCTGCTGCTGGTGGCCCTGGGCGTTTTCGCCGCCGGCTCCCTCGCCTGTGCGCTGTCGCAGTCGATGCTGCAACTGGTGCTCGCGCGGGTGCTGCAGGGACTGGGCGGCGGCGGACTGATGGTGATGGCGCAGGCCCTGATCGGCGAACTGGTGCCGCCACGGGAGCGGCCGCGCTTCCAGGCCTACTTCGCCAGCATCTTCACCCTGTCGAGCGTCGCCGGCCCGGTGCTGGGCGGCCTGATCGTCGGCCAGGTTGGCTGGCGCTGGCTGTTCGCCGCGAACCTGCCGCTGGTATTGCTGGCTGCCGCGCTGGTGCTGCGCCTGCCGCGCGGGGTGAAGTATCCGGACAGCGGCGGCGTCGACGACCGCACCGGCATGCTGCTGTTCGCACTGACGGCATCCGCCGGGCTCGTCTGGCTGACCTTCGGCGGCCATCGTTTCGAGTGGCTGTCCGCGACCAGTGCGGCGCTGTTCGGCGCCGCGGCCCTGCTCTGCGCATGGCTCTACCGGCGCGAGCGGCGGCTGGCCCAGCCGTTCCTGCCGATCGAGATCCTGCGCATCCGCGGCGTGCTCGACATGTCGGTCACCATCGCCTGCTTCGCCGCCTGCCTGTTCGCGACGATCTTCTTCCTTCCGATCTACCTGCAGCTCGGCTACGGCTCGAGCGCGAACCAGAGCGGACTGCTGCTGCTGCCGCTGACCCTCGGGCTGGTGGTCGGCTCCACCATCACCGGGCGCATCGTCTACCGCACCCGGCGGCCGTCGGCGACACCGCCGATCGGCCTGGGCATCGCCGCAGCCTCGCTCGCACTGCTCGGCGTCACGCCACCCGAGCCCTGGCTGATCAGCGTGCTCGGGCTCGCCTGCGGACTCGGGCTGGGCGGCATCATGCCCTCGGCACAGGTGATCATCCAGCAGCTGTCCGGCCGCCGCAGGCTCGGCGCGGGCGCCGCGACGCTGGGCCTGGCGCGCGTGATCGGCGCCTCGCTCGGCACCGCCGGCTTCGGCGCGATCTCCTTCGCGCTGCTGCAGGGCACCGACATCGACGCCATGCTGCACGGCGCCGCCGGCGACCGTGCACGGCTGGTCGACGGCTTCCACATCGGCTTCCTCGCCGTCGCCGCGCTGGCACTGGCCGGCGCCCTGCATGCCCGCCGCCTCCCCGACGTCCGCCTCTGAAATCCGGGTTGAAATCCGGGTCAGAGACGATTTACGGCGGACACGGTATCTGACCCTGGGTATCTCACCCCGATTTCCGCGACCGCGGTCGCTGCGGCCCGCAGTGCGCGGCGTGGTAGGATTTTTCATCGCCTGACGGAACAGGATCCTCCATGCCCCAGCGCCTGCTCGTGAAGAATGCGACCGTTGTCTCGATGGACCCGTCGATTGGCGAACCGGACGGCGCCGACATCCTGATCGAGGATGGCCGGATCGAGGCGGTCGGCCGTGGCTTGCCGGCGGCCGGAGCGGAGGTGTTCGACGCCGCCGGGCATGTCGTGATCCCCGGGCTGGTCAATGCCCACATCCACACGTGGGAGTTCCCGCTGCGCGGCATCGGCGCCGACTGGGTCAGCAAGCGCGACTACCATGGCAACATGCACCAGAATCTGGCGATCCGCTTCACGGCGCAGGATGTCTACCATGCCAACCTCATGGGTGCGCTCAACCAGTTCCACTGCGGCACCACGACAATCATGGACTGGTGCCACATCGTCAAGGACGCGGAGATGGCCGATGCCGCGCTCGATGCGCTGGTCGAGTCGGGCGTCCGTGCCGTGTTCGCGCACGGCACGGTGAAGCCGCCGATCGTCGAAGGCCGGACACCATACTACCGGATCCCGTTTCCCCGCGACGCCATCCATCGCCTGCGCACCGGACGCCTCGCCTCGGACGACGGCATGATCACGCTGGCGATGGCCATCCTCGGCCCGGACTGGGGCGAGTACGAGGTCGCGGTTCACGACATCCGGCTGGCTCGCGAGTACGGCCTGCTCAGTTCCGCCCACACGTACGGACGCCCGGGCCTGCGCAAGGTCGAGGACGGCATGCCCAGGCTCGCGCGCGAGGGCCTGCTCGGCCCTGACCACAACATCGCGCACGGCAACTGCTTCTCGGACGAGGAGCTCGAGATCGTGCTCGGCGCAGGGTGCACGATCACGGCGACCTGCCTGACCGAGGCGCTCAACTACGAGAAGCCGGCGATGCTGTCGCGCATGATGCGCTTCGGCGGCACGCCGTCGCTGGGCAGCGACTGCGACCCCTACTTCAACAGCTCGATGCTGTGGGTGATGCGCCATGCCTTCCAGCAGCAGCGCGAACTCGACAACCGCAGCCTGCATGCGGTGGGACAGTGGCCCGCGGCGACCCAGCATGCGACGCATACGCGCGATGCCCTGTACTGGGCGACGATGGGCGGCGCGAAGGCGCTGCGGCTGGACCATCGCATCGGTTCCATCACGCCCGGCAAGCAGGCCGACCTGGCCATGGTCAGCATGGACGGCATGAACACCTTCGCGGCGATGCCGGCCGGGGATCCGGTGCATGCCATCGTGATGTATGCGGAGGCGGCGGACGTGAGCCATGTGATGGTCGCCGGGCGCTTCGTCAAGCGCGATGGCCGGCTCACCTTCCCCGCCGACCGGATGCAGCGGCTGCGTGCCGACATCCTCGCCTCGCGCGAACGCATGATGCGGGAAGGCAGCTACGTGTACCAGCCCGTCGCCAACGGCCCGAGGCCCGCGCGCTATGCGATCTGACCGACAGAGGCATGCCCGGATGTCGTTCGTGCCGGCCGGAATCCGGATGGCTGCGCCGGGGCTGGCAGCCCTGCTGGTGGCCACCGTCGCCGCGCCGGCCGCCGCGCAGCGCGCGGCCGAGCCGCAATGGCCGTCGAAGTCGATCCGCATGGTGCACGGGTTCACGTCTGGCGGTGCCGTCGACCTGCTGGCCCGCCTGATGGCGCAGCAACTCACCCAGTCGCTCGGACAGCAGGTGCTGGTCGACGGCCGCCCGGGGGCTGGTGGAACGATCGGTGCCGCGACCGTCGCGCGCAGTGCACCCGACGGCTACACGCTGTTCCTGATGGCTTCCGGCCATGCCACCGCGCCCGGCCTCTATCGCACGCTGCCTTACGATGCGGCGCGCGACTTCACGATGGTCGCGATGGTCGCCTCGTCGCCGTTCGTGATCCTGGCCAACCCGTCGGCGCCGGTGCGAACGGTGCAGGACCTGATCGCCCGCGCGAAGGCGGAGCCCGGCCGCATCAACTACGGCACTGGTGGCATCGGCTCCGGCATGCACCTGGCAGCGGTGCTGTTCCAGACCCGTGCCGGGGTGCAGCTGAACCATGTTCCCTACAAGGGCGGCACTGCCGGCCCGACGGCCTTGCTCGCCGGCGAGATACCGGTGCTGTTCACGACGCCTGGCGGCTCGACGCAGTTCATCAAGGACGGCCGGCTGCGCGCGGTCGCGGTAACCACGCAGAAGCGCTTCTCGCTCT
The DNA here is from genome assembly GCA_021298815.1 of Betaproteobacteria bacterium. Taxonomy (GTDB): domain Bacteria; phylum Pseudomonadota; class Gammaproteobacteria; order Burkholderiales; family CAIKXV01; genus CAIKXV01. The sequence continues at coordinate 1,164 of JAJTHE010000143.1, read as the reverse complement.
GGCCCGACGTGCCCACGCTGGCCGAAACGGTGCTTCCCGGCTTCGACGTCCAGGCGTGGTACGCGCTGGCCGGGCCGCGCAACCTGCCACCGCCGGTCGTCACGCGCCTGCACGGCATCGTCGACGCGGCCCTCGGCAAGGCCGAGGTACGCGATCCGATGTTCTCGCTCGGTGCCGAGCCCAGGCCCGGCAGCACGAAGGAGGCCCAAGCCTTCCTCGCCGCGGAAGTCGAGCGCTGGACCCGGATCGTCCGCGCCGAAGGCATCCCGCCCCAGGATTGACCCGGAGAAATTCGGGTCAGAGACGAGTTAAGACTGGAATCCGGGTAGTCGCCATCCCGCCATCGGGGCCGGAGACCCTTCAGCCGAAATTCGTCTCTGACCCGGATTGTTTCGTCAGAGGGTGATGACGCGGGCGGCGGTGGCCTGGAGGTCGAGGATGGCGGCCATGTTGCCGATCTCGCCGGCGCCGACGCGGTCCATCAGGCCGTAGTGCTCGAGGCAGGTGCGGCAGGCGACCAGGCGCACGCCGGCGTCGGCCAGCTGGCGCAGTTCGCCGATGCACGGCGAGTCGTCGGCCACCAGGTTCACCCCTGCGGTGTAGAACACGATGGCCGCGGGCCGAGCCTCGAGTTCGAGCAGGGTCCGGAAATAGGTGGCCGCCACCTTGCGCGCCAGCGCGGGCTCGCCCTGCCCGAGCCCGTCGTTGGTGGCGACGATCACCGCATCGGAGAAATCCGCGGCCGGCACGCGCGCCGCCTCAGGTGATCGACTTGAAGCGAATGCGCTTCGGCTTGGCCCCTTCCTCGCCGAGGCGCTTGCGCTTGTCTTCCTCGTACTCGTGGTAGTTGCCGTTGAAGAACGTCCACTGCGATTCGCCCTCACAGGCGAGGATGTGGGTGGCGATGCGGTCGAGGAACCAGCGGTCGTGCGAGATGCACAGCACGCAGCCGGCGAACTCGAGCAGGGCCTCTTCAAGGGCGCGCAGCGTCTCGACGTCGAGGTCGTTCGATGGTTCGTCGAGCAGCAGCACGTTGCCGCCCTTGAGCAGCGTCTGCGCAAGGTGCAGCCGGCCGCGTTCGCCGCCGGAGAGCTGGCCGACCTTCTTCTGCTGGTCGGCACCCTTGAAGTTGAAGCGGCCGCAGTAGGCGCGCGAAGGCATCTC
>JAJTHE010000163.1 GCA_021298815.1 Betaproteobacteria bacterium | reverse complement strand
GGTCTCGATGCTGGCCACGCTCGCCGCGCTGCCGCCGATGATGTCCGCCCCCGCCCCACCCTCGATCGTGTCGTTGCCGTTGTCGCCGAGGATGATGTCCCCGCCGCCACCGCCGTAGATGACGTCGTCGCCCGCGTCGCCATCGATCGTGTCGTTGCCGCCGGACAACACCAGCGCATCGGCATCGCCGCATAGCGTGTCGTTGCCGCCCGTGGTCGATACCCCGCCGCGCTCGCCCATCAGCACGTCGCTGCCGTCACCGCCGTACACGCGGTCCGCGCCGGCATCCCCGAACACGATGTCGACTTCCGCGCCGCCAAGCAGCGTGTCGTCCCCGGAGCGGCCGTCGATCGAGTCGTTGCCCGCCTCCCCCTCGACCGAATCGTTGCCGTCCTCGCCGACGATCAGGTCGTTGCCGCTGCCGCCATACACGCTGTCGTTGTCCTCGCCGGCGACCACCACGTCGTTGCCATCGCCGCCGCGCAGGACGTCGTTGCCCGCGTTGCCCGACAGGGTGTCATGCCCCTTCGTGCCGATGATGGTCTGCGCGCCAGCCCCAGTGGTCAGCGCGAGGCCGGTGAGGCCCAGCCCCTGCAGCACCGTGACCGGCCCCGTCACGCTGGCCGAGATCGAGGTGCGGAGCTCCTGCCCATCGACCACGTCGAGCTTGGCGTTCAGGCCGTTGGCGAAGGTCGCCCCCACCGACACCGCACCGGACAACCCGCCGCCGGTCAGCACGATGGTCTGCGCGCCGGTTGCCGCGGTCGAAAGCGTGTAGCCCCCACTCGAGGTGGAGGCGGTGCTGCCCGCACCCACCGCGACGCCGAGCCCGGTCGTGCCCTCCCCGACCGTGTAGAAGCCGTCGTCGTTGGCGTCGGCGAAGGCGACGCCGAGCACGAACACGCCGGTGTTGCCGCGGGACCCGAAGTCCTGGGTAACCACCTGCGGCCCGACCGACGTCGCACCGTTGGCCTCGAGCGTGATGCCGATGCCCAGCTCGCGGTAGGTGTTGTTCATGATCGCGTTGCGATGGCCCGGCGGCGTCTGCATGCCGCCGGTACCGTAGCCCCAGTCGACCATGAAGCCCGCATGCGCATAGAGCGGGCTTTCCGAGTACGCGTAGACGTTCTCCGCGGCGGCGGTGAAGTTGTATCCCTGGTTGGTAAGCCGGGTGCCGAGCGACGGCTCGCCAGCGACCTGGTGCGACTGCTCGTCGGCCGCGATCATCGCCGCGTTGTGCAGGCGCGCGGCGACGGCCAGCTGCTCGTTCCAAGCGAGCGGCCGTGCCGGGGTGAGCGCGCCGTACTGCTGCAGCAGCAGCGAGCCCGAGACCTGGAAGAAGTTCAGCGCGCTCTGGATGTCCGGATCGGGCGAGGTGAGCGGCGTGTACGAGCTGATGTAGCGGGCCGCGTCCCCCAGCGGGTCGAGCCGGGTGGCGTTCACCAGTTCCAGCAGGGCCTGTTCCAGGTCGGTGGAGGGCATCGGATCCAATCGGGGATTACGTCCCGATCATTATCGGCGTGTCGGGCGGGTGCTTGAGCCCGGCACGCGCCCGCCGGCCAGAGCTTACTGGGACAGGAAGAACCCGTCAGTGATGTCGACCGCGTTGCGCTCGACCAGCGTGACCAGCGTCACGAAACTCGCGCCGTTCGTGGTCCCGTCCGCATCGACCTGCACCAGCGCATCCGCCCCCGACTGCTGCACCCGCAGGAACCCGTCGGTGCGCGGCGCCGTGCCCGCATACCCGAGCGCATCGAACAGCGGCCGCAGGTCGATCGTGTCGGCATTGCCCGCGCGGATGTCGAAACCGAACAGCAGGTCGCCCGCATCGCTCATCGCGCGGTAGACGAAGGTGTCGTTGCCGGTGGTTTCGATACTCGCCGCACTCGCCGCGCTGCCGCCCATGATGTCGGCGCCTGCGCCACCCTCGATCGTGTCGTTGCCGTTGTCGCCCAGGATGATGTCGCCGCCACCGCCGCCATAGATCACGTCATCGCCCGCGTCGCCGTCGATCGTGTCCGCGCCGCCGTCGAGCGACGTCGACTCGAGGTCGCCATACAGCGTGTCGTTGCCACCGGTCACCGACACTGCGCCACGCTCGCCCATCACCACGTCGCTGCCGCTGCCGCCATACACCAGGTCCAGCCCGGCATCGCCGAAGAGGATGTCCACTTCCTCGTTGCCGTGGATGGTGTCGTTGCCCGCGCGCCCGTCGATCGAATCGTTGCCGGTACCGCCCAGTACCGAATCGTCGCCCGCCTCGCCGACGATCAGGTCGTTGCCGGTGCCCCCGAGCACCGTGTCGCCATCGTCCCCGCCGAGGATCACGTCGTTGCCGGCGTTGCCGATCAGCGAGTCGGCTCCTTCGTTGCCGAACAGCGTGTCGTTGTTGTCGCCGCCGTCGATCGTGTCGTTGCCCGCCAGTCCCGAGAGCGAATTCGCGCCCTTGTTGCCGGTGATCGTGTTCGGCCCGGCGTCGGCGGCGCCGACGATCGGATCGACATACAGGAAGGAGCTGTCGACAATATTCACCGCCGCGCGGTCGACCAGGGTCAGCAGCGTGGTGAAGCTTGCACCGTTGGCCGTGCCGTCGAGGTCGACCTGCACCAGCGTGTCGGCACCGGAGGCCTGAACGCGCACGTAGCCGTCCGCGCGCGCCGTGTCGCTGTAGTAGCCCGCCGCCTCCAGCAGCGGCCGCAGGTCGATGACGTCGTTGTCGCCATTGCGGATGTCGAAGCCATAGATCGAGTCGCCGGCATCGGTCAGGGCGCGGTAGACGAACCGGTCGTTGCCGCTGGTCTCGATGCTGGCCACGCTGGCCGCGCTGCCGCCCATGATGTCCGCGCCCGCGCCGCCCTCGATCGTGTCGTTGCCGTTGTCGCCGAGGATGATGTCGCCACCCGCGCCGCCGTAGATCACGTCGTCGCCGGCATCTCCGTCGATCGTGTCCGCGCCACCATCGAGTGACGTCGAGTCCAGGTCGCCGTACAGCGTGTCGTTGCCACCGGTGTTCGACACGCCACCGCGTTCGCCCATCACCACGTCGCTGCCGGTGCCGCCGTAAACCAGGTCCGCATCCGCGTCCCCGAACAGGATGTCGACTTCCGCCTCGCCGTGCAGCGTGTCGCTGCCGGCCCGGCCGTCGATCGAGTCGTTGCCCGCGCCACCCAGCACCAAGTCGTTGCCTGCCTCGGAAACGATCAGGTCATTGCCGGCTCCACCGAACACGGTGTCGTTGTCGTCGCCGCCCAGGATGACGTCGTCGCCGCCCTCGCCGTGGAGGACGTCGGCACCCGCACCGCCGAGCAACGTGTCAGTGGCGTTCCCGCCTTCCAGTGTATCGCTCGCGCCACCGCCCGCCAGGGTATCGGCGCCGGGCGTACCGACCACGCGCATCGCCGTGTTTCCCGCGCTCAGCGAAAGGCCCGCCAGGCCCAGCCCCTGAAGCAGAGAGATCGGGCCGGAAACATGCGCGGATACGGAACTGCGCAACGCGGTGCCGTCGATCACATCCAGCTTGGCGTTGAGCCCGTCCGCAAGCGTAACGTCGACAGTGACGCTTGCGGCAAGGCCCCCCCCCGAGAGGGTGATCGTCCGCGCACCGAAGGCGTCCGTGGACAAGGCGTACCCGCCACTGGCGGACGAAATCGCCGCCTGGAGGCCGATCGATACGTTGAGGCCGGCGCGCCCCTCTCCGATCGAGTAGAGGCCGTCCCCGTCGGAGTCCGAGAAGGTCACGCCCAGGACCAGTGCACCCGCACCCGCGCGCGTCCCGTAGTCCTCGGTCACCAGGAGCGGACCGACGCCCGTGCCCGAGTTCTCCTTCTCCACGATCCCGATGCCCACCTCCCGCAGTGCAGGGTTCAGGATCGTCTGTCGGTGCCCTGGGGGTGACTGGATGCCGCCTGCCCCGTAGCCCCAATCCACCATGAAGGCCGCGTGTGCGTACAGCGGGCTGAGTGCATACGCGAACACGTTCTCCGCGGCGACGGTAGCGACATAGCCCTGGTTGAGCAGTCGCTGCAGGAGCGCGGGTTCTCCCGGCAACTGGTGCGACTGGACGCCAGAGGCAGCCATGGCCTCGCTGTGCAACAGGGCCGCGCTGGCAAGTCCGGCGCTCCATGCGAGGGGCTGTGCCGGAACGAGCGTGCTGAACTGCTGCTGCAGGAGCGCGCCGTCGACCTCGAAGAAGTCGAGCGCAAGCTGGACGCCGGGATCGCTCGATCGCAACGGGGCGAAGCTGTCGATGTAGCGCGCGATGCTGCCTTGCGGATCGAGGCGAGTCGCGTTGACCAGTTCCAGCAGGTACTGCTCGAGGTTGCTCGACGACATTGCGGACGCTATTCGTGCGGATTCCAGGAGTCCGATCGCTCCCGCGAAGGGAGGCGATTCAATCGAGCACGGCCTCGCCAGGCGGGCGCGCAGGCGGGCATCGTCCGCGCGCGCGCGATGACGGAGCGCAGGTCCTGCCGGGCAGGGCCGGCGCTCCGGTCGCCGGCCTTACGCCAGGCGGCGGCGACGGCGCGCGGCAACACCCAGCGAAACGAGACCTCCGGCGAGCAGCACGAGCGACCCCGGGACGGGAATGACTGTCGTGCTGACTGCCCCGACCGCGGCCACTGCAGCCTCGAAGGCGTCGATACCCAGGCCTGCGTTCAACGCGATGTAGAACGGATCGCTGTCATCGTATGGGCCCGGCTGCGTGCCGATCGTCGTGCGCGACGTGAGTTGCAGCGCAAGCAGGTACGCACCGATCGGCGAACCAGGGCCAGGCACGAGCGAAAACAGCAGGTGTTCGTGCAGCTCCGCCCCCGAAGCCGCTTGTCCCACCGGCCCCTCGGGACGCAGCACGCCGCTACCGGAGAACGTCGTCAGCTCGCCGAACGCGTCGGTCACCGTGACCGTGGCGGGCGAGGGCGCGTTGACCCACGCACTGCCGTTCCAGAAACCGAGGTTTCCGACCCCACGGAACCAGATCTGGGTCCCGTTGGCGAAAGTCTCCGCTGCCGCGTCGAACCCCGGATCATCCGTCGCGAACGGGCCGTTCGCGAAATCGCGGAAGTCGCCTTCGAACAGCTTGCGCCCATTGGGCGCGACCAGGCCGTTCTCGATAACGATCCGCCCGCTCAACAGCCCCGGAAAGATGTCGCCGGCGTGCTGCGCGAGCGCAGGCTGGGGCGCGATCGCGACGCCAGCCATGAGCAAGGCAGTCGCAAGCCCACGTTGCAGGAATCTCTTCATCTCGTTTTCCTTACTGAATGTGTGGTGTGTCTCCGACGGCCATCCGGCAGCGTCCCTTTCGCGGAAACGAGGGCACGGCCGGAGCCCACCGGAGTGGTCTTCCAATTGCGATTTGGTTGCAGACGTTATCCTGTTGCAGGAGCAACGTTGACTTTTCGCAACTGTATTGCAATAACCCATGGTATGCACCCATCCGAAGCATGTCAACTTTCCCGTGCGCTTCGGCGCCGGCCTGCCCAGGCGGATTCCACCCGCCGCGTCCTGCCAGGCATCGCCGTGCCCCTGCTCCTGGTGCTCGACGCATTGCTCTGCGGGGCCGCGCTGGGGCAGTCACCTCCACCGGTGACGCTGGAGGCGGTGGAGGTACGCGGGCAGGTCGAACCGACCGGGCCGGAGGCGACCAGGCCTTCGGTGCGGCTTCGCGGCGATGCGCTGCGCGAGCGGGGGGCGCGCACCATCGGCGAGACGATCGGCGACGAACAGGGCGTGGCCAACGGATCGTTCGGCCCGGGCGTGGGGTTGCCGGTGATACGCGGCCTGAGCGGTCCACGCGTGCGCATGCTGTCCAACGGGTCTGCCACGCACGACGCAGGAATGTTCAGCCCCGACCACGCCGCGACGGTGGAGACGGTCGTGGCCGACGAGGTCCGGATCCTGCGGGGTCCGAGCACCATCCGGTACGGCGGTGGCGCGATAGGCGGCGTGGTGGACGTGCGCGACGGGCGGATTCCAGACCGGTTGCCGGATCGACCGTTCGCAACGTCGATGCAGAGCCGATTCGGGCTGAACGGCAAGGAGTTCGTCCAGGGATTGACCACGAAGGCGCGGTCAGGAGGCCTGGCGCTGCACGCCGACGCGTTCTACCGAAACCGCGAGAACGTGTCGATCCCGGGCTGCACGATCGACGAAGGCGCGATACGCCAGCAGTTCGGGCTGACCAGCACCCGCACCACGTGCGGCCATATCGCGAACTCCAACGCCCGTTCCCGCGGTGGCTCGTTCGGGGCCTCGGCCTTCGGCGAGTCGGGATACGTCGGTGCGTCGCTTACTACGCTCGATAACAGTTACGGCATCCCGCCGAGCGCCGGATCGCACGGAGGCCCCGACAATCCAGTGCGCATCGACCTGCAGAACCGCCGGGCCGATGCCCGCATGGAGTGGTGGCTGGACACGGCAGGCCTCGAGACCCTGAGGCTCGACTACGGCAAGGTGCGATACCGCCACGACGAGATCGAGAACCGCGTCGTCGGCACGCGCTTCAGCAACGATGCCGAGGACTGGCGGCTGGAGGCGGCCACCCGGTTCACCGACAACCTGAGCGGATTCATCGGCGTGCAGCGCCTCGACCGGGTGTTTTCCGCGATCGGAGACGAAGCCTTCGTGCCCTTGACCGACACGAACAGCAGGGCGTTCTACGTGATGCAGCGGCTGTCGATCGGCAGCGTGGACCTCGAGGCGGCGTGGCGCGAAGAGCGGCAGTCGGTCTCTCCGAGACCACAGCGCACCATCGATGGTCGGGTCCTGCTGTTTCCCGACACGGACTACACGGCCTCCAACTACTCGGCCGCCGCGACATGGCGGTGGCGGCGCGGGTCGAGCCTGCGGGGCATCGTCGGCCGTTCGGTGCGCCCGCCCGAAGTGCACGAGCTCTACTCGTTCGGGCCGCACCTTGCCACGCGCACCTTCGACCAGGGAAACGCGCGCCTGTCGACCGAGGCGATGAAGACCGTGGACCTTACGCTGGAACACGAGTTTTCTTGGGGGCGCTTCGAGGTCACCGGCTTCCGCAACGATGCGTCCGGCTTCATCTACCAGCGAACGGCGCGGGGGATCTTCTGGGACACCGAAGAGCAGCGCTTCCGGGCCCGCTGCGTGCGGCTGGAGGATTGCCTCCAGGTCACCCGGTACGACCAGGCCGACGCCCGGTTCACCGGCTACGAGTTCAACTCGACGTTTCCCCTCGACCTGCAGCGGTTGGGCCGCGTCGAGCTGTCGCTCTTCGCGGACCGCGTCCGTGGCCGCCTCGTTTCGCTGGCGGAGGACGTGCCCCGGATCCCGCCCCATCGATACGGGGTCGAACTGCGCAGGAATGTCGACCAATGGCGGATGCGGCTGCGGATCACGCGCGCGGCCGCGCAGGAGGCAGCCGGAGCGAACGAGACGCCGACGAAGGGCTACGTCCTGGTCGCCGCCCATGCCAGCCGCCGGGTCCGGGCCGCCGGGCAGGACCTGCAGGTTTTCATCAACGGACGCAACCTGCTGGATCGCGAGATCCGCAACGCCACGTCGTTCCTGCGGAGCTTCAGCCCCGAGCCGGGACGCTCGATCGAGATCGGGATCGAGGCCCGTTTCTGAGGCGCCTGCTTGCAACCATGAGGAAGAGCAGCCCGCCAGGCAACAGCAGCCCCGCTGCGGGCACCGGCACGACCACCGGATTCCCGATCGGGAAGCCGATGGTGACCTGGGCTGCGGAAGCCGCGAAATCGGCGGCTGACAGCCGGTGGTTGAAGAGGATATGGAAGGGGTTCGAGTCCGCCAGCGCCCCGCCATTCGTGGAGAGACGCAGCGTGATCATGTAGGCCCCGATAGATGGCAATACCCCCTGCTGTCCTTCGATGAACCAGTCGAGATGCGCATGCAGTTCCCCCTGAGGACTTGTCGCATCGAGGATGGCGGGGTTCGGGCCGGAAACTCCGCTGCCGGAGAACGTCGTCCCCTGCGCGTAGAACGGATACTGGGCGGCAAGGCCGGGATTGCACAACACCGGATCGCCGATCTCGCAGTACAGGTAGGCGATCGCGATGTCCGTCGGCACTGCTCCCTGCAACCGGATGAGCTCACCGGCAGGCGGAGCACCCCATGTGCCCCCGGGACCCGACCGATACTGGAGCGTCCCTTCGCCGCGTGCATGGAGCAGCAGCCCCGGGGGAAGGGTACCCGGCAAGGCGCGAAAGCCCGGGTCATCAGTGGCACGCGGACCACCCGGGAAGTCTCCGAAATCGGCCCTGTAGACCTTCAGTCCGGTACTCGATAGCACGGTTCCCGCGACGAAGCCGGCGGTATGGCTGTAGAACCCGACGACGAGCTTCTGTGCGCGGTTGGCCACCGAGATGTCGAAGGTGCCCTGCGCCTGGACCTGCATCGCAGCCGTGAGCAACGGCACCACGAAGGCGAGCCGCAGCCCGAGGCGAGCCAGCACACGCACCGCCGGGCCGTGGAGGCATGTCGACTTCTTGGAGTGCCGCGCGAGGAACGCCTGCCCGATCATCCGGCTATTCGCTACAAAGTTGCATTAACGAAGGGTAACCGGCGGCCAGGGGCAGGTCAAACGCACGCGGCCAGCTGGTCGAGCTTCGCGCCGGCGAGCGGGCTCAGGAAGAAGCGCGCGCGCTCATGCACAGCGCCTTTGTGATATCGCCGACCGACCCGTCACTGGAACAGGAAGAACCCGTCAGTGATGTCGACCGCGTTGCGCTCGACCAGCGTGGCGAGCGTCACGAAGTTCGCCCCGTTCGCCGACCCGTCGACGTCGACCTGCACCAGCGCATCCGCCCCCGACTGCTGCACCCGCAGGAAGCCGTCCGTGCGTGGCGCCGTACCCGCATACCCGAGCGCATCGAACAGCGACCGCAGGTCGAGCGTGTCGTTGTCGCCGAGGCGCACATCGAAGCCGTAGATCGAGTCCCCCGCGTCGCTCATCGCCCGGTACACGAAGGTGTCGCTGCCGGTGGTCTCGATCCCCGCGAGGCTGGCCGCGCTGCCGCCGATGATGTCGGCGCCTGCGCCGCCCTCGATCGTGTCGTTGCCGTTGTCGCCCAGGATCACGTCGTTGCCGGCGCCGCCGAAGATCATGTCGTTCCCGGCATCCCCGTCGATCAGGTCGTCGCCGTCCTCGCCCCGGATCGTGTCGCTGCCACCCGTCACGCTCGCGCCGCCGCGCTCGCCCATCAGCACGTCGTTGCCGTTGCCGCCCAGGATCGAGTCCGCACCGAGGTCGCCGAAGACGATGTCCACCCCGTCCTGCCCGTTGATCGTGTCGGTGCCGTCGCGGCCATCGATCGAGTCGTTGCCGGCACCGCCCAGCACCGAGTCGTTGCCCGCCTCGCCGACGATCAGGTCGTTGCCCGTGCCGCCGCCGATCACGTCGTCGTCGGCCCCGCCCACGATCACGTCGTCACCGGCCTCGCCGAGGATCGAGTCGTTGCCGGCATCGCCCGACAGCGTGTCGTTGCCCTCGCGCCCCAGCAGCGTGTCGTTGCCGCCCTGCCCCGACAGCGTGTTCGCGCTTGCGTTGCCCATGATCTGGTCCGCCCCGCCGCTGGCCGTTCCGCTGACCGCGTCGGAGTACAGGAAAAACGTGTCGGTGACGTCTGCCGCCGCACGCTCCACGAGGGTCAGCAGCGTCGTGAAGTTTGCACCGTTGGCGGAACCGTCCAGGTCCACCTGCACCAGCGCGTCGGCGCCCGAGGCCACGACGCGCACATAGCCGTCCGCGCGCGCGGTGCCGGCGGTGTAGCCCACCGACTGCAGCAGCGGACGAAGGTCTATCAGGTCGTTGTCGTCGGCGCGGATGTCGAAGCCGTAGATCAGGTCCCCGGCGTCGGTCAGCGCCCGGTAGACGAAGGTGTCGTTGCCGGTGGTCTCGATGCTGGCCACGCTCGCCGCGCTGCCGCCGATGATGTCCGCCCCCGCCCCACCCTCGATCGTGTCGTTGCCGTTGTCGCCGAGGATGATGTCCCCGCCGCCACCGCCGTAGATGACGTCGTCGCCCGCGTCGCC
>JAJTHE010000116.1 GCA_021298815.1 Betaproteobacteria bacterium | reverse complement strand
CACTACGGGCCGCGCCACCTGGAGGAGGCCGATCGCTGCTTCTCGGCGGCCGTGGACCGCGCCATCGAACTCGCCGTCGATGTGGCCGTGATCTCCGGGGATGCCACCGATCACGCCCTGGACCTGCATGCGCCCGCGGCACTGCGGCTGCTGGCGCAGGTGCGGCGGCTTGCCGACCATTGCCCGGTGCTGATGCTCCAGGGCACGTGGTCGCACGAGCCGCCCGGCACGCTGTCCGTGTTCAGGATGCTGGGAAGCCGCCATCGAGTGTTCGTCGCGGACCGGATCTGTCAGGTGGCGTTGATGGGCAGCGCATCGCCCCGGGACCTGTCGGTGACCGATGCGGCTGCCGCCGACCTTTGGCTCGCGTCCGAAGGCCCGCGATTCGCAGAGGTGCCGCCTGGCGCCAGGGCAGTCTTCACCTGCATTCCCTCGATCAACAAGGCGGCCGTCGCGGCAGCAGTCGGCGCCACCGCTGCCGCCGAGGCCCAGGGCGAGCAGCTGGCCCAGCTGCTGCAGGGCTACGCCGGCATCCAAGGCCTGGCCCGGGCTGCCGGCGTGCCGACGCTCGCGGTGTCGCATGGCACGGTCTTCGGTTGCGTGACCGAGCACGGCGTGCCGATGGCCGGGTTCGACCACGAGTTCACCACCGGGGCGCTGTTCAGCACCGGCGCGCAGGCCACCTTGCTCGGCCACATCCATCGGCACCAGGCCTGGACGCAAGGGGAGGGCGAGCGGCGCCAGTGCATTGCCTACGCCGGGTCGATCGGTCGCTTCCACCACGGTGAGCAGCGCGACAAGGGGTTCCTGCTGTGGGAATTCGGACCGGACGGGGTGGACTGTCGCCTCGAACCGACTCCTGCGAGACGGACGCTGGACATCGTGTTCGAGGGCCGACCCGACATGGACCAGTTGCGAGAGGCGGTTCGCGCGCAGGAACTGGCCGGCGTCAGCGTGCGGGTCCGATGGACCGTGGCCGACGAGGACCGGCACGAGGTGGACCGCGGTGCCATCGAGCGTGCCCTGTCCGGCGCCGCCGATGTCCAGCTCGAAGGGCGGATCGTGCCCATGGTGCGCACCCGCGCGCCCGGCATCTCGCAGTTCGTCAGCTTGGCCGACAAGGTCAGGGCCTGGGCCACGGCGACGGACGTCCACGCACCGCCGCTGCTGGAGTGCCTGGAGAGGGTGACGACGACCGAGCCCGAGGACATCGTCGCGGAGGCCCTGGCGCCGCAAGCCGACGAAGTTTCGGGATCTGACGCTTAGGGAAGGTCTGCAAAACCTCGGGCCGATCCGCGTAGCGTGATCGGTCGGCACGGGCGACGATCTCGGCCATGAAGCAGCTCGGACTTGGCCTGAACCTGTCGACCAAGAGGACGCGCAAGCGCGAGTTCCTCGATGAGATGGAGCGCGTGGTGCCGTGGGCGGCGCTGGTGCAGGTGGTGGAGCCGTACTACCCCAAGGCCAAGACAGGCCGCCCGCCGTTCGGGATCGAGACCATGCTGCGCATCCACTACCTGCAGCAGTGGTTCGCGCTGTCGGATCCTGCGATGGAAGAAGCGCTGCACGACATGCCGGTGTTCCGCGAATTCGCCAAGCTCGCGGACGGCGTGGCGCGGCTGCCCGACGAGACCACGATCCTGAGGTTCCGACACCTGCTGGAGAAGCACGACCTGGCCACCGACATGCTGCGGGTGGTCAACGACATCCTGCGGGCCAAGGGCCTGATGATGAAGAAGGGCACGGTGGTGGACGCCACGCTGATCGCCGCACCGAGTTCGACCAAGAACGCCGAGGGCGAGCGTGACCCGGAGATGAAGCAGACCAAGAAGGGCAACCAGTGGTACTTCGGCATGAAGGCCCACATCGGCGTGGACGCGGACTCCGGGCTGGTGCACAGCGTGGTGGGCACGGCGGCCAACGTCAGCGATGTGACACAGGCAGGAGCGCTGCTGCACGGCGAGGAAGAGGCGGCCTTCGGCGACGCCGGCTACCAAGGGGCGCACAAGCGGCCTGAAGCCGCGGGGCCGGCCTGGTACGTGGCCATGCGACCCGGTCTGCGGCGCACGCTCAACCCGTTCGTCCATCCGGAGTTCATCGCCGAGCAGGTCGAGAAGATCAAGGCCAGCGTGCGGGCCAAGGTCGAGCACCCGTTCCGGGTGCTGAAGAGGCAGTTCGGCTACACCAAGGTGCGATACCGCGGGCTCGCGAAGAACACGGCGCAGATCGTCACGCTGATCGCGCTGTCCAACCTGTGGATGGCGCGGCGGCGATTGATGGGAACTGCAGGATGAGTGCGCCCGCAGCGGCCGCGATGGCCGTGCGGCGCGCGCCGAGCGCCTGCCAAGGCCGCCAACCAGCTCTGAACGCGCGCATGACGCGCTTGCTGGCGCATCCTCGGCATCAGTTCACCTCAAACAGCACTTCGCGTCGCGTTGCGCAGACCTTCCTTAGCGCGAACGACCGTTGATGTGCAGACAGCGGGCGCTTTGCCTGCGCCGAACATGACCCGCTGACGACCCTCAGGAGCCGTTGGTGCTGTAGTAGAGCGGTCATTCAGGCGTCGAGCTGTTAGCGCGACGCCCGCGGTTGCCATGGGCCCCTGACACATGAGGGCTTG
>JAJTHE010000054.1 GCA_021298815.1 Betaproteobacteria bacterium | reverse complement strand
GATCGCGCAGGACGACGGCTGCATGGCGACGATTCCTCCGAAGCGTTCGGGCATCGGCAGGCACGCAGGCATCCGATGAAACGACACGTTACGCCGCGCATTTCGCCAGCGGAAGGGGCGTCACCAAACATTCACGATACTGCGTCTGCTGGCAGACGATCAGCCCCCGGCTTTTTGAGCGGCCAGATGCCGAATGCTAGACTCGACGTCCATTGTCATCACGGTTACCCGTCTCCGGGTTGCCTCGTCCTGCCATGTCCGGAAGCACGCTCGGTACCCTGTTCACCGTCACCTCGTTCGGCGAAAGCCACGGCCCCGCGATCGGCTGCGTAGTCGATGGCTGCCCGCCGGGGATGGCGCTGACCGAGGCGGACATCCAGATAGAGCTCGACCGGCGCAAGCCGGGCACCTCGCGCCATGTCACCCAGCGGCGCGAGGATGACGTGGTCGAGATCCTTTCCGGCGTGTTCGAGGGGCGAACCACCGGCACGCCGATCGGCCTGCTGATCCGCAATGTCGATGCGCGCTCGAAGGACTACTCGAAGATCAAGGACACGTTCCGCCCCGGCCATGCCGACTACACCTACTGGCAGAAGTTCGGCGAGCGCGACTATCGCGGCGGCGGGCGCAGCTCGGCACGCGAGACGGCGGTGCGCTGCGCCGCAGGTGCCATCGCGAAGAAGTGGCTGAACGAGCGCTACGGCATCGTGATCCGCGGCCGCATGTCGCAGCTCGGGCCGATCCCGCTGCCGTTCAAGTCCTGGGATGGCGTGTACGACAATCCGTTCTTCTCGGCCGACCCGGACATCGTGCCGGAGCTCGAGGCGTTCATGGACCGGCTGCGCAAGTCGGGCGACTCCTGCGGTGCGAAGATCACCACCGTCGCCACCGGGGTACCGGTCGGCTGGGGCGAGCCGGTGTACGACCGGCTCGATGCCGACATCGCCTGGGCGATGATGAACATCAATGCGGTGAAGGGCGTGGAGATCGGCGCCGGCTTCGAGTCGGTGACCCAGCCGGGCACGGTGCATGGCGACGAGATGACGCCGGAAGGCTTCCTGTCGAACAATGCCGGCGGCGTGCTCGGCGGCATCTCGACCGGGCAGGACATCGTCGTGCATGTCGCGGTGAAGCCGACCTCGTCGATCCGCCTGCCGCGCCGGTCGATCGACCGCAGCGGCGCGCCGGTGATCGTCGAGACCACCGGACGCCACGATCCCTGCGTCGGCATCCGTGCGACGCCGATCTGCGAGTCGATGCTGGCACTGACCCTGATCGACCATGCGCTGCGCCATCGCGCGCAGAACGCGGACGTGGTGGTGGCGACGCCGCGCATCGCCGCGCTGGCGCCGGCCGCAGCGCCGGGCCAGGCGCCCGGCGCGGCATCGACGCGCGAGGACTCCGACCCGTCGGAGGCCTGAGCCTGCAGCCGGTGCCGGCGCTGCAGCGCGCACCATGACGTCCCCGTTGCCCACGCGTACCGCGTGGTCGCTCGGCGCGTTCTATTTCTTCTACTTCGCGTACGTCGGCGGCTTCACGCCCTACCTGAGCCTGTACTTCGATTCGGTCGGCATGACCGCCGTGCAGATCGGGCTGCTGATGGCGGTGAACCAGTCCTCGCGCATGTTCGCGCCGATGCTCTGGGGCGTGCTGGCCGACCGCCGCGGCAGCCGGATGCACATCGTGCGGCTGACCGCGCTGGCCGGCGGCATCGCGATGTTCGGCCTGTTCGCCGGCAACAGCTTCCTCGCGATGTTCATCACGCTGGCGGTGATGAGCGCCTTCACCAGCGCCACCATGCCGCTGGCCGAGGCGACTACCTTCGGCCATGTCCGCGGCGACACCGGCCGCTATGCGCGCATCCGCCTGTGGGGCTCGGTCGGCTTCATCTTCTCGGTGGTCGGCATCGGCTATTTCCTCGACTTCGCGACGCTGCGCGACTGGCTCTGGCTGGTGATCGCGATCTATGCGGTGGCGCTGGTGGCGACCTGGCAGGTGCCGGAATCCGCGGCGCATCGTGCGGCGCGCGAAGACGTGCCGGCGCGGTCGATCCTGAAGCGTCCCGAGGTCGCCGGCCTGCTCGGCGCCTGTTTCCTGATGGCGACCGCGCACGGTGCCTACTACTCGTTCTTCTCGGTCCACCTGGTCGACAACGGCTACAGCAAGTCGGCGGTCGGCTGGCTGTGGGCGCTGGGCGTGGTGTGCGAGGTGGCGGTGTTCTGGTGGATGCCGCAGCTGGTCGCGCGCATCGGCCTGTACCGGCTGCTGGTCGCGACGTTCGCGATCGCGGTGCTGCGCTTCCTGCTGATCGGCTGGCTGGTGCAGTCGCCGGTGGCGCTGGTGCTGGCGCAGACGATGCATGCGGCGACCTTCGGCGCCTACCATGCGGCGGCGATCGGGCTGATCCATCGCTGGTTCCAGGGCGCGCACCAGGCGAAGGGACAGGCGCTGTACACGGCACTGTCGTTCGGCGCTGGCGGCACCCTGGGCGGCTTCGCCTCCGGCCTCGCCTGGTCTGCATACGGACCTGCTGTCACGTTCACGCTGGCCGCGGTGGCGGCCGCGCTCGGCTTCCTGCTGCTGCTCGCCTCGGTGCGCGGGCGGGTGCCCGACCATCCGCCGCCCGCGGGTTGAGCGGCTGCGGTAATGTCGGGGAAACGGTGCGGCGGCGGCGGGGACGCGTCTTGCATGCAGCCCGCCGCAGCCGCGACTCCGTGGCCGCCGAACGGGAGGAGAGGGAAATGACAACGAGCCAGCCAGTCCAGTCCATCGCCGGAGGTCGCCCGGGTGCGCGCCGCCTGCGCTCGCTCGCCGGTGCGCTGGTGCTCGCGCTCGGCCTCGGGCCGATGCTGGTGAGCTGCGAGACGGCACCGATCTCCGGGCGCAGCCAGCTGATCCTGCTGTCGCCGAGCGACGAGGTGAAGCTCGGCCTGCAGGCCTACCAGGAGATCCTGAAGAAGGAGCGCCTGTCCACCGACCCGGCGAAGAACGCGCTGCTGGCCCGGGTCGGCGCGCGCATCGCCGCGGCGACCGGGCGCACCGATTTCCAGTGGGAATTCAAGCTGATCGACAACGACAAGATGGTCAACGCCTTCGCGTTGCCGGGCGGCAAGGTGGCGGTCTACACCGGCATCCTGCCGATCACCCGCGACGAGGCAGGGCTGGCCGCGGTGATCGGCCACGAAGTCGCGCATGCGACCGCGCGCCACGGCGCCGAGCGGATGAGCCAGGGGCTGCTGGTGCAGGCCGGCCTGACCGCGGGTGCGATCGCCGCCGGCGCCAGTGGCCGCGATTCGGCCAGCACCCAGGCGCTGCTGGGCGCGCTCGGTGCCGGTGCGACCCTGGGCGTGATCCTGCCGTTCTCGCGGCTGCAGGAGACCGAAGCCGATCGGCTGGGCATGACGTACATGGCTCGGGCGGGCTACGATCCGCGCGCGGCGCGCGACCTGTGGGTGCGCATGGCGGAAGCCTCCGCGAAGATGGGCCGGTCGACGCCCGAGTGGATGTCCACCCACCCGTCCAATGCCAGCCGCATCCGAGACATCGAGGCGATGCTGCCCGAGGCCCTGGCGATCTACAAGCCGCGCTGAACATCGAAGAATGGAGACGACACCCGTGAAGCGACCCAACCTGCTGGTGATCCTGATCGACGACCTGCGCTTCGACGAGTTCGGTGCCGGCGGCCATCCGTACATGAAGACGCCGAACATCGACCGCATCGCGGCCGAGGGCGCGCTGTGCAGCCGGGCCTTCCACACGACGCCGCTGTGTTCGCCGAACCGGGCTTCGATCGTCACCGGCCAGTATGCGAGCCGGCACGGCATCATCGACAACGTCGCGCGCGATGCGCACAGCCACCGGCTGCCCAACTACCACCTCGAACTGCAGAAGCTCGGCTACGAGACCGCGCACATCGGCAAGTGGCACATGGGCAACGAGGGCGGGCCGCGCCCGGGCTACGACCACTGGGTCAGCTTCGACGGCCATGGCAACCTGTTCAACCCGCGCCTGAACGAGAACGGGGTCTACACGAAGTACGACGGCTACATCACCGACCTGCTCAACCAGCGCGCGGTCGAGTTCGTCTCGCGCAAGCGCGACAAGCCGTTCTCGCTGTTCTTCGCGCACAAGGCGGTACACCCGGACGCGGTGCAGGCGGCCGACGGCAAGCTCACGCTCGACCCGGGCAACGGCTACAAGCCGGCGCCGCGCCATGAAGGGCTGTACGAAGGCGCGATGTTCCCGCCGCGGCCGAACGTGATCCCGATGTCGGAGGTGGTGAAGGACAAGCCGGTGTGGCGCGAGGCGTTCGAGATCAAGGCCACCGAGACCTCGCAGGCGCTGCTGGAGTCGGTGAAGAGCGGCGACCAGGAAGAGATGCGCCTGCGCGCGCGCATGATGGCCTCGGTCGACGAGGGCGTCGGCCAGCTGTTCGACGCGCTGGAGAAGAGCGGCCAGCTCGACGACACGTTCATCCTGTTCCTGGGCGACAACGGCTATTTCTTCGGCGAGCACGGGCTGGGCCTGGAGCGCCGGTTCGCCTACGAAGAGGGCATCCGCTCGCCGTTCACCTTCCGCTATCCGCCGCGGGTGAAGGCGGGCACGCAGATCGACGACCTGGTGCTGGCGCTGGACATCGCCCCGACCTGCATCGCGCTGGCCGGTGGCACGCCGGGTGCGCAGGTCCAGGGCCTGTCGTTGTTGCCCCTGATGGAAGGCCGGCCGCGCGGAACCACCCCGGGCTGGCGCGACTCGATCATGTGCGAGTACTTCAGCGAGAACGCGATGCCGTGGCTGATCGGCATGTCGTACAAGGCGGTGCGCACCGACCGCTACAAGCTGATCCACTGGGTGAACCGGGGCGACGACGGCGAACTGGACGAACTGTTCGACCTCGAGCGGGATCCGTACGAGATGAAGAACCTGATCGACGACCCGGCGTGCACCGAGGTGCGCAGGCAGCTGCGCGCAGAACTCGCCCGCCTGGTCGCCGCTTCGGTCGGTCTGTAGGGCCGGGGGGCTGCGGCGCGGGAGCGGGGAGGGCGGGGGGCGGCGCTGGCCCGTGTCCGCACCGGCGCCGCCGGACGGGCGGGCTCCATGACATAATCGCGGGTTCATCAACGGTGCGCCCGAGACCATGGCCCTCACGCTCTACGACAAGCTGTTCGACAGCCACGTCGTCCACACCCAGGACGACGGCACGGTGCTGCTCTACATCGACCGCCACCTGGTGCACGAGGTGACCAGCCCGCAGGCGTTCGAGGGGCTGAAGATCGCCGGGCGCAAGCCCTGGAACGTCAATTCCATCATGTCGACGGCCGACCACAACACGCCCACCCGCGACTGGGCCGGCGGCATCAAGGACCCGGTGTCCAAGCTGCAGGTCGACACGCTGGACGCGAACATCCGCGAGTACGGCGCGCGCGCCTACTTCCCGTTCCTGTCGAAGCAGCAGGGCATCGTGCACGTGATCGGGCCCGAGCAGGGCTTCACGCTGCCCGGCACCACGCTGGTCTGCGGCGATTCGCACACCAGCACGCACGGCGCGCTGGCCGCGCTGGCGTTCGGCATCGGCACCTCCGAGGTCGAGCATGTGCTCGCCACCCAGACGCTGGTGCAGAAGAAGGCGAAGTCGATGCTGGTCAAGGTCGAGGGCGACCTCGGCGCCGGCGTCACCGCCAAGGACATCGTGCTGGCGCTGATCGGCAAGATCGGCACCGCCGGCGGCACAGGCCATGCGATCGAATTCGCCGGCTCGGCGATCCGCGGCCTGTCGATCGAGGGCCGGATGACCCTCTGCAACATGGCGATCGAGGCGGGTGCCCGCGCCGGCATGGTGGCGGTCGACGACAAGACGATCGGCTACGTGAAGGGCCGGCCGTTCGCGCCGAAGGGCGAGCAGTGGGACGCCGCCGTCGCGTACTGGCGCACGCTGGTCAGCGATGAAGGTGCCGGTTTCGATGCCGTCGTCGACCTGCCGGCCGCGTCGATCGAGCCGCAGGTCACCTGGGGCACCAGCCCGCAGATGGTGGTCCCGGTCGGCGGCCGCGTGCCCGACCCGGCCGACGCCACCGATCCGGTACGCCGCGACGGCATCGAGCGGGCGCTCAAGTACATGGGCCTGAAGCCCAACACGCGCATCCAGGACATCGCGATCGACAAGGTGTTCATCGGTTCCTGTACCAACTCGCGCATCGAGGACCTGCGTGCGGCGGCCGCGGTGGCGAAGGGCCGCAAGGTCGCAGCGAACGTCAAGCTGGCGATGGTGGTGCCTGGTTCCGGGCTGGTGAAGGAGCAGGCCGAGAAGGAAGGCCTGCACGAGGTGTTCACCGCCGCCGGCTTCGAATGGCGCGAGCCGGGCTGCTCGATGTGCCTGGGCATGAACGACGACCGGCTCGAGCCGGGCGAGCGCTGCGCATCGACCTCGAACCGCAACTTCGAAGGCCGGCAGGGCGCGGGCGGGCGCACCCACCTGGTCAGCCCGGCAATGGCCGCCGCCGCCGCGGTGTCCGGTCATTTCGTAGACGTGCGCATGCTCGGCAAGGGGGCCTGACCATGGACAAGTTCATCCGACTGAATGGGCTGGCCGCGCCGCTCGACCGCGCCAACGTCGACACCGACGCGGTGATCCCGAAGCAGTTCCTGAAGTCGATCAAGCGCACCGGCTTCGGCCCGAACCTGTTCGACTCCTGGCGCTACCTCGACACCGGCGAGCCGGGCATGGACAACAGCAACCGCCCGCTGAACGAAGACTTCATCCTGAACAAGACCCGCTTCCAGGGCGCGCAGGTGCTGCTCGCCCGCGAGAACTTCGGCTGCGGGTCATCGCGCGAGCATGCGCCCTGGGCGCTGCAGGACTATGGCTTCAAGGTGGTCATCGCCTCGTCCTTCGGCGACATCTTCTACAGCAACAGCCTGAAGAACGGCCTGCTGCCGATCCGACTGTCGAAGGCCGAGATGGACGTGCTGTTCGAGGAGACCTTCGCCAGCGAAGGCTACCGGCTGGACATCGACCTCGAGAACCAGAAGGTCACCACGCCGTCGGGCAGGCAGTTCGGGTTCGACATCGAGCCGTTCAGCAAGCACTGCCTGATGAACGGCCTGGACGAGATCGGCCTGACGCTGCAGCACGCGGACCACATCCGCGCGTTCGAAACGAAGCACAGGGCGGTTCAGCCCTGGCTTTTCCTCTAGACGGCCCGGAGGCCCCATGAAGAAGATCGCAGTCCTGCCGGGCGATGGCATCGGCGCCGAGATCATCGCGCAGGCGGTGCGCGTGTTGCGTGCGCTGGAGCCCCATGGCCTGAAGCTCGAACTGGCCGAGGCGCCGGTGGGCGGCACCGCCTACGACCTGTCCGGCGATCCGCTGCCGAAGGCGACGCTCGACCTCGCGCGTTCGGCCGACGCCATCCTGTTCGGTTCGGTCGGAGGCTGGCAGTGGGACAAGCTGCCGCGCGACAAGCGCCCCGAGCAGGCCATCCTCGGCCTGCGCAAGGAACTGAAGCTGTTCGCCAACCTGCGCCCGGCGGTGATCTATCCCGAGCTGGCCGCCGCCTCGACGCTCAAGCCCGAGGTGGTGTCGGGCATGGACGTGCTGATCATCCGCGAACTCACCGGCGACATCTATTTCGGCCAGCCGCGCGGCATCCGCACCAATGCGGCTGGCGAGCGGGAGGGCTTCGACACGATGCTCTACGCCGAATCCGAGATCCGGCGCATCGCGCGAGTGGGCTTCGAGTCGGCGCTCAAGCGCAACCGCCGGCTGTGCTCGGTCGACAAGGCCAACGTGCTCGAGACCTCGCAGCTCTGGCGCGATGTCGTCACCGAGGTTGCGAAGGACTATCCGACGGTCGAGCTTTCGCACATGTACGTCGACAACGCGGCGATGCAGCTGCTGCGCAACCCGCGCCAGTTCGACGTGATCGTCACCGGCAACATGTTCGGCGACATCCTGTCCGACGAGGCCTCGATGCTCACCGGCTCGATCGGCATGCTGCCGTCGGCCTCCCTCGACGCGGCCGGCAAGGGCCTGTACGAACCGATCCACGGCTCGGCGCCGGACATCGCGGGCAAGGACATCGCCAACCCGCTGGCGACCATCCTGTCGGCGGCGATGCTGCTCCGCTACAGCCTCGACCAGGATGCGTTCGCGCGCCGCATCGAGGCTGCGGTGAGCGCGGTGCTGCAGAAGGGCCTGCGCACTTCCGACATCGCCGAGAAGGGCGAGCCGGCCATCGGCACGCGTGCGATGGGCGATGCGGTGGTGGCGGCACTGGGTTGACGGTTTCGGCGGTCGAAGGACACATCGGCGCAAGGACGGGAAGAGGACCATGGCGAAGAGGATGAAGGTCGGGCTGATCGGATGGCGTGGCATGGTCGGTTCGGTGCTCGTCGGGCGCATGCAGGAAGAGCGCGATTTCGACCTCGTCTACACCACGCTGTTCTCCACCACCCAGGCCGGGCAGGCCGCCGCCGCGCTGCCGAACGTGGCGCCCGTGGTCGCCGATGCGGGCGACGTCGCGGCGCTGTGCGCGATGGACGTACTGATTTCCTGTCAGGGGGGCGACTACACCACTGCGGTGCACCCGAAGCTGCGCGCGGCGGGCTGGAACGGCTACTGGATCGACGCGGCATCGACCCTGCGCATGCAGGACGGCGCGGTGATCATCCTCGACCCGGTGAACCGTGGCGTGATCGACGCGGCACTGGCGGCCGGCGGGCGCGACTTCATCGGCGGCAACTGCACCGTGAGCCTGATGCTGATGGCGATGGGCGGCCTGTTCCGTGAAGGGCTGGTCGAGTGGGTGACTGCGATGACCTACCAGGCCGCCTCCGGCGCCGGTGCGCAGAACATGCGCGAACTGCTGGCGCAGATGGGTTCCGCGCATGAGCAGGTGCGCAGCCTGCTGGCGGATCCGAAGTCGAACATCCTCGACATCGACCGTGCGGTTGCCGCGCACCTGCGCAGCCCGGCCCTGCCGACCGAGCAGTTCGGGCATGCGCTCGCCGGTAGCCTGCTGCCCTGGATCGACAAGGACCTCGGCAACGGGCAGAGCCGCGAGGAATGGAAGGCCATGGCCGAGTGCAACAAGATACTCGGCCGTACGGCGGATCCGATCCCGGTCGACGGGGTGTGCGTGCGCGTCGGCGCGATGCGTTGCCACTCCCAGGCGCTGACCCTCAAGCTGACCCGCGACCTGCCGCTCGCCGAGGTCGAGGCGCTGCTCGCGGCCGGCAACGACTGGGTGGAAGTGGTGCC
This sequence comes from Betaproteobacteria bacterium, assembly GCA_021298815.1. Lineage (GTDB taxonomy): Bacteria > Pseudomonadota > Gammaproteobacteria > Burkholderiales > CAIKXV01 > CAIKXV01. The sequence goes on along the minus strand of JAJTHE010000054.1, from coordinate 28,087 downwards.
CAACCGGCGCGAGGAATCGCTCGCCCGCCTGACCCCGGCGGCGGTCACCGGCGGACTGAAGGTGCCGATCGGACGGCTGCGCAAGCTGCCGATGGGTGGCACCTACCTGACTGCGTTCACAGTCGGCGACCAGTTGCTCTGGGGGGCCGCGGAGCCGCTGCGGCGGATGCTGCGCCTGTTGCTGGACTGACGGCGGCTCGACTGGCCGCAGGCTGGGCGACCCTTCGCTAAAGCCCGACCTCTCGCCGCCGTTAGGAGTACGACCGTTGCGCGGATGCCACACGCGACGGGGGCCTCGTGTCTCGTGTGGAACAAAAGTCCAAAGAAATCCCGCGCTTGTGCCGTAATATCAGAGACAGGGTGAGCTTGCATCGGTAAACCTATGATGTTAAATTCAAACTCCGAGAAGTCCTGAAGGACGATCCGTGCGCACAAGCATTTCCAGCGTCTTACGCGCGGGGCTCGCAGCCTGCGCACTGATGATTGCGGTCTTCCTGCCCGCGGCGGCCGATGCTGCTGGCCTGGGGCGCATGACCGTGCTCTCCGCGCTTGGTCAGCCGCTTAACGCTGAAATCGAGCTGAACGCGACGAAGGACGAGTTGTCGACGATGCAGGTACGCATCGCTAACGCTGATGCCTATCGCCGGGCTAACCTGGAATATTCGGCGTTCGTCGCCTCGGTACGTGTGGCGATCGAACAGCGCCGCGACGGGTCGCTGATCGTGCGCGCGACTACGCCGCGCGCGGTCAACGACCCGTTCATCGAACTGCTGGTCGAACTGGTGTGGTCTTCCGGTCGGCTGATGCGCGAATACACCTCCCTGATCGATCCGCCCGGATTCACCGCGGCCGACGTCGTCGCACCGCCGGTGGCGCCGTCGGCGGCCACCAAGCCGGTCGTGGTCGATCCGCGTCCGGTCGTCGCAGCACCGCTCGCGCCGGTCGCGCCGGCGGTCGCACCCGCCGCGTCCGCCGCGTCCGCGGCGCCGCCCGCTGCCGAGAAGCCTGCGCCCGCCGCACGTGCAGCAGCCGAGAAGCCGGCGCCGCGTGCAACGCGTGCGACGGCGGCCCCTGCCGCCGAGGCGCCCGCCGCCACCGCCGGTGGCAGCGAGTACGGCCCGGTCCGCCGCGGCGAGACGCTGGGCAAGATCGCCGAATCGGTCCGGCCGGCCGGCGTGTCACTGGACCAGATGCTGGTCTCGCTGTATCGCGAGAACAAGGGTGCGTTCGACGGCAACAACATGAACCGGCTGCGTACCGGCGCGGTGCTGCGCGTGCCGGATGCGGCGGCGGCCGGTGCGACCGCGACCGGCGAAGCCGCGCGCGAAGTGCGTGCCCAGGCTGCGGACTTCAACGCCTTCCGCCAGCGTGTCGCCGCCGCGGTGCAGGATGCGCCGCCGGTGGCTGCCGATGGGGGGCCTGCCGCGTCGGGTCGCATCGCCACCCGGGTGGAAGAGAAGGCGCCGGCCTCGGCGCCCGGTTCAGACGTGCTGCGCGTGTCCAAGGGCGATCCGTCGAAGGCGGGCGGCCGCGACCCGAAGGCCGCGCAGGCGGCGAAGGAAGAAGACGCCACCGCGCGCGCGAAGGCGCTGCGCGAGGCCAACGAACGCGTGGCGTCGCTCGAGAAGATGCTGAAGGACGCCCAGCGACTGCTCGACATCCAGAGCAAGCAGCTCGCCGACCTGCAGAAGCTCGCCAAGGCCGAGCCGCCGAAGGCCGCCGAACCCGCGAAGAAGGCCGAGCCTGCTAAGGCTGCCGAGCCCGCGAAGAAGCCCGAGCCGGTCAAGCCCGAGCCGGCCAAGCCCGAGCCGGCCAAGCCGGAACCGGCCAAGGCCGAGTCCAAGCCCGAGCCGAAGCCCGCGCCGGTGGTCCCCGAGGCCAAACCCGAGCCGGTCGCGCCCGAGCCCAAGCCGGAGCCGGCCGTGCCGGAAGCGAAGCCCGAGCCGGTCGCCCCGCCCGTCGAGGTCGCCAAGCCGAAGCCCGTGCCGGCCCCGCCGCCGCCCCCGCCGCCGCCCCCGAGCTTCATGGATCAGGCCATCGCGTTCGTCACCCGGTACATGACCGAACTCGCACTTGGACTGGTTGCCCTGCTCGGCATTGGCGCCCTGGTCGCACGGCGTCGCAAGGGTCCGGCGGAATCGAAGGCCAAGGCCAAGGCCAAGGAGGCACCGGTCGCCACGCCTGCCGCCGAGCCGAAGATGCGGCCGCCGTCCTTGCCGACGGATTCCCTGGTCGAGCCGATGCTGGCCACCAAGGCTGGCATCGAGGAAGTCGATCCGCTGGCCGAAGCCGAGGTGTACCTGACCTACGGCCGCGAGAACCAGGCCGAGGAAATCCTGCGCGAGGCGATTGCCAAGACGCCGTCGCGGCACCAGCTGCATATCAAGCTTCTGGGCATCTACATGAAGCGCGGCGATGCTGCCGCGTTCGAGACGGTCGCGAAGCAGCTGTATGCGTCGACTGGAGGCGAAGGCGAGGTCTGGGCGCAGGCCGCCAGCATGGGTGCGTCCATCGACCCTTCGAATCCGCTCTATGCGGCGCGGCAGTCCGGCGGAAGCGGGGACAGGAACCTGTCCACGATCGCCGGCGGTGCTGCCGGGGCCGCTGCGGCTGCCGCGGCCGCAGCCGCGGCCGCGGCCGCAAAGGCCGCAGTCCGCGCGATCGATACCGAGAAGACCCAGATCCTGACGGTCGAAGACCTGAAGCCGGCCGAGGCACCGACCTCGGTGGACTTCGACTTCGAACCGGCCGCGCCCGGCGGTACGACCACGTCCACCGGCGGCGACGGCGAGTTCGTCAACATCGGCGGGGCCGGCGACGGCAAGGCGGCCATGACCGCCACCGACATGGATTTCACGCTCGACTTCGGTTCGCCCGAGGCAGCGTCGGTGCCCGAACTCCCAGACCTCCCTCTGGAACCGCCACCCGACGCGACGTCCACCGCAGAGGCCGACCTCACGTTCGAGCCGGTCGTTCAGTCGGTCCCGGGCAATACACCTTCGGATATGCCCGATCCGCTGTTCCAGTCGCAGGCGACCAATGTCCTGCTGGACTCCGGCCCGCCTACCGGCAGCATCCTCGACTTCAAGCTGGAGGCTGCGCGTGCCGAGGCGGCGGATGCCGAGCCGGCCGCCGGCAGCGGCCAGCGTACCATGCCGCCGCTGGGCCAGGACACGATGATCATGGCCAGCCCGGGCGAACTGGTCACCTTCGACATGACGCACCCGGCAGGCCTGCCGCAGAACTGGCAGGAAACGACGCTCCCGCGCGTCGACCTGGACCTCGGCGAGACGAGCATCGACGGTCGCAATCCGAACAAGGACGAGCACTGGAACGACGTCAACACCAAATACGACCTTGCCAAGGCCTATGAAGAGATGGGCGACAAGGACGGTGCGCGCGAGATCCTGCGCGAGGTGATTGCCGAAGGCGACGAGCAGCAGAAGGCCGACGCCGAGACGATGCTCGCCCGCCTGGGCTGATCCGGGACTGAGCGAGGCCGGCCCCCCCGCCCGGGCGCCCGATAGACCCGCAGCGGGCACACGCCCCGCTGCGCAACCGCCGGCTGCTTTGGCGCTATCCTCGCCTGATGCGCATCGCCCTACAGCTCGAATACAACGGCGGCCCGTTCTGCGGCTGGCAGAGCCAGCCCTCCGGCGATTCGGTGCAGGATGCGCTCGAACGCGCCCTGGCCGGCATCGCCGCCGCGCCGGTGTCCACCATCTGCGCCGGGCGCACCGACACCGGCGTCCATGCGCTGATGCAGGTGGTGCATTTCGATGCGCCGACCGTGCGTCCGCTGCAGGCCTGGGTGCGCGGGGTCAACGCGCTGCTGCCAGACGCGGTCGCGGTGGTCGGCGCTGCCGCTGTGCCAGACGACTTCCACGCCCGCTTCGATGCCGTGTCTCGCTGCTATCGCTACGTGCTGCTCAGCGACCCGGTGCGTCCGGCCCAGCTCGCGGGCATCGTCGGGTGGCACCATGAACGGCTCGCGCTCGAGCCCATGCGCGAGGCGCTGCACGCGCTGGAGGGCGAGCACGATTTCAGCGCGTTCCGGGCCGCCGGGTGCCAGGCGCGCTCGCCGGTGCGGCAGATGTACCGCGCGACCGTGGCACAGCAGGGCGGGCTGTTCACGTTCGAATTCCGTGCCAACGGCTTCCTGCACCACCTGCTCCGCAGCATCGTCGGCAGCGTCGTGCGCATCGGTCGTGGCCGCGAAGCGCCCGGATGGCTCGGCCATCTGCTCGGTGCGCGCGACCGCACGCGCGCCGCGCCCACCTTCTCCCCGGCAGGGCTCTACCTCGCGGAGGTCGGCTATGCACCCGGGCGCGCGCCCGCGCTGCCCGGCCCGCGGGCTTCGATCGCGCTGGCGTCCCCGGTGCCGGCCGATCCGCCGCTGCCCGCTGTCCATGCAGGGGCCGCGGCATGAGTCTGCGGCGCACGCGCGTGAAGATCTGCGGCATCCGGTCCGTCGACGATGCGCGGGTGGCCGCCGCGGCCGGCGCGGATGCGATCGGCCTGGTGTTCTACGGTCCGAGCCCGCGCCACGTGGGCATCGGCCAGGCCGCGGCGATCGCGGGCAGCCTGCCGCCCTACGTGATGTCGGTCGGCCTGTTCGTCGACGCGCCGGCAGAGGAGGTGCGCGCGGTGCTGGCCGCCGTCCCGCTCGACCTGCTGCAGTTCCATGGCGGCGAAACGCCTGCGTTCTGCGCTCAGTTCGACAAACCGTTCGTGCAGGCGGTACGGGTTCGGCCCGGGGTCGATTTGCTACAATCCAACGGTCGGACGATGCAGTACAGACCGCTTGCGCGGGGGTTGCTGGTCGATGCGTTCGTCCCCGGCGTGCACGGTGGTACTGGCCAGTCGTTCGACTGGTCGCTGATCCCCGGGTCGTTGCGCGGCGAGGTGATCCTCTCCGGCGGTCTGACGCCATCGAACGTCCGCGACGCGGTGCGGCAGGTGCGGCCATGGGCGGTCGATGTATCGAGCGGCGTCGAACACAGTACCGGGCAGAAGGGGATCAAGGATCCCCGCCTGATCGAGCAGTTCATTGAGGAGGTTCACCTTGCAGATGTATGACCTGCCCGACGAGCGCGGCCACTTCGGCCCCTATGGCGGCGTGTTCGTGGCCGAGACGCTGATGCATGCGCTCGATGAACTGAACGAGTGCTACCTGAAGTACCGCGACGACCCCGAGTTCATGGCGGAACTCGCGCGCGAGCTTAAGCACTACGTCGGCCGTCCCAGCCCGATCTACCACGCGAAGCGCTGGTCGGAACACTTCGGCGGCGCGCAGGTCTACCTGAAGCGCGAAGACCTCAACCATACCGGCGCGCACAAGATCAACAACACGATGGGGCAGGCGCTGCTCGCGCGCAAGATCGGCAAGCCGCGCGTGATCGCCGAGACCGGCGCCGGGCAGCACGGCGTGGCCACCGCCACCGTGGCCGCCCGCTTCGGCATGAAGTGCACCGTCTACATGGGCTCGGAAGACGTGAAGCGGCAGTCGCCGAACGTGTTCCGCATGAAGCTGCTGGGTGCCGAGGTGGTGCCGGTCGAGAGCGGCTCGAAGACCCTGAAGGACGCGCTTAACGAGGCGATGCGCGACTGGGTCACCAACGTCGAGGACACCTTCTACATCATCGGCAGCGTGGCAGGTCCGCACCCGTATCCGATGATGGTGCGCGACTTCAACGCCGTGGTCGGCCACGAATGCCTGTGGCAGATGCCCGAGCTGGTCGGGCGCCATCCGGACGCCTGCATCGCCTGCGTCGGCGGCGGGTCGAACGCGATGGGCATCTTCCACCCGTACATCGATGTCGAGGGTGTGCGCCTGATCGGCGTCGAGGCGGGCGGGTCCGGCGTGGCCACCGGCAAGCATGCCGCGCCGCTGTCGGCGGGGCGCCCGGGCGTGCTCCACGGCACCCGCACCTACCTGATGCAGAACGAGGACGGGCAGATCATGGACACCCACTCGGTGTCCGCCGGCCTCGACTACCCGGGCGTCGGGCCGGAGCATTCCTGGCTGAAAGACCTCGGCCGGGCCGAGTATGTCGCGATCGACGACGACGAGGCCCTCGAGGCGTTCCACCTCTGCTGCAGGCTTGAGGGCATCATCCCGGCGCTCGAGTCGGCGCATGCGCTGGCACAGGCCGCCAAGATGGCGCCGTCGATGCGCAGCGATCAGGTGCTGCTGGTCAACCTGTCCGGCCGCGGCGACAAGGACATCAACACCGTGGCGGGCATCGCCGGGATCACGCTCTGATGTCGCGCATACAGGGACGTTTCGAGGACCTGAAGGGCGAGGGACGCGCCGCGCTGATCCCCTACATCACGGCCGGCGACCCGTCGCTGGACGTGACCCTCGCGCTGATGCACGAACTGGCTGCCGCCGGTGCCGACGTGATCGAACTGGGTGTGCCGTTCTCCGATCCGCAGGCCGACGGGCCGACCATCCAGCGGGCGAGCGAACGTGCGCTCGCGCGCGGCACCACGCTGCGCCGCATCCTCGACGTGGTGGCGACCTTCCGTACGCACGACGCCGATACCCCGGTGGTGCTGATGGGCTATGCCAACCCGGTCGAGGCGATGGGCTACGACACCTTCGCCAGCCGGGCCGCGGCCGCCGGCGTCGACGGCGTGCTGCTGGTCGACCTGCCGCCTGAGGAGTCGCGCGGCTTCGTCGACCGGCTGGCCGGCGCGGGCCTCGACCCGATCTACCTGCTGTCACCGACGACCACCGATGCGCGCATCGCCGAGATCGCGAAGCTCGCGCGCGGCTATGTCTACTACGTGTCGCTGACCGGTGTCACCGGGGCGAAGCACCTGCAGGTCGGGGACGTGTCCGCGCGCATGGCGGTGCTGCGCCAGCACCTGACCGTGCCGATCGGCGTGGGCTTCGGCATCCGCGATGCGCAGAGCGCCGCCGGCATCGCGAAGGTCGCCGACGCGGTGGTGATCGGCAGCCGTATCGTCGAGGAGATCGAAGGCTCGGCGCCGGGCAGCGAAGCGGCGAACGTCGGCGTGTTCGTGCGCGGCATCCGGCAGGCGATCGATGCCGTCGCGCGGAAGGGCTGAGCCGGCATGAGCTGGCTGCAGAAGCTGCTGCCGCCGAAGATCAGGCGCGACGAGGGCGCGCCGCGCAAGAGCGTGCCCGAGGGGCTCTGGACCAAGTGCGACGGTTGCGAGACGGTGCTCTATCGCACCGACCTCGACAACAACCTGCAGGTGTGCCCGGGTTGCGGCTGCCACAACCGCATCGGCGCGCGCGAGCGGCTCGACATGCTGCTCGATCCGGAAGGCCGCTACGAGATCGGCGCCGAGGTACGGCCAGTCGACAGCCTGAAGTTCAAGGACACGAAGAAGTACGTCGATCGGCTGGCTGCCGCCACGCGCGACACCGGAGAGGACGACGCGCTGGTGGTGATGCAGGGTAGCATCCATTCGGCGCCGGTGGTGGTGGCGGCGTTCGAGTTCCGCTTCCTCGGCGGGTCTATGGGTTCGGTGGTCGGCGAACGTTTCGCGCGCGGCGTGCGCACCGCGATCGAGCAGCGCATGCCGTTTGTCTGCATCGCTGCCTCGGGTGGTGCGCGCATGCAGGAAGGCGTGTTGTCGCTGGTGCAGATGTCCAAGTGCTGCGCGGCGCTGACCCTGCTCGCGAGCGAGCGGCTGCCGTTCATCTCGGTGCTCACCGACCCCACGATGGGCGGGGTCTCGGCGAGCTTCGCGATGATCGGCGACGTGGTGATCGCGGAACCAGGCGCGCTGGTGGGTTTCGCCGGCCCGCGCGTGATCGAGCAGACGGTGCGCGAGACGCTCCCCGAGGGCTTCCAGCGCGCCGAGTTCCTGCTCGAGCACGGTGCGATCGACATGATCGTCGACCGGCGCGAGATGCGCGACCGGCTTGCGTCGCTGCTGGCCCTGCTGTCCCGGCAGCCGCAGCCCGCGCAGGTCCGATCCGCGAAGTGAGCGGCGTCCCCGGTCCCGGCCTGGCCGTCCGGCGCAGCCTGGACGACTGGCTCGACTACATCTCGAACCAGCATCCGGTCACCATAGAGCTGACGCTGGACCGGGTGGCCGAGGCCTGGCGCAGGATGAACCCGCCCGGTCCCGGCGGTTCGCCCGGTTTCCCGGTGATCACCGTCGGTGGCACCAACGGCAAGGGCTCGACCTGCGCGATGCTCGAAGCCATCCTGGACCGCGCCGGCTACCGCGTCGGCTGCTACACCTCGCCGCACCTGCTGCGCTACAACGAGCGCGTGCGCATCGCCCGGCATGACGCACCCGACGACCACCTGTGCCGTGCATTCGAGGCAGTCGAGGCGGCGCGCGGGGAGATCGGCCTCACCTACTTCGAGTTCGGCACGCTCGCCGCCCTGTGGCTGATGATCGACAGCCGGGTCGATGTCGCGGTGCTCGAGGTCGGCCTGGGCGGCCGCCTGGATGCGGTGAACATCGTCGACGCCGACGTGTCGGTGGTCACCAGCATCGGGCTCGACCACATGGAATACCTGGGCGACACGCGCGAGAAGATCGGCTTCGAGAAGGCCGGCATCTTCCGGGCCGGCCGCGCCGCGGTGTGTGCCGACGCCGATGCGCCGGCGCCGCTGGTCGCGCACGCGGCGTCGATCGGCGCCCGCCTGCTGCGTGCCGGCATCGACTACGACTTCACCGAGCAGGACGGCGGACAGTGGCGCTATCGGCGCTTCGCGCCGACGGCCGCCGACGATGCGCCCGGCACGCGCACCGTGCAGCGGGCGCGATACGGCCTGCCGTTCCCCGCGCTGCGCGGCGCATACCAGCTGTCCAACGCATCGGCGGCGATCACCGCGCTGGACGAGATCGCCGACCGGTTGCCGGTGAGCGCAGAGGCGGTGCGCACCGGCCTGCTAGCGGCCGAGGTCGCGGGACGCTTCCAGGTGCTGCCCGGACGGCCGACGGTGGTGCTCGACGTCGCGCACAACCCGCATGCCGCCGCCGTGCTCGATGCGAGCCTTGCGCGGCTGCAGGGTACCGGGCGCACCTTCGCGGTGTTCTCGATGCTCGCCGACAAGGACATCGAAGGCGTGGTGCGTGCGGTGAAGGACCGCATCGACGAATGGTTCATCGCGCCGGTCGATGCCGTGCGCGCGGCCGACCTCGCCACGCTTCGCACGGCGCTCACCCGGGCTGCCGCGCTCGACCCCACCACCGAGTGCGCGAGCATCGCCGAGGCCTGGCAGCGGGCAAAGGAGCACGCAGGCGAAAGTGATAGGATCATCGTGTTCGGGTCGTTCTACACGGTGGCCGAAGTGCTTGCGCTGCCCGGCATGGCCCGCTGACCAGCCGGCATCCACGGGTCCGGGCGCCCCGCGGCGTTCAATCCTAGGTCGAGACAGACAGGCATGGCACGCAGCACGTCAGACGAAGAAACAAAGCTCCGCAAGCGGGCCCGCCGGCGGTTGATCGGCGCGATCGCATTGACAACGCTGGTGGTGGTCACGCTGCCGATGGTGCTCGACAGCGAGCCGCGACCGCTCGGCGACGACATCGCGGTGCAGATCCCCTCGCCCAACAGCGGGCCCTACGCGCCGAAGGGGCAGGTCGATGCGGCAGCCCGGCCCGCCGCGCCGGCGCCGCCGGCAAAGGCGAGCGGTACCGTGGGCAGCGCACCGCCCGCGGCAACGGATGCCGCGGCCGCGCCGGCATCCGCGCGTCCGGCCGCGCCGGCACCGTCCTCGGCGACCCCGGCCGACCAGAAGATAGAGCTCGCGGGAGCGGCGCGGCCGGCGCCGGACGCGGTGGCACCGTCCGCGGCGATGGCGGCGGACGCCAGGGCCGCGGCGGACAAGGCAGCCGAGGCTCGGGCCGCCGCCGCCCGTGCTGCCGAGGCGAAGGCCGCAGAGACGAAGGCGGTCGAAGCCAGGTCCGTCGATCCGAAGGATGCCGAGGCGAAGAACTTCGTGATCCAGCTCGGGGCCTTCTCCGAGGTGAACCGGGCAAAGGACCGGCATGCGCAACTCGTGAAGGCCGGCATCAAGTCCTACACCGAAGTGATCAAGACGCCCACCGGCGACAAGACCCGCGTGCGCGCCGGGCCGTTCCCGACCCGGCAGGCGGCAGAGCAGGCGAACGAGCGGGTCAAGGCCCTGGGCATGACCGACGGCATCGTGGTTCCCAGGCGCTACTGAGCGTGCCCGAAGGCATGCGCAGCGCCCGGACGACCGCGCATGTCCCGCGCCCGGTGCCGGCGATGCAGCGGGGCCGGCGCCCATGACCTGGTTCGACTACGGGGTGCTGCTGGTGATCGGCGTGTCCGCGCTGCTGGCGGTGATGCGCGGCTTCGTGCGCGAGGTGCTTTCGCTGGTGTCCTGGGTGGCGGCCTTCCTCGCAGCCAGCACGTTCGCCGGCAAGGTGGCGCCCCTGCTGCCTGCCGCGATCCCGAACGATTCCCTGCGCATGCTGGCCGCGTTCCTGCTGGTGTTCGGCGCGACCCTGCTGGCGATGGTCGTGATCACGCTGGCGATCGTGGAACTGGTGCGGGTGGTCGGGCTCGGGTTCGTCGACCGGGTGCTCGGGCTCGCGTTCGGACTGGTGCGTGGCGTGCTGATCGTGCTGATCGCGGTGCTGCTCGCCGGGCTCACGCGCCTGCCCGAGGACCGGGGCTGGCGCGATGCAATGCTGTCGCAGCCGCTCGAGGTGCTCGCGCTGACGGTGCGTCCATACCTTCCGGCCGACCTCGCGCGGAAGATCCGTTACGACGCGCCGCAGCAGGTGGTCTATACTCCGCCTCGCTAAAGCCAAGGCACACCGCCCGGGGCGCGGGGGCTTAACCTCTCCCGCCACCGCCCCGATACGGACGGTATCGAGCCGAAGGGAGAAAGCCTCGTGTGTGGCATCGTCGGAATGGTGGCAAAGACTCCCGTGAACCAGGAGTTGTACGACGGGATGCTGTTGCTCCAGCATCGCGGCCAGGATGCTGCAGGGCTGGTCACGAGCGAAGGCAACACCTTCCACATGCACAAGGGACCGGGACTTGTGCGCGACGTGTTCCGCACGCGCAACATGCGCACCCTTGCCGGAAACGTGGGCATCGCGCACGTTCGCTACCCGACCGCCGGCTCCGCTTGGTCCTCCGCCGAGGCGCAGCCATTCTACGTCAATTCGCCGTTCGGGATCGTGCTGGGCCACAACGGCAACCTGACTAATTCCGAGGCGCTGCGCCGCGAGCTGTTCCGCGACGACCTGCGCCACGTGAACACCGACTCCGATTCCGAGGTGCTGCTGAACGTGCTCGCGCATGAACTCGCGCGCAACGCGGCCGGCTTCCACCTCGATGCGAATACCATCTTCAAGGCGGTCGCCGGCGTGCACAAGCGGGTGCGTGGCGCATACGCGGTGGTGGCGATGATCGCTGGCTACGGCCTGCTCGCCTTTCGGGACCCGTTCGGCATCCGACCGCTGGTGATCGGCAGCCGCGAGACCCAGGCCGGCACCGAGTTCATGGTGTCCTCCGAGACGGTGGCGCTCGATGCACTGGGCTTCACGCCGCTGCGCGACGTCGCGCCGGGCGAGGCGGTGTTCATCGACGAGCAGGGCGTGTTCCAGAGCCGCCAGTGCGCCGAGCGCATCGAACTCGCGCCGTGCATCTTCGAGTTCGTCTACCTGGCGCGCCCCGATTCGGTGATCGACGGCATCTCGGTCTACGACACCCGGCTGCGCATGGGCGAGAGCCTGGCGCGCAAGATCGAACGCGAGTGCCCGGGCCTGGACGTCGACGTCGTGATGCCGATCCCCGACTCTTCGCGCCCGGCGGCGATGCAGCTCGCCAAGCACCTGAACCTCTCGTACCGCGAGGGCTTCATCAAGAACCGCTACATCGGCCGAACCTTCATCATGCCCGGGCAGGCGGTGCGCAGGAAGTCGGTGCGCCAGAAGCTCAACGCGCTGGGCACCGAGTTCAAGGGAAAGAACGTGCTGATCGTCGACGACTCGATCGTGCGCGGCACCACCAGCCAGGAGATCGTGCAGATGGCGCGCGAGGCCGGTGCACGCAAGGTGCATTTCGCGTCGGCCGCGCCGCCGGTGCGTTTCCCGAACGTCTATGGCATCGACATGCCTACCCGCAGCGAGTTGATCGCGTCCGGGCGTTCGGTGGAGGAGATCGCACGCGAGATCGGCTGCGATCGGCTGATCTACCAGGACCTGGAAGACCTGATCGAGGACGTGCGTGCCGGCAAACCGTCGATCGCGCGTTTCGAGACCTCGTGCTTCGACGGAAAGTACATCACCGGCGATGTCACGCCGGAATACCTGAACTGCCTGGAAGCCAACCGCGAGGATGGCGACCGCCAGCGCTCCCGCGAGGCCAGCACCCAGCTCGACCTGAACCTCGAATCGGCGGAGTAGCAGCGGAGCGGCACGGGATGACCGAGACGGAAGCATCGCAGATCCTGCAGCGGCACCTGGTCATCGAGGGCCATCGCGACGCCTACGAGCAGGTCCACCGCACGCTGCTGGGCGAGGCCACCCCGCTGGCCGACGCGATCGTGCCGCGGCTGATCCGCGACCGCATCGACCTGTCCGTCTACGCGGTCGGTGGCGATTCCTGGGCGCATTCGCAGAACACCGGGCGATTCCTCGAGACCACGCTCGAAAACATCGACCAGTTCCTGCAGGAACTGGGCGCCGACGGCAGCCGATTCTCGATCGTGAAGACGCGCGGCGACCTGCCGGTCGCGCGACTGCACGACCATGTGAAGTTCATCCTCCACCTCGAAGGGGGCAAGCCGCTGCAGGGCGGCATCGCGCAGCTGCGCAACTTCTACCGGCTCGGCGTGCGCTCGATCCAGCCGACCTGGAACCTGCGCAACGAACTCGGCGACGGCGTCTGGGAAAGCCGTACCGGCGGCGGATTGACGCGCTTCGGCGTCGAGGTGATCCGCGAGATGAACCGGCTGGGCATGGTGGTCGACCTGTCGCACATGGCGAAGGCCGGCTTCTACCAGTCGCTCGAGGTGGCCAGCGCGCCGCTGATCGTCAGCCATGCGAATGCCTGCGGCGTGTACGACCACATGCGCAACCTCGACGACGACCAGATCCGGGCGATCGCGGCGCAGGGTGGCGTGATCGGCATCCTGGCGTTGCCGTTCACCGTCGCCGGCAAGGAGTCGTCGATCGAGCAGATGCTGCAGCACATCGACTACATCGTCGGGCTGGTCGGCGTGAAGCACATGGCGCTGGGCATGGACTTCGTGAAGTACGACGGCCCGCGCAGCATCCGCGACGGGCACACCCCCGGCGCCGAGCCACCGGTGGTGCGTGGCTTCGAGGAGATCGAGGACCTGCCGAACCTGGTCGCGGGCCTGCAGCGCCACGGGTACGGCGAGGACGACATCGCGGCCATCCTCGGCGGCAACTACCTGCGCGTGCTGTCGAGCATCCTGCCGGAACGTTCGGTGATCTGAGCCGCCTACTGGCCGGCGCTGATCCCCGCGGCCTTGATGATGCGCGCCGCCTTCGCGGTTTCCGCCGCGACGAACGCGGCGAACTGCTCGGGCGTGTCGCCGACCACGGTGAGCCCGTCGGAGGCCAGGCGCTCGCGCACGTCGGGCAGCGCCAGCACCTGCAGCACGTCCTGGTGCACCCGGCCGAGCACGTCGCGCGGTGTGGTGCCGGGCACCAGCAGCCCGAACCAGGTGGTGAGGTCGAAGTCGCGCACGCCGGCCTCGGCGATCGCCGGGATCTCGGGTGCGATCGGCGAGCGATTCGCGCTGGTCACGCCGATCGCCCGCAGCTTGCCGCTCTTCACGTAGGGCTGGCTCAGGACCAGGTTCATGTAGTACGCCTCGACGTTGCCGGCGAGCACGTCGGCCAGCGCGCCGCCGGTGCCCTTGTAGGGGACGCTGGTCATCCGGATGCCGGTGTTGAGGTTGAACAGTTCTGCGGCGAGGTGGTTGAGCGAACCGGTGCCCGGGACGCCGACGTTCAACGATCCCGGCTTCGCCCGTGCGAGCGCGATCAGTTCCTTTACCGAGCGCACCGGCAGCGACGGATGCACCACCAGCACCAGCGGCCCGGACGCCAGGTTGGTCAGCGGCAGCAGGTCGCGCGCCTGGTCGTAGGGCAGGTTCCTGAACAGGCTCGGGTTGGATGCGTAGCCAGCCTGAACCAGCAGCAGCGTGCGGCCATCGCCGGCAGACTTCGCGACGTGCGCGGCACCGATCGTGCCGTTGGCGCCGGCGCGGTTCTCGACCAGCACCGGCTGCCGCACGCGATCGCCGAGGCGCTGCGCGATGATGCGCGCCATCACGTCGGTGGAGCCGCCCGGGGCGAACGGCACGACGATGCGCACCGGTCCGGCCGGCAACGGCTGGGCGGCCGGCGTTCCCGCGGCCGGCGGCGTGGCCGGCTGCGCGCAGGCCACGCCGGCCGTGCCCAGCGCAGCCAGCCAAAGCAGGGCAGCGGCCGGCGTGATCGAAGGTATGGAGGAGGTGGAGGTGCTGTGGCTCATCGGCGTCTTCCTGCGTCGTCGGTTGCTGCAAGGTCGCAGGGTACCCCGATGTCGGTCGTGCCGCGCGACGACGTTGGCCGTTTGACAGCCGGCGCATGCGCGTCGCAGAATTCCAGTGCGCCGATTTGACGGCCCGCGCGGCATCCGCGTCGGGCAGCTTGCGGGCGCGATACAAATCCAGCTAAGGTGAACGATAGCCTCCGGTACGTCCCGTACCCGCCAGCGCGACCCGTCAGCCCGTAGCTGAGCGGGTCTTTTTGTTTTCCGGAGAACGATCCATGGACAAGTACCAGCTCGACACGCTCGCCGTGCGCACCGGCATCCATCGCAGCCAGTTCGGCGAGCACAGCGAGGCGATGTACCTCACCTCCAGCTTCGTGTTCGACAACGCGCAGCAGGCGGCCGATGCCTTCCAGAAGGGCATCGATGGGCGAAACGTCTATTCGCGCTTCACCAATCCGACGGTCACCGCGTTCGAGGAGCGGCTGGCCGCCCTGGAGGGCGCGGAGTGCTGCGTGGCGACCGCCTCCGGCATGTCGGCGATCCTGGCGATCACCATGGCCCTGTTCAAGGCCGGCGACCATGTGGTGATCTCGCAGGGCGTGTTCGGCTCGACCGTGCAGCTGTTCACCAACTTCTTCGAGAAGTTCGGCCTGCAGGTGTCGTTCGTGCCGCCGACCGACCCCTCCGCCTGGGAGGCCGCGGTGCGCCCGGAGACGAAGATGTTCTTCGTCGAGACGCCGTCCAACCCGCTGACCGAGGTGTCGGACATCGGCGCGCTGGCGACGATCGCCCATCGCGCCGGCGCCGTGCTGATCGTCGACAACTGCTTCTGCTCGCCAGCGCTGCAGCGCCCGCTCGAGATGGGCGCCGACATCATCATCCATTCCGCCACCAAGTACCTCGATGGGCAGGGGCGGGTGCTCGGCGGTGCGGTGCTGGGCAACAAGGCGCTGGTGCATGGCCCGATGCAGCAGTTCATGCGCAACGCCGGGCCGTCGATGAGCCCGTTCAACGCCTGGGTCTGCCTGAAGGGCATGGAGACGCTGGGCATCCGCATGGAGGCGCACAGCGCGCGTGCGCTGGAACTGGCGACCTGGCTCGAGAAGCACCCGAAGGTCTCGCGCGTGCTCTATCCGGGCCTCGCGTCGCATCCGCAGCATGCGCTGGCGATGCGCCAGCAGAAGAGCGGCGGCGGCGTGGTGTCGTTCGAGGTCAAGGGCGGGCGCGAGGCGGCCTGGCGCATCATCGACTCCACGAAGCTGATGTCGATCACCGGCAACCTGGGCGATACCAAGACCACGATCACGCATCCGGCGACCACCACGCACGGCCGGATCCCGCAGGCCACGCGCGATGCGGCCGGCGTCACCGAAGGGCTGATCCGGATCGCGGTCGGGCTGGAGGCCGTGGTCGACCTGAAGGCGGACCTCACGCGCGGGCTGGACGGCTGAGGCTGCCCTCAGAAGCGCTGCAGGCGTCCGCCGGCGGCGCGCAGCCCGGTGGCGGCATCCCGCCAGTCGGGCAGCACCCAGCGCTCGCAGGCGTAGCCGTCGACCGGATGCAGGTGCAGCGCCGGCCGATGCGTATGGCCGTGCACCAGCCGCGGGTAGCCGTGCGTGCGCAGCATCCGCAACACTTCGCTGGGCGTCACGTCCATGATCTCGGCGGACTTGGACTTCTTCTCGTGTTCGCTGATCGCCCGCAGGCGCTGCGCTTCCTCGCGCCGGGCGGCGACCGGACGGTCGAGGAAGGCCTGCTGCCAGGCCGGGTCGCGCACCGTCGCGCGGAAGCGGTTGTAGCCGGCGTCTTCGATGCACAGGGTGTCGCCATGCATCAGCAGCGTGGGCACCCCGTCCAGGTCGAGCAGCAGCGGATCGGGCAGCAACCGGGCCCCGGCCGCGGCCGCGAAGCGCGCGCCGACCAGGAAGTCGCGGTTGCCGTGCATGAACGACACCGCCGTCCCTGCCGCCGACACGGCAGCCAGCGCATCGACGACCGGACGCACCGCCGGGTCGTCGACGTCTTCGTCTCCGATCCAGTAGTCGAACAGGTCGCCGAGTATGTAGAGCGCCGAGGCTTCGCGGGCGGGGCCCGCGAGCAGGGCGAGGAGGGCGGTGGTGGTGCGTGGCCGCGATGCGGACAGGTGCAGGTCCGAGATCAGCAGCGTCGGTCCGGGCACCCTGCCGCCTCCCCTGCGCAGGCGCCGGTCCTCAGCCTTCGACCACTTCCGCCTTGTTGATGACCACGTCCTCCGCCGGCACGTCCTGGTGTCCGGCGCGCGAGGTGGTGGCGACGCTGCGCAGCTGGTCGACGACTTCCCGGCCTTCGACGACCTTGCCGAACACGCAGTAGCCCCAGCCGCGCGGCGTCGGCGAGGTGAAGTTCAGGAAATCGTTGTCCGCCACGTTGATGAAGAACTGCGCCGAGGCCGAGTGCGGCTCGGAGGTGCGCGCCATCGCGACCGTGTACTTGTCGTTCTTCAGGCCGTTGTCGGCCTCGTTGGTCACCGGGTCGCGCGTCTTCTTCTGCTTCATGCCCGGCTCGAAGCCGCCGCCCTGGATCATGAAGCCGTCGATGACCCGGTGGAAGATCGTGTTGTCGTAGTGGCCGGCCTTGACGTACTCGATGAAGTTCGCCACGGTGAGCGGGGCCTTCTCGGCGTCGAGTTCGAGGCCGATCACGCCGGCGCTGGTGTGCAGTCTGATCATGTGCAATACGCTCCTCTGGAAGGTTCTGGCGGCAAGGGGCAGGTATCCCGGCGGGCGTTCAGCGGCCGCCCAGGATCGTCGCCTTCTCGATCACCGGCAGCTTCGCCGGCACGTCGGTCTTGAACGGGCCGCCGGGGCCGGTGGGCACCTGCAGCATCTGGTCGACGGTCTCGAGCCCCTTGATCACGCGGCCGAACACCACGTAGCCGAAGCCGACGACCGTGCGCTCGCGGAAATCGAGGAAGTCGTTGCGCGCGACGTTGATGAAGAACTGCGCGGTCGCGCTGTGCGGGTCGCGGGTGCGCGCCATCGCCAGGGTACCGATCTCGTGCCGCAGGCCTGCCTTGAAGGTCATCTCGGCTTCGTTCTTGATCGGCTCGCGGGTGGGCTTCTCCTTGAAGTCGGCGGTGAAGCCGCCGCCCTGGACCATGAAGCCGCGGATCACCCGGTGGAACACGGTGCCCTCGTAGTGCCCTTCCTTCACGTACTGCAGGAAGTTGCGCACGGTCTCGGGCGCGCGGTCGGGATACAGCTCGACCACGATCGGGCCGTAGTTCGTCGCGAACTCGACGCGCGGGTTCTTCTGCGCGAGTGCGTTGCCGGCGAGGCCTGCACCGAGCACCGCCACCAGCATCCAGCGCGGCGCGAACCGCGGCAGGAACTGCCGGAACCACTGCTGTATCAGTCTTTGCACATCGACTCCCTGTACCGTGTCGCCGCGCGCCCGTCCGGCGATGCCGGGCTCACGCGTTGCCTTCGTAGACGATGCGCCAGACACCACCTTCGAGTCGCCAGTACTGGCGCTTGCGCATCTGCTGGTTGAGGTTGTTGCTCGAGTATTCCTGGTCGAACTGCACCACCGCGAGGTTATCGCGGTTCGGATCCAGGAACATGCTGGTGTTGCGCAGTCCAATGCGCACCCAGGTCTTGCTGGCGTTGACCTTGCCCTTCTGCTCGGACCATGCGGCAAGGTCGCGCGCCTGGCCGGTGCTGGTGAACGTGGCCGAATAGTGCCGCAGGTAGGCCTGCATGTCGCGGCCTTCCCAGTCGCGCCGCCATGCCTCCACCGCCTGCGCCAGCGACGCCCGGGTCGCCTGTATCGCGCTGGCATCGACCCATTCGATGCGCGGTGCGATCACCACCGGCGTGAGGCCGATCTGCATCAGCGGCAGCAGTGCGTCGAAGTCGGGGTTGGCCAGTACCACGCAACCGTCCGACGACTGCGGCGGCCGCGCGAAGGTGTCCGAGGGCACGCCATGCAGCCAGATGCCGTGGCCGGTGCGGCCTTCGATCCGGTCCAGCTCGTTCGGGTAGTTGATCGGAAGTGCGCCGCTGCCGTAGAAGTCTGGCAGCTTCTGGCGCGGCAGGTTCGCGCGCACGTGATACACGCCGAGCGGCGTGCGCTTGTCGCCCTCGCGCATCTTGTCCACCCCGTTGCGGCCGACGCTGATGTAGTAATCCTTCAGGTAGCGCAGCCGTCCGTCGACCTGCTCGAACACGTACAGCGTCGACTTCGCGCTGTCGACGACGATCGCGTAGCGCTGGCGCGGATCGAGCTGCAGGATGTGTCGCGGCAGCCGGTCCGGCGGTGGTTCCGCGGCGAGGCGGGTCAGGCGCGCCCGGGCTTCGGCACGCAGTTCGTCGACCCGCTCGAGCCGGTCGGCCGGCTCCGGCGCATTGCCTGCGGCACCCGTCGCCGAGTTGCCGAAGTCGGTGAGCGGCCGGGAGCGGGCCATCAGCAGGTCGCCGCGCACCAGGTGCGCGAGGCGGAAGTTGGGGTTGCCGAGCAGCACGCGGTCGATCTCGGCGAGCGCGGCGTCGGGCCTGCTGCGAGCGAGCTCGAGGATACCGCGCACGAGCGTGGTCTCGACGTCGCTGGTCGTGCGCGACCCCGCGCCCAGGGTCGTGGCGATCGTCTCCTGCAGCGAGCCGGCAGCCGAGGGCGCACCGATGCTGCCGCCACCGCCCGGCGTACGGCCCAGCGCATGGACGTCTTCGGCCGGCGTGAGCATGAAGAACAGTGCGCTGCCCAGCGACACCAGCAGCGAGAGCAGCAGCACCGGTGGCACCAGGTCGTTCATCCGGCCATGCCGGGCACGCGCGAAGAAGTTCATGGCGGGGTCACGGCGCGCACTTCACCCCGACCGTGCGGCATGCGCGGTCACCGTCCGACCTGCTCCTGCTCGATCAGCCAGCGATCGCCCGCGCGCACCAGGATCAGCGTCTTGGGCGTGCTCGACTTCAGCGTTGGCGACCGGTAGTCCTGGCGGAAGGCCACCGACACGCGGTTCGGGCCGAGCGGCTTCACCTGCGGCGAACTGACCCGGACCTCGATCTTCTTCGGCTTCGCGATGCGGTCGCGCCGGGACTTCTCCCAGTCGGCACGGGAATCGCCGCCGGGCACCTTGAACTCCTTCGCGTAGAAGGACAGGTAGCGGTTCACGTCGTTGCCGGACCATGCCTGCGCCCATTGCTCGACCGTGCGCAGCACCTCCTCGCTGCCGGCGACCGCGGCGGCGGTCGGTGCAGTCGATGCAGCCGCCGGCGCCGCGGCAGCCTGTGCCGTGGCCGCCGCCGTGGCCGCAGCCGCCGCCGCCGCCGCGGCGACCTTCGCCTGTGCTGCCTGTGCGTCGGCCGCGGGCTCCCGTGCCACCACCGGGCGGCTGGAAGCCTGTGCGGCCGGTGCCGGTGCGGCGGCGCCCTTGACGGGCTGCGCGGTCGTCGGGGCCGCAGCCTGCCCGGCGATCGCGACCTGTTTCGGCGCCTCGCCTGCCAGCGGCGGCCGCTGGAACTTCGGGTTGGTGGAGAACAGTTCGCGGATCAGCGCCAGCTTGGTCTGCACGGCGGTGTTGGAGCGGTCGAGCTGCAGCGCGCGGTCGTAGGCCTCGGATGCCATCTTCGCGTAGATGTCGCCGAGGTTCTCGTGTGCGGTCGCGTAGCTCGGATGGGTGCGGATCGCCGACTCGAGCATCTGCCGGGCACGGTCGAACTGGCCCTGCGCGGCATACAGCACGGCGAGGTTGTTGTACGGCTCGGGCAGCTCCGGGAAGTCCTCGGTCAGCGCGAGGAAGACGCGGATGGCGTCGGCCGGGCGCTTCTGCTCGGTGAGGATCAGGCCGCGCAGGAAACGTCCGCGCGCATCCTTCGGGTTCTTCGCGAGGTACGCGTTCAGGCGGTCGGTCGCCTGCGACAGGTTGCCCTGCCTGACCAGTGCCTGCACGTCGGCGAGGTCGTCGGCCAGCACCGGACCGGAGGTGCACAGCACGCCCAGGACCACGGCAAGCGCGGCAGCGTATCCGGAGATCCGGCCGAGGGCGTTGCCGTGGCGCGTGCCGCGGTCGCGGGACCGCAGGCGCAGGGTACCGGACCCGCGCGGGCGACCGGCGGTGGCATTAGCGGTTGGCAGCGACTGCATATGTTATATTTTTCTCGCCGGGCTGAAGAAAAAATTAATCAGGACAAAGGCTTACGGAACATGGCTCGCGACTGATTCTACCAGCAAGGTCGCCAAAAGTAATCCTCGCAACCGCTTTCCGGGACACCGATGCTCCGAATCTACAACACGCTGGCGCGCGACAAGCAGCCGTTCGTTCCGCTGGAGCCGGGCAAGGTCCGCATGTATGTGTGCGGCATGACCGTCTACGACTACTGCCACCTGGGACATGCCCGGGTCATGGTCGTGTTCGACCTGGTCACGCGCTGGCTGCGCAGCAGCGGCTACGACGTGACCTACGTGCGCAACATCACCGACATCGACGACAAGATCATCCGCCGCGCGGCCGAGAACGGTGAGTCGATCGGGGCGCTCACCCAGCGCTTCATCGATGCGATGGACGCGGATGCGGCCGCCCTCGGCGTGGTCAAGCCGGACCATGAACCGCGTGCGACCGAGTACGTGCCGCAGATGCAGCAGATCATCGAGCGCCTCGCCCAGAGCCGGCTCGCCTATGTCGCGAGCGACGGCGACGTGAACTATTCGGTGCGCGATTTCCCCGGCTACGGCAAGCTGTCCGGGAAGTCGCTCGAGGACCTGCGCGCCGGCGAGCGCGTCGAGGTGAACTCGGGCAAGCGCGACCCGCTCGACTTCGTCCTCTGGAAGCGCAGCAAGGAAGGCGAACCGTTCTGGGAGTCGGCCTGGGGCCGGGGCCGTCCGGGCTGGCATATCGAGTGTTCCGCGATGTCGGCCGCGCTGCTCGGCGAGACCTTCGACATCCATGGCGGTGGCCAGGACCTGCAGTTCCCGCACCACGAGAACGAGATCGCGCAGTCGGAAGGCGCCAACGGCAAGCCGTTCGTGCGCTACTGGATGCACAACGGGTTCGTGCGCGTGGACGACGAGAAGATGTCGAAGTCGCTCGGCAACTTCTTCACCGTGCGCGAGGTGCTGGCGCGCTACGACGCCGAGGTGGTGCGCTTCTTCATCGCGCGCGCGCACTACCGCAGCCCGCTCAACTATTCCGACAGGCACCTGGACGATGCGCGCCAGGCGCTGGCACGCCTGTACACGGCGCTGAAGGGGGTCGATGCAACGGCGCCAGCGACGATCGACTGGGAGGAGCCGCGCTGCGCCCGCTTCAAGGCGGCGATGGACGACGACTTCAACACGCCGGAAGCGATCGCGGTGCTGTTCGAACTCGCCGGCGACCTGAACCGCGCCCGCGACCCGGCCACCGCGGGCCTGCTGCGCGCACTGGGGCGCGGGCTCGGCCTGCTGGAACGCGACCCGCTGGCCTTCCTGCAGGCCGCGTCCGGCGACGCGCTGGCCGACGGCCTGGATGCGCAGGCGATCGAGGCGAAGATCGCCGACCGCGCGGCGGCCAAGAAGGCCCGCGATTTCGCCAGGGCCGATGCGATCCGTGCCGAACTGCTGGCCGCCGGCATCGTGCTGGAGGACGGCGCGGCCGGCACGCTGTGGCGCCGCGCCTGATGCGCCGGTCGCGCCCGGCGGTTGCGACGCATCCGGCGGGGCGGGGCCGCTGCACCGATCGTTCAATCATGGCCGATGACCGGGCCTGCGGCCCGGCCGGCATCTGAGCGGCCCGCTGCAGAGCGCGTTCGGCGCGCTCGTGCTGCTGGCGCTGGCCTGGCTGGCCAGCGAGGACCGGGCACGCATCCCCTGGCGGATCGTGCTGTCCGGCCTCGCGCTTTCGCTGGCGGCGACCGCTGCGGTGAGCCTCCTGCCCGGGGTGAGGGTGCTGCTCTCGGGGCTGGACGATGCGGTGCTCGCCCTGGATGCGGCGACCGGTGCCGCGACCGCCCTGGTGTTCGGCTACCTGGGCGGCGCGCCCTCGCCGTTCCTCGAGGGCGGGAGCGGCAGCACCTTCGTGCTGGCCTTCCGCGCGCTGCCGATCGTCATCGTGATGAGCGCGCTGTCGGCCCTGCTGTTCCACTGGCGGATCCTGCCCTGGGTGATCCGCGGCTTCGCCCGGGTGCTGACCCGGGTGCCCGGCATCGGCGGCGTCGCCGGCATGTCGGCGGCGGCCAACGTGCTGGTCGGCATGGTCGAGGCGCCGCTGTTCGTGCGCCCCTACGTGGCGACGCTGTCGCGTGGCGAGCTTTTCCTGGTCATGACCGGCGGCATGGCCACGGTCGCCGGCACGGTGATGGTGCTCTATGCCGGCGTGCTCGGGCCGGTGCTGCCCGATGCGCTGTCGCACATCGTCGCCGCCTCGGTGATCGCCACGCCGGTGGCGATCACGGTGTCGGCACTGATGGTGCCGTTCGCCGTCCCCGCCGCCGGCGCGGCGCTGCCGGAACTGGCCTCGTCCGACGTGTCGGCCACCGATGCGCTCACCCGTGGCGCGCTGGAGGGGGCCTCGCTGCTGATCAACATCGTCGCGCTGCTGATCGTGTTCGTCGCGCTCGCCACCCTGGCCAACCTCGCCCTGTCGCTGCTGCCCGACATCGGCGGCGACCCGGTCACGCTGCAGCGGCTGCTCGGCGTGCTGTTCGCGCCGGTGGCCTGGTTGGTCGGCGTGCCCTGGGCCGAGGCTATGTCCGCGGGAGCGCTGCTTGGCACGAAGACGGTGCTGAACGAACTGCTCGCCTACCTGCAGCTGGCCGCGCTGCCCGAGGGCGCGTTGTCCGCGCGCTCGCAGCTGCTGATGACCTATGCGCTGTGCGGCTTCGCCAACCTGGGCAGCGCGGGGATCCTGATCGGCGGCCTGGCCACCCTGGTGCCGCAACGCCGGGCCGAGATCGCGGCGCTCGGCCTGCGCTCGATCGTGTCGGGAACGCTCGCCACCTGCATCACCGCGGCGCTGGTCGGCCTGTTCGTGCCCGGGTGAGCCGGCTTACAGTGCATCTGCACGCGGACATGCACCGCCCCAACGGATAGACTATCGCTTTACCGGCAGGAGGCTGTTGCGATGGACAGCGTGGATCTTGAAGTGCTGCGCTCGGCGGTCGCCTGGCGCAGGGAAGGCCACGGGGTGACCCTGGCGACCGTCGTCGAGACCTGGGGATCGGCGCCGCGCCCGGTCGGCGCGATGCTGGCCATCCGTGGCGACGGCATGGTCTCGGGGTCGGTCTCGGGCGGCTGCGTCGAGGACGACATGATCGAGAAGCTGACCGGCCTGGCTGCACCCGACCGGCCGAAGCTGCTCACCTACGGCGTGACCCGGGAACAGGCGGAGCGGTTCGGGCTGCCCTGCGGCGGGCGGCTGGCCATCGTGGTCGAGCCGGTGCTCGATCCGGCCCGCGATCCGCACGGCCTCGAGATGCTCGAGCAGCTGCTGGCGGCAAGCGACCGGCGCGAACTCACGGTGCGCACCCTCGACATGGACAGCGGCCGGATGAGCCTCGCGCCGGGCTCGCGCAATTCCATCCTGTCGTTCGACGGGAAGACGCTGCAGACGGTCCACGGCCCGCTCTGGCGGCTGCTGCTGATCGGCGCGGGCCAGCTTTCGCGCTACCTCGCCGAGATGGCGCGGACCCTCGACTATCGCGTCACGGTGTGCGACCCTCGGGACGAGTATGTTTTCGGTTGGGACGTGCCCGGGGTCGACCTCGTGCGCACGATGCCGGACGACACGGTAGTGGCGATGGAACTGGACAGCCGTTGCGCGGTGGTGGCACTGACCCACGATCCAAAACTCGACGACCTCGCGCTGATGGAGGCGCTGAAGTCGCCTGCGTTCTATGTCGGTGCCCTCGGCTCGCGCGCGAACAACGAGAAGCGGCGCCGGCGGCTGGCCGATTTCGACCTGTCCGAGACGGAGATCGCACGGCTGTTCGGGCCGGTCGGCCTGCCGATCGGCAGCAAGACGCCGCCCGAGATCGCGGTGTCCATCCTCGCCGAGATGACGGCCGTCCGGCGGGGCGCGTTGCAGGCGGGTTCCGGCGAACGCACCCTGGGTGCGCGACCGGGCGCTCCCGCGACCAGCGGGGCGGCGTGCAGTTGATCGCCAGCGTCCGGTGAACGCGCCCGGGGGCGGTGACCCGGCACCCCGGCGTTTCGCGCCGCTGCTCCGCTCGCTCGACGCGCATCGCAGCCTGCTGCGCCAGGCGATCGCGGCCGCGGCCGCCGGCGAGCGTCCACCGGCACCGCCGGCCGCCACGCCGCTGCTGCCGCTCGCCACCGGCGAGGCCATGGGGGATGCGTCCGCGGCGGAAGCGCAGGCAACCTCGGGCCTGCCGGCGGAACTGGCCGCAGCCTGGGCCAGCCTGTGCGGCATCGAGGCGACGCTGCGCGCCGCGCTGGTCGCCGCGTCCGAGGCCGGCGGCGGGGGCGCCGCGACCTGGGCCCACCTGCTGCAGGCACTGGAGGCTTCGGACCGCCTGACCACGATGCTGGTCGACGCCGCGCTGGCCGAACTGATGGATGCGGTCGCGCAGCGCGAACGCCGCCTCACCGACCGGCTGCAGAACGAGTTCCTCGATGCGCTGAGCGTCGGGCGCTTTTCCCTGCGCGTGACCGACGGGCTGATCGTGCAGGCCGACGACGCGTTCGCGGCATTCCTGGGCACCGAGCCGAAGCACCTGATCGGCGTGCCCGCGGGGCGCTTCATCCCGGTCGGCAAGCTGGTCGAGATCGTCGAGCAGTCGGTGAAGAGCGGCCGGCCGGGCCGTGCACAGGTACGCACCCTCGGCGTGGACCGCGAGCCGGTCACGCTCGACATCATCGCGTTCATGCAGCAGGCGGCCGAACGCGACGAACTGCAGTGCATGGCGGTCAACGTGTCGCGGGTCGACCGCGACATCGCGCAGCGCCGGCTGCTCTCGGCCGCGGTCGAGGCGTCGAACGACCTGGTGCTGATCACCGACCCGGCGTTCAGGATCGAATACGTGAACCGCGCCTTCGTGCAGGTCACCGGCTACGACCCGGACGAAGTCCTCGGCCGGCATCCACGCTTCCTGCAGGGACGCAAGACCCCCGGCACGGCGCTCGACCGGCTGCGGGCACGGATGCGGGCCGGGCGTGCGGTGCGCGCGGAACTGGTCAACTACCGCAAGGACGGCAGCGCGTTCTGGATGGACCTCTCTGTGGTGCCGGTCACCGGCAGCGACGGACAGATCGAGCACTGGGTGTCGGTCGGGCGCGACGTGTCCGAGCGCAAGCAGGCCGAGCAGGAGATCACCCGGCTCGCGATGGAGGATTACCTCACCGGCCTGCCGAACCGGCGCGCGGCCGAGGCACGGCTGCAGCTCGAATGGAACCGGGCCCGGCGCACGCGCTCGCCGTTCGCGCTGGCACTGCTCGATATCGACCACTTCAAGCGAGTAAACGACCAGTTCGGGCACGAGGTCGGCGACCGCACGCTGCGCCATGTCGCGCAGGTGGTGAAGTCGACGCTGCGTGGCGGCGACTGGGTGTCGCGCTGGGGCGGCGAGGAGTTCGTGATCTGCTTCCACGGGCTGGATGCGGCCGGCGCGCTGGCCGCGGGCGAGCGGATGCGCAAGCATGTGAAGGCATCGCCGTTCGCGGCGGGGCCGGCCGGCCCCGCCGAACTCGAGGTCACGGTGAGCCTGGGTGTGTCGGTCTACCGGCCGGCGGTCGATTCCGCCGCGCAGATGCTGGCCGAAGCCGACGGGCTGCTGTACGAGGCGAAGCAGGGCGGCCGCGACCGGGTGCTGTGCATCGGCGCAGCCGACGGACGCCGCGGCAGCGTCGTGTGGGAGCGTTCGCAGGTGCAGAGCGCGCTGCAGGAATCCCGCGTGGTCGCGGCGTTCCAGCCGATCATCGACCTGCGCAGCGGCGCCCAGGTCGGGGTTGAGGCGTTCGCGCGCATCATCGCGCCCGATGACCACGTGATCCCGGCTTCGCAGTTCCTCGAGGCGGCCGAGTCGCTGCACCTGTCCGCCGAGATTGACCAGGCGATCGCGGCGCACACCCTCGGTGCGCGGGTGATCCCGGCGACGGCCGGCGCGGAACCGCCGAGGCGCGGCGGGGCCGGCCGCGCGAACGCGGCTGCGCCGGGCGTGGCGCACAAGGGCATGACCTGCTTCATCAACCTGTCGCCGCAGTTCCTTGCGAGCGTGCAGAGCGTCGAGCGCCTGATCGCGCTGGCGGGCAGCGTCGGCATGGCGGAGTCGGCCGAGCGCAGCTTCGTGGTCGAGATCACCGAGCGCCAGGGTGGCGACCTCGCTTCGCTCAAGGCCAACCTGAAGCCGCTGGTCGATGCCGGCTTCCTGCTCGCCCTCGACGATTTCGGCAGCGGCTATTCGTCGTTCCAGTACCTCGCCGACCTGCCGATCCAGTTCCTCAAGATCGAAGGCTGGATGGTGGCGCGCGCAGTCGGCGATTCGCGCATCCGGCAGCTGCTCGAGACGATCGTCAGCACCGCCCGGAAGTTCAAGCTGACCACCGTCGCCGAGTGCGTCGAGGACGCCGGCACGGCACGCGTGCTGCGCGACCTCGGCGTCGACTGGGCGCAGGGCTACCTGTACGGCGCGCCGGTGGTCGATCGCCCCGCGCCGGGCAAGGGCGGCGCCGGGGCGGGCGTCGGGACAGACGCCGGGACGAGCGCCGGCTGATGGCGCTGCCCGCGATGCTCCAGGGACGGTTGTCCCTGCCGGTGATCGGCGCGCCGATGTTCCTGGTGTCCGGGCCGGAACTGGTGGTCGCGCAATGCACCAGCGGCATCATCGGTTCCATGCCGTCGCTCAACGCGCGGCCGCCGGAACAGCTCGACCGCTGGCTGAAGCAGATCGCGCAGGGCTTGGCCGCGCATGCCGCCGCGCATCCGGGCGCACGGATCGCCCCGCATGCGGTGAACCTGATCGTGAACAAGGCGAACAGCCGGCTCGAGCAAGACCTGGAGGTGGTGATCGCCAACCGGGTGCCGGTGGTGATCACGTCGCTGTCCGCGCCCGACGACATCGTGCCGCGCATCCACGCCTACGGCGGCATCGTGCTGCACGACGTGGTCAGCACGCGCCATGCGCGCCGGGCTCTGAAGGCCGGCGTCGACGGGTTGATCCTGGTGTGCGCGGGTGCCGGCGGGCATGCCGGCACGCTGTCGCCGTTCGCGCTGGTGTCGGAGGTGCGCGCCTTCCACGACGGGCTCATCGCCCTGTCGGGCGCGATGTCCACCGGCAGCGCCGTGCTCGCCGCGCAGGCGATGGGCGCCGACCTCGCCTACATCGGCACGCGCTTCATCGCCACCACCGAATCGAATGCCGGCGAGGCCTACAAGTCGATGATCGTCGACGCGACCGCGGCCGATATCGTCTACACGCCGCTGTTCTCGGGCGTGCCCGCCAACTACCTGAAGCCGTCGATCGCCGCCGCCGGGCTCGACCCGGACAACCTGCCCGCGCCCGACCCCGGGGCCAGCTACCGCAAGCGGGACGAACGCCCGGCGGCCTGGAAGACCGTGGGGGGCGCGGGGCGGGGGGGGGGCGCGATCGATGCCGTGCGGCCGGTGGCCGAGGTCGTGGCACG
>JAJTHE010000095.1 GCA_021298815.1 Betaproteobacteria bacterium | reverse complement strand
GTTTAAGACAGTACATTGAGAATACAGTGGTGCCAATCCCTACTATTCTCTTAAAACGTGGGGCCTGTACTATGAAGATTTTTGCGGTTGTAATATTTTCCGTATCGTAATAAGCTAGAGCGTTTTGAGCTGTCATTTATTTCCACCCTACTCTTATAATTGCAGGCAAGGTAAGGAGTAACTTTATATTTACAGTGGAGTAACCTTCTAATAGCCTTGCCTGAAAACATTAGACTAGTACAGAAGTGACTGTCAGCGACAAACACTCTAGCTTTGTGCTAGACGGAATTAATAACGTCAGTAAAAAGGTTTTACAGTACAGGCCGCTGCTGCACGGGCAGACAGAGCAGACGCGTGCAGTGCACCGCCAGTCTGGTCGACTCATAATATCCTTCTCGACAAAAAAACGTAAATAGAAAACAAAAAATTCGAATAGGTGGCGAACTCATTGACAAGATCAACCGGTTAATCCGAAAACGATGGAACCCGAAAACCGGTTGGTGCCGGATTCCGACTTGTTCCCGCTCAGAACCGTCGGCGACGTTCGAAAACTTTTCGAACGTCACTTGCGACGACGTTCCGGGGACGCCGACGTTACAAAAGCGGCGGAAAGTGTGTCGACATATTCGAAGGAGCCGAATCTGGCGTTGCTGTCGATCGTCGCCGGCGACCGTCCCGGACTGCTCTACGGCGTCGCGCGCGTGCTGGTGGAGTACGAGACCAGCGTGCACACTGCGCTGATCAACACCCTCGGCGAGCGCGCCGAAGACACCCTGCTGATCAGCGGCCCGGTGCTGTCGAACGAGCGGGCGGTGCTGCGCCTCGAGGCGGACCTGCTGGCGGCGCTTTCGGTCCACTGACCGGCGCCGGCCCGCCGCCGGGACCCTCCAGCCGGTAGAGCCAGGCGAGCAGTTCCGCCACCGCGACATAGAGCTGCGGCGGGATGCGCTGGTCGAGGTCCACCTGCATCAGCAGCCCGACCAGTTCGGTGGACTCGTGCACATAGACCCCGGCCTCGCGTGCGCGTTCGATGATGGTCTCGGCGAGCGCCCCGCGGCCCTTGGCGACCACCTTCGGGGCGGCATCCCCGGTGCGGTACGCCAGCGCGACCGCCAGCGGCGACTTCGGGGCCGGCGGCGTGCTCATCGCACCGAGACCTGGAGTGCATCGACCGCCAGGCCGGCCGCGGCCAGGGCATCGACGAGCTGCTGGCGCGCGGCAGACAGCGCTTCCGCGCTCGTCGCATCGCCCGCCGCGACGGACACCAGCAGGCGGTCTCCACGCAGCACCAGCTGCGCGTCGATCGCACCGAGCCGCGGCAGCATGACCGCGAGCCGCGTCGACCAGTCCGCCTGTGCATCCGGCTCGGCCTGCTGTTCATCCTCCGATGGGCGGGGACGCTCCTGAACGGTGATGCGCGCCTGCATCCCGGGCAGCACGAGCCCGCTCCAGCCGGCGCTGCCGGCAGCGAGCGCGGCAAGCTGCTGCTGCACCAGGCCCGCGGTGGACGAATCCACGACGCCCGCGAGCGCGGCACCGGCCGGTGGGCCGGACGGCGGCGCACCGCCCGGCAGCGAGGGTTCGCGCGAGGCGGGCGCCTGCAGGCGCGCCGCAGGCGCATCGGATGCGGCAGGCCGCGGGGCTGCGACCGCCAGTGGAGGTGGCGGCGGTGGCGGCAGCGGTGCCAGCTTGCCCTGCGGCTCCTGCCGCAGCGCGTCGAGGGAACGTTCGCCGGCGACCCATTGCGCCTGGTGCGACTCGTAGAACAGCCCGCTCCCGGCGAAGGTCCGCGACAGCGCCGCCGCAAGCTGGCCTGCGAGGGCGCCACGGTCGTTGGCCGGCACGGCAACCAGCGGCCCGCGCGTCCCCGGCAGGCGATCGGCGTCCGCAGGTCCGGCCTCGGCCTTGCCCTCTGCCGCCGCCGTCGCGATGTCGGCGACCAGTCGGGTCAACGCGCGCGCGCCGGCACTGACCGACACGTCGGCCGCGCCGGCCGTCGGCCCCGGCCGCGCTGCGGACGGATCGGGCGCCGCGTCGACCCCCGGCAGCGCGGTCCCGCCGATGGCGGCACCGCTGCCCGCCCCCGCCTGGGACTCGCCTTGCGCGGAGAGGACGAGCCTCGGCTGTGCCGCAGTCACGGTCAATCTCAGCGTGTCGCCGCTGCGCGCACCCTGCGGCAGCACCACCTCGACCGGACGGCCTTCGATCAGCGCGACGAATCGTCCGCCTGCCCGGTCGGACAGCAGGCGGGCGCCGACCTCCTGTCCGACGGTGAGCGACCCCGCCGACAATCGCCTGTCGAGGGCGATTGTCGCGCCGGCGGGGACGACCGGGGTGATCGTCGGGCCAACCCGGACCGGAGGATCGATCGGCGTCACCGCGGCACCTCCTGCGCCAGGTGGAAGCAGGCGCGGCGGACCACCTGCAGCCGGTGTGCCGGCAGGCCGTGCCGGCGTGCGCTCAGTGCGTGGATGGCGACCGGTACAGCGCGACGATCAGCTCGGCTTCGCCGCGCGAGATGCCGCAGTCGGACGCCACGTCGGCCACGGGCCAACCGTCGCGCGCCATCCGGATCGCGTGGCCATACGGCGTGTCGCCGGCGCCGGGCGAGCCGTAGCCCCCGGCAGGTGCCGCAGGCCCCGGATCCACGCGAAAGGCGGGCGAGGCGACCGCCTGAGAGGCTGCTTCCACGGACGGCGACATCCCGGCCGCATCGAGCCGGGCCCGCAGCTGCGCGGTCTCGAGCCGCAGCGCCTCGAGCTGGCCGCGCAACTCCACCAGCGCGCGCGCCTGCGCATGCGCCTGGGCACCCCGCTGCCAGAGGCGCCAGCCCGGGTTTCCGCCGCGCCGCAGCAGCAGGAGCATCTCGGCAACATAGACCGCGAGCACCGCTGCCAGGACCAGCAGCAGCTCGCGCCAGGTGATGATGATCGAGTCCATGCCCAGCTGTCCCGCAAGGTTCCAGACGAAGCATCTTGCTACCCCGGTTCGACGGCGTCAACGTCGCCGCCCGCGTTCGTGGTCAGCGTGCCGCGTAGGCCCGCTCGAGCTTCTGCCGGGTATCGACCGAGTTCAGGATCTGCCGCAGCTCGCCCATCCAGTCCTGGGTCAGCGCCGCGATCTCCTGGTCGCAGGCGATCATGCGCTGCAGGATGCGCCGCTTGCCGTCGCGATCGGCCGCCACGTGGCCGGCATCCGGACCGCGCCGCGCGATCTCCTCAAGCAGGGCGCCACGCTCCTTCTCCAGCTCGACCAGCCGGTCCCATTGCGCCGAACGCGCGCAGGACAGCATGCGTTCGGTGAGTTCGAGGGCATCCTCGTAAGCCTGTAGCGCGGACATGGACGCGCGGATCGGATCCCGTGGGTTGGAGGTCAGGCAGCGCCGAAGGACAGGCTCACGCGCGCGCCCGCGGGCGCCTGCTCGTTGGCCGCCGGCTGGACAGTGCGTGCCACCGGCCGGGCCGACAGCTGCTGCCACGCGCTCTTCAGCTCCTGGACCAGCTTCGACACCTCTTCGAGATGCGCGGCGTCGTTCTGCAGGTTGCCGAGCATCAGGCGCGTGATCATGTACTCGTAGAGGGCCGAGAGGTTGCGGGCGATCTCGCCGCCGCGCTCCAGGTCGAGCGCCGGCATCAGGCCCTCGGTCAGGATCGCCAGCGCCTTGGAGATCGCCTCGCCCTTCTCGGCGATGCGTCCTTCGGACATGGCGAAGCGCGCCCGGTGCAGCGACTCCAGCAGGCCGTCGTGCAGCATCAGGATCAGTTGCTCGGGCGAGGCGTCTGCGATCGTGGTCTCGAGTCCGGTGGCAGCGTAGGCACGGCTCGCAAGGAACGGATTGGCTGGCATCGAAGAGTATCCCTGTGGATTGGTTCTGTCCGGATCGGTCGACCGCGGATGTGTTGCGAGTTGGCGGTGCCGCCGGTCGGACTGCACCTGCCCGCCCGCTGACGCCTGCCGCTTGCCGCGATCCCGTCCCCGCAACCATCGGCACGATTCGGCGGAAATGAAGAGCGCCGCGCCGCGCCGGCGCGAAGCTTCACTGCTTGTTCAGCGCCGACAGTTGCTGGGTCAGGAAATCGCTGGTCTGCGACAGGTTGCTGATGAGCACGTCGAGTGCGCCGAACTGCGCGCGGTAGCGCCTTTCCACCTCTTCCAGGCGACGTTGCATGGCCGAGCGCTGGTCCGCGATCACCGATACCGAACGGTTGATGCCCTCGGTACGGCCGGCGAGGCTGCCTTCGGTACCGAGCTGCGTGCTGGCGAAGCCGGACAGCTGGGATGCGTAGCCGACGGTGTAGTCGACCGTCGCCCGTTGCCCGAGGGCGCCGCCCAGGACGCGCACCGACAGCCCGGCGGCGGAGGTGAGCGACTGTCCCGAGCCGGTGGCGGCGACGCCGTCGATGGTGCCCGCCACGTCGATGCCGTCCGCACGCACTGGGCTCGCCCCGAACAATCCCCCCAGCGCGTTGCCGCCGGAAAGGATCACCTTGGACGCAGTGCCATAGGTGTTCGAAGTCACCGTCAGCACGCCGGCCGATTCGCTCACCTGGACGCCGCCACCGGAGGCGCCGAGCGCGCTCGCGCCGTTGATCCGGCCCTGCAGCTCTGCCGCCAGTGCCGCGGCACTGGCATACGTGCCGGCGGCCAGCGTCACGGAGAACGCGGTGCTGTCGATGGTGAGGTCGAGGGTGTCGTTGACCCCGGCTGTGATCGTCAGCCCGGCGGCGGCCATGCCGTTGCCGGTGCCTCGGGTGGCGAGCTGGGTCACGTCCAGCGCGTAGCTGCCGGCGGGCACGGTCGACCGGGCCGACACGAACTCGACGAGCGAGTCGGCGCTCGAGCCCAGCGGCGCGAACAGCCCTGCGATGCGTCCCGGGTTGGCCGCCATCACGCGGTTCATCTTGGTGGCATCCAGCAACAGGGTCCCGTCGCGCTGGAAGGCGATGCCGATGTCGCTCAGCGTGCGCAGGCTCGAGCCGGCGCCACCCAGCGGCTGGTTGAAGATGGAACGCAGCTGGCTCTGCAGCGAGCGCACGGCTGGGTCCCCGTTGAGCACGGCCCCCGTGCGCGTCTCCGCGTTGTAGGCAGACAGGTCTTCCAGAGTCTTGGACAGATCGTTGTAGGCCTTGACGAAGGTCTCGCCCGCGGCGACTGCCTTGGCGTTGTCGCGCGCCACGGCGATGGTCACCGGCGAGCCGACGTTGGTCTTGGCCAGGGTCAGGGTCACGCCTTCGAGCGCATCCGACACCGTGTTGGTGGCCTTGGTCACCGCGACCCCGTTGATGGTCAGCGCCGCGTTGCGGGCGGCGGCGGTCTGCGCGAGGTTCTGGGTGCCGCCCGGATCCTGGCCCAGCAAGGCCGCGAGCGGCGCATCGCCGTCGACGGTGATCTTCATGGCGTTGGCGGCGCCGGTACGATCCGAGGTGAGCACCAGACGGAACGGCGACGCACCGCCGTCGTTCACGATGCTGGCCGTCACGCCGACGCCAGCGGCGTTGATCGCGTCGCGGATGCCCGACAGCGAACCCGAGCCCGGCGCGATCGTCACCGTCTTCACGCCGCTGCCGGCGGTGGCAAAGGCGGCGCCGGTGTACCTGCCCGACACCGTGTCGAAGGTGCCGCCGCTGATGGTGCCGAAATCGAAGGTGATGGTGCCCACCCCGATGCTGGCCGTGGTGGTCGCCTGCCCCGCCGCCACCAGCCGCTGGTTCTGCGCGAGCGCGCTGACCTCGACCGAGTAGCTGCCGGCCGGCGCGCGCGCACTGGCGGTGGCGGCGATCGCGGCCGGATCGGTGCTGGTCGCGGTCGAGCCCTCGAACCGGCTCGCCACCGAAAGCCCGCCCATCGCCCCCTGGAACTGCGATAGCGCGCTGCGGATCGAGCCGAACGCCGACAGCTTCGCCTGGAAGCTGATCTCGCGCGTATCCAGCTGCGTGAGCGGACGACTTTCGATCTGCATCAGCTGGGTGACGATGCTGTTCACGTCCAGCTTGGAACCGATTCCCGGTGACGAAATGGCCATTCAACCCTCCTGTTCCCTGGAATGGGTAACGGCCGCCGGAGCCGAAGCTTTAGCGGTGGATGCAACGCGCGGCGCCGGCCACCTGCGGCCGGAAGGCGACCGTCAGGCCTCGCTCTTCACCAGCAGGCCCTGCATGCGGTCGAGCGCACGCGAGATCGCCAGCATTTCCTCGGAGGGAATCTGGCGGATCAGTTCGTTACTGGATGAATCGAATACCTTGATCACCATCCGCCCCGACGAGTCGTCGGTGACGAATTCGATCTTGCTCTGCAGCAACTGCACCACTCGGTTCGATGCTTCCACTGCGGCCTTCACCGCCTGGGTATTCGGTTCGACGGGTGCTGCTTCCTCCTGCATCGCCCGGGCGGCTGGCACCTCGCGCACGGTTTCCCGCGGCGCAAGCTCCGGCCTGCCTGTGCCGAAGGCGGGCGTGGACGGCTGGATCAGCATGGCACTGTCTCCTTGCACTTGTGGTATCCGGCCGGGCAACCGCCCGGCCGGACCTTTCCGCTTGCTGCAACTGCGTTACTGCGTTACTGCATTACCGCGTCACTCCATCAACGGCTGCCCGGTTCCTACCGCAGCAGCGACAGCACGTTGTTCGGCAGCGCGTTGGCCTGGGCGAGGATCGCGACACCGGCCTGCTGCAGGATCTGGCCGCGGGTCAGCGAGGCCGTTTCCGAGGCAAAGTCCGCGTCGCGGATGCGGCTGCGGGCGGAGCTCAGGTTCTCGGAGGTGGTCTGCAGGTTGGCGATCGTGTTGCCGAACCGGTTCTGCACCGCACCGAGCTGCGCACGCGCCTTGTTGATCTGGCTCAGCGCCGCGTCGACGATGCCGATTGCGGTGTTCGCGCCGGTCACGGTGGAGATGTCGACGCTGGACAGGTCGGCAGCCGTCGAGCCCACCGCGGTGTTGGCGCCTGCGGTGACCACGCCGTTGGCCGTGTCGGAGGCCACGGTGAAGCCCGAATCCGCGTAGAAGCTCACGGTGCCGGACGCGCGGCTGGAATCGGTGCCGCCGCTGGTCAGCGTGGCCGCCGTCGTGTTCGAGCCGGTGAAGGT
This sequence comes from Betaproteobacteria bacterium, assembly GCA_021298815.1. Classification (GTDB taxonomy): domain Bacteria; phylum Pseudomonadota; class Gammaproteobacteria; order Burkholderiales; family CAIKXV01; genus CAIKXV01. The sequence goes on along the minus strand of JAJTHE010000095.1, from coordinate 26,185 downwards.
TGCATCACCGCCGGCCGAGTTCACGAAGTCGTTGATGACGATGTCCTTGCCGTCGGCCTGCGCGAAGGTGAGCTCGGTGCCTGCGGCGTTGAGCGTCGCGGTGACGCCGGTACGGCCCGACACCTGGTTGACCGCTGTGACCACCGTGCCGAGGTTTCCACCCGTCGGGATGGTCGCGTTGATCGTGGTCGCCGTGCCGCCGCCGTTCAGGCTGAACGAGATGGTGCCGACGTTGGCCACGGCCAGCGTGGCCGAGGTGGTCGCCCGCGCATTGACGCCGGTGGAGCCCGACTGCGCGTTCACGGCCGCGGCGATGGTCGAGGCCTGGTCGTTGGCCGCGACGGTCACGTTGGCCGAGCCGTTCGAGCCCGACACGGCCACCGTCTGCGCGGCGACGCCGTTGCCTGCCGGTGCAGAGTTGGCCGCGGCAGTCGCGCCGCCGAGGCCGGTCGCGCTGGTACCCTGGCCGGTCACCGTGTTGTTGCTCAGGTCCTTCGCCGACGCGCCCTGGATCGAGACGCCGATCGTCTGGTTGGCATCGGCGCCGACCTGGAACTGCTGGCCCTGGTAGGTCCCGTCGAGGATCTTCAGGCCGTTGAATGTGGTCGCGTTGGCGATCCGGGTGACCTCGGTCACCAGCTGGTTCACCTCGGCGTTCAGCGACTGGCGGTCGCTGGCGGAGTTCGTCGCGTTGGCCGACTGGATCGCCAGCTCACGGATACGCTGCAGGATCTCGCCCGACTGAGCGAGCGCGCCCTCGGCGGTCTGCGACAGCGAGATGCCGTCGTTCGCGTTTCGGCGGGCCTGGTCGAGGCCGCGGATCTGCGAGGTCATGCGATCCGAGATCGCCAGGCCGGCCGCGTCGTCCTTGGCCGAGTTGATGCGCAGGCCCGAGGACAGGCGCTGCAGGGCCGTCGACAGATTGCTCTGCGACGTCGAAAGGTTGCGCTGCGCATTGAGCGAAGCGATGTTGGTATTGATTACCTGGGACATTGAAGTCTCCTGAAGTGTTCGTGGTCGTGTCAGTCAAACGAAGCGTCGAGTGTTTGACATCGCTCATCCCTCGCCACTTAAGGCCTTGCGAGCCGCTGTCACTCCAATTAACGGCCAGACCTCGAATTTCTTTAGCGAATCAGTCGCTTGAGGTGGGCCGTGGACAGGACAGCAGGACTCCGCGTCGGTCCGGATTACGGCACCCGAGCGCAGAACTTGAGGCCGCGCCGGCCGTCCGGGGCGCATGTGGTCGCCACGATGCCCACTCCTTCACACGCACCCGCATCCGGAAGGCCGGGGCTGTCCCGCAGCCTTGCGCTGCTCAGCGCACGTCGGAGCGGATCTCGTCCAGGCGCTCCGTGCAGAAGCGCTCCAGCAGGCTGGCTGGATTGCCGGTGGCCGGTTCCAGGAACTCCAGCCGCAGGCCCTCGCGCGCGAACGCGGCGGCGTCGTAGAGGTCGCGGCCACCCGGCGCATTCAGGTAACAGTTCGCACCGACCTGCTTCGCGATCGCGAGGATCCGCTGCTGGCCGCGCAACGACGGATCGACCGGCAGCGTCGACGAACGCATCATCGGGCATGGGATCCCGAGCAGGTCCAGTGCCGCCTGCAGGTTGCGTTCGAGATAGTCGACCAGCATCTCCCCCCCATGCAGCAGCGGCAGGCTGCCCGCGCCCTCTCGCGGCAGCGAACGCAGCGCCGGGAAGCGCCGCAGGTCGGCCGCCAGCTGCTCCATCGCAGACGCCTCCAGGCGCATCTCGCGGATCGCCGTGTCCTGGGCTGCATGCGCCAGGCGCAGCGTCAGCCACTGCAGTTGCCCGTCGGCCCCGGTGAGGCGGTTGCGGTGGACCCATCCGCGCCGGGGGAACTGCACGCAATCGAACACGACGAACAGGTCTGCGCGCGAGAACAGCCGGAAGTACCCCGCGTATGGAAAGAAGTACGGCTGCATGATCGCAACGGTGGTCACTGTCTCCACCTTCAGGAGGTTCGCTCTGCCGGGCCGCCCTGCGCTGTCGACCCCGCTGGCCGGCACGGGCTTCGCAATGCGCGTCCGATGGCCGATAATGCCAGTTCGCCGGTTGCGTTTCACGCGATGCGTCGCACGCGCAGCCTACCCGCCTGCCCGCGGCCCTTGCCACGAAGCCCCTCCCCCACGCTGCATGACGGACCCGCGCACCAACGACGGACGCAACCGCGAGCTTCTCGACCGCGCGGTCGGCCTGCACAACGAAGGCCGCGTGCGCGAGGCCATTGCGCTCTACCGGAAACTGCACGAGGATGATCCCTCGAACTTCGATGCGGTGCACCTGATGGGCGTCGCCGCCCTGCACCTGGGCGAACTCGCGCTCGCCGCGCGCCTGGTCGAAGCGGCGATCGCGCTCAGGCCCGACGCTGCCGAGGCCCACAACAACCTGGGCAGCGTGCGCAGCGCCGCCGGCGATCGCGAGGCCGCGCTGCAGCCCTACCTCGCCGCGATCCATCATCGCCCAGCCTATCCCGAGGCCTTCGGCAACCTCGGCAACGTGCTGCTCGAACTCGGGCGGGAAGACGAGGCACGCGCCTGCTTCGATGAAGCGACACGGCTCACCCCGGGCTGCGTGCAGGGCGCGAGCGGCACCGGCAGGCTGCGCTATCGCGCGCACGACCTCGCCGGCGCGCAGGAAGCACTGGAACACGGCTTGGCATGCAACCCCGCCAGCGCGGAACTGCTGCTCAACCTGTCGCTGGTAGTGGTCGAGCGCGGACTGCCCGACCAGGCGCTGCCGCTGCTCGACCGCCTGCCCGGCGCCGGGCAGGACAATCCGGTCGCCGCCGACCTGCGCCACCTTGCAGTGGCGCGCATGCAGCCCGATCCGCTGGAGCGCGACCGCCTCTACCACGGCGGGCTGATCGACCAGGCCGAGGCGCTCGCACGCGCCGACCTCGCACGCACCAACACGGTCGACCACCACAACTTCCTGCTCAAGTGCTACCTGGCGAGCCCGCGCCACGACGCACGCGCCTACTTCGACGAGAGCCGCGCGTGGGCGAGCGAGTATGCCGGGGAGTCGGCACTGCCCGACCCGGCCTCGTTCCCGAACGACCGCGACCCGGAGCGCCGCCTGCGCGTCGGCCTGGTCGGCGACTACATCGACGGCATGATCGGGCGGCAGGCGCTCTATCCGTTCTTCCGCCAGTACGACCGCTCGCGCATCGAACTCACCTGCTACAACTTCGGCGGCGGCGGCGACGTCCTGCCCAGCCTCGTCGACCGCTATCGCGGCGTGCACGGCATCGGCGATGCGGCGTTCTTCGAGCAGGTGCGGGCAGATCGCATCGACATCATGCTCGACATCAACGGCCGGCTGCGCACGCCCAACTTCTTCGATGCGATGCTGCGCCAGCCGGCGCCGGTGCAGGTCAACTGGTTCAACCTGACGGCGACGGTCGGGGCACGCGCCTACAACTACCTGGTCGCCGACGACTACTGCGTTCCGCCCGGGGACAGGCACCTGTATGTCGAGAAGGTGTTCAACATGCCCAACGGCACCATCTCCGCCTGGGACATGGGCCCGCCGCCCGCGGTGCCACCACCGCCGATCGAACGCAACGGCCATCCGACCTTCTCCTGCTTCGGCGACTTCTTCAAGGTGAACGGCGAGGTGATCGAGGCCTGGGCCCGGCTGCTGCACCGGGCAGGCCGTTCGAAGCTCTACCTGAAGAGCGCTAACCTGAGGCTGCGCGCGGAGCGCGAGCGGGTCGCAGCGGCCTTCGCACGGCTGGGCATCGACGGCGAGCGGCTGATCCTCGAGGGGCCATCGCCCTACGAGGCGATGAAGCGCCTGTACGCGCAGGTGGACGTCGCGATAGACACGTTTCCGTACAGCAGCGGGTCCACCTCCATCAACGCGCTGTGGCAAGGCGTCCCGGTGGTCGCCGTCGGCGGCGACGAATGGCGCAGCCGCAACACCGCTTCCATCCTGGTCGGTGCCGGGCTGCACGACTACATCGCGCGCGACGTGGACGACTACATCGAGCGCGCCGTGGCCCTGGCCGAGGACGTCGACCACCTGCGCCGGCAGCGCCGCGACCTCGCGGCCTTCCTGCTCGAGACGCCGCAATGGCAGACCGGCCGCTTCGCGGTCGAGTTCGAGGCACGGCTGCGCGCGATCTGGCGCGACTGGCTGGACGGCGCGCGCTGAGGCAAGCCGCCGGGCACCCTGCCCGCTGCCGCGCGCGAGGGTGGCCGGGTGCCTGCACCCGCGTCAGGCCCCGCCGCCGAAGCCGATTGCCCCTTCCACCTGCGCCACCGACGGGAACCCCGGGAACAGTACCTCGCGGATCACGGTGCGCTGGTAGGCACACGGGTACTCGCGTTCGACGAACGTGGGCTCGGCCGTGTTCTCGTAACGCATGCTTGCCGCGATGCGCAGTCCGGCACAGTCCTTCACGGCAGTGCGATGCACCGTGAAGCCGGTGAACACCAGCAGGTCGCCGCGCGACACGGTCGCCGTCACGAAGTCCGAATCGGCGTAGGCTGCGGGATCCACCTCGCTCGTGTGTTCGGTGATCTTGCCCGGCCACACGCCCTGCCGTTGGCTGCCCGGGATCAACTGCAGCGGAAAGGTGCGCGGGGTCACGTCGAACAGCGAGAACCACATGGTCACCGCATCGAGCGATCCCTGCACCACCGGCCAGTCCTGGTGGGTCGCCACCCCGTGGTAGCCACCGGGAATGCGAAGCGTATCCCCCATCACTTGCAGCACCGGCGAGGTCGGCAGGGAGGTGGCCTGCAGCCCCAGCGTCGAGGCGATCGCCAGCACCGCATCCGACACCACCAGCTGCTGCAGCGAGGCGAGGCGCGCGTTGTGGCGCGTCGCGGCCAGGTAGACCTTGGCATCGGCCTGCAGCAGCCGCTCCATGTTCAGCAGCAGCGACGCGCGCCCGCTCCACGGGGCCGCTGGAAGACCCAGTCGTTCGAGCTGCCGCTCGTAGGTGCAGTGCATGTCGCGCGCGATGCGGTCGAGGCGGTCGACCGGCAGCACGCCGGGGATCACCGCCAGCCCGCTCTCGCGGTAGGCGCCGAGCCAGCCCGGCTGAGCCGGTACCCGTCCGGCGACGATGCCGCGCGGACGCTCGCTGCGAAGGGTAAGTGTCATTCCAGGATCCTCAGTGTCGGTTGCCCGCGTCGGCGAGGCCGCCGGGGCCAGGGCCGCACAGCAGGAAGATGCTCGCGCAGAGGTCCGGATGGACCATGCCGAGCTGGTAGCAGCCCTCGAGGTAGGCGCGGTCGACGATCCCGGCCTCCAGCGCACGATCGATCTGGAAGTTGGCCATCGGCTTGAACATCACGCCGGCCCGGTGGACCACGTCGAGGCCGGCCAGGCGCACGTCGTGTTCCAGCGTGTCGAACGCATAGGTGCGGCGGTGGCCATGGGCATGCTCGCCCGCCGTGACCGCGGTGTTGTGCGTGATCAGGCCCATCTTCACCGCGATCTGGCGCGACGGTGCATTGGCGTTCGGCACCACCAGGAACAGCCGCCCTGCCGGGGACAGCCAGCGCTCGATGCGCTCGAGCAGCGGCACCGGTTCATCGACATGTTCGAGGGTGTGCATCAGGAACACCGCGTCGTACAGGACGCCTGCGGGCGGCATCCAGTCCTCGAAGCGCGAATGCTCGAAGCGGACGTGGCCGGGCACCGCGCGGCGGGCCGCCTCGACCAGGTCGGCGGCCCCCTCCAGCACGGTCAGGTCGTCGAACGCGCCGGCGAGCGTGCGCGTGAACTCGCCCTGGTAGCAGCCCATCTCCAGCGCACGCGCGCCCGGTTCGCGCGGCAGGAAGGGCTGGAACGCGCGCCACATGTACTCGCGGTGGATGTAGTCGAAGGCATAGGCGTACTTCCGCGTGCCGCTGTCCTGGTGCTCGCTCTCGAGGTCGCGTCGCATCGGCTCACCCCTGCCCTGGCCGGTACATCCGGCGCTGCGGCGGCTGGTACCACTCCTCCAGCGTCACGGGGATGCGCGAGTAGTAGCCGAGCACCTGCCGCTGCAGCTCGCTCAGGCCGTCCATGCGCTCGTAGCCGATCGCCCGCGGGTGGTCGAACTGGGGCTTCACCAGCGGCCGGCTGAACATCGGCGTGACCGAGCGGCGCGGACGCGCGGTGGTGTTGACGCCGGCGGCATGCCACAGGTTCGAATCGAACACGAGCAGGCTTCCGGCCCGCCCGGTGGCAGCTTCGGCGCGCGCGGCGAACGCCTCGTCGGAGGGCCGTCCTGGCTGGTCCCGGTGGCTCCCGGTCATCATCATCGTCGCGCCGTTGCGTACGGTGAAGTCGTCCAGCATCAGCAGCGTGTTGAGCAGCAGCGGCAGCTCGCGCGAGAAGGTGCGCACGTCGCGGTGGATCGCGCTTGCATAGGAAGCGCTCGCGCGCAGGATGTTGCCGCCGAAGGAATTCAGGATGAACGGGCCGCCGAAATGCGCCTCGAAGTGCGGCACCAGCGGACCGAGGCGGTCGATGAACTCGAGGAAGGACTCGCCCTGCCCCACCAGGTGGTGCAGCGTCCCCTCGGTGTCGAGCGCGATGCCGTTGGCGACCTGCAGCCGCCGGCAGCCGACATAGGCGCGGTCGAGGTCGACCCGCATGCGAGCGACCAGTCCGTCGTCGATGAACCGGTCGAGCACCAGCCAGCCGTTCACCGCCATCGCCTCGGCGAAGCGGTCGACGCTGGCACCGGCCGGCATGCAGTGCCGGGATGCGGCCAAGGGTTCGCTCATGTCGGGCATGGTCAGTTCCTCACTTGATGGTGACGATCGCCTTCGACGGATACAGCGCCGCCTTCTCGATCGTGTAGTCGATATCGCGGAAGACTTCCTTGAAGGCGATGGCCTCGCCGGGGGCCCCCGGCCAGGTGAGCTCGTCGAACACGAGCACGCTGCCGGGCATCAGCGAAGGCTTCATCGCCTTCAGGGCCTCGACCGTGGGCAGGTAGGTGCCGATGTCGAAGAACGCCATCGCGACCAGCGTCTCCGGATGGTCCTGAAAGTACTTCGGCACGGTCTGCGTGGCATCGCCCTCGACCAGCCGGTGGTTGCCCCGCTGATGGCCGAAGGCATTGGCGCCCTCGTGCGCCTCCAGCAGCGTGGCCAGGTAATCCCGGTACCCGGCCGGCGTGGCATAGGTGCCGTCGCTCATCACGTCGCCGCGGATGTCCTTGTCGGTGAACGTGCGATAGCCGGAGAAGGTATCGAAGCCGACCACGATGCGCTGCTTGTTGAACGGCTCGTGGATCGCGCGCAGGTTCTCCAGCAGCACCAGGTTCTGTCCCCACCAGACGCCCAGCTCGATGAGCACGCCGGGCAGGTGCCGGATGCGCTGGTAGATGTCGTTCATGAACAGGAACTTAACCAGCACGGAACTGCGGGTATACATGCCGAGGTTGAACATCAGGTGCTCGGGCGGCAGCGGGGAATCGCGGAACATCCGCTCGATCTGCTGGCGGCGCGCGAGCTGGTCCTCGTCGGCCGACGTCCCTTCGCTGCTGGTGCGTGAACTGCCGTGGAGCGTCATCCGGGTCAACCTTCCCTGTTGTGGACGGCAGCGGCGGCGCCACCGGGCCGCCCGGGCAGCTGCCCGTCGAGCACCGCGACGCCGATGCCGCTCTGCCCGAAGCCGTTGCCGTTGTAGAAGAGATAGGTGCGCGGGCCGACGCGCACGATCGACGGGTAGCAGAGCATCGTCGAGTCCCAGCCCTCGGCCGACGGTGCGATGCCCGACTGCGCGTCGCAGCGCTGGAAGCGTTCGCCATCGTCCGACCAGGCGTAGCCGATCCGGTATGCGCCGCGGCCGTCGCGGTAGTCGATGCTGTGCCGGTGGCAGTACCACAGGTGGTAGCGGCCACCCTCGCGCAGCACGGTGGGATGCGAGAACGCCTCCAGCGGATGCGCCTGCTCGACGCAGGTCACGGCATTGCGGTGCCAGTGGACCCCGTCGTCCGAGCGCGCGTGGCGGATCACGTACACGGGTTCATGCCTGCCATCGACCTGAACCCATCGCTCGCCCGAGATGTACCAGGCCTGCCAGCGCGCGTGGCGGCCCGTGTCGGGCGCCGGTCCACGCGACGGTCCACGTGCCTGCCGGTTGCCTGCTGCCCCGGGCTGCTGCGGCGCCTTCTGCCCGGGCTTGCGCGCCCCCTGTGGCGCCACCGGTTCGCATTCGATCCACGGCGTCACCGCGAGGTAGGGCTCCTCCGGCGTGCGGTCGAGCACCGGCCCCTCGTAGGCGCGCCGGAAGGACACCCCGCCGTCCTCGCTGACCGCGAGCCCGGTGGCGTTGTGGTACGGCACGGTCAGCCGGCGGTTCCAGCCGCTGTAGTACATCCAGACCCGCCCTTCGCGCTGGTGCACCCAGGCGGGCATCACGCCCTCGTCGTCGAAGGTGCCCGGTGCACCGAGGCCGAGCACCGGCGCGCGGTGGCAGCCGAGCAGGCGTGTCGGATCGTCGCGGTCGAGGTCGATGAAGGTGGGATAGCTGCGGCCGTCGGCGCCACGGGCGGCGTAGTAGACGCGCAGCCGGTCCGGCAGCACCAGCACGGTGGGCACCTGCGCATGGCTGCCGGCCCATTCGCGATGCTCGCGCGGGTCGAACACCTGCCCGAGCTTGCGCCAGTGCCATGCGGGGACCGCGCCAGCGCCGGCACCGGCATCGAGCCCGGCCCGGCCGGCGGCGGCGATGGGCGAATCGATCACTGCAGTGTCCATGTCCGTTCCGCTCAGATGCCGCGCAGGCGATGGCTGGGTACCCGCGACGCTTCCGTGCGGGGCCCGATGTAGACCTGGGCATCCTGCGTGTCGGCCAAAATGACCACGCCGGCACCGATCACGTTGCGCGCACCGATGCGCACGTTGTCGCGGATCGTCGCGTTCACGCCGATGAAGCTCGCCGTGCCCACCGTGACCGATCCCGAGACCACGACATGCGATGCCAGGAAGCAGTCGTCCTCGATCACCGAGTGATGGCCGACATGGTTGCCCGCCCACAGCCAGACGTTGCGGCCGAGGCGCGAGAACGGCTGCAGGTTGTTCAGCTCCATGACGAAGGTGTTGCTGTCCGGAACGATCTCGCCTGCCACCAGCGCCTTCGAACTGACGTAGTTCGCGCAGCGGTATCCGTCGGCCTGCACCCGCGCGACCGTGCCGGCCCGCGCCTGGTTGAGCCGACCGTAGGCGATCGCCACGAACATCGCATGCTCGCCGGCGGGCCAGCGCGCGCAGGCTTCCGCATAGGGCAGCACCGGCAGGCCCAGCAGCGTTGGCTGCCCGAGGTATTCCGGATCCACCGTGAAGCCGACCACCTCGTAGGGCGAGTCGTGCTCGAAGCAGTGCCACGCGACCTCGGCGATCTGCCCGGCCCCGAACACCACCAGCGGCATGCGCGCTGCCATGTTCAGACGACCGCGCGCAGGTGCGAGCCGCGCGGCCCGCTGCTGCGCGTGGCCTTGGCCACGCCGGTGCGGCCGCGCGCGCCCAGCGCGAGCACGGACTGCAGCGCCCCGGTGACGCGCTCGATGTCCGCGAGGCTCATCTGCAGGTGGAACGGCAGCCCGAGCAGGTGCTGGTCGAGGTGCTTCACCACCACGTGGTCATCGGCCTGGGTCAGCGACAGGAACGCCGGGTGCGCATAGATGCCCGGGCAGTACCAGCGGCGGGATCCGATGCCCCGCGACGCGAGGTATTCGGCCGCCGTCTCGGCGCGCAGGCGATCGGGCAGGCGGACCACGCCGAGCGAATAGACCCCGCCCACCGGCCGTTCCTGCACGACGATCTCCGGGCAGGCATCCGCGAGGGCATTCAGGTAGGTGGTCATCAGCCGGCGCCGGGCCGCGCTGATCTCGGGCCAGCGGTCGAGCGCGGCCAGGCCCACCGCGGCGGCATACTCGCTCATCTTGCCGTTGACGCCGATGTCGGAAATCAGGCCGCCGGCCGACATGTAGCCGAAGTTCGACAGGCGCCGCACCCGGGCGACCACATCCGGGTCGCGGGCGACGACGAAGCCGCCCTCGCCCGCACCCAGCGCCTTGGTCGCATGCATGCTGAACGCCACGACGGTATGGCGGCCGATCGGCTGGTTGCCGAAGGCACCGGCCGCATCGATCACCACCGGCACGCCGGTCTCTTCCGTCAGCCGGTCCCAGCCCGCGGCGTCGAGCGCACCGCCGAAGGCGGCGACCGGCATGATGGCGCGGATGCCGCGCACCCGGTTCATCGCGGCGCGCGCGATCTCCGGGGTCAGCACCCAGCGGGTGGTATCCACGTCGGCCAGCACCGGTTCGAAGCCCGCCTGCAGGATCCCCGAAACCGTGCCCGGGAAGGTGAGCGAGGGCACCAGCACCTTCACCCGCGGCCGGTCCACGCTGGCCATCAGGGCCAGTTGCAGGCCGACCGTGCAGTTGGCGACGGTGGTCAGCGCCACCGGCTGGTCGGCCTGGCCGGCACAGCCGGCCGCGAGCCGGCGTTCCAGCTCCAGACAGAGCGGGCCGAAGTTGGCGTACTGCTGGGCCTGGTCGATCCGCCGCAGGTAGGGCAGCAGTTCGTCGGCCGACGGCATGTCGGGCCTGAGCACCGGGATCGGGGTCATGCTGCCTCCTTTCGGGCCACGCTTTCGACCAGGAATCCGGCCACTTCGGATGCGCAGTCCGCCTGTTTGAACAGTAGATCGGACCGGGCGCGCAAATCTTGAGCGAGCTGGGCGCGCAGCGACGGTTCGGACGCCAGCGTCAGCGCCCGGCCCACGAAATCGTCCCGGTCGGTGGCCACCAGCCCGTCGACAGCCATCATCCGCAGCAGCGCCTGCGTGCCGCGCCCCGACAGCCGCTCCGAGGGCAGCGTCAGCACCGGGATGCCCTGCCCGAGCGCCCCGATGGCGGTGGTGCCCATCCCGAACGGCCAGCAGTCGAGCACCGCATCGGCGGCGTGCAGCCATGACTGGAACGTCCGCGCATCGGCCCACGGCTCGAAGCGCACGCGCTCGGCGGCGGCACCCATCGTCTCGCGCTGGCGCGCCTCGGTCAGGCGGCGCCAGTGGCGCTGGCGCTCGTCCGCGAACAGCACGACCACCGCCTTCGGGTCGCGCTCGACGATCGCCGCCAGCGCCGCATCGAACGCCGGGTGCAGCTTGTGCAGCTTCACCGGGCAGAGGTAGGCATGCGTGCCCGCCAGCCCGAGTTCGGCGCGCGTGGACAGGCCCGGCACGGTCACCGGGCGCGTCAGCACGCTGTTGTAGGCATCCAGCAGCACCAGCTCCTCGCGGTAGAAGGCCTGTGCCGCGGGCGTCTCCAGCCAGCGGCTGGACAGCAGGTAGTCGATCTCCGGGCTGCCGCTGGTCTCCGGGTGCCCGCCGCTCAGGCACTGCACGCGCGCCAGCCGCGACAGCGCCAGCGGGTAGGTCATGCGGTCCATGCCGATGTCGGTGTAGAACAGCACGTCCAGTTCGAGGGACGCGATCGCCTCGCGCACCGCCGCCAGGTTGCCCCGCGGCGAGAGCCATCCGGCACAGTGCGAGCGGATGCTGGCGGTCACCTCGTCGTCCTGGCGACCGAGCCCGATGCCGATGATCTCCAGCCGTGCATCGGCGGCCAGCCCGGCGAACAGCTGCGCGAACGACATGCCGACCGAATGTCGGTAGAAGTACTGCGAGACGAAGCCCACGCGCACGGTGCGCCGGTCGCGCGCCCGGTGCACGTGCGGCGCCTCGTAGCGCAGCTCCGGCGTCATCGCGCGATACGCGTCCGCGAGCGCGGACAGTGCCTCGCGGTTGTTCCAGCCCCGGTAGGCGAAGTAGAACGGCGGATCGAGGTACTTCATCAACTGGGCTTCGCTCGCCCGTCCCGGTGCGTCGGCGAGCGCATGCAGGTCCACGCCGATGCGCGCGCGGTCGGCCTCGATCGACGCTGACGTCCCCATGATCGCCGGCAGCAGGGTCGCGGCCCGCAGCCGCAGGGTGGGATCGTCCGCCAGCGTCGCTGCATGCAGGAAGGACTGCCGCGCGGCCGGCACGTCGCCCAGCTGCGCGCAGGCCATGGCCAGGTTCGCATGCGCCTCGACGAACGACGGGCGCAGGGCGAGCGCTTGCCGGAAGAAGCCGATGGCCTCCTCCGCCTGTCCGAGCTCCTGCGCCGCGAGGCCGGCGCCGTTGAACGCCTCGACGAAGGACGGCACGAGCGACAGCGCACGCCGGAAGTCCTCTGCCGCCTCGGGGAAGCGCTGCTCGCGCAGGTCCACGTTGCCCAGGTTGTTCAACGCCTCCGCATGCCCGGGATCGGCTTGCAGCGCGCGCTCGAAGCAGGCGCGCGCCTCGTCGAGCAGCCATTCGTCGAGGAACAGGATGCCCAGGTTGTTGTACGCACCGGCATGCGCAGGATCGAGTTCGAACACGCGCTCGTAGCCGGCCACGGCCTCGACGCTGCGGCCGAGCGCGCCCAGCGTGCTGGCCCGGCTGAACTGCGCATCGACATAGTCGGGCCGCTGCTCGCAGGCCCGCTCGAAGCACGACAGCGCCTCGTCGCGCCGGCCCAGGCCGGTTTCCAGCACGACGCCCAGGTTGCGCCAGGCCTCGGGGAACGCCGGTCGCTGTGCCACGGCCCGGCGCAGCGCCGCCACGGCTTCCTCGTCGCGGCCGAGCGCGCCCAGTTCGTTGCCCAGGTTGCACCAGGCCTCGGGGAACACCGGCTGCAGTCGGACCGCGCGCCGGTAGGCCTTCTCCGCGTCGGCATGGCGGCCGAGCTTCTGCCGCGAGAAGCCCAGCTTGAACCAGCCGAGCGCGCGGTTTCGATCGTGCTCCACCGAGCGTTCGAAGGCGTCGCTGGCCAGTGCATCCTCGCCCGCCTCCGCATGCAGTTCGCCGATCGCCAGCCAGACGTCCGCCTGCGCTGCATCGACCTCGATCGATCGCCGCAGGCTCGCCAGCGAGGCGTCGCGGTCGCCGCCCGCCTTCTCGACCAGGCCGAGCAGGTACATCGCGCGGGCATTGCGCGGCTGTGCGTCGATCACCTCCAGGTAGGCGGCGCGCGCGGCCGCCAGGTCGCCGGCGTCATGCAGGCGCGCGGCATCGGAGAGCGCGCGGGCGGCGTTCATGCGCACCTCCGCAGGCGGCAGGGCCGTTCCGCGCTACGGCAAGGATTGCCGTCCGTCTCCGGGTTGCGGCAAGGAATGAGGGCTTCGCTGTCCATGCGGGGACGAAGTGCAGAAAGCGTGCCACAGCGAAAGGCAGGCCTCTTCCACGGCATGCGCCGTCGCCCGCGGGTCGAACATCGGCGCGCATGCCACCGCACAACGCACCCGCGTGCGCAATGCCTGCAGCCGCCCGCGGTCGCGCCCTAGCGACACGGCGAGCGCCTCGTACGCATCGCCGCTGTCGCAGGCAAGTTCGTGCAGGCCGGCCGCCGCCAGGATCGCCGTCGCCATCCGGGATACATAGGTCTCGCCGGCCAGCGTGACCAGGGGTACTCCTGCGGCCAGGCACAGGCTCGCGGTCGCCCCCGCCGAGTAGGGATGGCAGTCGAGGAACAGGTCGGCGGCGGGCAACCGGGCCCGGTGCGCCTCGTACCCGACGATCGGCGCGAACACGAGCCGCCCGGGATCGATCCCCAGGCTGCGCGCGGCGGCACGCAGGTGCTGCCGCGCCGCTTCCCCGTCGATGCCCAGCCACAGGACGCTGCCTTCGACCCACTGCAGGATGCGCATCCAGCGCTCGAACATCCCGGGCCGCAGCTTGTGGCTGGCATTGAACGACGCGAACACGGTACCCGACGGCGGCAGGCCGAGCGCGCGCCTGCCCTCCGCGCCGATCGCCGGCGGCGGGCCGCCGGCGGGCAGTGCCGGCGACGGCTGATAGCCGCAGGGCAGGTGCACCACCGTTTCGTCGAACCATTGCCGGTGTGCGTCCGGAACCAGCACCGGGTCGCAGAAGATCGCGTCGATGAACGCAGCGCCCATGGTGCCGGGATAGCCGAGCCAGTTCACCTGCACCGGCGCCGGCCGCAGCGCGAGCGCCTCGCTGCGGCTGCCTTCCGTGAACCCGGTGAGGTCGACCAGCACGTCGATGCCCGCCTCGTGGATGCGCGCGGCGAGGCCGGCGGTGCCGGCGGCAGAGAGGTCCAGGAACCGGTCGCAGCCGGACGCCAGCACCGCGCGCACCACGCTGCCGTCATCCGGGCCGACCGACAGCCCGAACACTTCCACCCGCTTGCGGTCGTGCGCCGGGAACAGGTCGACCAGCAGGCGCCCCATCACATGGTCGCGGAAATCGGCCGACAGGTAGCCGATGCGCAGGCGCGCGCGCGGGCCCGGCCGGTGCACGAACGGCGGCTGTCCGGCGCTCGCCTGCCGCGCCCGCGGCTCGACCCGCGTGCGCACCCAGTTGCGCGCACACTGCTGCTGCTCGGCGGCGGACCCGGTCAGTCCCGTGAACCCGAACGGCGCGATCGGCACGCCGGGGCACTCGCGCACCGCGTGCCGCAGCGCATCGATCGCGCCATCGAGCCCCGACCAGTCGCAGGCGGCCAGTTGCGCCTCGACCAGCGCCGCGAGGGATTCGATCTGCCGCGGATCGGCGGCGAGCGCGCGCCGGCAGAGCACGATCCGTTCCTCCACGTCGCGGGTGAGCTGGGCCAGCCCGTGCAGCGCACCGGCATGGTCGGGCTGCAGAGCGAGAGCCTGGCCATAGTGCAGCCGGGCCCGCTCCACGCTGCCCGGCATGGCAAGCGCGTTCCCAAGGTTGTAGTGCGCGGCGACATAGTCGGCGCGCAACGCGACGGCGCGTTCGAAACAGGCACGCGCACCGTCTGCATCGTCCACCCGTCGCAGTAGGATGCCGAGGTTGTTGTGCACCTCCGGCCAGTCCGGCGCCTGTGCCAGCGCGAGGCGATAGTGCGCCACGCCCTCTTGCAGCCGTCCGGCATTGCCGAGCAGTTCCGCGAACACCGCCTGCTCGGCCGCGCCCGCCTCGGCGCAGCCTTCGGCCGCGAGCCCTGCCGCCAGGCAGTCGAGTGCCGCCGCCTGCAGCGGACCGGCGGCCAGCAGGGTCCCGGCACGGCGCAAGGCCGCACGATTGGGCGGTTCGAGCGCAAGCAGCGCGGCGACCGCGGGTTCCGCGACAGGATCGCCGACGGCCACCGCCAGGCGTATCAGCTCGAACAGCGCCTCGCCCGATCCTGGGTCCTCCTCCACCGCGCGCGCATAGCAGGCGAGCGCCTCGGCCTGCCGCTGCAGCTGTTCGAGCGAAGCCCCGAGTTCCAGCCAGACACGCAGCGCGCCCGGCATCCCGGCTTCCTAGTCGTCGGCCAGCGCCTGCCCGGGGAACAGCGCATCGCTGAATCCGAACAGGCGCAGGTCGCGGATGCGCATCGGGTAGAGGATTCCCATCAGGTGGTCGCATTCGTGCTGGACGACGCGCGCGTGGAATCCGGACACCGTGCGGTCGACCGGCTCGCCGGACGGCGTCATGCCGCGGTAGCGCAACGATTGCCAGCGCGGCACCACGCCGCGCATGCCGGGCACCGACAGGCAGCCCTCCCAGCCATCCTCGACCGCGTCGCCGACCGGCTCCAGCACCGGGTTGAGCAGTTCCGTGTACGGCACGTCATCGGCGTCCGGATACCTCGGGTTCGACGCCACGCCGAAGATCACCACCTGCAGGGACACCCCGATCTGCGGTGCGGCAAGCCCCGCTCCGTCCAGTGCAGCCATCGTGTCGCGCATGTCCTGCAGCAGTTCGGACAGCTCGGGCGTTCCGAATGCCTCGACCGGGCGCGCGACCTGCAGCAGCAGCGGGTCGCCCATGCGCAGCACGTCACGAATCATGGCATTCCACACATCGGTCGAGGATCCGCGAGACCCGCTGCATGGCCTCCTCCAGGATGGCCCCGATCACCTTCAGGTCGATCTCGTGGGCGCTGTTGCCGCGGCCAGCGGCGAAATTGGCGACCACCGACAGCGCGGCATACGACAGGCCCAGTTCGCGCGCGAGCACCGCCTCCGGCATGCCGGTCATTCCGACCATCTCCGCGCCGTCGCGCTCGAGCCGGTCGATCTCCGCCGCGGTCTCGAGGCGCGGACCCTGCGTCACCGCATACACGCCGCCGTCGAACACCGCTTCGCCCGCGGCCGTTGCCGCGGCGAGCAGCTTCGCGCGCAGCACGGGACAGTATGGCTCGGTGAAGTCGACATGGGTCACCGGCTGGTCGGGCCCTTCGAAGAACGTCCCGCGCCGTCCATGGGTGTAGTCGATGATCTGGTGCGGCACCGCAAGCACGCCGGGCGCGAGGTCGGCGCGGATGCCCCCGACCGATGCCACCGACACGATGGCCGTCGCCTTCTCTTCGCGCAGCGCCCAGATGTTCGCCCGGTAGTTCACCTCGTGCGGCGCGATGGAATGGGCATGGCCATGGCGCGGGAGGAACACCACCTCGCGGCCGCACAGGCGGCCGAAGGTCAATGCACCCGAAGGTTCGCCGTAGGGCGTACGCACGACGCGCCGGTGGGGGTCCTCGATCGTGGCCAGCTTCGTCAGCCCCGATCCTCCGATGATTGCAAGCATTGCCTTCTTCCTCTGTCGGGCAGGTCAGCGGCCCGCGGGCGGGACAGGGGCCAGGCCGGCGGTCTCGCCCGCCAGCGGCGACCCGGTGCAGCCGAGCATGCCGATGGCCTTCACTTCCGCAGCCCGACCGCGTGGATGCCCGGAAGGTTGCGCCAGGCGCCATTGACATCCATCCCGCAGCCGAACACGTAGCGGTCGGGCACGGTCACGCCGACGAAGTCGGCGCGCGCGGGCTTGTCGCGCGGCAGGATCTTCTCGCACAGCACCGCGCTGTGGAAGGCACGCACGCCCTCGGCAAGGAAACGGTCGCGGATCGCGGCGAGCGTGTGCCCCTCGTCGAGGATGTCGTCGACCACCAGGACCGTGCGACCCTCGAGCGGCACATGGGGCGCGACCGGCCAGCCGACCGATCCGCCGGTCGTGGTCCCGCGGTAGCGCGTGACATGGATGAAGTCGAACTCGAGCGGAAAGTGCAGGCGCGGCAGCAGCTGGCCGGCGAACACCACACCACCGCCCATCACGGCCAGCACGAGCGGCACGCTGCCGGCCAGCCTCGCCTCGATCTCGCCGGCCACGCGCGCCACCGCCTGCGCGATGTCGGCTTCGGAATGGAGCAGGTCCGCACCTTCGAGCACGTTCCAGGCTTCGGTTGGGTCGATCATCGCGCGGCTCATGGTCCGAGGCCAGTCTATTCGATCGTACAGGGTGACTCAAGGCGCCGGCCGGTCATTCCTGCGCCAGAAGTTCCCGCAGCCCGGCCTCGTCGATCACCGCAACACCCAGCTGCCGCGCCTTCTCGAGCTTGCTGCCCGCCTCTTCCCCGGCCACCACGTAGTCGGTCTTCTTCGACACGCTGCCCGAGACCTTGCCGCCCGCGGCCTCGATCAGCGCGCGCGCATCGTCCCGCGTGATCGTCGGCAGCGTGCCGGTGAGGACGAAGGTCCTTCCGGCGACCACTCCCAGTCCGGCATCCGCCACCGGCATCGCCACTACCGGCTGGGGAGCCACGCCGGCGGCGAGCAGCGCATCGATCACCTCGCGGTTGTGCGGTTGCGCGAAGAAGGTCGCGATGCTCGCCGCCACCACGGGACCGACATCCGGCACCTGGAGCAGCGCGGGCTCGTCGGCCGCCATCAGCGCGTCGAGGGTCCTGAAGTGCCGGGCGAGGTCGCGCGCGGTTGTCTCGCCGACGTTGCGGATGCCCAGCGCGAAGACCAGCCGCGCCAGCGTCGGCCGCCGGCTGGCATCGATCGCCGCGACCAGGTTGCGCGCCGATTTCTCCGCCATGCGCTCCAGCCCGCCCACCTGCTCGACGTCCAGGCGGTACAGGTCGGCCGGCGTGCGCACCAGCCGTGGCGCGCCGGGATCGGCCGCCGGGGACACCAGCTGGTCGACCAGCTTCTCGCCCAGGCCCTCGATGTCCATCGCGCGGCGCGACGCGAAATGCAGCAGCGCCTGCCGACGCTGCGCGGAGCAGTACAGGCCACCGGTGCAGCGGCTGATCGCCTCGCCCTCGGGCCGTGCGACGGCGGAGCCGCACACCGGGCAGGCCACGGGCATCGTGAACTCGCGCGCCCCGGGCGGCCGCCGTTCCGGGACGATCCGCGCGACCTCGGGAATCACGTCGCCGGCGCGGCGCACCACCACGACGTCGCCCACGCGCACATCCTTGCGCCGCACTTCGTCCTCGTTGTGCAGCGTGGCGTTGGTGACGGTGACGCCGCCGACGAACACCGGCTTCAACCGTGCCACTGGCGTCAGCGCCCCGGTGCGCCCGACCTGCACGTCGATGCCGAGCAGCTCGGTCATCGCCTCCTCCGCCGGGAACTTGTGTGCGAGCGCGAAGCGTGGCGCGCGCGACACGAACCCCAGCCGCTGCTGGTCGGCGATCGAGTCGACCTTGTAGACCACGCCGTCGATGTCGTAGGGAAGCGTAGCGCGCCGAGCGCCGATGCCCGCGAAGTAGTCGAGCAGGCCGGCCACGCCGCAGACGGTGGCGCGGTCGGGCGTGACCGGGAAACGCAGCGCCGCCAGCCAGTCCATCAGCGCGCTGTGGCGGTCGGCCGGCAGCGGCTGGTCGGCGCCACCGGCCACGCCATAAGCATAGAACCAGAGCCGCCGCGCCGCGGTGATCGCCGGATCGAGCTGCCGCAGCGAACCCGCCGCCGCATTGCGCGGGTTGACGAACTCGCGCTCGCCGCGCGCCCGCTGCGCTTCGTTCAGGCGCGCGAAGTCGCGCCGCCGCATCAGCACCTCGCCGCGCACCTCGAGTAGCGACAGGGTCGTGTCGATGCGCAGCGGGATCGCCTGCAGCGTGCGCAGGTTCGCGGTGACATCCTCGCCGGTCTCGCCGTCGCCGCGGGTGGCGCCGGTCTCGAACCGGCCATCGACGTAGGTCAGGCTGACCGCGAGGCCGTCGAACTTGGGTTCGACCGCATAGGCGATGGCCGCCTCGCTGCCCAGCGCCTCGCGCGCGCGGCGGTCGAAGGCGACCACCTCCTCTTCGCTGAACGCATTGTTGAGGGACAGCATCGGCACCCGATGCGTGACGCCGGCGAAGGCAGAAGACGGTGCCGCGCCGACGCGCTGCGTCGGGGAATCGGGCGTCGCCAGTGCAGGGAACTCGGACTCGAGCCCCTGCAGCGCCGCGAACAGGCGGTCGTACTCGGCATCGGGCACCGTCGGCGCATCGAGCACGTAGTAGGCATGCGCATGGCGCTCGAGCTCGCGCCTGAGCGACGCCGCGGCGGCGCCCGCAGCCGCCAGGGCAGCCGCCGGATCTGCTGCCGGCCCGGCCATCGCCGCTGCGCTAGCCGAAGATCCGACGCGCGATCGGATCCCCGGGCTCGATGCCGCGCGCGCGCATCGCCTTGAGCATCGAGGCCAGCTGGGCGCGGATGCGACCGATGCTCGGCTCGTCGAGCACGCGCCCGGAATCGTCCACCACGCTGGCCGACAGCGCCTGCGCGAACTGCCGTGCCTGGGTGACCATGCGCTCGAACTGGGCGACGGTGCCGGGCGTGCGCGGCACGTCGAGCAGCAGGGAGATCGCGCGCACCGACTGGCTGCGCAGCGCCTGCGGATCGAGTCCACCGCCATTGCCGTCGGTGAGCGTGCACAGCGTGGTGCCAGCGTCGTCGGCGAGCACGTAGGTGTGGTCGGGCAAGGCGCGGAAGCCGGCCGCCTCGATCAGCCCGCGCAGCTTGGTGCCGGTGAAGCCGCCACTGGCAGCCGCGACGTTGAGGCCGATGGCCACGTCGACCGAGCTGCAGAACTCGTGCAGCGCGGCCGCATGCGCGGCGGTGGCCGCCGGGTCGGGTGCGGTAGCGAGGCCGCCGACGGCTTCCGCGGCGCCATGGGCGTTGGCCAGGAAAGCCTTCAGCTCGGCCACCGACGCCGGCCCGCGCGGATCGACCGCCTGGATGCGCAGGATGCGATCGACCGCGCCTGCCGCGCCCGGCTCGCCCTCGCCCCCGACCAGCAGGTCGGGATCCAGCCAGTCGGACAGTCGCGATTCGCCGGACACCTCGGAGCGGATCACCGCCAGCGCTGCCGCATCGGCGACGGCCGGCAGGCGGAACACCACCGGATACCAGAGGCCGGCAGGCCCCTCCAGGCCGCTCGCCGAATCGAGGCGCCCGTCGGCACGCCCATCCTGGCGCCCCTCGCTGCGCCGGCTCGGCGCCCATGCGCCCTGCCCTTGCGGCGCTACCGGCGCTTCGGCGGGCCGGGAGCGGGACGACCCGGTCGCCGGCACCGGCCCGGCCCCGTCCCCGGGCATGGCGTCGTCTGCCGATGCCGAGAAGCGCGGCTCGATACGCTCGTCCGCGGCGGCGAGGTCGCCCAGCACGGGTTCTCGCCGCACCATGCCCTGGCTGGCGGACTCGACGCCGGCCGTCGATGCCGAACCTGCGGCCGCGGCTGCGGACGGCTCCGGGGCGGCAGCCGGATCCGGTTGCCCGTCCGGCATCAGCACGTCGCTGCCCGAGGGCGGCAGCGTCTTCTCGGAGCGGCGCCGGAACTGGCGCTCCTGCCAGTAGTTGTAGATCGCGACCGCCGCGACGGCGAGCACGCCAAGGACGATCAGGGCTCCCTGCAGGTCAGTCATCGGAGTCGGTCAGGCCGCCTGTTCTTCGGTGAGCCGCATGGCCTGGTCCATGTCGACCGTGACCACGCGCGATACGCCCTGCTCCTGCATCGTCACCCCGACCAGCTGGTGCGCACCTTCCATCGTGATCTTGTTGTGCGAGATGAACAGGAACTGGGTGTGTTCGGACATCCTGGTGAGCAGGTTGCGGAAGCGCTCGGTGTTGGTGTCGTCCAGCGGCGCGTCCACCTCGTCCAGAAGGCAGAACGGCGCCGGGTTGAGCTGGAACAGCGAGAACACCAGCGACATCGCGGTGAGCGCCTTCTCGCCGCCCGAGAGCAGCTGGATCGAAGCGTTCTTCTTGCCCGGCGGCCGCGCGAAGATCTGCACGCCGCTGTCGAGGATCTCTTCGCCGGTGAGCACGAGCTCGGCATGGCCGCCGCCGAACAGCGCCGGGAACATCTCGGCCAAGTGCTTGTTGGCCTCGGCGAAGGTAGCCATCAGCCGTTCGCGGGTTTCCTTGTCGATGCGCCGGATCGCCGTCTCGAGCGTGGCGATCGCCTCGTTCAGGTCGTTCGCCTGGGCATCGAGTGCGTTCTTCTTCTCGGTGGCCCCGCCCAGCTCTTCCAGCGCGGCAAGGTTCACCGCGCCCAGCGCGTTGATCTCGGCCTGGAGCCGGTTGATCTCGCCAGCCAGCGTGCGCGGCCTCGGCCCGTCCTCGGCCCGGGCCGCGAGCGCGGCCTCGTCCGCACCCGACTCGGCGAGCTTGGCCGCGAACTGTTCCTCGGTGAGCCGCGCTTCCTGTTCCTTCAGCTTCACATCGCCGATCGCGTTGCGCAACGGCTCGTGCTTCTGCTCGGAGGTGAGCCGCTCCTCGTCGATCTCGCGCAGCTGCGACTCGAGCCCGGACAGCGCGTTGCGCGCCGCGGACATCGCCGCTTCCCGCACTTCGCGCGTCGACAGCGCGCACTGCAGCGATTCGACGATCGGCGCCTCGTCGAACTGCTGCATCTCGGTGGCGAGCCGCTCGACCTCGGACGCGAGCCCGGCGAGTTCGCGCTCGCTGCCGGCGACCGCCGACTCCCCGTCCTTGATGCGCGACTGCGCCGACTCGACGCGGTAGCGCAGCTGCTGCACGCCCTGAGCCGCCTGCTGCGCCGACTCGCGCGCGCGGGCGAGCAGCCCCTGCGCGCGGCCCGCCTCGGAGCGGGTCGTGGCGAGCTGCGCACCGATCGACTGCAGCTGTTCGGCGAAGCGCTGCAGGTTCTGGTCGGTCTCGGCCAGGCGCGCCACCTCGGCGGTGCGCTCGGTCTCGATCTCCGCCGTCTCGCGGTCGATCTGCGCCAGCCGCTGCTCGGCCCGGTCGGCCTGCTCGGTCTGGCGCACCAGTTGCATCTGCGAGGCATGCTGGTTCTGCCGCAACTCGTCGGCGAGCCGTCGCTTGTCGGCGAGGTCGCGCCGCGCGCCGGCCACCGCCTCGGTCGCCTCGACATGGCGGCTGCGCGCCTCGGCGAGCCGGGCCGACAGCGTCTCGATCTGGGCAGCCAGCGCCTCGATCTCGCGCTGGCGCGCCAGCACGCCGTGCACCTCGGAATCGGGCGCATAGAACACCACGCTTGAGCGACTGAGCAGGTGGCCCTCGCGCGTCACCATCATCGCGCCGGCCGGCAGGCGCTCGCGCAGGCGCATGCCTTCGTCCAGCGAGCCGGCGACGAACACCTGGCTGAGCCAGTCGCCGAGCACCGGCTCGGTGCGCGCATCCTCGCAGCTCACCAGTTCGCGCAGCGGCCGTCCGAGCACGCCCAGCGAGCCGGTGGTGGAAACGCCGGCGGACAGCTCGTATACCGCGACCTTGGCGCCGGGCATGTCCGACAACCAGCCTGCATCGCCTTCGATGCGCTCGACCGCGAACGCATTCAGCCGCTCGCGCAGCACAGCCTCCAGCGCGTTCTCCCAGCCTTCCTCGATGCGCAGGCCCTGCCACAGCCGGCGGGCATTCGCCAGCCCGTGCCGGGCCGCCCAGTCGCGGGTGGCCTGCGCGTTGGCGAGCCTGCTCTGCAGCTGCTCTAGCGCGTCGCGCCGCGCCTGCACCTTGGTCAGCTCGCGGTTGGCCGCATCCACCGCCGACTGCGCCTCGCGCGCCGCGATCTCGCTTTGAACCAGCGTCTGTTCGGCCGACGATGCGCCCGTACGCATCTCGGTGAGCTGCGCGCCCAGGGCGGCCACCGCGGCCTGCATCGAGGCCAGCGCGTCCCGGTCCGGCGGCTGCAGGCCGGCGCGCTCGGCGGCCAGGCGCTGTGCCCGCTGGCCGAGCTGCTCGGCCAGGCGCTGCGATGAACCGCGCCGGGTCTCTTCCACCTGCCACAGCTGCTCGGCCTGCGCCAGCGCGCGCTCGGCTTCGCGCACGCGTGCATGGGCATCGCGCGCGGCATCCTCGGCCTGCGGCAGCAGCGCGGATTCATGTTCGGCGTTGGTGCGCGCGGCCTCGGCCTGAGCCTCGAGGGTCCGCGCATCTTCCTGCCACTGGCCGAGGCTTGCGATCAGCCCGTCGCGCCGCTCGCGGGTCTGCTCCAGCCTCGCCTTCGCCTGGACCCGCTGCCCCTCCACCCGCGACCGGGTGTCGCGCAGGTGCGAAAGCTGCTGCTCGAGGCGCGCCACCTCGGCATTCGATTCGTAGAGTTCGCCCTGCGCCAGCCGCGCCGCGTCGTTGGCGACCTGCTGGTCGTCGCGGGTGGTCGCCAGCCGCTTCTCGACCTCGCGCAGGCGCGCGGTCTCGGTCTCGAGCTCGATCGACAGGCGCTCGACCTCGCGCTGCTGGCGTTCGCGCTGGGCACTCGCTTCGGTGCGCCGCAGGTACCAGAGCAGATCCTGCGCAGAGGTCAGTTCGGTGGTGAGCTGCTGGAACTGCGCCGCGACCCCCGCCTGCGAGGTCAGCCGTTCGATCTGACGCTCGAGCTCGAGCCGGATGTCGTCGACGCGCGCCAGGTTCTGCCTTGCGTCGGACAGGCGGTTCTCGGTCTCGCGCCGCCGCTCGCGGTAGCGCGACACGCCGGCCGCCTCTTCGAGGAACACGCGCAGCTCTTCCGGCTTGGCATCGATGATGCGCGAGATGGTGCCCTGCTCGATGATCGCGTAGCCGCGCCCGCCCAGGCCGGTGCCGAGGAACACATCGGCCACGTCGCGCCGCCGCACGTGCTGGCTGTTGATGTAGTAAGCCGACTCGCCGTCGCGCTCGAGCACGCGCTTCACCGAAAGTTCGGCGTAGCTCGCCCACTGGCCCCCGGCCTTGCCGAGGCTGTTGTCGAACACCAGTTCCACGCTGGCCCGGTTGGCCGGCTTGCGGGCGGCCGACCCGGCGAAGATCACGTCCTGCATGGTCTCGCCGCGCAGGTGGCGGGCCGAAGACTCGCCGAGCACCCATCGGGTCGCATCGATCACGTTCGACTTGCCGCAGCCATTGGGACCGACGACGCCGACGATCTGCCCAGGCAGGCGGATTACCGTGGGATCGACGAACGACTTGAATCCGGACAGGCGTATTTCGGTCAGGCGCACTTAGGAGGCTTCGAGTGTCGGATGGGAATAACCCCCTAGTTTATCCGAACGAAACCCGGAAGGCGCCTTGACCGCCCCGGGCGATCGCACGGACACTCCTGCCGTGCCAAGGAGGATGCAAAGACCATGCCGATCGAAGCCCTGGACCACTACAACATCTGCACCGCCGACCTCGACCGCGCCCGCCGGTTCTATGCCGAGGTGGTCGGCCTGCGCGACGGCGAGCGCCCGCCTTTCGGCCGCCCCGGTGCCTGGATGTACCTCGGCGAACAGGCGATCCTGCACATCTCGACGTCCCGCGTCCCCGATTCCAGCAAGCGCGACGCCTTCGACCATGTCGCCTTCCGCGCTTCGGGCCTCGCCGAGACCCGTGCCACGCTCGACCGGCTGGGCATCCGGCACCAGTCGTTCACGGTGCCCGACCGCAATCTGGTGCAGGTGTTCTTCCGCGACCCCGATGGCGCCGAGATCGAACTGGTCTTCTCCGGCGACGAGGCGGCGGCCGAGATCGCCGCCGGCAGCATCGCGGTCGACGCCACCCGCGGCCGCGACACCGCGCCGGTCGCCTGACCGGCTGCACCGGCGCACTGCCCGTCGCGCTGACGGTCGCGTCGTCGGTCGAGCTGTCGGTCGCGCTATTCTTCCGTGCGGCCGATGAAGCGCACCGATGCCTGGATGCGCTTCACCTCGCGTTGCCAGGCGGCCAGGTATTCGGGCCCGTCCACGTAGGCGACCGTCGACAGCGACCGGGTCATCGAGTTGCGGAACTCCTCGTCCTGCGCCGCCGCGCGCACCGCATCCTGCAGGATCTTCAGCGAGGCCGGCGGGGTCTTCGCCGGCGCGAACAGGGCGGTCCACAGGGTGAACTCGATGTCGATGCCGCTTTCCCGGAACGTCGGCACGTCCGGGAAGGCGGCCAGCCGCGCCGATCCCCACTGGGCGATCGCGCGCACCCGTCCGGCCTTCACCTGCGGCATCGCGACGCTCGGCGCGGAGGCGACCGCGGTGGCATGGCCTCCGACCACGGCTGCCATCGCCGGCGCACCGCCGGTATACGGCACATGGCGCAGCCGGATGCCGACGGCCTGTTCCAGGATCGCGATCGGCAGGTGGGTGGTGCCGTAGGTGCCCGATGACGACACCAGGAAGTCGGCCGGACGCGCCTTGGCCAGTGCGACGAAGTCCTTCACGGTGCGCACCGGCAGCGACGGATGCGTCAGCAGCATTGCAGGATCTGCCGTGATCTGCGCGATCGGGACGAACTGCGACAACTGGTAGGTCGGCGTGCGCTGGAACAACTCGTCGATGGCCGGGATCGCCGCGAACGCCGGCGACTGCAGCAGCAGGGTATACCCGTCGGGCGCCGCGTTGGCCACCGCCGCCGAACCGATGGCGGAATTGGCGCCCGGCCGGTTGACCACCAGCACCGGCTGGCGCAGCTGGCGCTGCATCGAGGCCGCGAGCCCGCGTGCGACGATGTCGACGAAGCCGCCGGGCGCGTTCGGATTGACGATGGTCAGCGGACGCGCCGGGAAGGGATCTTCCGCGGCGAGGACGGGAACGGACAGGCAGGCCAGGGCGGCCAGCGCGGGCAGGCGAAACGCGTTCATGCAGAAACTCCTCCAGGGACGCCTGCGGCCGGGCCGGTCTGGAGCCGGCGCTGGCGCCACCGGCGCGATCGGGCGAAGGATACCTTCCGGGCGCCACGGGCTCCAGCCCCCAGGGGCGGGGCAGGCTCCGCACGGGCGCGGCACGCAGGCGCCGTGCAGGACGGCAGGCAGCGGAGCCCGCACGGGCCGCCGCTATACTCGCGCCTCCACGCAGCGAGCCGCAGCGGGCAGGCACATCCTGCCCACCCGGCGCGTCCTGCGCCCCGCGCCATTCCAGCCCTCTCGCACGACGCTACCATGCCCGCTCGCACCCGCGGTTCCGCCGCCCGCCCCGCCCGCCCCGCCCGCCTCGCCACCGTGGCCAG
>JAJTHE010000055.1 GCA_021298815.1 Betaproteobacteria bacterium | reverse complement strand
TTGCCGACGCCGGTCGGGCCGCTGAACAGGAAGCAGCCGATCGGCTTCTGGGGATTGCCAAGGCCGGCACGGGCCATCTTGATCGCCGTTGCCAGCGCGTCGATCGCCTTGTCCTGCCCGAACACCGTCGCGCGCAGGTCGCGGTCGAGGTTCTTCAGCGCGGTGCGGTCGTCGGACGACACGTTGCGCGGCGGGATGCGCGCGATCTTGGCGACGATGTCCTCGATCTCGTGCTTGCCGATCACCTTGCGCTGGCGGGTCTTCGGCAGCACCCGCTGGGCCGCACCGGCCTCGTCGATCACGTCGATCGCCTTGTCGGGCAGGTGCCGGTCGTTGATGAAGCGCGCCGAAAGCTCGGCCGCCGAGCTGAGCGCGGCAGCGGTGTACTTCACGCCGTGGTGCGACTCGAAACGGCTCTTCAGGCCGCGCAGGATCTCGACCGTCTCGGACACGCTAGGCTCGGTGACGTCGATCTTCTGGAACCGGCGCGACAGCGCATGGTCCTTCTCGAACACGCCGCGGTACTCGGCATAGGTGGTCGCGCCGATGCACTTGAGCTGGCCCTGCGCGAGCGCCGGCTTGAGCAGGTTGGATGCATCGAGCGTGCCGCCCGAGGCTGCACCTGCCCCGATCAGTGTGTGGATCTCGTCGATGAACAGCACCGCGTTCGGGTTGTCGAGCAGCTGCTTGAGCACCGCCTTCAGCCGCTGCTCGAAGTCGCCACGGTACTTCGTGCCGGCGAGCAGCGCGCCCATGTCGAGCGAGTAGACCTGCGACTTGCGCAGGATGTCGGGGACGTCGCCTTCGACGATCCGGCGCGCCAGGCCTTCCGCGATCGCGGTCTTGCCGACCCCGGCCTCGCCGACCAGCAGCGGGTTGTTCTTGCGCCGGCGGCACAGCGTCTGGATGACCCGCTCGACCTCGCGGTCGCGGCCGATCAGCGGGTCGATCTTGCCCGCCAGCGACAGCTGGTTCAGGTTGACCGTGTATGCCTCGAGGGCGCCGCCCCCCTGCTGCTCCTGCTCGGTCTCGGCCTCGGCCTCGGCCTTCGCCGGCTGGGGCGTCTGCGGCACCTTGCTGATGCCGTGCGAGATGAAGTTCACCACGTCGAGGCGGTTCACGCCGCGCTGGTGCAGGAAGTACACGGCGTGGGAATCCTTCTCGCCGAAGATGGCGACCAGCACGTTGGCGCCGGTGACCTCCTTCTTGCCGGACGACTGCACGTGCAGGATCGCCCGCTGGATCACCCGCTGGAACCCGAGCGTGGGCTGGGTGTCGACGTTCTCGCCATTGACCACCGGCGTGTGCTCGGCCACGAACTCGGCGAGCGTCTTGCGCAGGTCCTCGATGTCGACCACGCAGGCCTTGAGCACCTCGGAGGCCGACGGATTGTCGAGCAGCGCCAGCAGGAGGTGTTCCACCGTGATGAATTCATGGCGTTTCTGCCTTGCCTCCATGAAGGCCATGTGGAGGCTGACTTCCAGTTCCTGAGCGATCATCTAGGTCTCTTCCATCACGCACTTCAAGGGGTGCTGGTGCTTGCGCGCGAACGCCAACACTTGTTCCACCTTCGACTCCGCAAGGTCCCGCGGGTAGATGCCGCAGACACCCATGCCTTCGCGATGCACCTTCAGCATCACCTGGGTTGCCTGCTCGCGGGTCATGGCGAAGATCGACTGCAGAACGGCCACTACGAAATCCATAGGGGTGTAATCGTCATTGAGCAGCAACACCTTGAACATCGGCGGCGGTTTCACGCGACTTTTCTTCGCTTCGAGGACGGTTCCGTCCGAGCCCTGGACTGCCATCGCCTTCGTCGCCCTTGCCGACATTGCCGCTGTCACCACCATCGTTGCCGCAGCGCACGATGCCGTCACCGCCACCGTTCCCGCTGTCGCCACTGTCGCCACCACTGGGGTTGGTTTCTGCTTCCGCACTCATGCAACCTTTCACATGCCATTGTGGGCATTATGGTGAAAACTGCAAGAGCCTGCCGCCCTGTTTCCCCAAATAGCGGGGCGGTCCCGTCCGCTTGACGGCACTGACGCAACCGGCGTAAAAAAGCGGAAGTCTGGCGGGGTCTGAACTGGAATCTAGGACTTCCACGTCCATTCACGGGACTGCGTCCCCGTGGGTTTCGTTCAGGTGTAGATGAGGGTGCCAGATGTCAGGGCAAGGGCTTCGCCTTCAATCGACGCAGAACGGATGAGGACGGTACGTCATGGCAACTGGCACGGTTAAGTGGTTCAACGATTCCAAGGGCTACGGATTCATCACGCCCGACGACGGCAGCGAAGACCTGTTTGCGCACTTCTCGGCGATCACGATGAACGGGTTCAAGACCCTGAAGGAAGGCGAGAAGGTCACCTTCGACGTCACCCAGGGCCAGAAGGGCAAGCAGGCGTCGAACATCCAGCGCGCCGGCTGAACCGCACCTGACCGGGCAGCCGGCGCCGCTGCGATCCAGGCCGCGGCCCGGCACCGGCGCGGGCCACCGGCCGGCGCGGTTCGCATGCGCCAGCGATGCCACGCGGATGGCATCGCGCGGCCCGGCAATCGCCGTCCGGCGGCTGCCGGCGTCGGCCCGATTTTCGTCCGGTTGTCAGGATTGCCGGGCGCAGCCGGACGCGCCCATGGGCCTGATGCCGCCGCCGGATCCAGACTGCCGGCGGCGCGGCCGCGCACGCGTGCGTCTGCCGCCTGCCCCATCGCACCCAAGTCCTTGACAGGAAAGGCTTCATGCGCCGCCCGCCGGCTGCCGGCATGCGCCGCAAAGGCGGCCGCAACCGACCCGTTGCGATCCCCTCCGGGCCACGTAGCACAGCGGCCGAAGCTCGGATACACTCCTGCCGCCGCGCGCAGCCAGCCTGCGTGAGGCTGACGAAGCCTTTCACGGTTCTGTCAACCGTTCCGGAAAAGGCTCGTTACTGTCACTGCCGAGGTACTTCGGCATATGTACAGATCAGTCCAACCTCTAGAGGAAACACCATGAAAAAAATGATCGCTGCTGTCCTGGCCGGCCTGTTCGCTGCTGTTACCGCTTCGTCGATCGTCGTTGCTGCCGAGCCGAAGAAAGACGACGCCAAGAAGACCGAGAAAAAAGCCGACAAGAAGTAATTCTTGCCGCGAGCTTTCTCGCTTGAAGAACGGGCCTTCGGGCCCGTTTTTCTTTTGGGGCTCCCGGTACGCCCGTCGGCCACGATTACAATCCAGCCATGAGCACGGAGATCTGGAAACCGAACGTGGTGGTCGCCGCCATCGCCGAGCGCGACGGACGCTTCCTGCTGATCGAAGAGGAAACCAGCAGCGGACTGCGCCTGAACCAGCCGGCCGGCCACTGGGATCCGGGCGAGACCCTGTTGGAGGCGGTCGCCCGCGAAACCCTCGAGGAATCGGCCTACCACTTCACGCCGACGGCGCTGGTGGGCATCTACAGCCTGCCGCTGGCCGACTCGCCGATCACCTACCTGCGTTTCGCGTTCGCCGGCAGGATCACCGGCCACGAGCCCGGACGTGCGCTCGACACCGGCATCGTGCGTGCGCTTTGGCAGACACCGGACGAGATCCGCGCCGGCCGCGACCGCCATCGCAGCCCGCTGCTGCTCGAATGCGTCGAGGACTACCTCGCCGGCCACCGCCATCCGCTCGACCTGATCAGGCATCACCCGTGAGCCGGCGCCGCGCCCTGCCGGCAGCGAGGCCCCTGCGATGAAGGGCCGCACGGTGGTCGTCGGCATGTCCGGCGGCGTCGACTCCTCGGTCGCGGCCCTGCTGCTCCGGCAGCAGGGCTGGAACGTGGTCGGCCTGTTCATGAAGAACTGGGAGGACGACGACACCGACCAGTACTGCAGTTCGCGCGAAGACCTCGTGGATGCGGTGTCGGTGGCCGAGCGCATCGGCATCGAGATCGACCAGGTCAACTTCGCCGCGGAGTACAAGGACCGGGTGTTCTCCACCTTCCTGTCCGAGTACCAGGCCGGCCGCACGCCGAACCCGGACGTGCTGTGCAACGCCGAGATCAAGTTCCGCGCCTTCCTCGACCATGCGATGGGGCTCGGCGCCGACATGATCGCCACCGGCCACTATGCGCAGGTGCGCGAGCGCGACGGCCTGTTCCAGCTGCTGAAGGCCGAGGACGGCACCAAGGACCAGAGCTACTTCCTGCACCGGCTGAACCAGGCGCAGCTGTCGCGCACTCTGTTCCCGCTCGGCCAGCTGCCCAAGCGCGAAGTGCGCGAGATCGCGCGCCGCGAAGGCCTGCCGGTGGCCGACAAGAAGGACAGCACCGGCATCTGCTTCATCGGGGAACGGCCGTTCCGCGAGTTCCTCAACCGCTACCTGCCGAAGGAACCCGGCGAGACGCGGATGCTCGACGACACCGTGGTGGGCGAGCACATCGGCCTGATGTACTACACCATCGGCCAGCGCCAGGGGCTGGGCATCGGCGGACGCGCGGACGGCAGCCCGGGCGAGGCCTGGTACGTCGCGCGCAAGGACCTCGCGCGCAACATCCTCTACGTGGTGCAGGGACACGACCACCCGGCACTGCTCGCAGACCACCTGTCGGCGATCGATGCGAGCTGGGTGTCCGGCCAGGCGCCGCATGTCGACTGGGTCTACTCGGCGAAGACGCGCTACCGGCAGTCCGACACCGCCTGCGCGCTGCCGATGGCGCATGGCACCACGTTCGACGTGGCGTTCTCCGAACCGCAATGGGCCGTGACGCCCGGCCAGTCGGTCGTGATCTACGAGTCGAAGGTCTGCCTGGGCGGCGGCATCATCGCCTGAGCCGGGCCCGCGGACGACGCCGCGGACCCCGCGCCGGCGGCGTTCACTCCGGCTTCAGCCCGGCTGCCTTCACCACCTGGCCCCAGCGCGCCGCCTCGGTCCGGATGAACCCGGCGAACTGCTCGGACCCGGCGAACTGCTCGGGCGTGCCGCCGGTGGCTTCCGCGCCCTGGTCGGCCAGGCGGGTGCGCACGGCCGGATCCTGGAGCGTCTTCACCAGCGACTGGTTGAGCCGCGCCACGATCGCCGCGGGCGTCTTCACCGGCACCATCACGCCGTACCAGTTGTCGGCGAGCACGCCCGGCATGCCCGTTTCCGCGGTGGTCGGGATGTCGGGCAGCAGCGGATGGCGCCGGTTGCTGGCGAGCACCAGCGGCCGCAGCTTGCCACCCTTCACCTGCGGCAGCAGGATCGGCAGGTCGGCGAACAGGATCTGCACATGGCCGGCGACCACGTCGGTGACCGCCGGCGCGGCGCCCTTGAACGGGACATGGGTGATGTCGATGCCGGCGGCCGCCTTGAACTGCTCGCCGGCCAGATGGGGCATGCTGCCGGTGCTGGTCGAGGCGAAGGTGATCTGGCCGGGCCGCCGACGCGCCAGCGCGACCAGTTCCTTCACGCTTGCCGCAGGCAACGCCGGATGCGCGACCAGCAGTTCCGGCACCGACACCACGTGCGAGACCGGCGCGAAGTCGACCAGCGTCTCGAACGGCATCTTGAGCTGGAGGTGCTGCTGAATCACCAGCGCCCCGGCGCTGGACAGGTACAGCGAATGGCCGTCCGCCGGCGCGCGCAGCACGAACTCGGCGGCGATCAGTCCGTTCGCCCCGGCCCGGTTGTCGACGATCACCGGCTGCGCCCACTGCTTCGACAGCGGTTCGGCCAGCGTGCGCGCGAAGAAGTCGGCCGGGCCACCGGCCGGAAAGCCGATCACGATGCGTACCGGCCGGGCGGGAAACTCCTGTGCCCGGGCGATGTCGGCGGCGGCCGCGAACGGCAGCGCCACCGCGGGCAGCAGTGCACGGGCCAGCGCGGCACTGAACGGCGCGGCACTGAACGTCGCGGGTCGGCGGGTCGTGTCCATCCTGTCTCCCTTTCGCGGGCTTGCCACGGTCGGTCCGGGCGCCCTTCTCTCGTTTTATGGGTATTCTCGGCGCGACGGTACGCTTATTGCTCCGCCCCTGCCACCGTACCTCATCCCTCTTCCGGAGTATCGCGTGTTTCTCCATTCCTCCAGCGTGCCTGCCGCACCCGCCGCGCCTGCGCCCCTTGCGGCGTCCGCCTTCGCACCACCGACCGCCCTCACCGCCCTGCTGCCCGCCCTGCTGCTCGCGGTGCCGGCTGCGCCGGCCTCGGCGCAGGCCTGGCCGACACGGCCGATCCGCCTGGTCGCGCCGTTCCCGCCGGCCGGCGCCGTGGACCTCGTCGGCCGGCCGGTCGCCGCGCGGCTGCAGGAGGCCCTCGGCCAGCAGATCCTGTTCGAGAACCGGCCCGGGGCCGGCGGCAACATCGGTGCCGAGGTCGTGGCGAAGTCGCCGGCAGACGGCTACGTGCTGCTGATGGCGGCGATCACCACGCATTCGATCAGCGCGACGCTGTACCAGAAGCTCGGCTACGACCTGCAGAAGGACCTCGCGCCGATCTCGCTCGCCGCCAACTCGCCGCACGTGCTGATCGCCCACCCGTCGCTGCCCGTGAAGGGCGTGCAGGACCTGATCGCCCTCGCCCGCGCCCGGCCCGGGCAGTTGAGCTGGGCCTCGCAGGGCAACGGCACCCTTTCGCACCTGGAACAGGAACTGCTGCGTTCGATGGCGAAGATCGACGCGGTGCATGTGCCGTACAAGGGCAGCGCGCCCGCGCTCGCCGACCTGTTCGGCGGCCAGGTCGTGCTGCTGTTCGACAGCGTGCCGGCCGTCCTGCACCACATCCGCGGCGGCAAGCTGCGCGCGCTGGCGGTGGCCACCTCGCGCCGCTCCAATGT
Organism: Betaproteobacteria bacterium; assembly: GCA_021298815.1. Classification (GTDB taxonomy): domain Bacteria; phylum Pseudomonadota; class Gammaproteobacteria; order Burkholderiales; family CAIKXV01; genus CAIKXV01. The sequence goes on along the minus strand of JAJTHE010000055.1, from coordinate 17,033 downwards.
GCTGCCGGACGTGCCGACGGTCGCGGAGTCCGGCCTGAAGGGATACGCCGCGGAAAACTGGTTCGGCATGATGGCCCCGTCCGGCGTGTCGAAGGAGATCATCACCCGCCTGAACGGCGAGATGGTGAAGGCGCTGGCCAACCCCGAACTGCGCAAGCGGTTGCTGGACATCGGCTTCGAACCACGATCGAGCACGCCGGAGGAACTGCGCGCGATCATCGCCTCGGAGATCGCGCTGTGGGCGAAGGTGATCCGCGAATCCGGCGCGAAGATCGAGTGACCGTGGCCGCCCTGCGTGAAGATTCGCTCGCCGCCGCGGCATCGGTGGACGAGCAGCGGCTGTGGGGCCGGCTCGCCGCGATGGCGCGCATCGGCGCGATCCCGGGCGAGGGCGTCAACCGCCCTGCCCTGTCGCCGGAGGACATCGAGGCGCGCGCGCTGCTGCTGTCGTGGGCGGGAGAGCTCGGCCTCGCGGTGAGCGTCGATGCGATCGGCAACCTGTTCCTGCGCCGCGAGGGGCTCGATCCGTCCGCCGCGCCGGTGATGACCGGCAGCCACATGGACAGCCAGCCCAAGGGCGGCCGCTTCGACGGCATCTATGGCGTGCTCGCCGGGCTGGAGGCGCTGGAGGCGATGGATGCAGCCGGCGTGCGCACGCGTGCACCGGTCGAGGTGGTAGCCTGGACCAACGAGGAAGGCGGCCGCTTCCCGCCGTGCACGATGGGCTCGATGGTGTTCGCGGGTGCGCGCAGCGTCGACGACTTCATCGAGGTACGCGACAACGCCGGCATCCGCCTCGGCGACGCGCTGGCGCAGACCCTCGCCGCGACGCCCGATGCGGCACGCCGCCCGGCCGGCGCACGCGTCGCCGCCTATGTGGAAGCCCATATCGAGCAGGGCCCGCTGCTGGAATCGGCGGCGCTGCAGGTCGGCGCGGTCACCGGCATCCAGGGCATGCGCTGGTTCAATGTCGAGGTGTCCGGCGAGAGCGCGCATGCCGGCACGGCGCCGGTGTCGCTGCGCCGCGATGCGCTGCGCCATGCGGTGGCGATGATCGCCGCGCTGCGCGAACTCACCGCCGACCCCACCGATGTCACGCGCTTCACCGTCGGGCGCATGCTGGTCACGCCGAACTCGCCGAACTCGGTGCCCAGCCATGTGCTGTTCTCCGTGGACATCCGGCACCCCGACCGGGCGACCATCGCCCGCCTTGGCGAGGCGGTCGAGCCGACCTGCCGCGCACTGGCCGGTCCCTGCGAGGTCAGGATCACGCCGACGCTGCACGACGACCCGACCGGCTTCGACCCTGCCATCGTCGGGCTGGTCGAGGCCGCCGCCGGTGCGGTCGGCCTGCCTTCGATGCGCCTGCCGTCGGGCGCGAGCCACGACGCGATGTACCTGAGCCGCCTGTGCCCCACCGGCATGATCTTCGTGCCCTGCGAGCGCGGCATCAGCCACAACGAAGCCGAGAACGCGAAGCCCGCCGACCTCGCCGCCGGTGCCCGCGTGCTGGCGGCGACCCTGGCCGAACTGGCGAACCGATGAGCGGCGCGATGAGCGGCGGCCAGGCCGTCGTCGGCATCGACATCGGCGGCACCTTCACCGACCTGGTCTGCGTGCTTCCGGACGGCACGCTCAGGCTCGCCAAGCTGCGCAGCACCCCGTCCAACCCGGCCCGTGCGGTGCTCGATGCGGTGAACCACCTGCGCGATGCCTGGGGCGTCGATCCGTCGACCATCGGCCGCTTCGTGCATGGCACCACCGTGGCCACCAACGCGGTGATCGAACGCAAGGGTGCCCGCATCGGCTTCATCGCGAGCGAAGGCTTCCGCGACCTGCTCGAGATCGGCCGCGGCAACCGGCGCGAGATCTACGACACCGTGCTCAAGCCGCAGGCGCCGGTGTTCCTCGCGCCGCGACACCTGCGGCGCGACGTGCCTGCCCGGCTGGATGCGCGCGGCCAGGTGGTGCAGCAGCTGGACGAAGCTGCGCTGCTCGCCGCGGTCGACGAACTGGTCGCGCTCGACGTGCGCGCGATCGCGATCGTGTTCCTGTTCTCCTTCCTCGACCCGGCGCAGGAGCGGCGCGCACGCGAACTGATCCTGGCCAGGCATCCGCAGCTCGCGGTGTCGCTGTCCTCCGAGGTCGACCCGGCGTTCCGAGAGTACGAACGGGCCTGCGTGACCGCGTTCGACGCCTATGTGAAGCCGGTGCTCGACCAGTACCTGTCGCAGATGGAGCGCGGGCTCGCCGACGCGGGCGTCCCGGCACGGCTGCAGATCATGCAGTCGCGCGGCGGCGTCAGTTCGGCGCGCGTCGCGCGCGCACGGCCGGTGCGCCTGTTCCTTTCCGGCCCGGCCGCCGGTGCGATCGGCGGCGCGATGACCGGGCGCGCAGTCGGCCGGCGCGACCTGATCTCGGTGGACATCGGCGGCACCAGCTGCGACATCGCACTGGCGGCCGACGGCGTGCCGCTGCTGCGCTCGGAAGGGTCCATCGAAGGCCATCCGGTGCGCGTGGCGATGGTCGACGTGAACGCGATCGGCGCCGGTGGCGGCAGCCTCGCCTGGCTCGACGGCGCGGGCACGCTGCGCGTCGGCCCGCACTCGGCGGGCGCCGATCCGGGTCCCGCCTGCTATGCGCGCGGCGGCAGCGAGCCCACGGTCACCGACGCCTCGCTGGCGCTGGGCTGGCTCGACCCGGCCAACTTCGCCGGCGGCACGGTGGCGCTCGACGTCGACTGCGCGCGTGCCGCGATCCGCGAGTGCATCGCGCTGCCGCTGGGGCTGGACATCGAACGCGCGGCACTGGGCATCCACCGCGTGGTGAATGCGCAGATGGCCGAGGGCATCCGCCTCGCGTCGATCCACCGCGGCATCGACCCGCGCGGCTTCAGCCTGGTCGCGCTCGGCGGCGGCGGCGGACTGCACGCCTGTGCGCTCGCGGAGGAACTCGACATCGCCGAGGTGCTGGTGCCGCGCCATCCCGGCGTGCTGTCGGCGATCGGCCTGCTGGCGGCTCCGGTCGAGCACGAGGCGCTGGTGGCATGCGCAAGGCCGATCGCCGGTGCGGATGCGGATGCAGGCGTGGCCGACATCCTCGCGCGACTCGCGACCCTCGACGAAGCCTGCGCCACGGCCATGCGCGAAGAAGGCCATGCGGCCGCCTACACGCCCGAGGGCAGCGGCCCGCGCATGGCGGTGCGCCACCTCGCCGATGTCTGCTTCATCGGCCAGTCGAGCTACGTGTCGGTGCCGCTTGCGTCCGGCGACCCGGCAACGATGCTCGGGCGGCTGTACGAAGACTTCCTCGAGGCGCACGAGCGCATCTACGGCCACAGCTCGCGCGAGCCGGCGCGCATCGTCAACCTGCGCAGCGTGCACGGCATCGCGTCCGGGTATTCGGGCGACGTTGCCTCGTTGCCGACGGCCGCATTGCCCGTCGGCGATGCCGCGCAGTCGCGCAGCCGCGCGATCTGGCTGCCGGGTGCCGACGCGCAGGTCGCCGCGCGCATCATCGATCGAACCCGGCTCGCGCCCGCGGAATGCTTCAGCGGCCCCGCACTGGTGGAACAGATCGACACCACCACGCTGGTGCCCACGGGCTGGAACGGCCAAGTCGCCCCCGGCGGGGAACTGATCCTCACCCGCCAGGCGCGCTGAGCCGACGCAGCGACCTGCGCGGCCTGTCGATGCCGCGCAGGCCCTTGCCCGGCGTCGACGGGCCGTGCAGCCGATCAGTCCTTGCGCCGACGGGCAGTCGTCGCGAGCGCACCCAGGCCCGCCAGCATCAGCCAGGCAGCCGCGGGCAGCGGCACGACCGCGCCGACGGCTTCCGTGGTGCCGGTGAACTGCAGGTCACGCTCGAACAGGCCGTTCTCGAAGTAGCCACCGACCCTGAACGTGCCTGCCGAGCCCACGGCGCCGCCGTTGGCCGCTGCGCCCGCGACCATGCCGATCCGGAATTCGACCGTGCCCACGAGGTTGGCCAGCGCGGCGAGGTCGACGATCGAGTTCACGAAGTTCCCGCCGGGGGACTGGTTGAAGGTAGCCAGCGCGGTCGAACAGCCGTCGCCGCTGTAGTACAACGCCATCGTGCCCGGCCCCGTGCTCGAGGAGCGCGAGCCCAGGTACATGCGGTCGAGCGAGACCTTGTAGCCATCGGCCACGGTGAAGCCGAGGCTGAAGTACTCGCCCGGGTTCCAGCCGCTGGCGGAGAACGAGTTGCCGGCCGCGCTCGGCGTGAGTCCGGTTCCGCGAAGGAGGCTGGCCGCGGTGACGTTGGTGGAACCGGCGCCCGCCGTGGATGCCTGGTTGCCGGGCGCGCCCAGCGTGTCCCAGTAGGCGATCGTGGAGACGGCCTTCGCCGGCACCGCTGCGAGCGAGCCGGCCAGCAACATGCTCGATACGAGAAGTTTCCTGATCATCGATGACTCCCGTGGGTTGACAGAAAGCGAGGCTGGAAGGAGCGGGTGCTGCTCGTCCCGGGTGATGGAAGCGCGGCCTGCCGGCCGTCGTCGCGCAGCCGCGACTGCCGGCGCAGCGCTGCATGCAGCAGCCCGCCGCCAAGCAGCAGGTAGGCCCAGAGCGGCAGCGGTACCGCCCCGTTGGCCGCGGTCACCGCGAACGCGCGGCTCACCTGCGGCGCGGCGGCGAAGCCGGCGTTGCCCGGCTGGTCGGCGAGCAGCACGCAGGTCCCGGTGGCGAGCAGCGCCACGCTGTTGCCGGACACCGAGCACACCGTCGGGCTGCCCGAGGTGAACACGACCGGAAGGCCCGAGCTGGCCGTGGCGGCGACCAGGAACGGCGACTGGTCGAGCGCGCGCTCCGGGAGAGCCGCGAAGCTGATCGACTGGCTGGACGCGAGCACCGCGAACGTGCGTGCCTGCTGCGGCGCCGGCAGGAACGCCGCGCTGCCCGGCTGGTCCGCGGTGATCGTACAGGCCCCGACCGCCAGCAGCGCGACCGTGCCGCCGCTGACCGAACACACCAGCGGCGTGGTGGAACCGAACACCACCGGCAGCAGCGAGGTCGCGCTCGCCGAGACGACAAACGGACCGCTGTCCAGCGCACGATCTGCAGGCGCGACGAAGGTGATGGTCTGCGCCTGTGCGGGCCCGGTCAGGTTCATGCCGACCAGCACCGGGTCATGGTCGGAGGAGCGGAACACCTCGGGCGTGTACAGGTCCTGCGGCTTGAACTCGGTGTTGTAGTCGATCACCGACGGCTCGTCGGCGTTGATCGTCCACAGCCCGGCGCCGACGACCTGCGCGGCCAGCGAGGGGGTGGCCAGCGCATGGTCGAGGTAGCCGGCCTCGCCGTCGAAAACGTACGAGTAGGCAGTGGTACCGCCGAAGTTGGCGATCAGGTCCTGCAGGCCGGCGGCGGTGAGGATGTCGACCGGGTCTTCCTTGCCGTAGGCATTCAGGTCGCCGATCACCAGCACGTCGTTGTCGCCTGCCGCCTGCTGCACGGTGGAAATGAACTGCAGCAGGCGCGTCGCCTGCTGCCTGCGCCGGTCGTTGAAGCAGCCCTGGCCATCGCCCTGGTCGAGGTCCAGGCCGGCGGCGCCATCGCAACGCTTCGACTTGAAGTGGTTGACGATCACGCTGAACTTCGCGCCGTTGGGCAACACGAACGCCTGCGCCACCGGCGGGCGGTCGTGGATCGGGTTCGTGTCCGACAGGCCGGCGCCGGACAGCGACAGGCGCGCCGGCTGGTAGATGAACCCGACCTTGATCGCATCGGTGCCCACGCCACTGGCCGGCTCAGGCACGATCGCATAGCGGTTGGCGCCCGCGCGCACGTTCAGTGCGTCGACCAGGTTCTGCATCGCCACCGCGCCGTTGCGCTGGATCTCCATCAGCCCGACCACGTCGGCGTCGAGCGCGAAGATCGCCTCGACGATCTTCGTGCGCTGGCGGTTGAATTCGGCCAGCGTGCCGGCACCGCGGCAGTCGGAGGTCGTGTTCGATGGAAGGCAGCCCTGCCCCGACTGGCCCGACGCCGTCTGGCCGTTGCCGAACGTGGTGAAGAAGTTGAGCACGTTGAAGCTGGCCACGCGGGTCGTGCCCCCGGTCGAGGGCGGCAGCATCGGCCGGGGGTTGGCGCGGGTGATCGTCGGCGCAACCACCGGATGGATCCGGTAGTCGACGATCGCGCTGGTGCCTTCGGCGCTGGTGATGCGGCCGAAGTCGATCACGCCGACCAGGTTGGTGACCACGTCGCCGGCACGCACCGTGTTCTGCAGGCCGATGTAGGGGATCGGGTTGGGGTTCTCCACGCCGCTGAACAGCGTCTCGGAGGAACTGCCGTCGTCCAGCACCAGCCGTGCACGGGCGTTGGCGGAGGCGGCGGCGATCGCCTGCGGCGTGCCCGGCCGGAACTGGTTGGTCGGCTTGATCGGCCGCGTGCCCGCCGACAGCGTGAGCTGGCCGTAGCGGCCGAGGAAGAAGTTCTGCGCGACGACCATCGGCGAGGTGATCTGCACCAGCATGCCTTCGTAGCGCTCGAGGTCGCCATCGACGGCCTCGGGCAGGCCGACCGCCACCGGGGCGATCGTGCCGGTGCCGAGCTTGACCAGTTGCGACGGATTCGTGAGCTGGGTCACCGACGGATTGCCGGCGACGAACGCGTTGTACTCGGCGACCGTCGCCGTCACCTGGATGCGTTCACCCACGCTGACCGCCAGTGCCTGCGTGTTGTTGAACACGAAGATGCCGTCGCTGGTCAGCACGTTTCCGTCGCCGGTCTCGTCCTGGATGAAGTAGCCGCGCAGTCCCGGCAGCACGGCGGTGACCACCCCGCGCGTGGTCACCGTCTGGCCGACGAAGGGACTGGTGCTGCCCGATCCCTGGATGCTGTAGATCGGCGTGACCGCGCCCGGCGCAGCGAGCACGGTGACCGTCAACGAGCAATCGAAGGACTGCGGCTCGGGATCGGCATTGCTGAAGGTGACGGTGACCGGGTAGGTGCCCTGCACCACCGACGCGGCGACCTGGATGCTTGCCGTGGCGAAGCCACCGATCGCCGGCGCCGGCACGAAGTTGTTCAGCGTGATGCCCGGGATGGCTCCGGCGGTGATCGACGCCGCGTTGACGAGGCTGTCGAGGTCGGTCGCCAGGACGCCGGAAGAACCCGCCAGGCCCTGCACCGTGCTGAAGGAAGGGCACGAGCCGAGCACCGGCTGCGTGGCCGGACAGGGCGCGACGATCGACGAGTTCCGCGGGTTTGCCGGACCGGTCGCGAAGTCGGCTCCGTTGTTGTTCGTGTCGACGCAACCGCCAGCCGCCCGTAGCGCGGATACCGTGTTGTTCGCCGGCCCGGGTGCAGCCGCGCTGCCCTCGAAGAACGATGCCGCGTATCCGACGAGGTCCTCGATGTTGCCGCCGGACGGGTTCGACACCGCCAGCGCCACCTGCGAGCGCACCAGCGCCACCTTGCCGGAGCCCGCGCCCATCGGGATGCCGCCGACGACATCCGGCGCGGGCAGCGACTGGGTGCCGCCGGTGCCCTGCGCCTGCTGGATCAGGTAGTACTGTCCCGGCTGCAGCGTGACCGACGGCAGGTTGGTGACCTGCCAGCTGGCACCGCCGGCCGATGCGTACTGCACCGACCAGCCGTTCATCGCCACCGGCACCTGGCTGGCGTTGAACAGCTCGATGAAGTCGTTGCGCAGCACCGCGCCGGAATTTCCGCCGCCGCCGTACACCTGGCTGATCACCACCCCGGTGGACGAGGCGTGGATCGTGCCGGACACGGGCAGGACGGCAGCCAACGCCCACAGCAATGCCCGCAGGCAGACGATCATGCAACGCTTCATTGTCTTCGTTCCCCGGTCGGGCTGCGGGCTGCGCGATCAACCTGCCACCCGGACGTGGATGTTGGACCCGATGCGTGACAGGGTCGCCTGCCGCGGGTGAGGGAAAAATGGTCCTTTCGGACTATCGGCCTGGCAGCTGCCTGTACACTTCCCGCGCCGCATGCAGAAGGCGGTCCCTGGCCGGAGCCCGGCCCCTGTAGCCCAGTCTTTCCGGACTTGCACCAGCGCCACCGTTCCAACGCCGATGACCCGAACCCGCGCCCCCGCCACCCGATCGAGCCCCTCGCCCGGCGCCGATCCCGTCCTGCTGGAAGTGATCCGCTACCGCCTCGAGAGCATCGTCGAGGAGATGCAATGGAGCCTGATTCGCGGCTCGTTCTCGCCGGTGGTGAAGGAGGCGCTCGACGCCTCCTGCAGCCTGTTCGATGCGGGCGGCACGGTGATCGCGCAGTCGCGTTCCAACCCGAGCCACCTCGGGTCGCTGGTGTTCTCGGTGCGCAGCATCCTCGCGCAGTACCCGGTGGCTTCGATGGAGGACGGCGACGTCTACATCATGAACGACCCCTACCTCGGCGGCACCCACCTGCCCGACATCGCGCTGGTGATGCCGCTGGTGGTGGACGGACGCGTGGTGGCGATGAGTGCCTCGATGGCGCACCAGGTCGACGTCGGCGGCATCATGGCCGGCTCGGTGCCGACCCATGCGACCGAGATCTTCCACGAGGGGCTGCGCCTGCCCGCGCTGCGCCTCGCGCACCGCGGCGTGGTCGACGACGGCCTGCTGCGGCTGATCCGCCAGAACGTACGCCTGCCCGACACGCTGCAGGGCGACCTCAACGCGCAGCTCGCCGCCGGCAAGATCGCGCTGCGCCGGCTGGCCGAGACCGGCGTGCGCTACGGCTGGCCGCAGCTCACCGCCCTGTTCGCCGAACTGCTCGACCGCTCGGAGGCGATGACCCGCAAGGCGCTGGCCGCGCTGCCCGCAGGCACCTACAGCTACGTCGACTACCTCGACAACGACGGCATCGACCTCGACCGGCGCATCCGCATCGAGGTCGCGGTGACCCTCGACGGCAAGGGCAACGTCACGTTCGACTTCGAAGGCACCAGCGCGCAGGTGCGCGGGCCCCTGAACATCGTGCCCTCCGGCGTCCACTCGGCCGCGTTCTACGGCGTGCGTGCGATCACCGATCCGGCGATCCCGACCAACGGCGGATGCTTCCGCCCCGTGACCGTGAAGCTGCCGCCGCGCAGCCTGGTCAACCCGGATGCACCGGCGCCGGTGAACGGCCGCACGCCGGTGATGAAGCGCATCGCCTCGTGCATCGTCGGCGCGCTGGCCCAGGTGCTGCCCGAACGCTTCCCCGCGGCATCGGCCGCCTCGGTGCTGGTGCTCGCCTTCGGTGGCGAGTGGCCCGCGGACGGGCCGGACGGCCGTGACAACCGGGACCGACCGGGCACACCGGGTGCCGCGAGCCGGCCGGCACGCCGGCGCTTCGTGGTCACCGACCTGATCAACGGCGGCAGCGGCGCAGCCCTCGGCCATGACGGCATCGACGGCATCGCGACCGACATGACCAACGGCATGAGCCTCACCGCCGAGGTGCTGGAACTCGAGGCACCGATCCGCCTGCTTCGCTGTGCGATCCGCGCCGACTCGGGCGGGGCCGGCGCGTTCCGCGGCGGCTGCGGGCTGGAGCGCGAATACCTCGTGCTGCACGGGCCGGTGTCGATCTCGCACCGGGGCGAGCGCCACTATGCGCAGGCACCGGGCCTGGCCGGTGGCGGCGACGGCGCGCTCGCCACCTCGGAGATCCTGCGCGTGGACGGATCCATCGAGACGGTGCCGTCCAAGGGCATGCTGGTACTGCAGGCGGGCGACCGGCTGCGCGTGTCCACGCCGGGCGGCGGCGGCTACGGGCCGGTGGCGCAACGCAGCGCCGATGCGATCGCCGAAGACCGGCGCAGCGGCAAGGCGGGCGCCGGCGCGGGCTGAGCCGGCCGGCGCCCTCAGCCGCGGGCGGCCCGGAACATCGCGCGCACCTCGGCTGCGGTAGCGGTCTCGCGGCCGAGCGCACGGGTGATGCCGGCGACGCGCCGCACCAGTTCAACGTTGCCCACCGCGGGCCTGCCCTCGCCGGGCACCACGTCCTCCAGCCCGGCGCGCAGGTGCCCGCCCATGCCGACCGCCAGCGCGGCGACCTCCGCGGCGAACGCGCCCCCCTTCGCGCACCACCAGAGCGCACCAGCCGGCGCAGCCGCGGCGAACGACCGCAGGCGGGCCTCGGCCGCTTCGCGCGTCTCCGGCTCGCCCAGGATGAAGCCCAGGCACAACGGATCGGCGAACACGCCGCTTCGGTGCAGGTCGCGCACCGCCTCGAACATCGCCACCGAGGAACCATCCACGCTCGGCACCACCCGGCGCTGCTTCATCGCGGCGGCCATCTGGTGCACCTCCTCCGGCTGGGTCGCGACGTTGCGCATCGGCAGCGATGCCATCTCGGGCTCGAGCACCAGCGGCCGCAGCGCCTCGTCGACGGTGAAGCCCTTGGCGCCGATCGACAGCTGGATCACCACGTCGGTGGCCTCCCGGATGCGCTCGATGATCTCGCGGTAGACTTCAGGGTCCTGCGTCGAGCGGCCGTCGCGGCCGCGTGCATGGAGGTGCGCCACCGATGCCCCCGCCTCGACGCAGGCAGCGACATCGTCGGCGATCTCGCGTGGCGACAGCGGGATCGCGGGATGGTCGGCCTTCATGTAGCGCGAGCCGGTGGGGGCGACCATCACGATGGTCTTCGCATTCGCTGCGTCCTTCGATGCTGCCGTCGATGCCGCCATCGTGCCGCTCCTCCCGTGGCGACCGGCCACGTTTGCTAACATTGTACCGTCGGGCAAAGACCCGGCTGGAGGAGGCTTCGATGATGTTCAGTCCCGCGCGCCGCATGGACGGCACGGTCAGCACCACCCCTGCTGCAGCGGCGGCCGTGGCGGTGGCCCTGTCGGCCGCGACCACCGCCCTGTCCGTGCCCGCCGTCGTGCACGCACAGGCCTGGCCGGCGAAGTCGCTGCGCATCGTCGTGCCGTTCGCCCCCGGCGGCTCCACCGACATCGTCGCGCGGGCGCTCGGGGCACGTGCGTCCGAAGGCCTGGGCCAGAACGTCGTCATCGAGAACCGCGCCGGTGCCGGCGGCAACATCGGGGCCGAGGTCGCCGCGCGCGCCGTACCCGACGGGTACACGCTGTTCATGGGCCATGTCGGCACGCTGGCGATCAACCCGGCGCTCTACCGCAAGCTGCCCTACGACCCGATCCGCGATTTCGCGCCGATCACCCTCGCCATCGCCAGCCCGCTGATGCTGGTGGTGCACCCGTCCCTGCCGGCGAAGACGCTGAAGGACGTGCTCGCGCTGGCACGCGCGCGCCCGGGGCAGCTCACCTACTCGTCGGCCGGCAGCGGCAGCGCCTCGCACCTCAGCGGCGCGCTGCTCGAGAGCATCGGCAAGGTCGACGTGCTGCATGTCCCGTACAAGGGCACCGGGCCGGCGACGATGGCCGTGGTGGGCGGCGAGGTGTCGATGATGTTCAGCGGCCAGGGCACTTCCTGGCCGCTGGTCAACGCGGGCAAGCTGCGTGCGATCGCCCATACCGGATCGAAGCCGATCCCGAATGCACCGAAGCTCGCCGCGATGAACGACACCCTGCCCGGCTACGAGATGATCAACTGGCATGGCGTGCTGGCCCCCGCGGGCACGCCGGCCGAGATCATCCGCCGGCTGCATGCCGAGTTCGTGAAGGCCCTCGGCTCGGCCGAGGTGCGCGCCCGGCTCACCGAGGACGGCTTCCAGGTGGTCGGCAACACGCCCGACGAGTTCGCCCGCTTCATCGCGTCCGAGAAGGACAAGTGGGCGAAGGTGATCGCCGCGGCGAAGATCCCGCAGGAATGAAGAGCCTGTCGGACGCCCGGAGCGCGCCATGGGCATGACCGCCGTCGAGAAGGTGCTCGCGCGTGCGAGCGGCGCCTCGTCGGTCTCGCCGTGGGACGTCGTCTATCCGGAACCGGCGCTGGTGTTCCTGCACGACGGCCATGTCGAGGGCGCACGGCGCGAACTCGACGCGCTGGGCATCGACCGCATCACGCGGCCGGAGCGCGTGGTATTCGCCACCGACCATGAAGTGCTGTACCTGAGCCCGCGCGCCGCCGCGCGGGGTGCTGCGATCCGCAAGGCCGCGCGCGACTGGAACGTCGGGCGCTTCTTCGATGTCGGCCAGGGTGGCCACGGCCACATCTTCCCGATGGAGGCCGGCCTGGTCACGCCAGGCATGTTCCTGTTCGCGAGCGACATGCACTGCTCGAACTTCGGCGCGATCGGCGCGGTGCCGGTGCGCGCCGGCCCGGAGGTGGTCAGCGTGCTCGCGATGGGCACGCTCTGGACCACCGTGCCACCGTCGGTGAAGGTCACCCTCACCGGACGCCTGCAACCCGGCGTGTCGTGCCGCGATGCCGGCTTCCGGCTCACCCATGCACTGCTGAACGGGCCGCGGCCGATCGACATCGACTACCGCTACCTCGAACTGGTCGGCGACGGGCTCGACCGGCTCGACGTGCACGAGCGAGTCGCGCTGTGCAACACGCCGACCGAGGCCGGCGTGGCCGGGGTGTTCGTGCCGCCCTCGCCGCGCGTGCTCGACTGGTGCCGGCAGCGTGCCCAGGCCCCGTTCGAACCGGTGTACAGCGATGCCGATGCGCGCTACGAGGCCGAGTTCACCTTCGACCTGTCGGCGCTGGAGCCGCAGGTCGCGCTGCCGGGCAGCCCGTCCAATGCCGCCGACCTGGCCACGGTCGCCGGCCTGCCGGTGCAGCATGCCTACCTGGGTGCCTGCGGCTCCGGCATGTACGAAGACTTCGAGGCGGCCGCGCGCATCCTGAGGGGACGCCGGGTGGCCGACGGCACGCGGCTGTTCGTGGTGCCGGGCACGGTACAGTGCGCGCGACGCATGGCCGAGCAGGGACTCACCGGCGTGTTCATGCAAGCGGGGGCGATGGTGCTGCCGGCCGGATGCGGCCCCTGCGCGGGCGGCAACATGGGCCTGATGGATGCCGGCGAGGTTTCGATCTCCACCGCCGCCACCAACCATGCCGGCCGCATGGGACCGAAGGATTCGAAGTGCTACCTTGGCAGCCCGGCCACGGTGGCTGCATCGGCCGTCGCGGGCCGCATCGCGGACCCGCGGCACTACCCGGAGCTCGGCACGAACCCGGCGGTGCCTGCATGAGCGCGCGCGAGTGGCACTACCGCGGCACCTGCCATCGCTTCGGCGACGATGTCGAACACGACGCGCAGATGATCTCGTTCGACTACGTGATCCGGCGCGAGATGGATCCCGAGGTGCTGATCCCGCACCTGTTCGAGGCCACCCGGCCCGACTTCCACCGGCGCGCGAAGCCCGGCGACCTGGTGGTCGCCGGGCGAAACTTCGGCAAGGGCAAGGCGCACATCCAGGCCTATGTCGCGATGAAGGCGATGGGGCTCGCGCTCGCCTGCGAATCGATGCCCTACAACACCTACCGCGCGCTGATCGGCCTGGGCTTCACCTTCATGACCGGGTGCACCAGCATCGCGGCCCTGGTCGACGACGGCGACGAGGTCGAGGTCGATTTCCGCAGCGGCGAGTTCTTCAATCACACGCGGGGCAGCGGCCAGGCGTTCCGGCCGCTGCCCGAGCGGGCACTGGACATCATCCGCCAGGGCGGCACCCAGGGCGTGCTGCGCGCATGGTGGGCGGCCCGGCAGGCAGGCCTGCCGCCGGGCAGTGGCGCACCGCCGGACACCGCCTGAGCGCGGAGCAACCGCTCCGCGCCCGCGTGCTACGATCCTGCCCCCGTGGGTCGTTGCATTGCAGCACGCCCGGAACTGCGAGCAAACATGTCGAACGCCGAATCAGCCGCGCTGGCCGCATTGACTTCCCTCACCGCCGTCTCGCCGCTCGATGGCCGCTATGCCGCAAAGCTGAAGCCGCTGCAGCCGTACTTCTCCGAATACGCGCTGATCCGCAACCGCGTGCTGGTCGAGGTCGAGTGGCTGAAGGCGCTGGCGGCCGAACCGCACTTCACCGAGGTCGACCCCTTCCCGCCCTCGGCGATCGCCGCGCTCGACGAAGCGGTGCGCACGTTCTCGGTGGCCGACGCGCAGGCGGTGAAGGACATCGAGGCACGCACCAACCACGACGTGAAGGCGGTGGAGTACTGGCTGTGCGACCGCTTCGCCGCCGAGCCGGCGATCGCGAAGGCGGCCGGGTTCATCCACTTCGCCTGCACCTCCGAGGACATCAACAACCTGTCCTACGCGCTGATGGTGCGCGGTGCGCGCGAAGACGTGATGCTGCCGATGCTGAACAAGCTCGCCTGCCGCCTGCGCGACCTCGCGCACGAGCATGCCGGACTGGCGATGCTCTCGCGCACCCATGGCCAGCCGGCCTCGCCGACCACCCTGGGCAAGGAGATGGCGAACTTCGCCTGGCGCCTGCGCACCGCGCGCGACCGGATCATCCACATCCGCATCACCGGCAAGATCAACGGCGCAGTCGGCAACTACAACGCGCACAAGGTCGCGTATCCCGACTTCGACTGGGAGAAGTTCGCCCACGATTTCGTCGAGCGCCTGGGCCTCGAACTCAATCCCTACACCACCCAGATCGAACCCCATGACGCGCTGGCCGAACTGCTCGATGCCTTCGCGCGCGCGAACACCATCCTGGTCGACCTGAACCGCGACATCTGGGGCTACATCTCGCTCGGCTACTTCACCCAGAAGGTGAAGGAAGGCGAGGTCGGGTCGTCGACCATGCCGCACAAGGTCAACCCGATCGACTTCGAGAACTCGGAAGGCAACCTCGGCATCGCCAATGCGCTGCTGCGCCACCTCTCGGACAAGCTGCCGGTCTCGCGCTGGCAGCGCGACCTTACCGACTCGACCGCGCTGCGCAACCTGGGCGTCGCGTTCGGCCATTCGCTGCTCGCGTTCGACTCCTGCCTGCGCGGGCTGAACAAGCTGGCGGCCAACCCGGCGGCCCTGGCGCGCGACCTGGACGACGCCTGGGAAGTGCTGGCCGAACCGATCCAGACCGTGATGCGCCGCCACGGACTGCCCGAGCCCTACGAGCAGCTGAAGGCCTTCACCCGCGGCAAGGGCCACATGACCGAGGACGACCTGCGCGCCTTCATCCGCACGCTGGCGCTGCCCGAGGACGCCAAGGCACGCCTGCTCGCGCTCACGCCGGGCAGCTACATCGGCAAGGCGGCCGAGCTGGCGCGGCTGGTCTGAGGCAGGCCCTCAGGGGGCAGGCGGCGCAGGCGGCGGCGGTAGTGGCGTCTTGTCCATCCGTGCGCGTATCACCTCGATGATCGCGGGAAGGATCGACAGGAAGATGATCACCAGGATGACCAGCGTCAGGTTGTCCTTGATCCACGGGATGTTGCCGAACAGGTAGCCGGCGTAGCCCAGCGACGCCACCCACAGCACGCCCCCGCTGACGTTGTACAAGGCGAAGCGGTGGTAAGGCATCTTCGCCACCCCGGCGATGAATGGCGCATAGGTGCGAACGATCGGGATGAAGCGCGCGATGATGATCGTCTTGCCGCCGTAGCGGTCGTAGAACGACTGGGTCTTCTGCAGGTATTCGGCCTTGAAGAAACGGTCGCCCCACCACGGCTCGCCGCGGAACACCTTCGGCCCAACCCAGCGACCGATATGGTAGTTGACCGCATCGCCGAGGATGGCTGCGACGATCAGCAGGCCCACCATCAGGTGCACGTTCATGCCGCCGGCCGCGGCGATCGCGCCGGCGACGAACAGCAGCGAGTCGCCGGGCAGGAACGGCGTGACCACCAGCCCGGTCTCGCAGAAGATGATCAGGAACAGCACCGCGTAGATCCAGGCGCCGTAATGCTCGACCACCCAGGCGAGGTAGTCGTCCAGGTGCAGCAGGATGTCGACGGCCTGCAGGCCGAGCGCGATCAGCGCGTCCATGGCCGGCTGCTCAGACCTGCGCGTCCTGCGGCTTCTTCTCCGGCTTGATGAAGTCCTCGCGCGAGATGCCGAGCCACATCGTCACCGCGCTCGCCACGAAGATCGACGAATAGATGCCGACGATGATGCCGATGGTGAGCGCCAGCGCGAAGAAATAGAGCACGTCGCCGCCGAAGAACAGCATCGCACCGACCATCAGCATGGTCGAGCCGCCGGTCAGGATGGTGCGCGACAGGGTGGCCGTGATCGCATCGTCAATGATCTCGGGGACGGTGGCCCGGCGCAGCTTGCGGAAGTTCTCGCGGATGCGGTCGAACACCACCACCGTGTCGTTCACCGAATAGCCGAGCACCGCCAGGATCGCCGCCAGCGCGGTCAGGTCGAAGTTCCACTGGAAGATCGCGAACAGGCCGAACACGATGATCACGTCATGGAAGGTGGCGGCGATCGCCCCCACCGCGAACTTCCACTCGAAGCGCACCGCCAGGTAGCCCATGATGCCCAGCGTGACCACGATCAGCGCGAGCAGGCCGTCGTAGAGCAGTTCGCTGCCCACCTGCGGCCCGACGAACTCGACCCGCTTCATCTCGACCTTGGGCTCGCGCTCGCGCAGCGCCTTGAGCACCACCTCGGACAACTGCGCGCTGGTCACCTCCGGCTTGACCGGGATGCGGATCAGGACGTCGCGCGCGGTGCCGAAGTTCTGCACGATCGCGTCGGACATGTCCACGGTCGCGAGCTTCTCGCGCACCGTGTTCACCTCGATCGGCTCCGGATAGGTGACCTCGATCACCGTGCCGCCGGTGAAGTCGATGCCGAGGTTGAGGCCGCGGAAGGCCAGGCCGGCGACGGCGATGAGCACCGCGATCACCGATACGGAGAACCACGGCTTCGCGTTCCGCATGAACGGCAGCGCGCGGGTGACCTTGTAGACTTCTAACATGGCGGATCCTGGTGTCCGTTCGGGACTAGACGGAGAGGCTCTCGACCTTGCGCTGCCGGCCGTAGCTGAGGTTGACCAGTGCACGCGAGACCAGCACCGCGCTGAACATGGTGGTGAAGATGCCGATGCACAGCGTCACCGCGAAGCCGCGGATCGGGCCGGAGCCCAGCCAGAACAGCGCGAAGCCGGCGATCAGCGTGGTGATGTTGGCGTCCAGGATGGTGTCGAACGCGCGGTCGTAG
>JAJTHE010000142.1 GCA_021298815.1 Betaproteobacteria bacterium | reverse complement strand
TCGGCATCATCGGCCGCAGCACTGGCGGCTACTACGCACCGAAGGCCGCGTCGATGGACACACGCATCCGCGCCGCGGTGGCCTGGGGCGCGATGTACCACCTGCGCAACCTGGCGAGGATCCCGCGCGCGACGCTGGACGGCTTCGTCTACGTCAGCGGCTCGCGCTCGGTGGAAGAGGCGCGCACGTTCTTCGAGTGCATCGACCTCGAGGGCGCGGCGGCGAAGATCCGCTGCCCGCTGCTGATCGTGCATGGTGGCCTCGACACCATCACTCCGATGGAGAACGCCACCCGGATGGCAGCCGAGGCGGGTGGCCCGGTGGAGACGCTGATCTGGGAAGACAGCGGGCACTGCTGCCACGACCGCTCGCACATCGTGCGGCCGGCGATGGCGGACTTCATGTGCAGGCGGTTGTAGCGGGGTGTGGCAGCCCGTTATCTCACGCAGGGTGCGCCGTGAACTTGACGCCCAAGGCGCGAGCCACCTTCATGACGGTGTCGAATCGCGGCTTCGCGCCAGGCGCAAGGGCCTTGTACAGACTTTCGCGACCCAGCCCTGCATCTTTGGCGACCTGGGCCATTCCCTTCGCTCGAGCCACGTCGCCCAGGGCAAGCAGCAACAGATCCGGATCGTTCGCTTCAAGTACGGCTGTCATGT
Source organism: Betaproteobacteria bacterium (assembly GCA_021298815.1). Taxonomy (GTDB): domain Bacteria; phylum Pseudomonadota; class Gammaproteobacteria; order Burkholderiales; family CAIKXV01; genus CAIKXV01. The sequence continues at coordinate 2,457 of JAJTHE010000142.1, read as the reverse complement.
ACTCGGCGATAGCTTCGTCGTCGTCGAGGTACCGCGCTGCATCGAACGCAACCAGCTTCACGGGAGGTTTGGCTTTGCTCACAGATCAACTCCGAGTTCAGATGAAAGCTTCAACGCGCGACGGATATCCCGCTTCTGAGTCGACTTGTCCCCTCCGCTGAGAATGACAATGATGACCCTGCCTCGGCGCACGAAGTAGAGGCGATAACCCGGCCCATAGTGCACCCTCATTTCCGAGAGGTCGCCTTCCGTCGGCTGCCAGTCGCCCAGATTTCCCGATTCAGCCTGCCTCAAGCGCGCCGCGATGCGGACCTGCGCGCGCTTGTCCTTCAGGGAATCGAGCCAAGCGACGAACTCTTCAGTCTGCCGGACGACGAACACAGGCTTATTGTATCCGTATGGATACTTCCTCGTCAATGCTGGGCGGATCTTCCAGCAGCATCGCGATGACTTCATGCAGGTTATGTTGAAGCTCGTCCAGCGTCCCGCCCTGGGAGTGGGCGCCGGGGAAACCAGGGACGAAGCCAACGTAGAGCCCAGTCGCCGAATCCTGTTCGATCACTGCCGAGAACGTTTTCATCCCTGAACTCCGCGTAACCCGCTGGCTATTCGATCTGAACCACCAACTCACGACCACAGGCCTTGGCGTACTTTCTGAGCGTAGCCAACGAAGGAGAGTGCTTTCCAGTGGACAGTGCCCGCTCCAGGCGAGCAACAGACGGCGGGTGGGTACCCATACGTTCGGCGACCTGTGCCTGCGTAAGTCCTGCGTCGTGCCTCGCCTTCAGAAGTTGATCAAGGAGTTCGCCTTCCTCGCGCTCGATACGATCGACTTCCTTCCTTACGCCTGGGCGGCGAAGCAGCTTCGACACAACCTGCTCATGAGTTCGCATCCTTGACCTCCTTCATGCGCTTGCGCGCGACTTCCACCTCCCGCAGGGGTGTCTTCCGAGACTTCTTGACGAACGAGTGCAGCATCATGATTCTTCGGCCGATCAGAGTGCAGAAGAAGACGCGCGCAATTCCGTCAGCACCCTTCAGCCGCAACTCGAAAAGTCCATCCCCGAAGGCATCGGTGTGCGGCGGGCCAAGGTTTGCACCTACTGCCGTCATGCGTCGCGTGAGCACGATGTACCGCGCCGCCAGTGTGTCCGGAAGCGTGAGGATCTCATCCTCAACGGCTTCGCTGTAGTACTCGATGCGGTAGTCCACACAAAATAACAAATCTGTTATTCCAAGACAAGAGGTGCGAGGAGGTGTGTCATCACGGCGGCTGACGACGATCCTGCGCGACCTCTCCCGCAGGCGCTATCATCAAAAACCATGTCAAAACCCCCGAAACTCCCCACCCACCCCTGCCGCCCCGCCGGCAGCCGCGCGGCCTGATCCCCCATGTGCGGCATCGTCGGCGGCGTAGCCTCCCGTGACATCGTCCCCGTCCTGGTCGAAGGCCTGCGCCGCCTCGAGTACCGCGGCTACGACTCCTGCGGCGTGGCCGTGCACCAGGACGGCCAGCTCCAACGAACCCGCAGCACGCACCGCGTCGCCGAGCTGAAGGCGCAGGTCGAGCACGAGGGCGTGGCCGGCAGCACCGGCATCTCGCACACCCGCTGGGCGACGCATGGCGCGCCGAGCACGAGCAACGCGCACCCGCACTTCTCCGGCGGCGAGATCGCGGTGGTGCACAACGGCATCATCGAGAACTACGAACAACTGCGCACCGAGCTGCATGCCCTCGGCTACGTGTTCGAATCGCAGACCGACACCGAGGTGATCGCCCACCTGGTGCACCACCTCTACAAGGGTGACCTGTTCGAAGCCGTGCGCGGCGCGGTCGCCCGCTTCCACGGCGCGTACGCGATCGCCGTGTTTGCGAAGGCCGAGCCGTACCGCCTGTGCGGCGCCCGCTTCGGCTCACCGCTCGTGCTCGGGGTCGGAAAGAACAAGGGCGAGAACTTCCTCGCCAGCGACGCCCTGGCCCTGGCCGGGACCACCGACCGCATCGTCTACCTCGAGGAAGGCGATGTCGCCGACCTCACGCCGGAGGGCTACCGCATCGTCGATCGCGACGGGCGCACCGTCGAGCGCGAAGTGCGCACCGTCACCGCCGAGGCGGCCGACGCCGAGCTCGGACCCTACCGGCACTACATGCAGAAGGAGATCTTCGAGCAGCCGCGCGCGATCGCCGACACGCTGGAAGCCGTCGGCGGCATCGACCCGGCCCTGTTCGGCGAGGGCGCGGAGAGCGTGTTCCCGCAGGTGGACGCGGTGCTGATCCTCGCCTGCGGCACCAGCTACTACGCCGGCTGCGTCGCGAAGCAGTGGATCGAATCGATCGCCCGGCTGCCGGTGCAGGTGGAGATCGCCAGCGAGTACCGCTACCGCGACTCGGTGCCCAACCCGCGCGCACTGGTGGTGACCATCTCGCAGTCGGGCGAGACCGCCGACACCCTGGCC
>JAJTHE010000153.1 GCA_021298815.1 Betaproteobacteria bacterium | reverse complement strand
TGGTCATCTGCAGCGTGTGCGGAATGATGTTCACGGCGAATTCGGTGGTGCGTTCGCCAGCCGCCCCGGGACCGTCGGAAACCGCGTTGACCGTGAGGCTGATGCCGTTGACCGTGATCGAGCCCTTCTCGGCGATGTAGCGCCCGAGCCCGGGCGGAGTCTCGACCACCAGCTTCCAGCTCTCGCCCACCTGGCTGAACTCGCGCAGGGTGCCCACGCCGTCGACATGGCCGCTGACCAGGTGGCCGCCGAGGCGATCCGACAGTCGCAACGCCTTCTCGAGGTTGACCTTGCGCCCGAGGTCGAAGCCCGCGGTGCGCGCGATCGACTCCAGCGAGACATCGAAGGCGGCCCGCGCGTACGTGCGTTCGACCACGGTCAGGCAGCAGCCGTCGACGGCGATGCTGTCGCCGAGCGCGACATCGTCCAGGCCCAGCGCGGCGGTGTCGATGACGATGCGCTGCCCGCCGGCCAGCGGCGTGCGCTCGACGATGGTGCCGACGGCGGCGATGATTCCGGTGAACATGTGCGACCTGCCTTTCTGTGCGCGGGCGGCACGGCCCGGCTACCTGTGCGGGAACGGCCCGGGCGTACGCTCGACCTGCAGCCGAAGCCGCAGGTCGTCGCCGACCCGGACGACATCGGTGAATCGTAACGTGGCCCGCTGTGCCAGTTCATCCATCGCCGGCAAGTCGAACATGCCGAGGGCGCGTTCGCCGAGCACGCTCGGCGCGACATAGGCGAGCAGTTCGTCGACGCAGCCTTCGCGCAGCAGCGACCCGTTGAGGCGGGTACCGGTCTCGACCAGCACATCGTTGATGCCGCGGCGCCCGAGTTCCTGCAGCATCGCTGGCAAGTCGACCTTGCCCGAGGCGTTCGGGACCAGCACGACTTCCGCCCCCCGCGCCTCGAGCGCGCGCCGCGCGGCGGGGTCGTCGACTGCGGCGAACACCAGCGCGCGGCCGGCATCCAGCAGCTTCGCCCCGGGCTCGAGCTGCAGCCGCGAATCGACCACCACCGGCAGCGGCTGGCGCGGCGTCTCGAGCGCGCGCACGGTGAGCCGGGGATCGTCCTCGCGCACGGTGCCGATGCCGGTCAGCACCGCGCACGACCGGGCACGCCAGTGGTGGCCGTCGGCGCGCGCCGCCTCGCCGGTGATCCACTGGCTGATCCGGTTGGACAGCGCCGTGCGCCCGTCCAGGCTTGCCGCGACCTTCAGGCGCAGCCAGGGACGGCCGCGGGTCATGCGCGACACGAAGCCGATGTTGAGGTCGAGTGCCTCCGCCGCGCGCAGGCCGATCGACACCTCGATGCCGGCGGCACGCAAGCGCGCGAAGCCGCGGCCGGCGACCTTCGGGTTCGGATCCTCCATCGCCGCCACGACGCGGGCCACGCCGGCCGCGACCAGCGCATCCGCGCAGGGTGGCGTGCGGCCGAAGTGGCTGCACGGCTCCAGCGTCACGTACGCGGTCGCACCTGCGGCATCGTTGCCGGCCGCGGCCAGCGCGGCGGCTTCGGCATGCAGGCCGCCGGCGACCGCATGGAAGCCCTCGCCGAGCACCCGGCCGTCGCGCACCAGCACGCAGCCCACGCGCGGGTTCGGCGTGGTGGTGAACAGGCCGCGCCCGGCCAGCGCCAGGGCACGCGCCATCCAGGCGTCGTCCGCCGCCGGCCACGCTCCGGATGCCGCCGCGTCGACCATGCCGATCAAGCCGGCCTGCGCCTGCGCGTGGGCAGGCGCTGCACTTCCTTGATCGCATCGCGGAAGTCGTCGACGTCCTGGAAGTCGCGGTACACCGACGCGAAGCGGATGTAGCCGACCTTGTCCAGCTTGCGCAGTTCCTGCATCACCAGTTCGCCCACCTTGCGCGAATCGATCTCGCGCTCCGACATCGAGAGCAGCTTCTGGGCGATGCGGTCGACGGCGGCATCGACATACTCGACCGGCACCGGGCGCTTGTGCAGCGCGCGCTCGAAGCCCAGGCGCAGCTTGTCCTCGTCGTACTCCTCGCGGATGCCGCTGCCCTTGATGATGTGCGGCATGCGCAGTTCGAACTTCTCGAACGTGGTGAACCGCTTGTCGCAGGAAAGGCATGCACGGCGGCGGCGGATCGTCTTGCCGTCGTCGCTCTCGCGCGAATCGATGACCTTGGTGTCGCTGCCCTTGGGGCACGGGCACTTCATGCGCCGGTCACCGGCACCGGCGCCGTGCGGTACTGGGCTGCGCCTGGCGCGGGCTCATGCACCGTAGACGGGGAAGCGTGCGCACAGCGCCTTCACTTCATCGCGCACCCGCGCCGCGACGGCCGGGTCGGCCGGCGCATCGAGCGTATCCGCGATCAGGTGCGCGACACGGGTGACCTCGGCCGCGCCGAAGCCGCGCGTGGTCATCGCCGGCGAGCCCAGGCGGATGCCGCTGGTGACGAACGGCTTCTCGGGATCGTTCGGGATGGCGTTCTTGTTGACCGTCATGTGCACGCTGCCCAGCAACGCCTCGGCATCCTTGCCGGTCACCTTCTTCGGCCGCAGGTCGACCAGGAACAGGTGGCAGTCGGTGCGCCCGGATACGATGCGCAGTCCGCGCGCCTGCAGCACGCCGGCCATGGTGCGCGCGTTGTCGAGCACCTGCTGCTGGTAGGTGCGGAACGACGGCTCCATCGCCTCCTTGAAGGCGACCGCCTTGGCGGCGATCACGTGCATCAGCGGGCCGCCCTGCACGCCCGGGAACATCGCGGAGTTGATCGCCTTCGCATGCGCTTCGTTGCGCGACAGGATGAAGCCGCCGCGCGGGCCGCGCAGGGTCTTGTGCGTGGTGCTGGTGGTGAAGTCGGCGTGGGGCACCGGCGTCGGGTAGACGCCGGCGGCGACCAGGCCGGAGTAGTGCGCCATGTCGACCAGGAACAGCGCGCCCACCTCGTCGGCGATCGCACGGAAGCGCTTGAAGTCGATCTGAAGCGCATAGGCCGACGCACCGGCGACGATCATCTTCGGCCGGTGCTCGCGCGCGAGCCTGGCCACCTGGTCGTAGTCGATCTCCTCGGTCTTCGGGTCCAGGCCGTAGGCGACCGACTTGTACAGCTTGCCGCTGAAGTTGACCGTCGCCCCGTGGGTCAGGTGCCCGCCGTGCGCGAGCGACATGCCCAGGATGGTGTCGCCGGCCGACAGCATCGCCAGATAGACACCCATGTTCGCCTGCGCACCGGAATGCGGCTGCACGTTGGCGAACGGCGCGTCGAACAGCTGCTTCACGCGTTCGATGGCCAGCGTCTCTGCGATGTCGACGAACTCGCAGCCACCGTAGTAGCGCTTGCCCGGGTAGCCCTCGGCATACTTGTTGGTCAGCACCGAGCCCTGGGCGGCCAGCACGCGCGGGCTGGCGTAGTTTTCCGACGCGATCAGCTCGATGTGGTCTTCCTGCCGCTGGCGTTCCTGCTGCATGGCGGCCCACAGCTCGGGGTCGAAACCTTCGATTCGGTCATTCTGGCTGAACATTCGGCTGCTCCGGAACGCTGCAAAGTCTTGATTTTAGCAACTTTCGCCCGCCTGCTCGGCCCCGGGTCCGCTGCCGGCCTTGGCGCGGCGGCGCGCTGCGTGGTACTGATATCGGCAGACAGGGACAGAGAGGGGTGTGCTTGAAGACGTTGCTGGCAGCCGCGCGCGCGATCGACGCAGTGAACGAGCGCCTCGGCCGGCTTGCGTGCTGGCTGACACTGGTCGTCGTGCTGGTCGCCACCGCCAATGCCATCCTGCGCTACGGCTTCAGCTTCGGCACCAACGGCCTGCTCGAACTGCAGTGGTACATGTTCGCGCTGATCTTCCTGTTCGGTGCGGCGTTCACGCTGGCGCAAGGCGGCCATGTGCGGGTGGACGTGCTGTACGCACGGCAGACGCCGCGGCGCCAGGCCTGGATCGACATCCTCGGCGGCCTGTTCTTCTTTCTGCCGACCACCATCGCGCTGACCGTCCTGTCGCTGCCGATGGTCTCCGCTTCGATCGCCGTGTGGGAGACCTCCCCGGATGTCGGCGGGCTCGCGCGCTGGCCGATCAAGCTGGCCATCCCGGTGGCGTTCACGCTGCTGACGCTGCAGGGCGTGTCCGAGATCATCAAGCGCGTGGCCTTCCTGCGCGGGCTCGCGCCGGCCCCGGCGCAGCGCCGGCAACTGCAATGACGCCGGCCGCCACGGGCGCGGGAGGCTGATGGGCATCGAACTGCTCGCACCGGCGATGTTCGCGACGATGGTCGTGTTCCTGCTGGTCGGCTATCCGGTCGCGTTCTCGCTCGCGGCCGTCGGCCTCGCGTTCTCGCTGATCGGCATCCAGGCCGGTGCGTTCGGCCCGCAGCTGCTGCAGGCGCTGCCGGAGCGGGTGCTCGGCATCATGTCCAACCAGACCCTGCTGGCGATCCCGTTCTTCACCTTCATGGGCGTGGTGCTGGAACGCAGCGGCATCGCGGAGGAGATGCTGGAGACCATGGGCCAGGTGTTCGCCTCGGTGAAGGGCGGCATCGCCTACGCGGTGATCTTCGTCGGTGCGCTGCTCGGCGGGCCGGCAGGGGTGGTCGCCGCGACGGTGATCGCGATGGGCCTGATCTCGCTGCCGGTGATGATCCGCCACGGCTACTCCGCGCGCCTGTCCACCGGGGTGATCGCCGCGTCGGGCACGCTCGCGCAGATCGTGCCACCGTCGATCGTGCTGGTGGTGATGGCCGAGGTGCTGGGCATATCGGTCGGCGACGTCTATGCCGGCGCACTGCTGCCGAGCCTGGTGCTGACCGGCCTCTATGCGCTGTACATCTTCCTGGTCTCGCTCGTGTATCCCGATGCGGTGCCGGCGATCCCGGAGTCCGAGCGCCAGCCGCGCGACCGCGCGCTGCTGCTGCGTGCGCTGAAGGCGCTGATCCCGGCCATCGTCCTGCTGTTCCTGGTGATCGGTACCATCTTCATGGGGCTGGCCACGCCGACCGAAGCGGCCGCCATGGGCGCGCTCGGATCGCTCGCGCTCGCCGCCGCCAACCGCCGCCTGGGCATGCGCGTGCTGCGCGAGGCGATGGAACAGACCACCATCCTCACCAGCTTCGCGATCTTCATCCTGATCGGCGCGACCATCTTCACGCTGGTGTTCCGCGGCCTGGACGGGGACCTCTGGGTCGAGCACCTGCTCACCGGCCTGCCCGGCGGCCAGACCGGCTTCCTGGTGTTCGTGAATGTGCTGATCTTCCTGCTGTCGTTCTTCCTCGACTTCTTCGAGATCGCGTTCATCCTGCTGCCGCTGCTCGGGCCGGTCGCCGACAAGCTGGGCATCGACCTGGTCTGGTTCGCCGTGCTGATCGCGGTGAACATGCAGACCTCGTTCATGCATCCGCCGTTCGGCTTCGCGCTCTTCTACCTGCGCAGCGTCGCCCCGCCGTCGATCCGCACCATCGACATCTACCTCGGCGCGATCCCGTTCATCATCATCCAGCTGATCATGGTCGGCCTGCTGATCGGCTTCCCCGGCCTGGTGCTGAACTTCCGATAAATCGGGTCAGAGACGATTTATCCTCCTGTCTGACCCTGCCATCTGGCGCTGTGGTCTGGCGCTGCCGCGCGCGCAGCGCAGGGTGGGCGAGCGGAAATTCGTCTCTGACCCGGATTACGGCATGCCGACCCTGCGTACGGTGCGCTACTTCCTGGCCGGTGCGGCCGGTGCCGGCGCGCCGAGCGGATTGGTCAGCACGAAGTTGTCGAACGTGAGGTCGGCCGTCCGGTGCCAGTTGTGCTGGGCCTCGCGGAAGGCACGCCAGTTGACGTAGATCTTGGCGAACGACGGGTTCTTCGCGGCCTCCTCATCGTAGATCTGGAACGCGGCCTTCTGTGCCGCGGCCATCACGTCGGGCGGGAACGGCCGTACCTGCACGCCGGTCTTCTGGATGCGGGCGAGCGCCGGCGGGTTCTTCGCGTCGTACTCGGCCAGCATGTTGACGTTGATCTCGGCGGAGGCGACGTCGATCGCCTGCTGGAACTCGCGCGGCAACTTCTCCCACTCCTTCAGGCCGACGTACATCGATAGCTGCGCGCCGCCCTCCCAGAAGCCGGGGTAGTAGTAGAACTTGGTGACCTTGGCGAAACCCAGCTTCTCGTCGTCGTAGGGGCCGACGAACTCGGTGGCGTCGATCGTGCCGCGCTCGAGCGAGGAATAGATGTCCGCAGGCGCGATCACCTGCGGCAGCACGCCGATGCGCGACAGCATCTCGCCTGCCAGCCCGGGGATGCGGAAGCGCAGGCCCTGCATGTCCTTCAGGCCGCGGATCTCGCGCCGGAACCAGCCGCCCATCTGGGTGCCGGTGTTGCCGGCGGGGAAGTTCATCACGTTGAACTCGCGCATCACCTCGCGCATGAGCTCGAGCCCGCCACCGTAGTACATCCAGGCATTCTGCTGGCGCGCGTTCAGGCCGAACGGCACCGCGGTGTCGAAGGCCAGGGACCGGTTGCGCCCGATGTAGTAGTAGCTCGCGGTGTGTCCCATCTCGATGGTGCCGTTCTGCACCGCGTCGAGCACCTGCAGGCCGCCGACGATCTCGCCCGCGGCGAACGGACGGATCTGGAAGCGTCCGCCGGTCAGCCGGTCGATGCGTTCGCAGAACATCTGCGCCGCGCCGAACAGGGTGTCGAGGCTCTTCGGGAAGCTCGACTGCAGGCGCCAGCGCACCGACGGGCCGGACTGGGCGATCGCGGGGGCCGCCACCGCGGCGGTGGCCGACGCGGCCGCCCCCTGCAGGAAGGCGCGCCGCCGGTGCCGCAGCGCGGATGCGGTCGCCGCATGGTCCGCCGCGCCCCCCGCCGCCGGCACCCGGTCGTCCTGGCCGCCGGATGCCACCGTGCCGCGGTCGTTGCGCTTGTCGCTGTCGCCTCGCATGCCCCTCTCCTCGATCTCTGTGCGCCGGTGTCCGACGATGCGGCACGCGGCTGTCCGGATCCGATCCCCTGCCCTCGCGGCCGGGGTCGCCGTGCGGCCGAGAGTGTAGCCACAAGCCCGCCGGGTCGCCAACGGCTTATCATCGCGCATGACCGCACCGACCGCAGAGTGGATCGACACCGCAGGCGACCTTGCCGCCCTGCTCTCCCGCCTTCGAGGCGCCTCCCGGATCGGGCTGGACACCGAGTTCATGCGGGTCAACACCTTCTGGCCCGACCTGGCCCTGGTGCAGCTGCAGGCCGACGGCCCGCCGGCCCTGGTCGACCCGATCGGCTGCGGCAACCTTGCGCCGCTGGGCCCGCTGCTCCTGGACGCGGGCTGCGTGAAGATCATGCACAGCGCGAGCGAAGACCTGGTCGCGCTGGCGCCGATCGCCGGCGCGCCGGTGGCCGGGCTGTTCGACACTCAGGTCGCCGCGGCCTTCGCCGGCCTCGGCCCGGGGCTCGGCTACCAGCGCCTGGCGCAGATGCTGCTCGACGTCGAGATCGGCAAGGGCGAGACGCGCTCCGACTGGCTGCAGCGCCCCCTCACCGAGCAGCAGAAGCTCTACGCGGCGATCGACGTCGTGCACCTGCCGGCGATGCACGACCTGCTGTCGGCGAAGCTCGGACAGCGCAGCATGGCTGCCTGGTGCCAGGAGGACTGCGACCGCCTCGCCGCCGGGCCGGTGCCCGACGCGGAACCGCACCTGTCCTTCACCGCGCTGTGGAAGTCGCCACCCGAGCAGCAGGCACGCCTGCGCCGCCTGCTGCGCTGGCGCGAGGCGCTCGCCCGGCGGATCAACCGGCCGCGGTCCTGGATCTTCGACAACGCGCTCGCCACCAGCCTGGTCGAGACGCCGCCGGCCGATGCCGACGCCCTGTCCTCCCGGATGCGCGGACAGCGCAGCTTCCCGAAGCGGGAACTGCCGCTGCTGCTCGACCTGCTGGAATCGCCGCTGTCGGAAGAAGACCGCGACCTGCCGCCGATCCCGCCGCCGATCCGCGGCGAGCCGGCACAGCAGCTGGCACAGTTGCGCGACAAGGTTGCCGCGCGCGCGACCGAACTGGACCTGCCGCCAGCCCTGCTCTGTCCGCGCCGGCTGCTCGAGGCGTGGGTGCGCGGCGAGCGTTCGCCCGAGCTCGACGGCTGGCGCGGTACGGTGCTCGGCGACCTCCTGGCCGGCTGAGCGCACGGCCGGTGGACGCCACGCCTGCCCCGCCCGATGTCACCGGCACGCTGGCGCGCTTCGTCGCCGACTCCGAGTGGCGCTCGATCCCGCCCGGCATCCGCCATGAAGCCCGGCGTGCACTGCTCAACTGGCTCGGCTGCGCGCTGGGTGGCTGCAGGGACGAGGCCGTGTGCACCGCGCTCGATGCGATGCGCGACTTCGCCGGGCCGTCCCAGGCCACGCTGCTCGGCCGCGGCGAGCGCATCGATGCGATGAACGCGGCGCTGCTGAACGGCATCGCATCGAACATCCTCGACTTCGACGACACGCACCTGCGCACGGTGATCCATCCCACCGTGCCGGTGGCCTCGGCGTTGCTGGCGCTCGCCGAGCACCGCGGGGCCAGCGGCGCCGACTTCCTGCATGCACTGGTGCTGGGCATCGAGGTGGAGTGCCGCATCGGCAACGCGGTGTCGCCCGCCCAGTTCGACGAAGGCTGGCATGTCACATCGACCTGCGGCGTGTTCGGCGCGGCCGCCGCCTGCGGGCGCCTGCTCGGCCTCGATGCGCAGCGGCTCGCCTGGGCCCTCGGCCTCGCCGCCACCCAGGCCTCCGGCATCACCGCCGTGCATGGCAGCATGGGCAAGTCGTTCAACATGGGACATGCGGCCCGCGACGGCCTCGCCGCCGCACTGCTCGCGGCGCGCGGCTTCACCGGCGGCGAGCATTGCATCGAGGCGGCACGCGGGTTCGCTCGCCTGTTCGTGCGCCGCCCCGACCTCGATGCGCCGCTGGATCGCCTGGGCACCGCATGGGAACTGTCGCAGGTCGCGTACAAGCCGTATCCGTGCGGCATCGTCGCGCATCCGGTGATCGATGCATGCATCGAACTGCGCGCCGCGCTGCTGCAGGCGACGAGCAACGCGGCGGGAAACGCGGCGTTCGATGCCGGCCCGGTCGCGCGGATCGAGCTGAAGGTGCATCCGCTGGTGATCACGATGATGTCGAACGCGCAGCCCGCCACCGGGCTGCAGGCCAAGCTTTCCACCGCACACGTGGCGGCGGTAGCGTTGCTGCACGGACGCGTCGGCGTCGATGCGTTCACCGACGACTGCGTCTCGGACCCGGGCGTGACGGCACTGCGTGGGCGGGTGGCGCTGCAGGCCGACGCCGGCATCGCCAAGGAAGCCGTCGAGGCGACGCTGCAGATGGCCGACGGTACCCACCACCATCGACGGGTCGCCGTCGCGACCGGCAGCCTGGAGCGCCCGCTCGACGACCGGGCGCTGGAGGAAAAGTTCAGGGTACTCGCGCAGGGCGTACTTCCAGCACCCGGCGCCGTCGACGCGCTCGCCGCGCTGGCATGGTCGATCGACGATGCACCGGACGTGGGCCGGCTTGCGCGCATGAGCTCACCGACGGGGGAGTGAAGACATGGGGGTGACGACATGGGTCGGCAGGTAGAGGCGCTCGCAGACTTCGTCGCACGCACGCGCCTCGAAGACATCCCGGACGGCGTGCGGCGGCACGCAAAGCTGGTGATGCTCGATACGCTGGGCGTGATGCTGGCCGGTTCGCAGCGCCCGGAAGTGCGGCAGTTGCGCGCCGCGCTGCTGGGCACGGCTGGCCACGGTGCTGCGGCGGATGCCGCCGCCGCCACCCGCACCGCCACGGCATACGCCACCGGCTGGCCGACCGGAGACCCGCGCAGCGTCGCGCTGGTCAACGGCATCGCGGCGCGCTCGCTCGAACTGTGCGAGGGCCATCGCTTCGTGATGTTCCAGGGCGGCGCGCAGATCCTGCCCGGCCTGCTGGCGGTGGGCGAATGCCGCCGCTCGCCAGGCCGCGACCTGCTGGGCGCGTTCATCCTCGGCTACGACGCCGGCGCCCGGCTGTCGCTGTCGATGACGCCGCGCGACCTCGTCCACCAGAACGGCCAGGCCACGCTGCTCGGCGCCTCGGCCGCCGGCGCGCGCCTGCGCGGGCTGGATGCGGCGACCACCAGCCTGGCGATGCGGCTGGGTGCGACGCTGATGCTCACGCCGAGCTACACCGATGCGATCTCCGGCGCGACGGCGCTCAACGTGGCCGGCGGCATGTGCGGGCATGCAGCCTCGCTCGCGCCGGAGCTGGCGATCGCGGGCTTCGAGGCGCAGGCCGATGCGATCGAACTGTCGCTCGGCAAGCTGGTGGCCGAAGGTGTCCGGCCGGACGAGGTGCTCGAGGACCTCGGCACCCGCTGGGAGATCACGCGCAACTGGTTCCGCCTGCGCGCCTGTTGCAACCCGATCCACTCCGCGCTCGATGCCCTGCAGGACGCACTGGCCGAACTGCGGCCCGACCCTTCGTCGATCGAGCGCATCGACATCCGCACCTACCACTTCGCCGCGAAGATGGACGAGCGCAACCCGGCAAACTACTTCGCGTCGCGCTACTCCCTGCCGCACGCGGCAGCCGGGCTGGCGTTGTGCGGCAGCACCGGCTTCGACACGCTGAACGACGACACCGTGCACGACCCAGTGTGGGCGGCGATGCGGCAGCGGGTACACGTGGCCGAGGACGCATCGATGACGGCCCGGCTGCCGCATCGCAAGCAGTCGCGCGCGACGGTCACCCTGAAGGACGGACGCGTCGCCACCGCGACCTGCGACCTGCCGCGGGGGGATTTCCAGAACCCGTATGAAGAGTCCGAGATCCGCGCGAAGTTCCACGGGCTGGCGGCGCATGTGCTGAGCGCGGACGGTGCGCGGCGGGTGGAGGCGGCGGTGGACGCCGTCGAGGCGTGGGAGGACGTCGCAGGGTTCGTGACCCTGCTGCGGGAAGCTGCGGCGTAGAAACCCCGGGCAGACCGGGTTTCCGCCGCGTGCAGTGAGCTAGCGATCGGCCGATCCTCGCGGCATCGTCCATATCGATGCTGCTACCATGACGCTTCCTGCACGCCGGGAATCCGCCGCCATGACCCTCGACGAATTCCTCGCCTGGGAGCTCGAGCAGCTCGAGCGCCACGAGTTCTTCCGTGGCGAAGTGTTCGCGATGGTGGGCGCCAGCCAGGTGCACAACGTGGTGACGCTGAACCTGGCAGTCGCCCTGCACAAGCGGCTCGACCTGTCGGCTTGCCGCGTGCTCTCCAGCGAGATGAAGGTGCGCATCGAGACCGCCGACGCGATGTTCTACCCGGACGTGGTCGTATCCTGCAGCCGCAACGATCGTGCACAGACGCACGCGCTGCTGGAACCGGTGTTCGTCGCCGAGGTGCTCTCGCCCTCCACCGGCGGATTCGACAAGCGCGCGAAGTTCACTGCCTACCGGCGCAGTCCGCAGTTGCGGGAATTCCTTCTGGTCGAGCCGCACACGCGCGTGGTCGAGTTGTTCCGGCGCACGGAAGCGGGCCGCTGGGAAGTCGTCGAGATGGCCGATGACGGCATGCTCGCGCTGGAGTCGCTCGGGTTGGTGTTCTCGGCGGAGGAGTTGTTCGTCGGGCTGGATTGAGGCAGCGGTTCAGCCGAAATCGCGCGACGTCGTCACCAGCCGGCCGAGCAGGCGAGTGTCGTCGACCAGCCGGCCGGCGACCAGGTGCACCACCTCCCCCTCGCGCTGTACATGGCCATACACGGTCATCAGCCGCGAGCCGAGCAGTTCGCGCCGCTGCTTCTCGACGATCGTCGGCCAGACCACGACGTTGATGTGGCCGGTCTCGTCCTCCAGCGTGACGAACACCACGCCGCTCGCGGTCGATGGCCGCTGCCGGCAGGTGACGATGCCGCAGGTGCGGATCACCTGGCCATTGCGCGCGGCGCGTACCGCCTCGGCGGCGACCAGCCGGCGCGTGGCCAGCATCGGTCGCAGCAGTGCGAGCGGATGCCGGCGCAGCGTGAGGCCGAGCGTCGAGTAGTCGAGCATCACGTCCTCGCCTTCGGTCGGCGGCAGCAGCGAGGCCTGCACCGCATCGCGGGGTGCGCGAGTCAGTGGCGTGTCGGCCTCGAGCGCGAGCGCCTGCCACCAGGCCTCGCGCCGGTGCCCGGCCAGCGCACGCAGGGCATCGGCCGCGGCCAGTGCGTTCACGTCGGACTTCGGCAGGACCGCCCTGCGGGCGAGGTCGTCGAGGTCGGCGAACGGTGCCTGTCTGCGCGCAGCCACCAGCCGGGACGCACCGGCTTCGGACAGGCCCTTCACCATGCGCAGCCCGAGGCGCAGCGCAGGCGAACCACCGCCTGCGACGGGCCCGCCCCTGGAGCTACCGTCCGTGCCGTCCCCGACGCCGCCCTCGACGCCGCTCTCGACGCAGCCCCCATCGACGCGCTCCAGCACGCAGTCCCAGCCGCTCACCGTCACGTCCGGCGGCAGCACCTGCACGCGATGCCGCTTCACGTCCTGCACGATCTCGGACGGCGAATAGAAGCCGAGCGGCTGCGCATTCAGCAACCCGCAGGCGAAGGCTGCCGGATGGTGGCACTTCAACCAGCACGACACGTACACCAGCAACGCGAAGCTCGCCGCATGCGACTCCGGGAAGCCGTATTCGCCGAAGCCCTGGATCTGCCGGAAGATCTGCTCCGCGTACTCTGCGCTGTAGCCGCGCGCGAGCATGCCGGCGAGCAGCTTGTCGCGGAACGGTTCCAGCCCGCCCTTGCGCCGCCAGGCCGCCATCGCGCGGCGCACCCGGTCGGCCTCGCCGGCGCTGAAGCCGGCGGCGACAACCACCAGCTGCATCACCTGCTCCTGAAAGATCGAGATGCCCAGCGTGCGCTCGAGCACGCCCTTCACCGCCTCCGACGGATAGGTCACCGGCTCCAGCCCCTGCCGGCGGCGCAGGTAGGGATGCACCATGCCGCCCTGGATCGGACCCGGCCGCACGATCGCCACCTCGATCACCAGGTCGTAGAAGCAGGCCGGCTTCAACCGCGGCAGCATGGTCATCTGCGCCCGCGACTCGATCTGGAACACGCCGATGGTGTCGGCACGCTGGATCATCGCGTAGGTCTGCTCGTCCTCGGCCGGGATGTCCTGCAGCCGCCAGGGGATGGGGTCAGGTCTTGCCTTTTGCCCCCCGGGACCGATGCTCGCATGGGCGATGACGGGCAATGGGGGCAAAAGGCAAGACCTGACCCCAGGCTTCACGCCGAAGGCGTCCAGTGCGTCGAGCGTGCGCCGCACCGCGGTCAGCATGCCCAGCGCCAGCACGTCGACCTTCAGCAGGCCGAGTGCATCGAGGTCGTCCTTGTCCCACTGGATCACGGTGCGCCCGTCCATCGCCGCGTTCTCGACCGGTACCAGCCGGGTCAGCCGGTCGCGCGCGATCACGAAGCCGCCGCTGTGCTGCGACAGGTGGCGCGGGAAGCCGACCAGCTGGTGCGCGAAGTCGACCACCTGCCCGATCAATGGATTGCCGGGATCGAAGCCGGCCTCGACCAGGCGCTCGTCGTGCACCTGTTTTCCATCCCACCAGGCGATGGTCTTCGCCAGCCGGTCGACCTGGTCGAGCGACAGCCCGAACGCCTTGCCGACGTCGCGCAGCGCGGAGCGCGGCCGGTAGGTGGCGAGCGCTGCGGTGAGCGCGGCACGGTCGCGGCCGTACTTGCGGTAGATGTACTGCATCACCTCTTCGCGCCGCTCGTGCTCGAAGTCTACGTCGATGTCCGGCGGCTCGTTGCGCTCCTTCGAGATGAAGCGCTCGAACAGCACCTGCATCCGGCCCGGGTCGACCTCGGTCACGCCCAGCGCGTAGCAGACCGCGGAGTTCGCGGCCGACCCGCGTCCCTGGCACAGGATGCCGCGCTCGCGGGCGAAGCGGACGATGTCGTGCACGGTCAGGAAGTAGGCTTCGTAGCCGAGGTCTGCGATCAGCACGAGCTCGTGCTCGATCAGCGCCAGCACGTTCGCCGGCGTGCCCTGCGGGTAACGCTCCTGCAGGCCCTCGAAGGTCAGACGGCGCAGCCAGCTCGAGGCGGTCTCGCCGTCGGGCACCAGCTCGCGCGGATACTCGTAGCGCAGTTCATCCAGCGAGAAGGTGCAGCGCTCGGCGATCTCGACCGACTGCAGCAGCAGCTCCGGCGGATGCAGCCGCGCGAGCCGCGCGATCGGCCGCAGGCAGCGCTCCGCGTTGGGCAGCACGCGCGTGCCGAGCTCGACCAGCGGCAGCCCCTCGCGGATCGCGGTGAGCACGTCGTGCAGCGCCTTGCGCTCGCGTCGGTGCATCTGCACGCCGCCGCAGGCCACCAGCGGCAGCCCGGCGCCGGCCGCGGCAGGGCCGGGCTGCAGTTCGCCCCCGCCGCCCCCACCGCCCAGCCCGGCCTCGCCCGCCTGCCCGGCCTGCGCCGCCAGCCGGCGCGCGCGTGCCAGCACCGCGCCGTCGTCCGGCCCCTGCACCAGCACCACGCCGACCCAGCAGGCCCCGGGGAAGGCCCCGGCGATCATCGCCAGCGACTCGCCGCCACCGGCGGCCTCCGCGGCCGAGGACGGCACGACGATCGAGAGGCACTGCGGCACGCCGCGCGCGAGGTCTGCGAGCAGCAGGCGGTAGCTGCCCTTGGGCGCACGCCCGCGGGCGAGGCTGATCAGCTCACAGAGGTTGCCGTAGCCCTCGCGGCTGCAGGCAAGCAGGATGACGCGTTCGATCGACGGCGCATCGGCCACCGCGAACTGCGCCCCGATGACCAGGTGCAGGCTGCAGTCCTTCGCGGCCAGGTGCGCGCGTACCACGCCCGACACCGAGCACTCGTCGGCGATGGCCAGCGCACGGTAGCCGAGCGCCGAGGCCTGGGCGACCAGTTCCTCCGGATGGGACGCCCCGCGCAGGAAGGTGAAGTTCGAGAGCGCGTCCAGTTCCGCGCAGGCCGGCAGCATCGGACGCCCGCCATCATGCGAACAGGCCGTGCAGGTACCAGCGCGACGGATCGGCCGGCTCGCGGTAGATCCAGCAGCCCTCGCCGGCCCGGTTACGGGCGACGTAGTAGTCGCGGGCCACCGGCCGCCCGTCCCACCAGCCGGATTCGATCCGCTCCGGGCCGCTGACCAGTTCCAGCGGCCCCTGGTACTGCGGACGCGATTCGGCACAGACCAGTACCCGCGGCCGCTCGAGCAGGAACACCGGCCGCTCGCAGCGGGTGCGCGGCGTCGTCGAGGCTGCGGGTGCCGTCGAGGTTGCAGAAGCCGTCGAGCCCGCAGAGGCCGTCGAGGCCTTCGAGCCCGCCGGCGTCCCCGCCACCGCCGCGACCGTCCCCACCCGCGGCCGCGCCACCCGGCCATCGGCCCGCCGCCACGCCTGCTCCGGCCGGTGGTCGTCGCGCGGCGCAACCGAGAACAGCGCGCCCGGCTCCAGCCGCGAGGCCAGGCGTTCGGTCAGCTCGTGCCAGGACTGCGCACGACGGGTGGCGTCGGGCAGGAAGCTGCTGCTGTGCTCGCCGAAGCCGTGCAGCGTATCCACATGGATCGCCACCGCGCTCACCGTCGCCTTCAGCTCCAACCGGTCGAGCCGCTCGCGCAGCAGTCGCTGCCAGCGGGCCAGCGCCCGCTCGGGCGCGGCCGCCCCCAGCACCAGCCGGGTGGGCACCGAGCGGCCGTGCTCGAGCTCGAGCACGATCTCCAGCGCACCGGCCCCGCGCGCGCGCAGGAAGCCTTCCATCTCGGCGAGCATGCGCGCGACCGGGATGTCGAGCAGCGCGGTGTCGAGCACGTCGAACGGCAGGTCGATGCGCGAGGAGAATCGATCCGGCAGCGCGAAGCAGGGACGCGGATCGGCCGCGCGGCCCAGCGCACGGTCGAGGTCGGACTGCGCGGCCGCCCCGAAGCGGCGCCGGAAGCCCTCGCGCGGCAGCGCCAGCGCCTCGCGGATGCGGTGGATGCCGAGCACCGCCAGCGCATCGAGCCGCTCGCGCGGCCAGTCGAGCAGCGCCAGAGGCAGCTCGCCCAGGCGCGCCGGCAGGTCGGAAAGCTCCAGGCAGGCACGCACGCCCGCCTGCTCATGGCCGCCGCGTGCCAGCAGCCAGGCCCCGAGCGGCGTCGGCGCGACGCCGAAGGACGCCCGGAAGCCGAGCGCGGACAGCCCGGTGCGCAGCTGGCCGAGCAGCCGCGCGAGCCCGCCGAACAGCTTCAGGCTGGCCGCCACCTCGAGCAGCACGCCGGAGCGTTCCAGCACCACCGACGGCGTGAACTGCGCCGCCCAGCCGGCCACCTGCCGCACCGCCTGCAGTTCGCGGGCCTCGTCGCGGCGCATCGTCGCAAGACCGGTGGCCAGCGCGCAGGCCGCGGCCACCGCCATGCCCGGATGCACGCCGGCGGCACGCGCCCGCGGATTGGCCGAGAGCACGAACGGCCGGTTGTCCGGGCCGTCGCTGACCGCCAGCGGCAGGTCGACCACCAGCGCGGTGGCGGCATTGCCGGCCTGCACCCGGTTCACCACCTCGAGCGGGAGGTCGGGCAGGTAGAGCGCGATCCAGAGCATGGCGGCCTTCCCCGATCAGCGCGACGGCTTGAGGTCGCGCTCGCGCACGAGGCGGGCCGCCACCGCGGACATCGAGCGCGCGAGCGCGCCGGACGTGCCGGCCTGCGCCGGGGCGGGACCGACAGCCGCACCGACGGCGGCGGCAGTGGCCTCAGGCGCGGAAGAAACCTCCGCCGCACGCACCGGCGGCCGCACGGACGGCACGCCCGCCAGGTAGGGCACCGGCATCCGCCGCGGCGACAGCGTGACCGTCTTCGGCTGCGCCAGCCCGCGCCGCTTGACCAGCGTGACCGCCAGCCGGCCGTGCGGGGTGGTCGACAGCGCCAGCCGCAGCGCGGCCGGGGTGGAGAGCGTGGCCGCGCTGCTGGCCGAGAACAGGATGCCGATGCCGCCGCCGGCGGCCGCGGCAAGCTGCAGCCGGCGCAGCCGCTGGTAGCGCTGCGCACTGTCGGTGCCGCGCACCGGCCGCGACCAGACCAGCACCGCCCCGGCCGCCCCGGAGCGCAGCGCCTGCTCGGCCGCCCAGAGTGCGTCTTCCTCCGTCTTCGGCCGCACCACGGCCAGCAGGTCGAGGTCGATGCCGGCATCGGCCAGCGCCGGCGCATACGGCAGGTGCGGCGGATCGACCAGCAGCAGCCCGCGGCCGCGCCAGTCGGCGGCACGCGTCAGGTAGCGCAGCGCCGGCAGCAGCAGCGAGGCCTCGCCCGCCCCGCAGGTGTCGCACAGCACCTCGGTGAGCGCCCCGACCGGCCAGCCGCCGCCCGGGATCTCGGCATCCAGCCCGGCGAAGCCAGTGGGGATGCCCGGGGCGATGCCGGGCGGGAGTTCGCCGCAGCGGAACACCGACGGCACCGCCGACAGCGCCACCCGGGCGGCCGCCGGCCGTGCGGATGGACCGGAGGACGCCGCCGGCAGCCCGGCCAGTGCCGGGAAGGCGCCCGGCGCGGCGGACGGGTGGAAGGACGCGAACGACGACGCGAGCCCGGAAGCGGACTCAGGCGCGAAGGCGGCGGCAGGGAGGGGAGCGGTGGCAGGAGGCATACCGTATTTTTATACGGTATTTGCTCGTCATGCAACCGGTTCCGCATCGACCGCTGTGTAGCCGCACAGTGCCATCCCGCGTCACGGCCGGTCCCCCCGCCCCTCGCGCAACATCCCCCGCAACGCCCGGATCTCCTCGCGCAGCGCCCGCACCTCCGCATGCAGGTCGGCCTCGATATGCTCGCGCGCCGCTTCGACCGCGCCGATCGTCTCGACCTTCTCCTCGGACGTGAAGCTCTGCATCGCACTCACGATCACGCCGATGAACAGGTTCAGCATCGTGAAGGTCGCCACCAGGATGAACGGCACGAAGAAGGCCCAGGCGTACGGATAGACCTCCATCACCGGCCGCACGATGCCCATCGACCAGCTCTCGAGCGTCATCACCTGGAACAGCGTGTACAGCGACCGCCCGAGCGTGCCGAACCACTCGGGGAAATCCTGGCCGAACAGGTTGGTCGTGATCACCGCGAACACGTAGAACACCAGGGCGAGCACCATGCCGATGGAGGCCAGCCCGGGGATCGCCGCGAGCAGGCCGCCCACCACCCGCCGCATCGACGGCACGATCGTCAGCACCCGCAGCACGCGCAGGACCCGCAGCGCGCGCAGCACGGCAAACTGTCCGGTGGCTGGCACCAGCGCGATCGCGACCACCGCGAGGTCGAACAGGCTCCAGGGATCGCGGAAGAACGCGCCCCGGTACGCGAACATGCGCGCTGCGAGTTCCAGCACGAAGACCACCAGGATCGCCTGATCGAGGGCGCCGAGCAGCGTGCCATGGCTCGCCATGATGTCCGGCGAGGTCTCCAGGCCGAGGATCACGGCATTGACGATGATCAGCGCCAGGATGGTCCGGTCGAAGCCGTCGCGTTCGATCAGGGATGCGACGCGGCCACGGAAGGACGTCGAAGGGCTGGCAGGGGTGGAGGCGGTGGGCATGCGGGCGGTGGCTGGCGCAATGGAAAGGAAGCGTATTGTGCCTGCGGCGGGCAACCCGCCAGCCCCGTGGAAACGCTGCTCACCCGACAACCGTCACCCTTCCTTCACGCTCCCATAGAATCACCGTCCGCTTCGGGCAGAAGCGAGAGGTCAGCCAACCATGCATGATTCCAGCCAGGAAGCGCTTCATCGATCGACCGCGCGACGCGCGGTGACCGCGGCGTTCGGCGTCGTGTTCATCGGGCTCGGCCTGGCGATCCTCGTCGCCGTGGAGCCCCTGCACCTCGGGGCAGCGGGCGCAGCGCTGGTCCTTGCCCTGCTGGGCGGCGACGCATGCATGGGCGCATGGCGCGGCAAGCAATACCTGATGTGGCGCATCGGGCCCCTGCCCTAGAGCCGCCTGCCTGCCCACCGCATTACCGGATGCCTCGTGAACCTCAGAAAAATCACCTCCAGCCTGGTCACCCGCTTCATCGTGGTCGGGCTGATCCTGCTGATCATCGGGTCGATCGCCAGCTATCACCGGATCACCGGGTTCCTGCGCGAAGACCTCGGCCAGTCGGTCGCGGCCACCCAGCGCGCGATGGCCGACCAGGTCGCACGCACCGCCGAGGCACGCATCGACGAGCGGCGCCAGCTGCTGGAACGTCTGGCCGCCGGGCTGCCCGCGATACAGCCCGGCCAGCCGGAGCGGCTGCACGCCTGGCTGGCCACGCAACATGCGCTGCAGACCGCGTTCTCGCCCGGCCTGCTGGTGGCCGATCCCGCGGGCCGCATCCTCGCCCGCGGCCCGTCGACGGCCACCTTCCCGCCCGGACCGGACATCGGCCCGGACCCCGGCTTCCGCGCCGCCCTCGAAGGCGGTACCGCCCTCGGCCAGCCGCAGCGCGATCCCGCCACCGGACGGGCGGTGCTGCCGATCGCCACGCCGGTCTGGGACGGCAACGGCCGGCGCGTCGCGGTGCTGGTCGGCATCACCGACCTCGCCACCCTGGTCCCGCTCGGCCGCCCGGCAACCCAGCCGGCGGCCGCCGGCCGGTCGCACGACATCGTGATCGTCTCCCCGCGCGACCAGCGCGTGGTCGCCGCCGCCGATCCGGACCGCCTGCTGCAGGCGGTCGCGCCCGCCGGACCGGAGGCCCCGGCCGGCCCGGTCGCCCCCGGCCTGCAGGAGAGCGGACGCGCCGTCGACGTCGACGGCATCGACCGGCTCTGGGCCATTGCCGCGGTCGGCCGCACCGGCTGGTATGCCTCGGTGCGGCAACCGGCCAGCGAGGCGCTGGCGCCGGTGGAACACACCCAGGACTTCCTCGTCCGGCTCACCCTGATCCGCTCCGCGCTGGTCCTGCTGCTGGTAGGCCTGGTGGTCGCCTGGCTGCTGCGTCCGCTGCACCGGGCGGCACGCCTGGCCGAGCAGATGACGCGCGGCGAACAGCCGCTGCGGCCGCTGCCGGTCGCGCATGCGGACGAGGTCGGCCATCTCACCACCGCCTTCAACCGGCTGCTCGGCACGCTCGCAGGCAAGCAGGCCGAACTGGAGGCGATGGCCTTCCACGACCCGCTCACCGGGCTGCCGAACCGCAAGCTGCTGGTCGACCGGACGATCCAGGCACTGGCTCGCGCCGAGCGCAACCAGACGCGGGTCGCACTGCTGTTCCTCGACCTCGACGGCTTCAAGGTGATCAACGACACCCAGGGCCATGAAGCCGGAGACGAGGTGCTGCGCGAGGTTGCACGCCGCCTGTGCCGGCTGATCCGGCAGGCTGACACGCTGGCCCGCCTGGGCGGCGACGAGTTCGTGCTGCTCGCGCCGGACATCGCCGTACCCGGGGATGCACCGATACAGGCGCTGGCCGACAAGTGCCTGGACGCCCTCGCCCGGCCGATCGAATGGAAGGGCGTCGAGCACCGGCTGCGGGTGTCGATCGGGATTGCCGTGTCCCGCACCGGCGACGATCCGGACAGCCTGATCGCCGCGGCGGATGCGGCGATGTACGAGGTCAAGCGGGGTGGGGGCAGCGGATATGTGCGGGCGATGCGCGGGGTCTAACGGACCATCCATCAAGGCAAGCCGCAAGCAGGGCAAAGAATGGAAGCGCTTTCGTGCCTTAGCGCCACGTCAACGATTCGATAGCATGCGCCCTACCCCATCTCCACCGGCAACCAATCTGCCACCCTCCCGAACGCCCCCAGCCTCCTGCGCACGTCGGTGTAATCCCTCTCCCCCCGCACGATCTTCGCCACCGCCCCCCAGAACCTCGGGCTGCGCGAAGGCAGCAGGTAGCAGGCCCTCGGCCACCACAGGTAGATGTGCGCCCACCGCCGCGCGTCCACCAGCGTCGGCATCAGTTCCGCGTCGATCCTCGCCTCGTAGCCGAGTTCACCCTTCGCCCCAGCCGCCTGGTGGTCCACGATCACCTGCGCCGCGATCTGTCCGCTGCGCAGCGCCCAGTGGATGCCTTCGCCCGTGAACGCCTCCACCAGCCCTGCCGCATCGCCGGCCAGCATCGCACGCCCGCTCTGGATCGGTGCGCCCACCGGCCGCAGCGGCAGCACGAAGCCGACGGTGCGCAGCACCCTCACCGGTCCGGGCAGGTGGTACGCGAGATGGCGCCGGCCGTAGTCCTTCAGCAGCTTCGCGGGGCGTGAGTCGGTCGAGAAGCAGCCGACGCCGATGTTCAGGTGGTCGTCCTTCGGGAAGACCCAGCCGTAGGAACCATGCAGGGTGCCGATGTCGAGCGCCATCCGCTCCTGCCAGTGGTCCATCGTCCGGTCGTCGACGGCGATGTCCTGCTCGGTGGCGGGCAGCAGGTGGCGCCGTTGCATCAGCCCGAGCGATCGGGCCACGGGCCCCGCCGCGCCATCCGCGCCCACCAGGTAGTCGGCCTCGAAGGTGTCGTGCGCGGTGCGCACCACCACGCCGCCGGGACCGGTGTCGACGGTCTTTACCGACAGTCCGTCCTTCAGCTCGACCGGCCCGGTCGCGAGCGCCCGCTCGACCAGCCAGGCGTCGAACCGGCTGCGCTGGAACATGTGCACCAGCGGCTCGCCGACCGGCATCGTGGTGGCGGCCTTCAGCCGCCAGTGCAGGTCGACGGTGGAGATGGTGCGCTCGGCCAATGGGGTGAGGTCGACGCCGAGCGCGCGGGCCGCCTTCCAGGTGACGCCGCCGCCGCAGGTCTTGGGCCGCGGCAGCCGCTCGCGCTCGATCAGCAGCGTGCGGCGTCCGGCGCGGCCCAGCGCCTCGGCGGCGACCGCGCCGGCCGGCCCGGTGCCGACGACGATCGCATCGTAACGGTTGCTCATGGATGTTCCCTGCCTTCGGCCAGCAGTGCGAACGACGCCAGCCAGTGTGTTGCGACATAGTCGCCGTCGAGTGCGGCCGACAGCGAGGCCTGGCGGTGCGCGTCGATCGCGCGCGCCACCGGCTCGTGGAGTTCGCCGGGCAGCCCCGGCAGCAGTGCCTGCCAGCACCAGGCGCGCGACAGGTTCAGGCCGTGCAGGTGCACGATGCGCGCATCGGCCGCATCGCCGACCGCCACCGGCAGCAGCCAGTGCGCGAGCGCCTGCGGTGACGGGGAAAAGCGATGCCACCAGTCGGCGAAGTCGCAGCCATCCAGCAGCCGGTGCATCAGCAGGGCCTCGACCAGCCCGGCGGACAGGAAGTCCTCGCCGCCCGGCTCGTATTCCGACGGATAGCGATGGTCGCGTCCGTACCAGCGGTGCGCAGCCTCGCCGATCGCCAGCTGCAATGCCGGATGCGCGCAGGTACGTGCATGGTCGAGGGCGAGCACGCAGGCGAACGCGGAGTTCGAATGGGTGCCAGTGCGCACCGGATGGCCGAGCTTCGGCAGGAAGTCGACCATCGCCTGCGCGATGCGAAGGGACAGCGGCTCGAGCGTGTCGCGCCAGCCTCGGCACCGGTCCTGCAGGCCCGGCGGCAGCGAGGCATCGGCCGCGAGCCGGTGCAGTTCCGCCTGCAGTTCCAGCAGCCAGCCCCAGCCGTACGGCCGCTCGAAAGAGCGGTAGCCCGGCCGGTCGAACAGCAGCGCCTCGGTGGCGACCGCCCCGGCCGTGAACGATGCGTCGAAGCGGGCGGCGATCGCCTCGGCCTGCGCCGGTGCGAGCCGTGCGCGATGCAGCCGCAGCAGGCGCAGCAGGCTCCAGTGCATGTGCACGCACGAGTGCCAGTCGTAGCTTGTGTGGAACAGCGGGTGCCGCACCTGCGGCGGCAGGAAGTCGTGTTCCGACTGCAGGAAGACGTCGGGGCGGTACGGCCATTCGCGCGCGAGGCTTTCGAGCGCGACCCGGCACAGGGCCTCGACAGGCAGTGCAGGCATCGCGTCCATTCAGAATGTCCCCGCCAGCAGCAGCGCCACCCCGCCCACCACCATCGCGATGCCGCACCATTCGCGCGCGCTGCTCTGCTGGGCGAACAGGCGGCGCGACACCAGCGCGGCGAACACCACCTCGACCAGCCCGACGGTGCGAACCGCCGCCGCGGTCTGCAGCGAGAACGCGAGGAACCAGAATTGCGAGGCGGTCGCGCCGAGGAAGCCGGCCAGCAACGACGGCTTCCAGGCATGCACCAACCCGGTCAGCCGTCCCGGCTCGCGCACCCGCAGGTAGAGCGACAGCAGCGCGGTCTGCAGCGCCAGCGCGAGCACCAGCGCGAGCGTCGCCCGACCGTAGAAGGGATCGTCGCCGAGCGCGAGCACCGCGCCGCGGTAGCCGACCACGGACAGCGAGAACATGCTGCCGGTAGCGATGCCGAGCAGGGCCGCACGCCACATCGAGGCGCGCGCCTCCGCCGCCGGCAGCGCATCGGCCGGCAGCCGCTTCCACGACATCAGCACCACGCCGGCGGTGGCCACCAGCACGCCGGCGATCGCCTGCAGGCCGAGCCGGTCGCCGAGGAACACGAATCCGTACAGCGCGATCTGCACCGGCTCGGTCTTGATGTACGCGGTGCTCACCACGAACGATCGCTGCTGCATCAGCAGCAGCATCATCGCGGTGGCCAGCACCTGGGTGAGCGCGCCGAGCACCAGCCAGCCCCAGAACGCGAAGTCCATCGTCGGCTCGCGGATCGCACCGGTCGAGGCGACCACCGCGAGGAACACGCAGGCGAACGGCAGCCCGTACAGGAAGCGGACATGGGTCGCGCCGACGGTGCCGACGGTGCCGATCAGGCTGTGCTGCATCGCGTTGCGCAGCGTCTGGCCGGCGGCGGCCGCGACGGTGCACGCAACCCAGAGCGAGCCGGGCACGATCACGCACCGCTCCCGGCATCGCCCGGGTGCATCATCCAGCACCGCCGGCGGGCGGCGCTGCGGGCGAGGCCGCCTGCCCCCCGCGCGCAGCCGCCGGTGGCGCCTCGGCAGGCGGGACGATCGATGACGACACCCCGGGCGATGACGACTGCATCTGGTCGCGCAGCGCACGCACCTCGTCGCGCAGCATGCGGATGTCGTTGTGCATCTCGCGCCGCAGCCGTGCCTCGTCCTGGCCGACGATCACGGTGACCAGGGTGGCGGTCAGCAGGGACAGCATCGCGAACCCGAGCAGTACCATCACCCCCGCCCACAATCGTGCGGCGGTGGTGGTCGGCACGAAGTCGCCGTAGCCGACGGTGGTGCCGGTGGCGAAGGCGAGCCAGACGCCATCGCCGAACGTGCTCACGGTCGGCTCCAGCACGTAGAAGCCGGCGCCACCGACCAGCACCGACACGATCGCGAACGCGAACACCAGGGGCAGCGCATCGGGCGAATAGAGCGTTCGCAGCGACCTCAGGATGCGCACCAGCATCATCCCGACCACCGCCACCCGCGCGAACCGGGCGAGCACCAGCCATCCGGATTCGACGCCGGCCAGGCTGACGGCCGCGGCAGCGATGATCAGCACGTCGAGCCAGTTGCGCATCAGGTAGCGCCGGCGCTGGCGCACCACATGCAGCATCCAGCCCAGTTCCAGCACGAACGCGAGCAGGATGAACAGGTCGACCGCATGCCCCACCGTGCGCAGCAGCGGATCGGCCGAGCCATCGTCGATGAACGCGGCCGGCAGTGCGATCAGCGCGACCACGATCATCACCGGATGCAGCCGGCGCTCCCAGAGATAGGCGCGGGGGTTGTCGTGCGCCGGCACCCCGCCGACGCCCGCCAGTCCGGCCATCCAGCTCAAGCCTTGTCGGGACATGGCGCCGCGCTCCCCGTCGCGGGCGATCAGTTGCCGGCGATGGTCATGTGGTCGATCAGGATGGATCCCGTGGTCTTCGAGCCGCGCTTGAGCACGTCTGTGCCGATCTCGACGATGCCGCGGAACATCTCCTTCAGGTTGCCCGCGATCGTGATCTCGTGCACCGGGTAGGCGATAGCGCCGTCCTCGACCCAGAAGCCGGCCGCGCCCCGGGAGTAGTCGCCGGTCACCGAATTGACGCCGCTGCCGAGCAGTTCGGTCACCACCAGCCCGCGGCCCATCTTCCGCAGCAGGCCGTCGAAGTCGAGCGTGCCGCTCTCCAGCACGAGGTTGTGGCTGCCGCCGGCATTGCCGGTGCTTTCCAT
Source organism: Betaproteobacteria bacterium (assembly GCA_021298815.1). Classification (GTDB taxonomy): domain Bacteria; phylum Pseudomonadota; class Gammaproteobacteria; order Burkholderiales; family CAIKXV01; genus CAIKXV01. The sequence continues at coordinate 27,133 of JAJTHE010000153.1, read as the reverse complement.
GCCGAGCTTGCGCGCCGAATAGGTGCCGAGGAAGTAGCCCTGCACGACGCCTGCGGTGACCACGTCGCGCGTGGCGGTGGCCACGCCCTCGTCGTCGAACGGTGCGCTCGACAGGCCGCGCGGCACGTGCGGCGCCTCGCGCAGGTTGACCTTGGGCGAGAACACCTGGGTGCCCAGGCTGTCGAGCAGGAACGAAGACTTGCGGTACAGCGCGCCGCCGGACACGGCGCCGACGAAGTGGCCGACCAGCCCGCCGGCGAGCGTCGCGTCGAACAGTACCGGGGCCTGCAGCGTGTCGAGCTTGCGTGCGTCCAGGCGGCGCACGGTGCGCTCCGCCGCGCGCCGGCCGACGGCCTCCGCCGACTCGAGTTCGTCCTCGCGCCGCGCGGCGGTATACCAGTCGTCGCGCTGCATGTCGTCGCCCTGCCCGCCGATCACCGAGCAGGACAGGCTGTAGCGCGAGGTCGGATAGCCGCCGACGAAGCCGTTCGAGTTGGCATGCACGAAATGCCACTGCTGGGTGTAGATGTTCGAGCCTTCGGAATTGGTGATGCGCGGATCGAAGTCGAGCGCGGCCGCCTCGCAGCGGCTGGCGATCTCGATCGCCGTCTCGACCGACACGTCCCACGGGTGGTACAGGTCGAGTTGCGGCAGCGCCACCGGATGGCGATGTGCGTCGGGCAGGCCGGCGCAGTCGTCCTCGCCGGTGTAGCGCGCGATGGTCAGCGCCGCCTCGACCGTGTCGCGGATCGCCTTCGAGGTCAAATCGGAGGTGCTCGCCGAGCCCCGCTTCTGCCCCAGGTAGACAGTTATGCCGAGCGACTTGTCCCGGGTGTACTCGATCGTCTCCACCTCGCGCGAGCGCACGGTGACGCCCTGGCCGAAGCCGTCGTTGACCTCGGCATCGGCCGCGCTGGCGCCGAGCGCCTTCGCATGGGCGAGCGCGTCGGCCGCAATCTGCTTCAGGGTGTCTTCGGACAGGCTGAATCGGGCATTGCTCATCGTCGGGGGCTCACGCGGGGGTCACTATCTTGCTCAGGAAAGGCGATACTCATGATACCAGTGCCCCTCCAACCTGCCCCGCGTACCTCCCGGCGTCCGTCCCGACCTCCGTCCAGACCATGACCGAATCCGAAGACCTGCAACCGCCGCTGCCACCCAGCAAGACGCGCCTGAAGCAGGCGGCGCACGAACTGCAGGCGCTCGGCGCCCGCCTGGTCGACCTGCCGAAGGACCGGCTGCAGGGCCTCGGGCTGCCGGAAGCGCTGTTTGATGCGGTGCGCGAATGCCAGTCGATCACCCGCCATGAGGCCCGCAGGCGGCAGCTGCAGTACATCGGCCGGCTGATGCGCGACGTCGACCCGGAGAACATCGAGGCACAGTTCTCGATCTGGGATGGCACCTCGGCCGCCGAGGTCGCGCTGCAGCATTCGATCGAGCGCTGGCGCGAGCGCCTGATGGCCGACGACTCGGCACTGACCGAGCTGGCCAGCGCCCATCCGGGCTGCGACACCCGGCAGCTGCGCACGCTGATGCGCAACGCGCGGCGCGAATACGCGCAGAAGAAGCCGCCACGCAGCCACCGCGAACTGTTCCGGGCGCTGCGCGCGATCCTCTCGCCTGCAGCGGCGGGCGACGCGATTGGCAGCGACTGACGCACCGGGCACGCACGGTCGCCACATGGCCGACGCCACCGCGGCGGCCGGCGAGGACGGGGCGATTTCCGCCTATCCGTTCGTGCTGTCGGCCGGCTCGCGCTACCTGCTGGTGGTCGCGGTGCTGTGCGCCGCGACCGCGCTCCGCTTCGCCCTGTTCCCCGCCAATGCCGGCTTCACCTACATCACTTATGCGCCGGGCATCGCACTGGTCGCGCTGCTCGCGGGCATCAGGCCCGCGCTTTCCTTCACGGGGATCGCGGCGCTGGTAGGCATCGTGCTGTTCCATCCCCCGCATCTCGGGCCCGGGCATCTCGTCGACCTGATCCCGATGGCGCAGTTCTTCGCCAACGGCGCCGCGATCTCCTTCGCGATCCACTTCTACCAGCGCTGGGTCGTTTCGCAGCAACGCGCACTGCGCACCTCGCTGCATAATCTTGCCCACACCCAGGAGCAGTTGCGCCGCGCCTTCGACGAGACCCCGGTCGGCATCGCGCACACGACGCCGGAAGGACGCTGGCTGCGCATGAACCCTAGGCTCCTCGACATGCTCGGCTACGACGAACGGGAACTGGTCGGCCGGCACTATGTCGATTTCACGCATCCCGACGACCTTCAGGAAACCGCACGGCGCCGCACGCGGCTGCTCGACGGCGACGTGGACGGCTACCGGGTCGAGAAGCGCTATCGACGCAAGGACGGCCGCTGGCTGTGGGTGGCGGTGACGCTGTCGATCGCACGCAACGCCGACGGCTCGCCTTCCTACCTGGTCTCCACCGTCGAGGACATCGACGAGCGCCGCGACGCGGAGGAGAAGCTGCGCCTGAGCGACGCACGCTTCCAGGCCTTCATGGATGCCGTGCCGGCGATTGCCTGGCTGTCCGATCCGGACGGCCGCTACCTGTACGTCAACCAGGCCTGGGAACGCGAGACCGGACGCCTGCGCGGGGACTGGCTCGGGCATGGCACCGAGGCGCGGATGCCGTCCGGCGGTGCGCTGCCCGCAACCGCTGCACCCGACCCGCGCGCGGACGCCGACGTGCTGCATTCGGGCCATCCGTCCGACGCGGTCGAATCCTTCGGCCAGGCCGACGGTGCGCCTAGGCAGTGGCGGGTGGTGCGGTTCCCGGTGCCCGCGCAGGACAGCCGCCGGCTGCTCGGCGGCATGGCGATCGAGATCACCCGCGAAGTGCGCGCCCAGGCTGCGCTGCGCGACAGTGAGGCGCGCACGCTCGCGATCATGCGCAGTGCGAGCGACGGTATCGTCAGCACCGATGGCGAAGGCCGCGTGAGCCTGTTCAATCCGGCGGCCGAGCGGATGTTCGGCGTCAGCGCGGACGCGATGCTCGGACAGCCGCTGGACCGGCTGCTCCCGGCGGAGGCGCGCAGCCGCCACCCCGCGCTGATGGGCGGCTTCGCGGGCTCCAGCGTGTCGCAGCGGGCGATGGGCTCGGGCCGGGTGGTCGGCGTGCATGCCGACGGCCGCCGCATGGAACTGGAGGCATCGATCTCGCAGGTGACGGTCGAAGGGTCGGTGATCCTGACCGCGATGCTGCGCGACGTGACCGAGCGCACGCAGGCGGAACGCCGCCTGGTGGCCTACCAGCTGGAACTGGCCGGCCTCAACCGCCAGCTGCTCGCGCAGGAGAAGGAAACCACGCGCCGCCTCGCCCAGTCGCTGCACGATGAACTGGGCCAGACGCTGGCGGCGCTGCGCATGCAGTTCGACGCGCTGCGCCAGCGCGGCCTGACCGCCGCGGCGGCCGCCACCACAGCCGACCTCGGCGATCCGGCAGCCGGCCTGCAGCGCATCGACCAGCTGGTCACCCAGGCCAATCGACAGGTGCGCGAGGCCCTGACCGAACTGCGGCCACCGCTGCTCGATGAACTCGGCCTCGCGGCGGCCCTCGAGAACGAACTGCGCCGGCAGTCGGAAGCCGGCAGCGGCCCAGAACTGTCGCTGGTGGTCGATCCTGCCCTTCGCGAATGCCGCTGGCCGGGCGATGTCGAGTTTGCGGCCTTCATGGTGGCGCGCGAGGCCATCTACAACGCGGTCCGGCACGCCGGCGCGACGACCATCGAGGTCATCCTGGAAGGCGATGCGCATGCGCTGGACGTCTGGGTCGACGACAACGGCATCGGCCTGCCGGAGGCACCGCTGCGCGCGCGGCCCGGGCATCTCGGGCTGGTCGGCATGCGCGAGCGCGCCGGTTCCATCGGCGCACGGCTCGAGCTGGGTCCGGGCGACGGACAGGGCACGCGGGTGCACCTCTCATGGCCGTCGCGTCGGGAAGGCACGAGGGCACGGTGAGCCGCCTGTACCTGATCGACGACCATGTGCTGGTGCGCGAGGGACTGCGCGCGCTGCTCGACGCGGCAGGCCATGCCGTCGTCGGCGAGACCGCAGACCCGACGCGCGCGCTGGCCGAGCTTGCTTCGCTCGCGCCCGAGGTGGTGCTGCTCGACCTCAACCTGGGTACCCGCTCGGGGTTCGAGGTGCTGGTCGGCATCGCCGAGCGCGGCCTGCCGGTACGCGCGATCGTGCTGACGATGTCGGCGCAGCCGCGCGACGTGGCCGAGGCAATGCGCCTGGGTGCCTGGAGCTACGTGCTTAAGGGCTCGCCGAGCGATGACCTGCTCGAGGCGGTGCGCCGGGTCGCGGCGGGACAGCGCCACCTGGGCGCGGCGGAATCGGCGCTCGCGATGCGCGCGCTCGCCGGAGACGCCCAGCGCACCGGTGGTGCCGCCAGCCTGTCCCCGCGGGAGCGGCAGGTGATCGTGATGGTCGCCCGCGGCGCGTCCAGCGCGGCGATCGGCGAACAGCTTCACCTGTCGCCGAAGACCGTCGACACCTATCGCAGCCGCCTGATGGCCAAGCTGGGCCTCGCCGACGTGCCTGCGCTGGTTCGCTGGGCGGTACGCGAAGGCCTGATCGACCTGCACGACTAACTGGCCCGGCGTCGGCGAGAACCCCCGACGAGCCCGATCGAGAACTCCTGACAGCGGCGACGGCAGGGGCCGGGCACGATCGGTGCATGAAACCTGCCTGCATGCCACCCCGCCTCGCCCTGCTCGCCCCCGATCCGCAAAGACGCGAACGGCTCGCCACGAACTGTCGTTCGTCGCTGCCCGACGCCCGCATCGAACTGGCGCGCGACATGGTCGACCTGATGCTCAGGGTCGCGGCCGGTGCCGCGGACGTGGTCCTGGTCGATGGCCGCGCGGCCGACGTGCTGCCGGAGGACGGCGCGACCGTGCTCAAGGGGCTGCATGCGCCGGTGCAGGTGGTGCTCGTGGATGCGGCCCCGGGCACTCCGGTGCCGCATCACGTCGACGAGCTGCTCGACGGCACGCGGCTGGGTCAGTGGCTGGCAAGGCGTTTCCCGGAGGGCGCGGCGTGAACATGAACGAACCAGGCATCGCCCGTACATCCCGTTCTCGGCAGCGGCACGATGCCGCTGCCGGGGCGATCTCGGCGGCGGCTACTTCGGCAATCGGTGCACCACCCGATTTCGCCCAGGTCGCCGGACGCTGCAGCATGCCGATCGCAGTCATCGGTTCCGACACCGGCATCGAATGGGTCAACACGGCGTTCGAACTCGCCTGCGGCGAAGGGCTGAACGCGCTGCGCGGGCGGCCGCTGGCGCGACTGCAGCACCTGCCGCGAGGCGGCGGTTCCATGGACGACCTGTGGACCGCCCTGGACCGGCGCGGACAGTGGTCCGGTGAAGTCCGCCTGCAGCACCGCGACGGACGCCGCCTGCGCACCACGGTCGAGATGGGTGCCCTGGGCTGCAGGGACGCCGCGGGCGGGGAGCGGCGCTACATCTGCACCTATGGCGCGGCAGACATGCTGCGTCCTGCGGCAGCCAGCGCAGCGGACGCGCTCACCGGCGTGATGGACCGCACCGCACTGATCGCCGCCGCGAACGACCGCTGCGCAAGGGGCATCGCGCTGATCGTGCTCACGGTGGACATCACCGGCTTCACCACGCTCAACCAGCAGCTCGGCTGGCACGAATGCGACCGCCTGCTGCAGGCCGTCGCGCAACGCTGCAGCCGCCTCGCCGACTCGGTGCTGTCGCCGGCACTGGTGGGGCGCACCGGGGCCGACGAGTTCACGATCGTGTTCGAGGCGGGCGATGCGGCTGCCCGGACACTCGCGGATGCCCACATCCGCGCGCTCCAGTGCGGACTGGAAGCCGCGTTCGAGGGCCCGTCGGAACCGATCTTCCTGGACTTCACACTCGGCCGCTGCGAGCTGCCGTCCGAGGCAGGGGATGCCCAGGCGGCGCTCGTGCATGCGACCGCGGCGAGGCTGGACGGTCCGGTCGCCGGCGACAACGTGAGCCACTACGCGCAATACCGCAGCGAACGCAGCCTGCTGCTCGCGCTGCGCCGTGCCGTATCCGGGCAGCGCCTGCAGATCGCTTGGCAGCCGCAGGTCGAGATGCCGGGCGGACGCGTCACCGGGGCGGAAGCCCTGGTGCGCTGGACGCGCGAGGACGGCACCGAGGTACCCCCCACGCGCTTCATGCCGGTCGCGGAACGCGACGGGCTGGCCACGCGCATCGACGACCAGGTGCTGGAACTCGCGCTGCGCGACTGCGCACGGTGGCAGGCCGCCGGCACGCCGCTGGCACGGATCGCCGTGAACATGTCGGCGGCGCAGTTCCAGCGCCCCGGCCTGGCGGACCGGGTCGCCGACGCGCTGGCCCGCCACGGCGTCCAACCGGACTGCCTCGACATCGAGATCACCGAATCGGTGCTCCTGTGCCACGTACCGACCATCGTCGGCACGCTGCGCGAGCTGCATGCACTGGGCGTCACGCTGTCCATCGACGATTTCGGGACGGGCTACTCGTCGCTGTCCTACCTGAAGGAACTGCCGATCGACCGGATCAAGATCGACCGCAGTTTCGTCGCGGACATCGGCGAACACGCGACCAGCCGCGAGATCGTGCGCTCGGTCGTCGAACTCTCGCAACGCATCGGATTGCAGGTGATCGCCGAAGGTATCGAGACCGAAAGCCAGCAGCAGATGCTCGAGACGATGGGCTGCCTCGAAGGCCAGGGCTTCCTGGTGGCGAGGCCGATGGCGGCAGAGGCGCTCGCCGGATGGATGGATGCACGATGAACGAAGACCGGGATGGCAAAATGGCAGCGACCTTCAGGAGTTCCGGCACGATGAGTTCCGGCAAGCCGCGCGCAGCCGATCCGGATGCGCCGGCCGATCCGGCCGGCCACCCGCCCGAGTCGCGGGCAGGGTCGCCGGGCGGATCGCAACCGGGGGAGCGGCAGCGCATCCTGGTGGTCGACGACAACCCGCTCAACGTGCAGGCGCTGTACCACACGTTCTCCGGCGACTACCAGGTCTTCATGGCCACCAGTGGCGAGGCGGCGCTCGACGTCTGCCGGGAGCGCCAGCCCGACCTGGTGCTGCTCGACGTGGTGATGCCGGGCCTCGACGGCTACGAGACCTGCGAACGCCTCAAGTCCGACCCCGAGACGCGCGACATCCCGGTGATCTTCGTCACCGGGCAGGACGACAGCGCCGCGGAAGTGCGCGGGCTGGCCGCCGGCGCCGTCGACTTCATCGTCAAGCCGTTCAACCCGGTCATCGTGCGCGCCCGCGCAAGGGCGCACCTCACCCTCAAGCGGCAGGCCGACCAGCTGCGCGAACTGGCCTACACGGACGCCCTCACCGGCGTGGCGAACCGGAGCTGCTTCGACCAGCGGCTGGCGGCGGAGTTCACGCGCTCGCAACGCAACGGCACGCCCCTCGCGCTGATCATGATCGATGTCGACCGCTTCCGGCAGTACAACGAATGCTACGGCCACCAGGCGGGCGACGACTGCCTGCGGCTGATTGCCGCCGCGCTGCGCAGCCGCATGCGGCGCGCCGGAGACACCCTGGCGCGCCATGGCGGCGATGCGTTCGCGTGCATCCTGCCCGACACTTCGACCGCGGGTGCGTTCGCACTGGCGCAGGAACTCGAGCAGCGGGTGCGTGACCTGAACATCCCGCACGCCGCCTCCGACGTCGCCACGGTCTGCACCATCAGCCTCGGCGTGGCCGCATGCTCCGACATGGTCGACTCGACCCAGATCCTGCTGGCGCTCGCCGACGCCGAGCTGTACCGCGCCAGGATGAACGGGCACGGCCGGGCATCGTCGGCCGCCGGCGACGATGCGCCGCCGGGGGCGCCGGGTGTGCCAGGGGACGCGACCGCGGGGTCGGCTTCCGGCGTCCGCTGAGCGCGACGCGGGTCGGCGCGGCACGCCAGGTTCGTTGACGGCCCCCCGCCTTGTGCGTAACGTTCCGCAGTTCGATGAAGGAGGCCGTGGCATCGACCGCGGCCCGCACTGCGGAGGAGCAACGATGAACGATTCCGCCGGCCCGAGCGGCCTGGCCCGCATGCCTGCCCGCGCCGGCCGGCTGGCCGCCGTGCTGCTGGCAGGTGCAGCGATGGCAGCGACGGTACCGGCCCGGGCCCAGCCCTCGCCCAGCGGGGCCTGGCCCGCGAAGCCGATGCGGCTGGTGATTCCCTTCGCGCCCGGTGGAACCACCGACAACATCGGCCGCCTGGTCGCGCAGCGGCTGGCCGAGCCGCTCGGCCAGCCGGTAGTGGTGGACAACCGGCCGGGCGCCGGCGGCATGATCGGTGCCGACATGGTGGCCAAGGCCCCGCCCGATGGCTACACGATGCTGATGATGACCATCGCGTTCCCGATCAACGCCGGGATGCGCAAGGACCTGCCGTTCGATCCGATCCGCAGCTTCGCGCCGGTGACCCAGCTGGTGTCGCTGCCGCTGATGCTCGTGGTGCATCCGTCGGTGCCGGTGAAGTCGGTGAAGGAACTCGCGGCGCTGGCCCGCGCGCGTCCGGGCCAGCTCACCTATGCCACGTCCGGCCATGGCACTTCGCCGCACATGGCCGCCGCGATGTTCACCTGGATGACCAAGACCGAGATGATCCATGTGCCCTACAAGGGCAATGCACCGACGCTGGTGGACCTGCTCGGCGGCCAGGTTTCGATGACCTTCGGCATCGCGCACCAGTTCCTGCCGCACGTCAAGTCGGGCAAGCTGCGTGCGCTGGCGGTGACCACGGCGAAGCGCACCGGTTTCGCGCCCCAGCTGCCGACCATCGCGGAAGCCGGCCTCGACGGCTACGAGATCAGCGCCTGGCAGGGCATTCTCGCGCCGGCCGGCACGCCGAAGGAAATAACCACCCGCTTGAGCAGCGAGATCGCCCGCATCCTGCGCCAGCCCGACGTCGTCGAGCGGCTGGTGGCCGAAGGCGCGGAACCGGTGGCGAGCGCGCCCGATGCGTTCGGGGAGTACCTGCGCGCCGAACTCGCCCGCTGGAGCCGGGTCGGACGGGAGGCCGGCATCCGGATCGAATGACCCGGCGTAGTGCATCCCGCGATACCAGCGGCGAAGCACGCGCCGGCGATCCCGATTACGATCCCGGGTCCTTCACTGCATCGGCCACGACCATGGCAGACCCCGCAACCGAAATCCCGTCCCCCGGCGCGCGCCCGCTGCGCATCGGTCTGGTGTCGATCAGCGACCGCGCCTCGCGCGGCGTCTACGAGGACCTCGGCATCCCGGCCCTGAAGGAATGGTTCACCGCCGCCCTCGCCTCGCCCTGGACGATGGTGACCCGGCTGATCCCCGACGAACGTCCGCTGATCGAAGCGGCACTGGTCGAACTCGTGGATGTCGAGGGCTGCGACCTGGTGCTGACCACCGGCGGCACCGGCCCGGCGAAGCGCGACGTCACGCCGGAGGCGACGCTGGCGATCGGCGACCGCGAGATGCCGGGCTTCGGCGAACAGATGCGCCAGATCAGCCTGAAGTTCGTCCCCACCGCGATCCTGTCGCGCCAGGTCGCGGTGATCCGCGGCGAGGCGCTGATCATCAACCTTCCGGGCCAGCCGAAGTCGATCCGCGAGACGCTGGAAGGCCTGAAGGATGCGGAAGGCAGGCCGGTGGTGCCGGGCATCTTCGCCGCCGTCCCGTACTGCATCGACCTGATCGGCGGGCCGTACATCGAAACCCGCGAGGCGGTGGTGAAGGCCTTCCGTCCGAAGAAGAAATAGGAACGTCCAATGTCCGAAAGCGTCGAACTGCTCGAAACGATCGAACTCGCCACCGGGCCGAAGGGTTCCGCGCCGCGGGCGGCGGTGATCTGGCTGCACGGGCTGGGCGCCGACGGTCATGACTTCGAAGCCATCGTGCCGGAACTTCGCCTGCCCCCGGCACTCGCAGTTAACTTCGTGTTCCCGAACGCGCCGATGCAGCCGGTCACCATCAACAACGGCCACGTGATGCGCGCCTGGTACGACGTCGCCTTCGGGGACCTCGAGGGCCGCTCGCGCAAGCCCGACGAGGCCGGGGTGCGCGCATCGATCGCGCACATCGAGCGGATGATCGCGCGCGAGGTGCAGCGGGGCGTGCCCGCCGGACGCATCGCGATCGCCGGCTTCTCGCAGGGCGGCGCGATCGCGCTGGCGACCGGGCTGCGCCATGCCAGCCGGCTGGCGGGAATCATGGCCCTGTCGACCTACCTGCCGCTGGGCGAGTCGCTGCCGGCCGAGGCCGCCGAGGCGAACCGTCAGGTGCCGATCTTCTTCGCGCATGGCACGGCCGACCCGGTGATCCCGATCGAGATGGCCACCGCCTCGGTGCAACGGCTGCAGGAACTCGGTTATCCGGTGCAGTGGCAGGCGTACCGGATGCCGCATTCGGTGCACCCGCAGGAGGTGGTCGACATCCGCGACTGGCTGGTGAAGGTGCTCGCAGGCTGACGCTGGCATCGCCGCCTGCCGGGCTGCCCCGCCCTGGCCTGGCGGGCTCGCTTCACGCCGGCTCAGGCGACTTCGTACTTCCGGACCTTGAACCGCGCGAAATCGAAGTCGTCGCCGGCCTCGACCAGTTGCGAAGGCACCAGCAGGTAGGGCTTGCCGTTGATGTCGACGACGAAACGGCCGCTGCTCGAGAAGGCACCGACCTCGAGCGCGATGTCGATCTCGCCGTTGTCGTCCGGCCTGGCCGAGAGCAGCAGCGCGCGCCGCACGTCCGCCTTCACCGTGCGTCCCTGCTGCAGCAGCGTGAGCTCGACCGGCAGCGCGGCGCGCGCGAGCAGCTGCACGCCGACATGGTGGTCGGTCTCGTTGTCGCGGTGGATCCGGCGCACCACCCCGACGCCCCAGTAGCGCGCCTGCTCCGGCTTGACCCCGACCAGCGCGCCGAGCTTCACCCAGTCACCACGCAGGTGGCGGATGGTTGCGCCATAGCCGCCCGGGCTCTCGTCGGTCGCTACCCAGGTCTCGATGTCGATCGGCCGCAGCGGCTCGTTCTTCTCGTGGCGCTGGACCGTGTCGCGCACCTGGCGGTAGCCATGCGCCACCATCAGCCGGACCACGCTGGCCTCGCGTTCATGGCTGCGCGCCGGTGGGCGCACGCCAAGGTGGCGCAGCAGGTGCTCGAGCGTCGACACCACCAGCGGCACCGGGTGCAGGTCGCCCAGGCGCACCGAGTCGGGGATGATTTCGCGCTCCTTCACCACGCGCAGCAGCGACACGATCTCGGACCGGGCCTTGCCGATGCCGAAGTAGCGACGGTTCGGACTCAGCGCGACCGACTTGCCGAGCCGCGCCGGTGGCCGCTGCGTGGCCAGGTCGACATAGTGCGTCGTCTCGTCGCTGCGGTCCATGCGCAGCACGAAGCTGCGGGAGAACCAGGCGATCGCGCGCTCGGCCAGTTCGACCTGCGCCGGGTGCATCGCATCGGTGGACGCGGCGCCAAGCACCAGCAGCTTGAGGTACTCCTGCTGCACCGTGGTGTCGCCGTGCGCGATCTCGTAGGCACGCAACGGCTGCAGGGAGACCTCCGCGGTCTCGGCGAGCGCATAGGCACTGGCCGCGTTCGACCAGAGGAACTGCGGCACCGGGCCGTAGCGCAGGCTCATCCACTTGAGTTCGGCGCCCAGCGCGCGCATCACGCGCGCGCTGCACACGGGCATCAGCGCGATGAAGGTGCGCGCTTCCTTCGGATCGCACTGGTAGAGGTCCAGGCAGCGCAGGTAGGCCTGGGCCAGCGCACGCCAGAAATCGGCGGCGGATTTCCACAACCGGCTGTCCTGATGGCGGGTCAGCCGCGAGGCACCGATGTAGTCGCTGCTGATGCGCCGCTGGTGGGGCTTCGCAGCCTGGTCGAGCAGGTCGACGACCTCGTACAGGTAGCCGAGCCGGAAGCCGTCGACGCGCAGCAGCGACTCGAGGTAGGCCGTGGCTTCGTCCAGCCGAGAGACCGGGTCGCCGCCGCGCAGTTCGTTGATGACCTGGCGCGCGGCCTTGAGGTCGGCCAGCGGGTGGTCTGGCTTCCCGGCAATCCATCCGAACATCGTGAGTTTCAATCCGCGTGAGCTGGGCCGGCATGCTGCCGGGTGGCATCTTGATGCAAGTTAACACCAAGTCGCAGGCCGTTCCAGTGCATATGTCACTGCCTTCCTGGACAGCATCTGGCACTGGATGCGGCTTCACTGGATATCGTACCTGACGCCCTGCAAGGGGACAGCCACCGGCGGGAGACGCTCAGTCCGCGTCCGCACCCTGCCCCGCGAGTGCCTGCCGGCGCCCGCGCCCGGCATCCACCGAGCGCAGCACGGCAAGCCCGGCCACGAAGAACACGCCGGTGATCAGCATCGCGAGGCGATGGTCGCCCGCCGACGCCCAGCTCACCAGTCCGTAGCTCACCGGGCCGAGGATCGAGGACAGCTTCACGGCCACGCCCCACAGGCCGTAGAACTCGGCACGGCGCGAGGCCGGACTGAAATAGCCGACCAGTGCGCGCCCGGCGGACTGGCTGGCGCCGAGGCAGACCCCGACCACGTTGGCAGCGATCCAGAACATGGTGGGGCCGGTCGACGCCCACGCCAGGCCGATCGCGATCAGCCAGCCGACCAGGGTCAGCCCGAGGGTGCGCACGTGCCCCAGCCGGTCCTGCACCTGCCCGAACACGGCTGCACCGATCGCCGCCGTGATGTTGACCAGCAGGATCAGCCGGATCGTGTCCGCGGTCTCGAAGCCCAGCGCCTGTTCGGCGTAGATCGCCGCCAGCGCGACCACCGTCTGCACGCCCGCCTGGTACCAGACGATGCACCAGAGGAACCGGCGCAGGTCAGGGAACGCGCGCAGCGAGCGCAGCGACGCGGCGAGCTGCGCGAACGCCGCCGTCCAGCGCATCGAGCCCGCATCCGGCAACGGCTGGACGACCGTGCGTTCGCGCAGGAAGAGGAAGGCAGGCAACGATGCCAGCGCGAAGATGGCGGCGGTGATCAGCATGGTGACCGGCACGAACGATTCGCTGTCCTGCCCTGCGGCCTGCGCATGCGACACCCAGACGAGGCTGGCGCCCAGGCTGACCAGGCCACCGAGATAGCCGACGGACCAGCCCCAGCCGGACAGCCGGCCGAGCGACTCCGGCCGCGCGATGTCGGGCAGGAATGCACCTGCGAGGTTCTCGCCCAGGCTGAAGAACAGGTTCGACAGCGCGACCAGCGCGATGGCCAGCCAGACATCGCCGCGACCGACCATCGCCAGCGCGGCCGTGAAGGTGACGCAGCCGATGGTGGTGAACACCAGCAGCCGCTTCTTGCGTCCATGGCGGTCGGCATAGGTGCCGACCAGCGGCCCGAGCACGATGGTCGCCGCATACGACACCGCGAGCGACAGGGTCCATGCGAAGGTGGCCCAGGACGCGCCGGCGGCGACCACGCCGACGAAGTAGGCGTTGAACACCGCGGTCACCACCACCGTCGTGTAGCCGGAGTTCGCGAAGTCGTACATCGCCCACGACACCGCCTCGCGCGGGCGCACGCCGGGGGCAAGCTGGTCGGACAGGAATTTCATCGGGGCGGCCTGCGTGGAGTCGGGGTCATGGCGCACTGCCGGGTGGTCCCGCCGGCGGTCGGCGCCGGCGCGCATCGCGTGCGATCACCCCGGCCCCGACCGCCAGCACCAGGCTCAGCGCGATCGCCAGCGGGGCGAGGCCGGCCACGCCGGCCAGCGCGCCGAAGCATACCGGGACGGTGACCTCGATCGACTTGTTCACCGTCTGGCGCATGCCGATCGCCTCGGCGGCACGGCCGTCGGGTGCGCGGGCATAGGTGAGCGCCATCGACAGCGGCATGCCGCACCCGAGGGAGAAGCCGAACGCCGCCGACAGCGCGAGCAGCACCCAGGGTTGCGCGGTGGTGACCATCAGGATGCCGACCACGGCCGCACAGCCGAGCGCGCCGCACAGCACGCCTTCCTCGCCGAAGCGGCCGACCAGCCTCGGCAGCGCGATGCGCACCAGGAACGTTGCGGCCGCGAAGGTCGCGAGCAGCATGCCGATGAAGGTCGCCGACAGGCCGAGCGAGGACCCGTAGAGCGGGATGAACAGCGCGAACAGTTCGTTGCCCGACTCGACGATCGCCGCCGCGATCAGCGCGCGGCGCAGCGCCGGGATCTTCCACAGTTCGCGCGCAGGCGCCCGTACCGGGCGCTCGGAAGCCGACTTCGCCACTGGCGTGCGCGCGCGCAACCACCAGGCCAGGCCGAGCGCGACCAGCGGTCCCAGCGCAAGCAGCAGCGCGGTACCCCGGTGGCCGATCAGGTCGATCGAGGCTCCGGTACCGGCGCGGCCGATCACGCCGGCCAGGGCCACCGCCAGCGAGTAGTAGCTGAAGTTCCGGGTGCGGTCGGTCGTGTCACCCAGGCTGCCGACCAGGCTCTGCCCGGCCACTGCATAGATCATGAAGAACACGCCGATCAGCGCGGCGCACGGATAGAGCGCCCACAGCCCGGGGGCGAGGAACACCACGGTGATGGCGAGACCGGCGCCGCCGCAGCCGATCAGCAGCGGCGCGCGCACCCCGATGCGGTCGACCCATCGCCCGGCACTGATCGCGAAGATCGCCGGCAGGATGGAGAACAGCGCGAAGGTCAGGCCCACCTGCACCGGCGAGGCGCCGAGGTCGATCGCGAACAACGCGAGCAGCAGCTTGGCGCCGATCACGCCGAGATGGGTCAGCATCACGATCATCGTCACATGGACGATGGTCATCGGCGGCGCTCCAGGATCGAACCCGCAGCCGCGCTGCCGACCAGCAGCGTCCCCTTGGCCCAGAACACGACCAGCAGGCCGAGCGCCGCACCGAGCGACCCGAACATCACAGGGATGGCCATGTGCGTCATGTTGACGATGGTGAAGCGCACGCCCAGTGCTTCACCCGAACGGCCCGGCGGAGCGCGGTTGTAGCACATCATCATGGTCAGCGGCTGGCCACAGCCGACCCCGAGGCCGAGCACGAACGACAGCAGCGCGAGCAGCCAGACGCTGGTGACGAACGGGAACAGCAGGTAGGTGA
The DNA here is from genome assembly GCA_021298815.1 of Betaproteobacteria bacterium. Taxonomy (GTDB): domain Bacteria; phylum Pseudomonadota; class Gammaproteobacteria; order Burkholderiales; family CAIKXV01; genus CAIKXV01. The sequence continues at coordinate 12,054 of JAJTHE010000153.1, read as the reverse complement.
TGCCCGAGAGCAGCAGCGAGCGCACCAGCAGGCCCGCCTCGCCCAGGCGCCTGACCAGCCAAGGCATGATCGCGCGGATCACGAACGCCGCGGCCGCGAACGTGCCCAGCACGAGCCCGATCTGCGAGGCGGACAGGCCGACCGAATGGCCGTAGATCGGCAGGAAGAACGAATAGAGGTCGAAGCTGGCGACCGCGATCGCGCTGGTGATGAAGATCGTGCGCAGGGACCGGTTGGAAAGCATCCCGAGCAGGTCGGGCTTCTCGACCGGCCCGTCCGACCCGGGCTCGGGCGGCAGCGCATGGCGCATCCGGTAGAGCATCGCCAGCGTGCCCAGCGGCAGCACCGCCAGCACGAGGTACGAGAAGCGGTGTCCGACCAGGTCGATCAGCAGGCCGGCCAGCACCGGCCCGACCAGCTGGCCGATGGACACTGCGAGGCTGAAGTTGGCCACGTTGCGCGCACGCTCGGCACCGGTGGCGATCCGGTTCACCAGGCTCTGCATCGGTACGATGAAGTAGACGTTCGACAGCCCGAGCAGCGCGGCCGAGACCACCAGCCCGATCATGTTCGGCAGCAGGACCGGCACCAGCAATCCGCCGATCACGCCCAGCGTACCCCAGGCGATCGGCGGCAGGTAGCCGACGCGGTCGAGCAGGCGTCCCGAAGCCACGGAGAGCAGCGTCGGGAACAGCGCATAGAGCCCGATCAGGATGCCGATCGTCGCCGATCCCGCGCCGAGCTCGAGCGCGTACAGGGAAATCACCACTGTGCTGCCCTTGAGCGCAATGATGCACAGCACGGGCAAGCCGATAGTCAGGTACAACACCATCCGGGTCGATGCCTCCCTGGCATCGAAACTTCCACTGCGCGCTGCGCCCGCGCCGTCGCCGGCCCCGGTAACGCATGTCTTTTCAGAGACCGAGTCTAACCGATCGGACCCGCGCCGCGAAGGTGCCCGGAGACCGGCCCCGGGAGGAAGACCGCCCGGGAAAGCATGCACAGGCGGGGCCCGGAGAGGGCGCCCGCAGGCCAGGTCACTTCTTCGCTGCAGCGGGCGCCGGGGCGACCGCGTTCATGAACTTCTCTATCTGCGCGGCCGGGATCATGCCCGACAGGACGGCGCCATCGGCGAACACCAGCGTCGGGGTGACGGTGAAGCCGAGCTTGTCGGACAATTTCACGACCTGGTCGACCGGGTTGCGGCAGGTCGGCTTGGAGCGGGGCACCACCTGCTTGAGCATCCAGTCGTCCCACGCGCGCACGCGGTCGGTGGAACACCAGATCTCGAGCGCGCGGTTGCGCGAACCGGGCCGCATCTGCTCGACCGGCGTGAGGAAGGTGTGGATCGTGACGTTGGTCACCTTCTGCAGTTCCTGCTCGAGCTGGCTGCAGAACGGGCACAACGGATCGGAGAACACGTACAGGGTGCGCTTGCCGTCGCCCTTGACGGTCTTGATCGCCGCGTCGAGCGGCAGCTGCTTCACGTCGATCGCGGTGAGCTGGCGCAGCCGCAGGTCGGTCAGGTTGCGGTTGGTCGCGGCCTCGATGATCTGGCCGATGATCAGGTAGTTCAGCCCCTCGTCGGTATAGAACAGGCGGTTGCCGAAGGAGACCTCGTACACCCCAGGCAGCGGCGTGCGCCGGATGTCGCGTACCTTCTCGCCCGGCATCTTGGCCTCGATCACCTTGCGCAGATTGTCTTCCGGCGTCTGGGCAAGGGCGCTGCCGGCCGCGCACGACAGTGCGAGCAGCAGCGCCAGGATCGGTGCGGGCAACGCCGCGCGCAATCGGTTCAAGGTACACCTCGTGTCTGGGACGTCCATCGTGAACTAACGGCAGCCACTGCCCGGGCTTTAGCGCATGGCACGGGGCACGGCGCTCAGCTGCCCGCGCGGTAGGCCGCGATGCGCTGCTTCAGGCCCGGCCGCACCACCGAGCGCACCAGGTCGGCCAGGTCGGCGTCGGCCGACTGCACCCCAGTGTTGCGCAGCGCGAGCCGCGCCGACGCAGCGTCCAGCCGTCCGAACCGACCGTTGATCGCCTCCACCTCGGCGGCGAAGGCCTCCGGCGATTCGACCACCCCGGACAGCAGTCCGATCGCCAGCGCACGCGCGCTTTCGACCACCTCGCCCGACAGCAGGATCTCGCGCGCCGCCTGCTGGCCGATCAGTGCGGCGAGCGAACGAGTGCCCAGTGCCAGCCCGAACCGGAAGCCGGGAAAGCGGAAGCGGGCCGCCGGCAGGCCCAGCCGGAAGGTGCAGGCCGCAGCCAGGTCGGCGCCGGCGCCGAACGCCCCGCCCTGCACGCAGGCCACGCTCACGCAGGGCAGCGCGCGCACCTTCTGCAGCACCTGCTCGATCGCGACGAACCGCCAGAGCAGTTCGCCCTCGGACGCGGCTTCGTGGCCGGTGAAGTCGAAGCCGGCGCAGAAGTTACGGCCGCTGCCCTCCACCACCAGCAGGCGCGGCGGCCTTGCGTTGACCGCGTCGAGCGCCGCGTCGAGCGCCTCGACCATCCCGGCGTCGAGCGCATTGGCCTTGTCCGCACGATCGAGGCGCAGCGTGCAGATGCCCGCGTCGGTCGCGGGCAGCAGCGTCACCCGAGCCATTCCCGCTCCACCTCCTCGTCGTGTTCGCCCAGCGCCGGCGGCCGGCGGTAGATGCGGAAGTCGAAGCCGCCGACCTGCACCGGGAAGCCGACGGTGCGCGTCTGCCGACCGTTGGGCAACGTCATCGGATGCACCAGCCCCAGGTGCGCCACCTGCGGATCCTCGAGGATCTCGGCATAGTCGTTGATCGGCGCATAGGGAACGCCGCGCCGGTCGAACTCCGCCAGCCAGTGCGCGACCGGCTTCGTCTCGAACACCGGCTGCAGCAGGTCGAACAGTTCGCCCTGGTTGCGCGCGCGCTGCTCCTGCGTGGTGAAGCGCGGGTCGGTCTTCAGCCCCTCGAGCCCGACGGCCTCGCACACCGAATGCCAGAGCTTGTCGTTGCCGGCCGCGATCACGAACGGCGCATCGGATGCGCGGAAGCCGCGGTAGGGCGCATTGCGCGGATGCGCGGACCCGAGCGGCTGCGGGATGCGGCCAGTACCGAAGAACTCGCTGGTCTGCAGCTGCGCGATGCCCAGCAGGCCGCCCACCATCGAGCAGTCGACCCGGGTACCCTGCCCGCTCGCGCGCGCGGCCATCACCGCGGCCAGCGTGGTGAAGGCGGCATACAGGCCGGCGACGAAATCGCCGACCGGGACCCCGGCCTTGACCGCCTCGCGCCCCGGTTCGCCGGTGACGCTCATCAGCCCGCTCACTGCCTGCACCGTCACGTCGAACGCGCCGCGGCCCGCATAGGGGCCGGTCTGACCATAACCGGTGACCGAAGTGTAGACCAGCTTCGGATTGTCGGCACGCAGCGCGTCGCAGCCGAGCCCCAGCCGGTCGAGCACCCCGGGCCGGAAGTTCTCGACGATCACGTCGGCCACCGCCGCCAGGCGGCGCAGCTTCGCCACTGCCGCGGCATCCTTCAGGTCGACCGCGATGCTGCGCTTGTTGCGGTTCACCGACGCGAAGTTCTCGGAATAGCGCCCCGCCGCGGGGTCGGGCCCCTCGGTCATCGGCGGCCAGCGGCGCATGTCGTCGCCACCGTCGGGCTTCTCGACCTTCACCACGTCGGCCCCGAGGTCGGCGAGCAGCATGGCGCAGAACGGGCCGGCGGCGATCTGCCCGAACTCGAGCACCCGGATGCCGGCCAGCGGCCCGGGCCTGGCCTGGACAGGCACGGCACCGGGCGGAAACGGGGATCCGGCAGTCATTCGTCTGCCACCTGGGGGAAGAGCGGGTCTCGAGCCATGGCGAGGAGTTTAGTGGATTGCCGCACCGGTGGTATCGTGCGCGCATCTAGGAGGAGCCGATGGTCCGATACCTGAGCGAAGCCGACATCCGGTCGGTGCTGACGATGCCGATCGCGATCGAACGCGTCGAACAGGCCTTCGTCGACCGCGCCCGCGGCAAGGCATTCGACATCCCGCGCCGGCGCACCCGCCAGCCCGGCGGCCACCTGCACGTCGTGCAGGGCGCGGCGCCCGAGATCAACACCATCGGCTACAAGGCGTACTACGTGCGCGCCGACCGCTCGCGCAGCTTCCTCGTCCACCTGCTCGACCATGCGCAGGGCAACCTCGACGCGATCCTGGAAGCCGAGTGGATGGGCCAGATGCGCACCGGTGCCGCCACCGGCGTCGCGGCGAAGTACCTGTCGCGCCCGGATTCCTCGGTGCTGGGCCTGTTCGGATCCGGCCGCCATGCGGTGACCCAGGTCGAAGCCGTCTGCGCGGTGCGCGGCATCCGCGAGGTCAAGGTGTTCGGCCGCGACGCCGACCGGGTGAAGGCGTTCTGCGACGAAATGTCGGGCAAGGTCCCGGCCCGGGTACGGCCGGCGGCCTCGCGTGAAGAGACGGTGCGCGGCTCGGACATCATCGTCGCGATGACCAAGGCGACCGAACCGCTGTTCGACGGCGCCTGGCTCGAGCCGGGTCAGTTCATCGCCGCCACCGGCGCCAACGCGCTCAACCGGCGCGAGCTCGACCTCGCCAGCGTGAAGCGCGCCGACGTGATCGTGGTCGATTCCGTGCAGGTCGCCGAAGGCGAATGCGGCGACCTGATGGCCGGCTTCGAAGCCGGCATCATCTACTGGGAGAACATCGCGACCCTCGGCGACGTGATCGTCGGCCGCCGCCCCGGGCGCACCCTGCCCGAGCAGGTGACGCTGTACGAGTCGCACGGCATGGCGCTGCAGGACCTGTACACCGGCCGGCGCGTGCTCGAACTGGCGATCGCGAAGGGGCTCGGCACCGAGCTGCCGATGGGTTGAGCGCCGCAGGCGACATGCACCGCGGCCTTGGCCGCGACAAGGAGAAGACATGAAGGAAGGCAGCACGATCGGATTCATCGGCCTGGGCAACATGGGCCGGCCGATGACTACCCGTCTGTCGGGCGCGGGCCACAGACTGCTGCTGCTCGACCTCGACCGCACGCTGACCGAGTCCCTCGCTAAGGAACTCGGCCAGAAGGCTGCCGCTTCGCTGGAGGCGTTGGGCGCAGCCTGCGACGTGGTGATCACCATGCTGCCGGACGGCAAGACCGTGCGCCGCGTGCTGCTCGGCGAAGCCGGCGATGGCACCGGCGCGGTCGCCGGCTCGTTGAGGAAGGGCGCGGTCGTCATCGACATGAGCTCGTCCTCGCCGGTCGGCACGCGCGAACTGGGCAGCCTGCTCGCGAAGATGGACATCCGGCTGGTCGACGCACCGGTGTCGGGCGGCGTGCGCCGGGCGGTCGATGGCACGCTGGCGATCATGGTCGGCGGCGACCCGGCGACGATCGAAGCCGTGCAGCCGGTGTTCGCGCCGATGGGCAAGCCGATGGTGGCCGGCAGGCTCGGCGCCGGCCATGCGATCAAGGCGCTGAACAACTACGTGTCGGCCGCGGGCCTGCTCGCAGCCTGCGAGGCGGTGCGCGCCGGCGCGCGCTTCGGACTGGAACCCGCCACCATCGTCGACATCATCAACGCCTCGACCGGCGTGAACAACAGCACCCTGGTCAAGATGAAGCCGTTCGTGCTCTCGGGCAGCTATGCCGACGGCTTCGGCCTCGCCCTGATGGCGAAGGACCTGCGTACCGCGCTGGAGGTGGCCGATGCCACCGGCATGCAGACCGCGCTGGCCGACACCGTGGTGCGCGTATGGAACGACGCCGAACAGAAACTGGGCGCGACGAAGGACGTGTCGGTACACCATACCGCGATCGACCGCTACCTCGGCCTGCTCGACGGCAACTGACTCCCTGCGACAGGCACACATGGCGACATCCCCCAGAACGAACGATGCAGCGGCGAACCCGGCAACGGGTGGCGCCGCGCCGAAACCGGTCAACCTCGCCCTGCAGGGTGGCGGCGCGCATGGCGCGTTCACCTGGGGCGTGATCGACCGCCTGCTCGAAGATGGCCGGATCTCGGTCGAGTCGCTGGTGGGCACCAGTGCCGGCGCGATGAACGCGGCGGTCACCGCGCACGGATTGGTCACCAACGGCCGCGACGGCGCACGCGACGCGCTGGAGCGCTTCTGGCGCGCGGTCTCCGAGGCGGCCCTGTTCTCCCCGATCAAGCCCTCGCCGCTCGACCGCTGGATGTCGGTGGGCAACCTCGACTTCTCGCCGATGTTCCAGTGGTTCGACGCGCTGACGCGGATGGCTTCGCCCTACCAGATCAACCCGGCGAACTTCAATCCGTTGCGCGACATCCTGTACGAACAGGTCGACTTCAAGCGCATCCGCGCCAACAGCGACATCAAGCTGTTCACCTGTGCGACCAACGTCAACACTGGCCGCATCAAGGTGTTCCGCACCCACGAGATGACCGCCGAGCGCGTGCTCGCCTCGGCCTGCCTGCCGTTCCTGTACCAGGCGGTCGAGATCGAGGGACAGCACTACTGGGACGGCGGCTACATGGGCAACCCGCCGCTGTACCCGCTGTTCTACGAATGCGCGACGCAGGACATCCTGCTGGTGATGATCAACCCGATCCGCATGGCCGAGGTGCCGCGCTCGCCCACCGCGATCTTCGACCGCATCAACGAGATCTCGTTCAACTCGAACCTGATGCGCGAGATGCGCGCGATCCAGTTCGTCACCGACCTGATCGACAAGGGCTTCGACGATGGCGGCCGGCTGAAGAAGATGCGCATCCACACGGTGGACGCGGAGGAGCAGATGCGGCGGCTGTCGACGTCGTCGAAGCTCAACGCGGGCTGGCCGTTCCTGTGCTGGCTGCGCGACCTGGGGCGTGCACGTGGACATGCCTTCCTCGACGAGCATTACGACAAGGTGGGTGTCGAGTCATCGACGGACGTGCGGGAGCGATTCCTCTAGTCCGCGCGTGGATCGCCGGCGAATAGCACTTTCATTCGCCCCTGCGGCCGCGGCCTCGAGGACGCGAGCGTCGCGCCGACGCGCTGCACGAGCAGCCATGGCCCCTGGCTCGGATAGGCCACCCGTCAGAACGCCCGGCTCGAGCACAGCTTCAGGTGCGAGACCTGCTATCGCCGGTACAGCCCGTCGATCACCAGCCCTTCCTCGCTACAGTCGAACTGGAACGCCTCGCCCGCCGCGAACCGCAGCGGCACGAAGGCCGCAGTCGTGGAGAGCTTCCCCTGCGCGACGCGCCAGCCGCGGACGAAGTCGGTCAGCCGGGTGTAGTCACCCGCGTAGCCTTAGGGAAGGTCTGAACAAGTCCATCGAAATGTGATTTCATCGAAGCAGCGAGCACGACGGGAAAGCTCTATGGGCCAGATGAGTTTCAGCGATGCGGAGCACGCGGGCAAACGGAAGAAGACACGCCGCAAACTGTTCCTTGAAGAGATGGAGGAGGTGATTCCGTGGATGGCGCTGATCCGGGAGATTGAACCGGTCTACCCGAAGGTCGGCCGTGGCCGCCAGCCTTACCCGCTGCAGACGATGCTGCGCATCCACCTGATGCAGAACTGGTTCGGCCTGAGCGATCCGGGGATGGAGGAAACGCTCTACGAAGTGGCGTCGATGCGTAAGTTCTCCGGGTTGTCGCTGCTCGAGGCTATTCCCGACGAGACGACGATCCTGAACTTTCGTCGCCTGATGGAGCGGGAGGAACTCGCACCGCTGATCCTGGATGCGGTCAACGCCCATCTGGCTCGCAAGGGAATGATGGTCAAGCGCGGAACGATGGTCGATGCGACGATCATCGCTGCGCCCAGCTCGACGAAGAACAGCAGCGGCGAGCGCGACCCGGAGATGCACCAGACGAAGAAGGGGAACAACTGGCACTTCGGCATGAAGGCGCACATCGCCGCCGACACCGACTCGGGATTGGTGCACACGGTCGTCACGACACCCGCCAATGAGTCCGATGTCGAACAGGTCGACCAGCTTCTTCACGGCAAGGAGAAGACCGTCCATGCCGACGCGGGCTACACCGGAGCCGAGCAGCGCGTGGGCCGCCGGAAGATCGAATGGAAGATCGCCCGGCGCCGCAGCCAGCTGAAGACGATCGACCCGGAGCAAACGCGCGAACTGGTGATGCTCGAAGAGAAGCGCAAGGCCCAGGTGCGGGCGCGGTTCGAGCATCCGTTCTGGGCGTTGAAGTGCATCTTCGGTTACCGGAAGGTCTGCTTCAAGGGGCTGATGAAGAACACCTCGCAGATCGTCACACTGTTCGCGCTGGCAAACCTGTACATGGTCCGGAAGCGATTGCTGGCGATGACGGGAGCGGTGCGTCCGCAGATGGCATGAAGAGCAGAAACGGCAACTGCAGAGAACGGTTTCGGCCGTTCAGGCTGCCCACGCAAGCGCTTGTCGCTCGAATCAGACGCCGACTCGCATCGGCTTCGACTTGTTCAGACCTTCCTTTTCGGTGCCTGATGCGACAACGCCACTGGATGGGGGCAGCTGCCGACGAACGACTTCGCGGACGCGCAGTGCAATGAACCGCGTGCTGCGAGTGCTCGGGGCCGCCGCGCTCGTCCTGGCGAGCGTGCCGTTTCTCCTCCTTGGCGTGCTCTCTATCCAGCGGGAGTCGAACATCCGCGAACTTCACCCGTACGAGGGGGAGGTGATTGGCCATGCCGTGCGCTACATCGGCGACCACCTGCGAGCGACCGGTGGCTACCCCAGCGAGACCGCGTTCAGGGCCTGGGCAAAGGACGCGGGCTACGTCACGCGGGCCGAGGCGACGTCGCGGTTGCCACTGCAATGGACTGTCTTCGACTACAACCCGCCGACAGCTGGCCGCACCGACTACAGCTTCAGGATCTGGGATGGGGACTGCAACAGCGCCTGGCATTCCGAGCCGGAAGGAAACACGCGGTTCACGGTTGATCCCGCATGTTATTTCCTGCTGGGCAGCCGACCCGCCGACCTGATCGCCTTCTTCGGGGCTGCCGCACTGCTGCTGGTGATCGCTGGCCTGATCGCCTGGCCGCGCCCTTCCACGGAAGAACACTGATCGGCGGCGGTCGCGTCTGCTGACTCCGTTCGCTGGCGGGTTCCTCGGCCGACATCGGCGATGCCGGCCACAGCTCGCTGCGTGAGGGCGGGCGGGTTGGGCGGGCGGTCGAGCGCGAAAACCATCGGCTGCGTTACGATCCGGGACGCGTTGCTGGGCTACTGCACATCGTCACGAGGCGGCGGGGCCCGCCGGCTCGATGGCCGGGCGTCGGTAGAGCATCCGGCAGGAGCCCCCGCACCCACAGCCCCGCAGAAGGAGACGCACCATGAACACGCAGGACCATCCGCTCACGACCGAGGTGAAGCGCGTGAACGCCGCTGACGGTGTGGCGCTGGTCACTCTGACCCGGCCGCAGGTGATGAACACGGTCAACCTGCAGCTGCGCGCGGAGATCATCGAGTGCGCGCGCGCTAGATGCCGATCCCGAAGTGAGCGTGGCGGTGTTCACCGGCGAAGGGGACAAGGCCTTCTGCGCGGGCGCGGACCTCAAGGAGCGCCGCTAGCGCAGCGTGCAGGAGCTGTACGACGAGCGGCGCTACTTCCGCAGCCGGTGGGTAAGTTCGGTGGCGTCGATGGTCAAGCCCATGCTGGCCGCGATCAACAGCTGGTGCCTGGGCGGTGGCTTCGAACTCGCACTGCAGTGTGATCTCCCGATCGCATCCGACCGCGCGACCTTCGCGCTCCCCGAGGTCGGGCTGGGTTTCCTGCCCGGCGCGGGCGGCACGCAGCGCTTGCCGCGCGCGGTCGGGCTGCAGAAGGCCAAGGAACTGATCTTCACCGGGCGACGGTTCGATGCTCACGAGGCCGAGCGGTTGGGCGTCGTGCTGCGGGTGGTACCGCACGCTGAACTGAAGACGGCTGCGATGGAGCTGGCGCGGTCGATCGCGCGTCAGCCGCGGATGTCGCTGATCCAGGCGAAGATCGCGTTGAACGCCTCGCAGGAGACGACGCTGTCCGCCGGGCTGCCGGCCGAGAACGAGGCCTGGCTGCCCTGCCTGCTGTCCGATGCGTGGAAGGGGCAGGTGGCGCGGTTTTCCGAAGGCGGGCGGTAGCGCCGGGGCTGCGCAGTGGAGACCGAACGTGGGGAGCAGATGAGCGAGGCGATGTCCACGCTGCAGGCGATGGCCCTGCGCCGCCCGGTGGTGGTCGATGGCGTCGAGTACGACTACTTCAGCCTTGCCGATGCCGCTATTCGGCATCGAGATCGAGAGCTGTGCGCGGTGCGGAGCGCGGCTGAAGATCGTGGCGAGCATCGAGGCCCCCGCGGTGATCGCGCGCATTCTCGCGCAGGGTGATCACGCATCGGACAGGTCGCAGGAGCCGCGTGTGCTGCACGCGGCGCGCGCACCGCCGGGTCAGTGGGCGATGTAACCTGGCGCAGCGACGCTGCCGGGACGGCATCGACAGGTCGACCGTCTCACCTGGAGGCCACGCTGCTCGTGCAGCGCGTCAGCGCGATGCCTGGGTTCTACGGGCCGTGGCTGCGGGGGGTGTTCGAAAGTACTATTCGCCGATGGTGATCTCGACCTCCTCGTGGAACCACAGAGCGGGACACCCGCTGATGCCAGGGCAGCGGAATGGCCACCGGCGCCTCGACGATCTGCCAGCGTCCTACCAGCCGCTGATCGGCGACACTCCCTCCGAGGATGTTCCCCACGAGCGCGCCGCTGGAACCGACCGGATTGAAGATGCCGTTACCCGTGTCGAGCGACAGCACGCCCGACCCGGTCGGGGACTGTGCTTCGGTGAAGGTACCAGTCGAGAACAACGCCAGTGAGCCGGAAAACGTGCCCCATGAGAGGACGTCATAACCGCCGATCGCGAAGTTGCCGGAGGCGGAGCCCGAGCCGGAGCCCGCGACCACCCCGCCGTCCAGTACGAGTGTGTTGAACACGCTGGCGCCCCCCCCCCCGACGGAACCCGTGCCGGTCATCCGGACCTGGGTGTCGCTGATGCGATCGAGAGTGATGAGCATGCTGGCCTTGGCGGACGTACTCGCCGCCGCGAGCGCGACCAGGGCAGCCCGGACGAGGCGAGACAGTCGCTTTACCATCGGAGCGCTCCTGAAAAATGGATCGGACGCATTGGAGGTGGGCTGGGGCGACGACGGGGACACTGTCAGACCCCGGACGACACAACGTCGACGACCCCCGCGCCGCCTTTTCGCTACAGCGCCCTGACCCAGGCTCTGTCAAGAGCGTCAGTGCCGGGAAGGTTCGGTGCGCGGCATGGCTGCGCGCGCTCGGGTACCCACAGCCGGCCCGCGCGGATGTGCCGCCATGCATGGGTCGGCCCAGGTCTCAGCCCATCTGCTTCATGATCGCGTACAACGCATCCTGCGCCTCGAAGCCGATGCCCGGGCTGTCGGGCAGCTGCAGCCAGCCCGCCTCGACCTTCGCATCGTCGGCGAAACCGGCGAACGCACCAAACACGCCGGGATAGGCCTCGTAGCCGCCGAGCCCGAAGCCACCGACAATATGCAGCGTCATCTGGTTGCCGCCATGCGGGAACAACCGGCTGCGGTCCCAGCCGTGCCCCTTCATCATCTCGAGCGTGCGCGCGAACTGGACGATGCCGTAGCTCTGCGGCAGCGAATAGTACTTTCAAATGCCCCTGCCAGCTCCCACGCGCTGCTGCCTGCATCGCGCGACTGGCGGCGCTGGTGCCACCGCCGCGCCGGCATCTGACGCGTTATCGCGGCGTGCTCGCCCCGAACAGCAGCCTGCGTGCGCTGATCACACCGGCCGGGCGGGGCAGGGGGAGCCCGCGCACAGCCGGCACAGCGCAGGGCGCCGAGCAGTCCGAGCGGTACGAGCGGTCCGAGCGGTCAGGCCTGCGAATAGTACTTTCAAACGCCCCTGCGGCCGCGGCTTCGAGGATGCAAGCGTCGCGCCGGCGCGCTGCACGAGCCGCCATGGCCCCTGGATCAGGCGGTCAACTCGGCCGGGCGGCACCCGATGACCCTCGAATCCCTCGTCCTCACCCGCGCCCCGATCGTCGAGCGCAACACGCCCCGCCCCGCACC
>JAJTHE010000126.1 GCA_021298815.1 Betaproteobacteria bacterium | reverse complement strand
TGTTTCGCGCCTTGAGTCCGGCCCGCCGCGGCAGACTACTTGTCGCCTCGATAGGAATGGATAGTTCCCGGGGTGACGATGAAGCGAGGACGTGGGTCGATACGCAGAGACATTCAGGAGTCTATTGGTGGCAAGGTTGCTACCCCCGGAGAGCGCCGCGGTGGACGAGGTTTCCCGCGAGGTCGGAGTGGGCGCGCAGACGCTGGAGCGTTGGCTCAGCGCCAGCCTGGCTGGAGGCAGTGATCGCCACCGCGGCGATGGACAATGGACTAGGCTGCGCGCTGCGCCTGGTGTCGCGAGTACGGCGTGTATCCGCATGACCTGCCCCGGTTCTTCGCCCACCTGAAGACTTGAGAGAATGGCTCCAGCTCACCGGCGAGGAGCCCATGAGAAAGAGTCGATTCAGCGAAGAGCAGATGGTCGCGATGCTGCGCGAGGCAGACCGGACGTCGGTCGCCGAGGTGGCACGAAAGCACAAGGTGACCGAGCAGACGATCTACAGCTGGCGCCAGAAGTTCGGCACGCTGGCGCCTGCCGACATCCAGCGGCTGCGCGAGCTGGAGGGCGAGAACGCCAAGCTCAAGCGCATGCTGGCCGAGCGGGAACTGGCCATCGACACCCTCAAGGAGATCAACCGCCGAAAGTGGTGAGCTCGCAGGCCAGGCGCGAGCAGGTTGCCTTCGCGATTGCGCGAGGGCATCCGAAGCGGCGCGCCTGGGAGCTGATCGGAATCAACCGTTCCACGCTGCGCTACGAGTGCCGGTTGCCGCTGCGTGATGCGCCGGCGCTCGAGGCGATGCGTCGCCTGGCGCAGCAGTATCCGCGCTACGGCTACCGCCGTATCCGAATCTTCCTGAAGCGTGAGGGTCATCCGATGAGTTGGAAGCGAGCCCATCGACTCTGGCAGGCTGCCGAACTGCAATTGCCCAGGCGCAGGCCTCGCAGGCGGGTCGCCGCATCACGCCTCCGCCCCCTGCCACCGACAGGCCTGAACAGCGTCTGGGCCTACGATTTCGTGTTCGATGCCTGCGCAAATGGACAGCCCATCAAGTGTCTGACCGTGATCGACGAGTACACCCGCGAGTGTCTGGCTATCGATGTGGCCGGCAGCATCCGGTCCAGGCGCGTCATCGAGGTGCTCTCCCGACTGGTGAGCGAACGAGGCGCACCCAGGGTCATCCGCTCCGACAACGGGCCTGAATTCGTGAGCAAACGAATCCTCGAGTGGATCGTCTCGACCGGCATTGAGATGGCCCACATCGACCCGGGCAAGCCGTGGCAGAACGGCACCGACGAGAGCTTCAACAGTCGCCTGCGCGACGAGTGCCTGAGCCTCGAGTGGTTCCGCTCTCGACTCGAGGCCCGCGTGATCATCGAGCAGTGGCGCCGTCACTGCAACGCGGTACGTCCGCACTCGAGCCTCGGCTACCGCACCCCTGACGAATTCCGGCAACATCACGAGTCCCTTCAACCCGGAGCCGCTTTCAAGTAATCCCGTGCGCAAATTTCCGGGGGCAGGTCACCCTCCTCTCGATGGTCCTGTCCGTGCTGTTGCTCGGTTGCGCATCCACAGGCGACTCGCCAGCACGGCCGGAGATGGTGAGCAGTGGATGGCGTGACCCCGCTGCGCTGGCCCCTGTCGCTGACTTCGATACCTATGTCAGGCGTGTGGGCGAGGAACTGCGCACGCACCGGTTGCCGTTTGTGGCGTCGATGGCGGATGCCGAGCTGGACAAGGTGGTGCCCTTCCGGCTGCCGCCAGACCCGGGATGCAGGAGCGGGGCAGCCCGAGGCATCGTCGTCCTGATCCACGGGCTCTCCGATACGGCATTTGCCATGCGGGACCTCGCGACGACACTCTCGAGGCAGTGCTTCGAAGCGCGTGCACTGCTGCTTCCAGGGCATGGAACACGCCCGGCAGACCTGATGGTCGTCGATCATCAGGACTGGCTATCGCACGTCGACGCAGCGCTGAGGCAGGCGCGGTCCGAGAGCCCTGTTGTGGTGGTCGCGGGCTTCTCGCTCGGCGCCGCCCTTGCGCTGACGGCCGCTGCGCAGTCTCCTGGCAACGTGGATGCGGTGATCGGTCTTGCGCCCGCGTATCGGATCCGCTCGAACTTTCTGGCTCGGCAAGCAAGCTGGGTTGCCGCTTTTCGCCCGTGGCTGGATCTGGGGCCGCGCGAAGACTTCGCGCGCTATGGTGCGATGCCCACGCGGGGAATTGCCTCCACCATGGCCGCACTGCGTACGATGGAAGCACGCGTGCGTGATCAGGGACCGATCAGGGTGCCGTGGCTGGTCATACAGAGCGAGGATGACGAAGTGGTCGACGTCGCCTGGAACCGGCAGTTTTTCGCCAGTCATGCCGGTGATACGCGCAGCCGGCTCCTCAACTAGTTTTCCACTCCGCTCGAGCACACAGGGCGCGACCCGTCGATCTGGCTCCCGGCGGCTTCCCCGTCGCTGCGGGTCGTGGGCATCTCCCATCTCGCCGTGCATATCTCGCCAGAGAATCCGCACTATGGAGAGTCGGGTACTTACCGAAACTGCGGCCGCCCGCCCTTCCGCACGGAAGACCAGGTTCTAGCCTGCAAGCAGGCGCAGCGGGTCTGGTATGGCCTAGGCGGGCAGTCGCCACCTGCCGGAGAGGCCGGTGCACGGGCGACGTTCAATCCCCACTATGCAGATCTTGAACGTCGGATCGGCGAGTTCCTCGACAGGGTCGCCGATCGGCAACCGCAGGTTCGTCACCCCGAACAGGTCGGTGTCGTAACGAACCCGCGGAACGTAGTTGCGAAGCTGGCTGCGCGTATCGCCGGCACATCGTGCGCAGCGCGGCCATGGTGGAGGCAATCCCCCGCGCGGGCATCGCACCATACCGAGCGAAGTCTTCGATCGCGGCCCCCGGCTGCTGCCGGTGGTGCTGAGCGAACAGATCCAGCCCGGAACCTTCGAGTTCGCGCTCGATCACTTGGTCGACAACGAACTCGACCTGAGTGCCCTGGATCAGCGCTTTTGCAACGACGAGTGTGGCGCCAGTGCCCATGATCCGCGCGTCATGCTCAACATCGTGTTGCCCGAAGCCGAACCAGGGTTCGCAAGCCAGGCTCCACGGCCTCGCGTTTCGTCTTGGCGCCCGTGGCCTTCAAGGCGTCCTTCATGAGCTTGTCGTCGATCTCGATGTTCGTACACGTGCTGTGTACTCCTGTGCTTTTTCGTACGCATACCAGCACCGTGTGTGGAGCGCCGAAACCTCGCCATTCCATCGAGCGGGTGTCCAACCGGCTGCGCCGGTCGGCCACCGCTCATGTCAAACGCTGGGTGGCACGGACGTGTCAGCGTATGATCTGAAGATCGATCATCAGGAAGGCCATCACCGATGAAGATTGACATCACGCTTCTGAGCGAGCAAGACCTCATCGCTCTGAATCGGCAGATTGTCGAACGCCTGCGCTTTCTGCAACAGGCACGGGCCCACGCAAAGATGCTCGAGTTTCAAGTTGGTGACCGTGTGTCCTTTGATCCCGATGGTCGTCCTACCCTGTTCGGGATCCTGGTCCGGTACAACAAGAAGACCGTGACGGTACTGACCGAACACGGAGAGCAGTGGAATGTAGCCCCGAGCCTGCTTCGTCGCGTCGTAGATGTGACATCGCCAACAGAGGGGCAGAACGTCATTCATCTGCCGAAGAAGTAGCTTGTAGCATGGCGCTGCAGGCCAACCAGCGCTTCGAGCCGACTACCCACCATCCAGTACGTGCTGTCGGCGGTGGCGGTACGCGTCTCAGCCGATCCGCTCGTGCAGCAGCGTGTTTTTCGCGAGCAGCGCCTCGTCGATGTGCACGCCCAGGCCCGGGCCCTTGGGCACGTCGACATGCCCGTCGAGCACGCGGAAGTCGCTGTCCGGGCACAGCGGATCCTTCACATGTGCGTTCAGGCCGAACACGAATTCGGCGGCACCCATCATTCGCATCGCCGGCGTGCTGGCATAGAAATGGGCGCCAGCCGCAGCTTCGAGCTGAGACTGAACGGCAAGCCCGCCACAATTGAGCTGCACATTGGCGGCCTCGGCGACCGCAGCGATCTTCTTGCCGGCGGTCAGGCCGCCCACCTTGTACAACTTGATGCACAGGGCATCGACGGCTCGTGCCTCGGCCAGCGCCCACGCATCCTGGAGCGTGAACACGCCCTCGTCAGCCATCACCGGCACGCCTGCTGCCGCCTGGCGGATCTGCGCCAGACCGCGCAGGTCACGGCGATCGATCGGCTGCTCGATGTAGCCCAGCCCCATCAGCTTGAGTTCGGCGATCGCGAGCAGGCTGTCAGCGAGCGTCCAGCCGGTATTCGGATCGATGCCGATCATCACCTGATCGCCTACCGCTGCGCGCACCGCGGCGAATACCTTCACGTCATGGCGCCAACCGCGCCGGTCGGCCATCTTGAGGCACAACACGCGGATGCCGAATTCCTGCACTGCACGCAGCGACTCGTCGATCACCGTCTGCATGTCCTCGGCCATGCTGACCGACCATTCGAGCGGGATGCGTGGCTGGCAGCAGCCGCCGATCAGGTCGTGCACCGGCCGGCCGAGCGCCTTGCCCTGGGCGTCTCGCACAGCGATGTCGAGCACCGCGCGTGCGGCCGGGTTGCCGGCGAGGCGGTTGTCGAACATCTCGTTGATCGACTCGCTCTCGAACAACGACCGCCCGATCATCGCCGGGCCATAGAACTCCCGGATTGCCGCCACCATGCTCTGCGTGGTGTCGGCGACGAAATGGCCGGGGCTGATCGGCCGGATCTGGCCGTAGCCGACGACGCCGTCGGCATGCACCTTCACCAGTACGGGCTTGCTGGTGATGCTGTCGTCCGGCCCGGTGTCGTAGGTGCCGCTGGCAAAGATGCGCTTCAGGCGCGTCGACAGCGCGGTGACGTAGATCTCGATGCGTTCGATCATCACGTCTACTCCGGCTTGATGCCGGCCGCCTTCACCACGCGTTCCCAGCGCGGGATCTCCTCGCGGATGAATCGGCTGAACTCATCCGGCGTGTTGCCGACCGGCTCGAAGCCCTGCCGGATCATGCTGTCGCGCACCGCAGGAACCTGCATCGCCGCGACGATCTCCTTCGACAGTGCGTCAACCACCGGTTTCGGCACGCCCGAAGGCAGCAGCAGCCCGTACCACGAGGCGGCGTAGTAGCCGGGCAGGCCCGCCTCGGCGAGCGTCGGCACGTTGGGCAGCGCCGGGTTCCGGTTCGAGATCGACACGCCGATCGCGCGCATCTTGCCGGCGTTGATCATCGGCAGCGCGGTCGGGATCGACGTGAACAACGTCGCGACCTCGCCCGACACCAGGCCGACCACCGACGGCGCGCCTCCCTTGTACGGGATGTGCACCATGCGTAGGGCAGCCTGGGACAGCATCAGCTCCATCGCCAGGTGGGTGATGTTGCCGATACCGCCGGAGCCGAACGACAGCTCACCTGGCTTGGACTTCGCCAGCGCGATGAGTCCCTTCAGGTCCTTCACCGGCAGGCTGGGGTGCACGACCAGCACCGATGGGCCGAGCGCGACCAGGCTCAGCGGGATGAAGTCCTTGCGGATGTCGAACGGCAGCTTCGCCGACAGGCCGGGGATCGCGATGGTCGAGTTCGCCATCAGCATCGTATAGCCGTCGGCCGGCGCGCGCGCGACCAGGTCGCCCGCGAGGTTGCCCGACGCGCCCGGACGGTTGTCGACGATGAAGTTGTTGCCAAAGCTCTCGGTCAGGCGCTGCGCGATGGAACGGGCCGCGATGTCCGTGCCGCCGCCGGCACCGAAGCCGACGACGATACGCACCGGGCGAGACGGGAATGCCTGCGCGTGCGCGGTCGGCAGTGCCGACTGCGCAAGCAGGCAGGCGGAGAACAGACAGGCGACGGCGCGCATCAGGCGGCCACTGTCTGCGCGTACCTCGCATGCGGCGGCAGCGCGAGCGCATCGGCCGCCTCGTACGGTCGGTGGCCTTCGACCTGCGCCGCATATAGCACCCGGCGGCTGTCGGACTGGAACGCGTCGCGCTTGTGCAGCGTCGCGCGGTTGTCCCAGACCACGATGTCGCCGACCGCCCATTCATGCACGTAGGTGAACTTCGGCTGCACCGTATGCGCCCACAGTTCGTCGAGCAGCGCTTCCGAGTCCTCCAGCGACAGGCCGTTCACGTAGGCGCTGTGGCGGCGGCCGAGGAAGATCATGTTGCGGCCGGTCTCCGGATGGGTGGAGATGACCGGATGGCTCGGACCCGGCACCTCGCGGATGTCCATGTCGAGCGAGGCGCCCGGCCGGACCTGCATCGCGGTGTCGACGATGTTGGCCTGCTTGATGGTCATGCCACTCAACCGGCGCTTCATCGCGTCCGGCAACGTGTCGTACGCCGCGTAGCAATTGGTGAAGTAGGTCATGCCACCGGCGGGCGGGATCTCGACCGCCAGCAGCATGCGTGCAGCCGTCGGGGCCTCCTTGAACGAGAAGTCGGAATGCCAGACCACCTCGCCATCGCCGAGGATGCCCACCGGCTTGCCGTCCTGCTTCACGTTGGTGACCACCGTCACCTCCGGCGGCAGGTCGAACACCTTGTTCGCGATGCGTTCTTCCAGGCTGCGCTTGTGCAGCGCGGACGAGGTCACCGGCGTGCCGAAGCGGCGCACCAGCGTGACGAGGTCCTCGGCGGTGAAACGCTGGCCGCGGAACACGAGCAGCAGGTGTTCCAGCCAGGTGTCGTGCAGCCGGTCGAACATCGCATCGTCGATCTGCGTCAGGTCGACGATGCGCACTTCCGCACCGAGCGCAGCCTGTGCCGGCACGATGTCGATGGATCCGGGATGCCGGATGCCTGCAGCGCTTGCGTTGCCCATCGTATGTCCTCCTCGCTGGCCCTGCAGGCCATGGATGCGGTGTCGCAGGTCAATCGCCCGCGTACACCTTCAGGTAGCTCGACCGCCCGCCGTCGGCGGCAATCGTGGTGCCAGTCAGCATCCGCGATTCGTCGGATGCCAGGAAGACGGCGATCGGCGCGATGTCGTCCGGCTCGCCCTTCGAGAACGGATACAGCTTCTGGAACGTCGCACGCTCGCGCGCCGCGGGCGAGGCCAGATCGAAGCCCCCGCCCTCGTAGCGTCCGATCGCACGTTCCGTGCGCACCGATCCGGGTGCGATCGCATTGGCGCGGATGCCGTGCGCCGCATACTGCGCCGCCAACGTCTTCGTGAACGAGATGATGCCGCCCTTGGTCGCCGCGTAGGCCGGCTTCACCGAGCCGACCAACCCGAGGTGCGAGGTGACGTTGATGATCGAGCCGCCGCCCGCCTGCATCATGTGCGGGATGGCATGGCGGCACATCAGGAACGGGTGCAGCAGGTTCAGCGCCACCGTGCGATGCCAGACGTCGAGGTCCATCTCATGCACCGGACGGTCTTCCTGCGAGGACCCGCCGGCGCAGTTGAACAGCACGTCGATGCGGCCGAAGGCCAGTGCGGTGGCGGCGATCGCGTCGCGCACGTCGCCATCCTGCGTGACGTCGGTCTGCACGAACAGCGCACGCCCGCCTTCGTCGTTGATCTGGCGCGCAGCCGATTCGCCCAGCGCGCCGTCGATCTCGAACAGCGCGACGCTGGCGCCTTCGCGCGCGCAGGCGCGCGCGGTCGCCTTCGCGATGCCGGCACCGGCACCGGTGAGGCAGACAACCTTTCCTTCCAGCCTTGCCACTGCGCCTCTCCTAGTCTGCCACGGCCCGTCGAGGTATCCACGGGGCTGGCGAAGGGGGACTGTAGCTCTTGCAGCGCTGGTGCTCAAGATACGATCTGGCATGCACCATGCCGGAAGGGAATACTGACCGTGTCCGACAGTCCCGCCGGATAGGCGGGGTGCGCGAACAGCCAAGTCTGCGCTACGCCGGTTTCGCGCTGTGGCGCGATCGCCAGATTTAGGACTGGCTCCATCGGGTGGTTTCGCGCCCTCCGCCTCCGTCGCAAACGAACGACGTTCGCTTTCCTGTCGCCGTCGCACAACTTCAGCTGTCGTAGTGGCAATATTGTATGCGTCCGGGATCTAAAGGGATTTCACGGTCGTCCCTGAAGGCCTGACTCATGCCAATGAGCCTCCGCGATACCCGGGCCGATTCAGTTCTGCCAGACTGAGATAGGCCGCGTCGTATGCAGTGAGCGCGTAGCGATCTGCCAGCCGCAGGACGCTGGACATGTCGAGCCGATGGCGTTCGATCGCCATCCCATCGAGCAGGGCGAGTGCGGACGTGACGGCCGCCTGCGGAAGCCGTTCGCGGCGGATCTTCTTCAGGGCGACACTGGTCAGCTCGTAGTCGATCAGGTCAGGCGCATGCAGGGCGCGCGCCTGAAGCGCGGCGGCCGCGAGCGGTGCCTCGGGCTCGGCAAACAGGTGGGCTGCGACCACGGTGGCGTCCACCACCAGTCTCGGGCGGCTCGAGTAGAACGCGTGGGGTTCCGCGACATGCAACGACGCCGTCGAAGCGCGCGGGAGCGCCACGTTCAACGTCCGTCGCGCAGTTCGCGGATGTAGCCCATCGAGCTGCGGGTTCCTCCGGGAAACAGCGCGGCGGCCCGTTCACTGACTTGCGTCACCGTCAAGGCGCCTGCCGCCGGTCCGTCGCCGCTCGGCGCCGCGCCGCGCTCGCTGGCCACCCCTTCGAGGATCGTCAGCAGCTCGCGCTGCAACGACCGCCGGTTACGGTGCGCGCGCTCGCGCAGCCGTTGGGCGAGTGCGTCCGGTACGTTCTTTACGGACAGGTTCACGGGCATGGCGGCCCCCCCGGGATTGCCCCCGAAGTGGAGGCATTGGAGGCATTATGGAACCATTCGATCCGCCCTGCAAGCGGCCTTCGCAGCCTCGACCCCTCGTCGATGTGGCCGCGCTCCGCCGGGGGAGTCGGCTCGCGCCCGGAAATCCGGCGCCATTGCCGGGGGTGGCCTGCCGGTCACCGTTTCGGGAAGTCGCGCACGCCGGGAAGTCCTTCGAAGTCCGCGTCCTGCGTCCACAGCTCTGCATTCGCACGCTGTGCAGTGGCGAAGACGACGCTGTCGGCCAGCGGCAGGCGGTGCCTCGCACCGGCCACGGCCGCCTCCAGCGCCAACGATGCATCCAGGTCGACCACCCGTCCCTGCTGCATCACCCCGACGCAACGCAGCGCAGCGCCCTCGTCGCGCTGCTGCAGCACGCGCTTGAACACCTCGAGCACCGTGATCGACGGCACCAGCAGCGATCAGGTGTCCTCGATCGCAGCGGCGAACGCAGCGGCGCCAGGCCCGTCGGTGAAGTATTCAAGCCATGCCGAGGAGTCGACGACATTCACGCCCG
The DNA here is from genome assembly GCA_021298815.1 of Betaproteobacteria bacterium. Lineage (GTDB taxonomy): Bacteria > Pseudomonadota > Gammaproteobacteria > Burkholderiales > CAIKXV01 > CAIKXV01. The sequence goes on along the minus strand of JAJTHE010000126.1, from coordinate 4,046 downwards.
GTCCTCCTCCCTCGGGACCGAGGTGTCGATCCCGGCGAGGAAGCCCCGGAGCTCGCGCGCCGGGCGTTCCGGGATCAGTTCGATCCGGTCGCCGTACTGCACGACCTGCATCCGGTCGCCGGCCTTGACCGCCATTCGCTCACGCACCCGCCGCGGAATCACGACCTGGAACCTGGGAGACACGGTGACGGAATCCATCGGGGTATGACGCTCGGAGTATCGATCTGAAGAGCGTACAACGAGGAGGCTATCGACGAAAATCGTGCCTTCCTTGTGTTCGCTGCTCCGAGCGATAGCCTCCCGGCAGCGTCACACCGTTGAGTCACATCGCTCATTTACCCGATGGCGAGCGCGTCGCATGCAGCGCCCGCTCTGGCTGTGCCCCGCCGCTATCCAGCCGACCGGGAGACTGCCTCGGCAATCGACATCGACGATCCCGGCGTAGCCGCGCGCAGGCGGGAGTCTTCAGTCACCAGCGGCACCGGGAGTCGGCGCGCGCAAGCGACAAACCGCGCATCGTAGGTCGAGACCTGCTGGATACCCCGGGGTTCTGGGTCAAGCTGAGCGGCATCGACCGCATCGACGCCGATGCCGAGCCCGCGCAGCGTTACCACCACGGGGTGACGGTGGCCCACGCGCTCTGGCGCGCTCATGGCGATCGCTGCGTCTGGGGCAGCGACTGGCCCCATCACAGCCACACCCATATCCCCGACGCCGCGGCCCTGGTCGACGCGCTCGCGCAGATAGCCCCATCCGAGACCGAACGCCCGCGGCTGCTGGTCGATAACCCGCAGCGCCTGTATGGGTTCGCCTGAGCCCGAGGCGGGATCCGTGTGGCGGGATGACGCGCTCGGCGCTCGCCCCTCAGCCGATCGGTCAGGGCAGCCGACTGCTGAAGAACGCCCACGCCACTTCGGCGAATTCTATGTCGCGGTTCTGGATGCCGGCCGCGCGGCTGGGCGGCAGCAGCACGGTCTGACTGGCGACCGCATGACCCGCCCCGTCGAGCCGCCACCACTGCACCGGTGCGGCACCCGCGTAGTCGAACCGATTGGCCGGGCCACCGTCGGACGGCACGGAGTCGATCACGGTGTGGGTGGGCGTCACGCTGGCGAGGCCGTTTATCTGCAGCCAGCGGTCGCGGGTAGCCTCGGCCGGGATCACCCGCCCGCGCGCGCAGGCTCCCCCCAGATTCGCCACGCACCCCCCGCTCCACGGCATTGCCGTGTCCGCGGTTCCGTGCAACAGCAGGATCGGCAGCGGCTGGCCCGGGCCGGTAGTGCAGCGCCCGGGCAGCGGCGAGGCCGGCAGACTGCCTGCGCTGGAGGCCACCGCGCCCACCAGCTCGGGGCGATGGAAGGCGAACGCCTGGGTCATCTGCGCCCCGTTCGACCCGCCGGCCATGAACATGCGCGACGAGGTCAGTCCGTACTGCTGGCGCACCCGCTCGGTGAGCGCCGCCAGAAAGCCGATGTCGTCCGCGCCGCTCGCCACGGTGTTGTCGGCGCGGCAATCCACCCAGCCGGTGTTGCCCTGGCGATCCCGGGCGGGCAGCCCTGCGGGGAAGACCACCACCAGACCCTCGCGGTCGGCGACCGTCCGGAACGCCGACAGCGGATGCGTGCCCGAGCTCGCGCCGTCCAGCCCCTTGCCGCCGCCGCCATGCAGCGCCAGCAGCACCGCGCGCGGTGGGCCGGTGAGCGTCGCGGGCACATGCACACGATACTGACGCATCACGCCGCTGACCGTGATCGCGTGGTCGGTCAGCCCGGCGGGATATGGCGCAGAGGCGGACACAGGTTGCGCTCCGATCCCGCCGCTGGCGACCAGCAACGCCGCGGCAGGCAGCGCCACGGCAAGCAGGGTGATTCGGCGACACGCAGCGAACATGTAGACCCCCCCTCCAGCGAGACGACGGCAACGTGGCCAGTCTACCGACCGGGGCCGATACAACGGTTTCGTGTTTGTAACGAGTGTTACGCGGCGTAACCAGGGTGCGGGAGGGGCTCCGGCGCAGCGCGACTCGGTAGACTGCGGGTGGTCTCTGTTCGCCGCGTCCCCACCGCACAGGCCTCATGGAGTCGATCGACCTGCTTCGCTTCGCATCGCTGTGCGTGCTGCTGGCCGGCGCCGAGACGCTGCACGGCATCGCGCGCGACGTGTTTGTCGCGCCCCGCCTGGACAAGCGGCGGGCACTCAGGCTGCGAACAGTACTTTCAAACGCCCCTGCGGCCGCAGCTTCGAGGACGCAAGCGTCGCGCCGGCGCGCTGCACGAGCCGCCATGGCCCCTGGATCAGGCGGTCAACTCGGCCGGGCGGCACCCGATGACCCTCGAATCCCCCGTTCTCACCCGCGCCCCGATCGTCGAACGCAACACGCCCCTCCCCGCACCTGTAGCGCCCGTGCACGGTTTGCGCTCGACCTGCCGATACCCTCCCGGCAGCGTCGCTGCGCCAAGTCACACCGCTGACTGACCCGGCGGTGCGCGCGCCGCGTGCAGCACGCGCGGCTCCTGCGCGCTGTCCGATGCGTGATCACCCTGCGCAAGGATGCGCGCAATCACCCCGGGGTCCTCGACATGATCGGCTCGAACCTCGCTTCCCGGCGATTAGTCCTTTCGGACTAATCGCCGGCGCCAGAACCGGAACCAGTTCACGGTCGGGACCGGAGGCTCCGGATACGCTCCGAGCTCTTGCAGGTCCTGCCGTGAAAACACCTAGAGGAATCGACAATGCTCTCCATGTCATGGAACCCCGTTTCGCGCGGCATCGCCGTGGCCGCTGTGGCACTCGCCGCAGTCCTCGCCAGCCCGGTACAGGCGGCGACCGTCATGGCCCCGGGCTCGTCGTGGTTCTATACGTTCTCCAATCCGACCGGCAACGCGAGCTGGACGACGCAGTTCAACACGCTGGGTTGGCTGACCGGCAACGCCCCGTTCAGCAACGTGACCACTGGGGTTTTCCGCTACGACACCGGCGGCACGTTCTGGCCCGCAGGCGGCCCTATCAGCAGCGATGACCTGTGGATCGGTCGCGTGGTCGACTTCAGCGGCTTCGATACTGCCAGCGCCCAGTGGAACATCGGTATCGACAACGGCTACAAGCTGTACGTGAACGGCACGCTGATCTCGCAGGCGAACGCGGAAGGGTTCACGTCGCGCTGGGAGTACACCGGTGGCTTTCCCGCGCTCGCTGCCGGCCAGAACTTCATCGCGCTCGCGCTCGAGGACCATGGTGGACTGACGGCATTCGACATGGAAATCACCGCTCGCTCGACCGTGATTCCGCTGCCGGCGGCAGGCTGGCTGCTGCTCGGCGGTCTGGGACTGCTTGGCTGGCAGGGTCGCCGGCGCAGCGCAGCGGCCTGAGCGAGCCGAGCGGACGCAACCCGGGGCCGGCTACCGCCGGCCCCTTTCGCTAGAACAGGCTGAGCTGGGGCGCAGGCCGCCCCGGCGGCCGAAGCCGTGTCGTGTCGAGTGCCCGGTTGCGCCGCTCGGTGATGAGCCTGAGACGCTGGCAGGCCTTGTCGAAGCGCTGCGCGAGAAGCTGCGCGAACACGCCCTCGCCGGTCATGCGCGAACCGAACTGCGGGTCGTTGTCACGGCCCTCGCGCATCTGCTGCATGCGGCTCAACGCGTGGGCCGCCTTCAACAGGTAGTGCTGGTCGAGCCAGTCGCGGAACAGGTCCTTCACTTCCCACGGCAGCCGCATCAGCACCTAGCCCGCCTGGATGGCGCCTGCATCGCGCGCGGCTTCGAGCACCGCCTCCAGCTCGTGGTCGTTGAGGAACGGCACCACCGGCCCGAGGATCACCCCGACACGCACACCCGCCGCCGCCAGCTGCTGTCTTGGATCACGATGGAGGTGGTCGCGCCCGAGGGCCTGTGGCCGCCGCTGAACGCGCCGCGCCGCGGCACCGGCCCTGCATCCGCCGGCGACCCGTGCAGCATGCCCGGCAGGCTCGCCACGATCACGGCCAGCAGTCCCGCGCCCAGCATCGGCAGGCTCGCGGCCAGCGCCGGCGGATGCAGCGCGACGATCAGCAC
>JAJTHE010000093.1 GCA_021298815.1 Betaproteobacteria bacterium | reverse complement strand
TGCTGCCCAACCTGAAGCCGTCGACGAAAACCATCTCGCTGCGCCTGCCGCAGCACCTGCTCGATGCCATCAAGGCGGCGGCCAACGCGCGCGATGTGCCCTACCAGTCGCTGATCAAGGTGTGGCTGCAGGAGAAGGTCGAGGGTTGATGGCTGGCGTTTGCATCGGAGCACGCACGGCGAAGGCTCTGGACCGGACCGGATCATGCAGTCATCCGGACGCCTGTGCACTGGTCGGTTGCACCATTTGCTGTTCATGCTGTTCCTGCTGTTGATCGCGCGTGACAGCGCCGGGGGATGAGCCGAGAACAGCATGAACAGCAAGGCCCCCGGGGGCGCGCGACAGAGCTGTACCCAGGGTCATGCCTCAGCGGGCACGCCAGCGAGCAGCGCCGGGTTCACTGCCACGAACCAGTGTCGGCCCTCCTGCTCCACCCGCGCAAGGCCGCGTTCGTCCAGCAGGGCGAGCGCGGCCTTGAGGGCCTTGCTGTCGCGCACGCATCCCAGTCCGTCCCGGTAGATGCGGGCCGAGGGAATGCACGACTCGCCAGTGCGCAAGGCCTCGTCGCGCAGCCAGGCGTCGAAGCGGATGGCTGCGGACAGCTCGGGCGGAGCATCGAGATTGCTCAGCGAAAGGCGGTGGCTGGGTGTGGTGCAACGTTTCTCTTTGGGTACGGCGCGCGGGTAGCGACCTGCCTATTGGCAATCGTGTTTCGCTGCCAGCACTCTCTCTCGCTTCGTGAGGGAGGACGTTTGCAGTGCCGTCAGGCGCTGCAAAGGGGAGGAAGTTTGGTTGGGCTTGGTGCTTGTCGGCGAGGAGGCGATGAGGCTAGCAATTCGTTGAAAAGCAGCTACATCTTGTAGCTGCAGGGCTTTGAGACTGATCCGATGCGGTCCGAACCATACCTCGCCGATGTTGCTGGTCGCCTCGCTGCATGTCGGGGCTCATTGCTGCGTCGATTCGGCTCATTTCTCGATCACCGGGCGAACCTATCCTGCTGCGAGCGGCCTGGACCCGGCGATCAGCCTGGCCATCCGACGGAGATTGGCCACCGCGACGTTGAGAATGAATACGCCTTCGGCCTTCTCCAGCCCGCGTACCTTCAACTGCCTGAGCGTCCCGTGCTGCTTGCCGTAGCCGAAGATCGTTCCGATCAACTTGCGCGCGATCTGGCTCAGCCCGTAACCCTCGTGCCGCGTCGTCCGGCCATCGATACGGCTGCTGCGGCCAGTGTCATTCTGCGCCACATGCGGGACAACCTTCGTTTCGCGGCATCCATCGACGAACGCCGCATGTTCTAAGGCCTTGTCGGCCCCCACCGTGATCCGGCCTCGGCCAGCCTTGGCCGCCACCATCTCCAGCGCTGCTTCCCGCTCTGCTGTGCCTTCGGCAGGCGCAAGCCGAACATCGACTGCCAGAGCGCTCCGGTTCTCCATCAGCACATGGCCCATGCAGGCCGGGATCGCACCGGCCTTGCGCGATTTCGTGAACAGCAGCGCATCCGGATCCGAATTGCTCACATGTGTCTCGCGCGTGCGCCGCGTGCCCTTGAAGTCTACCTCCGGGTTCGAGCGCGAGCCTGCGCGCGGCGGTTTGGGGCCTTTCCGTGGGACGAAGCTCTTCTGCGAGGCCCACGCCTTGATCAGCGTTCCGTCCACCGAGAAGTGCTCTTTCGGCAGCAATCCTTCGGAGCGCGCCTGCTCGAGCACTCGGCCGAACAGATCCCGCATCACGTCGAAGTCGATCAGCCGGTCACGATTCTTCGTGAACGACGAATGGTCCCACGCCGAATCCTCCAGCGTAAGCCCGACGAACCAGCGAAAGAGCAGGTTGTATTGCAGTTGCTCGCACAGATGCCGCTCGCTGCGGATCGAGTACAGGACCTGCAGCGTCAGCGCCCGCAGCAGCCGCTCGGGCGGGTCGATTCCCGGCCGTTGTGCGCGTACATCTGCGCGAACGTCCCGTCCATCGCCTTCAACGCCGTGTTGAGCATCTCCCGGATGGGCCGCAGCGGATGGTCCGCCGGCACGAAATCGTTGAGCTGCTTGAAAGTGAACAGGCTCTCCTGGGTTACTTCCGCTCCGCGCATCGCTCTCGTACCGCCTTTTGTTGTCCTGTACCTTCGACTACTCGCCGATGAAAAAGTGCCTCAAGATGCGGGGCAGTTCAACGAACTGCTAGAACATGGACAGCGCCACGGCCCGATTGTTCCTCGGGCGCGGGGGTTTTGGCACAGCCTCAACGTCTGGCATCAGCGGCGAGCGTAGCGAGTCCGCTGCATGCCGGGGTTAGGCCGCAGGTTGGATGCCGTACTCAAGCGTTGTGGCGGCCGAGAAACCCAGCAGCCATTGAAGATAGCGGAAGTGCGATGTCTTCGTCGGAATGAAGCCGAGTCGTTCATACAGCCGGCGCGCGCCGTCGTTCGTGTTGATGACGTCAAGGCGGATGGTGCGAAAGCCCTCCCGGGCCGCGAACAGCTTCAGTTCTTCGAGGAGCTTCGTGCCGACACCGCCGCCGCGGGCTCCTGGGGACACTGAGATGCCATCCATGAGGAGTTCGCGAGGACTGAGCTCTCTCTCAAACAACGCCAGAATCAATGTGGCTCGGAGCGCGCCGAGCAGACCGAGGCGCTCACGAAGAAGCTGCGGACGGATTCCGGACGTAAACGCTCCGCTCGGTGTCTTGAAGCCGGCGACGCCCAGTACCTTCTGGCCAGAAAGCGCGACGAAGGAGTAGGCAGGATCGATTGCTGCCTCCAGGATCTTGAGCCGGCGAGCCGAATCTGGTATCGCGATGGCGAGCTTGGGGCCGAATGCGGCGTCGTAGAGGACGGCGACATCGGAACGAAGCTCGGCGGGAAAGCCACGAGTGATGGTGAGGTCATTAGACATCGTCGATGCAACTTCTGCGGCCTAACGAAGCTGTGCAAAAACCCGGACTGCAGCACTCACAAGCCGGGATGAAGTGATCGATTGGCGTTTCACGCCGACGGGCTTCCGGTTTTCCATTTCTGCCTTCTGCAAGCGCTCTGGATCGCTCTGTGGGGCGCTCCCGCCCCGCGAACCGTCACTGTAACTCGCATCTGGCCAGTTTCTCAATGTTGTGCACCAGGCAGAACAGTCGCCACTGTGTTCCGACCTTGTTCAGCCCGCGCAACGTGAACCGATTCAGCCGCTTGTTGCGCCGGAGATTGCCGAACACCGGCTCCACGGCCCCTATGCGCTGGCTGTAGCGTCTTCGACCCTCGGCGCTGTCGATGCGCTGCTTCATAGCATTGATCGCGTCGATTGAGGGATCGGCGTTCTTCTTGAAGATAGCCACCTGGCGCACCACCGTTGTCTGCGGATGCCGCAGGCAGAGGCTTCGGTCCTGGCAGGGCACGCATACCTTCTGGGTGCCCGTGTACCTGTGGTAGGTCCGACCCTTGATCGTGCAGCGGTTGCCATTGCTGTAGAGCTTCTGCCCTGCTGGACAGATGCAATGACCCGCGTCGCGGGACACCGTGAAGTCTTGCGGTCGATAGAGTCCAAGCCTTCTTGCCTGTCCGGCGCGACGCTTGTCGTGGAGCGGATCAGCCTTGACCTTGTGCTTTCCCTGGCCAGCAAGGCGCTCGTCGCGTTGCCTCATCGGATTGTCTGCGATCAGTGCCATGACGTTGAGCTCCACCAGCGCCTGCAGGTTCTCCTTGCTGTGGTAGCCCGCGTCTGCAGTGATCAGTGTGTCGCGGCACGCGAGCGCCTGGCTAGCCTGGATCATGGGCAGCAGCATGGCTTGCTCCGATCCGGACCCCGTCACGTCAGCGGCCACGATGATCTGCTGCGCACTGTCCACGGCGGCCTGCGCGGCATAGCCCTGGATTACACCCTTGCTCGTGGCCATCTTGGCGCTGTCGGGGTCGGTGACGTTGCTCTTGAGCTCCTGCCCCTTGCGGTTGCGCCGAGGGACATTGCGGGCGACGAAGTCGCGCGTGACCTGCGATTCATTCTTCAGTGCTTCGATGCGGACCTGGCGCTGTTGATGCTCGTTGTCGTGCTGACTACAAGTCTTGTCCTGCTGCCGATGAACTTCGATGATGCGGCGGGCCGCCTTGTCCAGGCGGTTCGCCCGATGTACCAGTTCCGCGTGCGTGCCGCTGCGCTCCTTGCTCGCGTTGGCGGGCAGCTTGACCCCGTCGATCGCGAACATCTCGCGGCCGATCAGTCCCATGCGATCGCACGTGAGCAGCACCTGGGTGAACAGGCTGTGGATCTCGTCGCCCAGCTCGCGCACGAACTTGGCGATGTGCGTATAGCTCGGCTGGCTGTCGCCACTGAGCGCGATGAACTGCACGTTATGCATGCAAGCCGCCTCGATGCGCCGGCTGCTGATCAGGCCGCGGCTATACCCCAGCAACACGATCTTGAGCATCACGCGAGGATCGTAGGCACTCGCGCCGCACTCGTCGTTGCGGAAGCGTTCATCCAGGGCGCTCAGATCAAGTTCATTGTCGACTAGGTGATCGAGCGCGAACTCGAAGGTCCCGGGCTGGATCTGTTCGCTCAACACAACCGGCAGGAGCCGCGGATTTCGGTCGACTACCTTGTATCGCGCCATGTCCCGCCCCCCCTGCAGTGAGCACTAGAACATGGACAGCGCCATAACCCCTTCGTTCCCTGCTCGCAGGGGTATTTGCACAGCCTCAACGTAGGGGTGAGAGGCGGCCGGAGCGCGAAGCGCGGAGGGAACCGGCAAGCGCAGCTTGCAGGCCGTCCTTTTCCACCGCCAGGTTAGCCGTCATTTCGCGGGATACGACCGAGCCAATACTCGGGAAGCTGATTCGTTCCAGAAACCGCATGAATCAGGACCCCGAAGGCTACTTCGGTGTAGACAAGCTTGAATGGAAAGTCTGCAACGAGACGAGCTCTGGTTCCGGCAGGCCCAGGCTTTCCGTGCAGCGGAAACGTGGCAGCGAACCGCGCAGCCTGTTCGATCTGCGCGCGGAAACGCGACCCAAGGCCCTTGCGCAAAGTTTCGTAGTACGCCGTCTGAGCGAGAAACTCGGCGCGAGCTTCACGAGTGAACCGGGCTTGCTTCACGGCGCGATTCGGCGCGCTTCAGCAAAGACCCCCTCGGCAGCGTATGTCTCTACCTCGCCTCGCTCATATGCTGCGACACGACGCACGATTTCCGTTTCCCACGCAGCCTCAACTTCGGCGAGCGGAGAATCGTGCAGCGTTTCGATCAACAGGCCTACCAGTCTCGACCGCTCATCCGCGGAGAGACTGCGAGCTTGGCTTGCAATTTCGGCAACGAGATCCGACATGAGGACGCTCCTTTCGACCAGCACATAATCATACGCGCAGGTAAGGCGTGTCGTGCCCTATGACGGACATGGGCAGGCCGGAAGTCGAGCTGTTCCTGTCCTGGCTGACGAACAAGCGGAAAGTCTCGGCGTCCACGCACAGCCAGGCGCTGTCCGCATTGCTTTTCCTGTACGGCAAGGTGCTTGGGGTCGACCTGCCCTGGATGTTCGGCCTCGACCGGCCACGCGGTACGAAGCGCTTGCCGGTGGTGCTGTGGCCGGACGAGGTCGCGCAGATCTTCGCCGTGATGGAGGGCGAGCACCGGCTGTTCGCCCAGTTGCTCTATGGCACCGGCCTGCGCATCTCCGAAGGCCTGCAGTTGCGGGTCAAGGATGTCGACTTCGCGCAGCGCGCGATCGTCGTGCGCGAGGCGAAGGGCGGGAAGGATCGGGTAGTGATGCTGCCGCAGAGCCTGGTGGGCGGGCTGCGCGGCCAGCTGGCCCGCGCCGGGGCCCTGTGGCGTGCGGATCAGGTAGCCGGACGCGGCCGTGTCGAGATGCCCGACGCACTGGAGCGGAAGTATCCCAGGGCGGGGTATTCATGGACCTGGTTCTGGGTCTTTCCTCAGGCGACGCACTCGGTGGATCCGCGCTCGGGCGTGGTGCGCCGTCACCATATGTACGACCAGACCTTCCAGCGCAGCTTCAAGCGGGCCGTCGGTGTCGCCGGCATCGCGAAGCCCGCGACGCCGCATACGCTCAGGCATTCGTTCGCCACCGCGCTGCTGCAGAATGGCTATGACATCCGGACCGTGCAGGACCTCCTTGGGCACGCAGATGTTTCAACGACGATGATCTACACGCATGTGCTCAACATCGGGGGCGGCGGCGTCCGGAGCCCGGTCGATTCATTGCCGGACCATACGGCGGAGGGGACGCCCGAAGTCGATCCGGTCGTCAGAGTTCGCGGGCGCGGTTGAGCTCCTCGTGCTCGAACGCGCTCGCCATGCGGTCGATCTCGGCAGCGCGGGCACCTGCCGCCCGGGCGCAGCTTCGCCAAGTCGCGGTGACCTCTGCAACCGACTTGATCACCTCGCGCGCCCGGGTCAGCTTCAATCCGAAGTAGCCGCATGCGGATTGCAACAGGTCGACCGAGCAGGTGCCTTCATCAAGGTCGATGTTCGTGGTCAGCACTCGCGCCTTCAAGTCGGCCGGGACGGGGTTGAGGTCGTAGGCGGGTGAGAGCGTCCAGCCCGTGCCGCCTCGCCACAGGAATCCGTGGTTGCGCAGGTGGTCGTCGACATTGGAGATCAGGACATTGAACGCCACGCGCAGGTAAAGCGCCTCGGCGTCTGCCTTCCCATCGGCGCCGTGGCGCGCAAGCGCATCGACCATCTCCGGGTAGCTGCCACGCTCGCCGTCGCGTGCACCCATCATCGCCATCGCGGACAGGAAGGGGATACGGCTGCCTGCAGCGCGGTCGAAGCGCCTCGACAGCAGGACCGCCTTGCCGGCCACCTCGATCAGTTCATGGTGCGGCGTCGCGATGCCCGCCTGTCCCGCGAGCCGGAGTGCGACGGCTTCCCAGGTCTCGATGCTGTATTCGTCGGTTTCCTTCGGGAACTTCGCGATCGACAGGTTGCCTTGCCGGTCGATGACCGATGCCTTCGGGCGGGCGCCGCCAAGGGAGGAACCCGGCGCGAAGATGAGCCGGAGGTCGTCATCCGTTTCCTCGTCGCGCAGGATGCGCTCGGTGATATGCAGCAGTCGGCCCAGTTCGATCACCGTAGGCACGCCATCCGGGATCGGCGCTGCGAACATCTCTTCGCCCGCGCGGCGGAAGCGCAGCGCCCCCAGTCGCGTTTCGTCGGCGACACCGAGCAGGTAGTCGCTTTCGGCAAGCGTGCGAACAGCGCGCGCTTCGACATTGGCGCGCCGACGTTCCGCGCGCTGCATCAGGCGGCGACCCCAGGTGTCCGGTGCAGAGTCACCGATCGCGCCGAACGTGACCAGCCCTGCGGGCGGGACGAAGGTTCCGCGAGTCAAGGCAAGCGCGGGTTCCAGCGAGAAGCGGTTCGGGTCCTCGAGCCAGGCCGGGAAATACTCGAACAGATGCAACTCGTTGCCGCGTACGTGGTCGCTTCGCACGAGGCCGACGGGCTGCGTCCGGCCGCCCAGTTCGACATGGACTTCGAAGTCAGCCATCGCGTGCAGGTCCGGCCCGCTTCAGGTGCACACGGCGCGGCAGTTCGGCGGTCGCCAGTGCCTGTCCGACGCGGTCGTTTCCGATATCGGCTATTCCCCCCAGTCCATCCAGCAGGCCGAGCGCATGGAGGACGGATGCATAGATGCCCACGCTCACCCCCGTGTCACCGGCCTCCACCCGCTGCAGGGTCGAACGCGATGTGAACGCCCGCTCGGCCACCACCGCCATCGGCAGCCGACGCCGCCGGCGGGCGTCGCGGATATCCGCACCCAGCGTGCGCAGGGCGCGCTGGACGGCAGCAGGCGGGAGATGAGGCGTTGGCATTTGTGATTTTCGTAGTACATTGTTGAGTTATATGTAGCACGAACATTACATTGCAAACGCCTCGTGGTCAAAGCCGTAGCTACCCGCTCACGGCAGGTGAGCCTCCCCGCGCCGCGTGTCCGACACCACCAGCACGTCGCCCTGCGCGCCGTCGAGCACCTGCCGCGTCACGCTGCCCAGCAGCAGTTCCTCGGTGAGCTGGGTGCCATGCTTGCCCAGCACGATCAGGTCGGCATCGCACTCCTGCTCCATGGCGATCACCCGCTGCGCGGGCTCGCCGTGCACGACCAGCGCGCGATGATCCAGTGCGGTCAGCCCGGCTTCGGCCGCGAGGTCGCGCAGCCGGTCACGCCGACGCTGCATCTCGCTGGCGAGCAGCCGGGCGATCTCCTGCGCGTCGATGCCCGCGCGCGACAGCAACGCCTCGTAGGGCAGTTCGAACGCATGCAGCAGCACGAGGCTCGCCCCAGGCGCCCACCGCCGGGCCGCCTCGATCAGCGCCCGCGACATGGGGGAGAAGTCCACCGCGACCAGCGCCGTCCGATAGGGCCCACGCGGGGCCTGGCGCACCATCAGCACCGGCCGTCGCCCGGAGGTTCGCAGCAGGCGCGCCGCGGTCGTGCCCAGCACCGCATGGCGCAGGAACGACAGGCCGCGCGCACCGAGCACCACCAGTCCGGCATCGAGCGCGTCTGCCTCGCGCGCGATCGCCGCAAGCGGCGTGCCGGACAGCACGCGCGCCGTCGCGGTGATGCCGGCTGCGCGTCCTGCATCCGCGACCAGGGGATCCAGGCGCTGGCGGGCATCGGCCTCGAGGCCGGCCCGTACGGTGGCCAGGTTCGCCCCGAACAGTTCGCGCAAGGCGTCCAGCGCGTCGAGTTTCAGCGCATGCACCACATGCAGCGCGCTGCCCTGCCGGGCGGCAAGCAGGCAGGCGCGTTCGACGGCATGCCGCGCCGGCGCGGACAGGTCTGTGGCGGCGAGGATGGGTTCACCGGGTTTCATCTGGGCTCTCCTGCGGGCGGATGATGGACGTCAGCGTGTCCACGGCATAGTCGACGGCATTGCGCATCGGGTACAGCACGGTCGGCACGCCCGCGCGCTTGAGCGCGAGCCCGTCCTCGTCGTCCCGGGCGACCACGGCAACCTCCCCACCGAAACGCAGCTCGCGCAGGCCGCGCAGCAGGTCGCGATTGGACGGGACATCGGGCAGCGTGCTCACCACCCAGCGCGTATCGGCCAGCGGCAGGTTCTCGAGGAACTCGGCGGCCGTACTGTCGCCGTAGCGGATCTGCAGCCCGCGGCGCTTCATCTCGTCGACCACCTCCGGGTCGAACTCGACGCCGAGCACGGCCAGGCCGGACTCCTTCAATCCCAGTGCCAGCCGCCCGCCGTAGCGGCCGAGACCGCACACGATCACGTCGTACCGGCGCTTCTCCTGCCCTTCGACGACGCCCGACGCTTCCCGGTGGGGATGCCGCCGTTCGAAGAATCCCAGCCACGGTGCCAGCCGTTCGTAGAGCGGATGCGAGTACAGGATCATGTAGGTCGACACCGCGATCGTCACCAGCCCCACCAGCGTGGTCAGGCCCAGCGCGCCGGGGCCGACATGGCCGAGCGTGATGCCCATCGCGACGAAGATGATCGAGAACTCGCTGACCTGGGCCACCGTCAGGCCGCACAGGAAACCCGTCCGCTTGCGGTAGCCCATGTAGCCCATGCTCGCGAGCACGATCAGCGGGTTGCCGATCAGCACGAACAGGGATAGCACCACGGCGGGCACGACCTCGTCGCCGAGGGTCGAGAAGTCGAGCTTGGACCCGAGGTCGATGAAGAAGAACAGCAGCAGGAAGTCGCGGATGCCGGTCAGCCGCGCGTTGATCGCGTCGCGGTAGTGGGTCGAGGCGAGCGAGAAGCCGGCGAGGAAGGCGCCCGCCTCCTTCGAGAACCCGGCCCATTCGCCCAGGGCGGCCAGGCTGGTGCCCCAGGCGATGGCGAAGATCAGCAGCAGTTCCTGCGAACGCGCCATGCGGTCGACGATGCGCGGCAGCAAGTAGCGCATCAGCAGGTACAGCGCGACGGCGGCCAGGCCGATGCGGATCGCCAGCGCCCCGGCCACGTCGAGTACCGACCCGTCGCCGGCTTCGCTGCGCATCGCGCTCATCGCCATCATGGCGACCACCACGGCCAGGTCCTGCACGATCAGGAAGCCGACCGCGATGCGCCCGTGCAGGGAGTCGATCTCGCGCTTGTCCGACAGCAGCTTGACGATGATGATCGTGCTGGAGAAGGTCAGCGCCACGGCCACGTACAGTGCCTCGATCCAGTCCCGCCCCAGCGCGAGGATGATCAGGAAGCCGATGACGATGGTGAACGCGAGTTGCCCCAGGCCGGTCGCCAGCGCGACCGGGCCGATATGCCGGACATGCTGCAGGTCGAGCTTGAGGCCGACCACGAACAGCAGTACCGCGACGCCGACCTACGCCAGCAGGTCGATCTGCTCGTGCGCGGTGACCACGCCGAGCACCGCCGGGCCGGCGACGATGCCGATCACGATGTAGGCGATCAGCACCGGCTGCCGCAGCAGCAGTGCGAACGCTCCGGCTGCGGCCGACATCAAAAGCAGCAGCGCGAACTCGGCGAAGACGGAGTGCATGGTGCGTGGCGCTTTCCGGAAGGTCCCGCGGAACCCGGGCCGGCAGGTGCGGGGTGGCAACCGTGGCGGTCCTGGCGGCACGATCGGTGCGGACAGGACCGCGGACCCGGCCGCGGCTGACTACGCCGTCATGATGACGTCCCCGAGCCCACGGGGTCAACCGGTTCGCCTGCCTGGCAGGTTCTCCGGTCATCCGGCGATCATTGCGCCATCCGTATCGCAATCCAGTGCAGGACCTGCGCACGCAACAGCACCGCCCACGGCAGCCGCGGGGCGAAGGTTGCGACGCCCGCGAGGCCCGAGCAGCGCAAGGTCATGGCAAGGAACGCGACACCCAGCATCGGCAGCGTGCAGAGCCATGCCGGCAGCGCCTCGTCCGACGGGAACAGCGCGCGTCGCGTCGCCAGCGCCGGCCTTCTCTGCGATCGCTGTCCGGGGTTCAGTCCGGTCGTATCCCCGTTGCCTGCACCACCTTCGTCCACCGCGCGAAGTCCTCGCGGATGAACGTGCCGAACGCCTCGGGCGTGCCGCCCTGTGCATCGACGCCCATCTGCGCGAAGCGTTCCTTCACCTGCGGCGTGGCCAGTGCCTTCAGCGCGGCGCCATGGATGCGCTGGACGAGCGCGGCAGGCAACCCGGCCGGCCCGAGCAGGCCGGTGGCGTTGGCGACCTCGAAGTCCTTCAGGCCGGCTTCCGCGAACCCGGGCACGTCGGGCAGCGTCGACATGCGGTTGCGCGCGGACACGACCAGCCCGCGCATCTTGCCACCGCGTACGTTGCCGCTGGCGGTCGAGCCCTGGTCGAACAGCAGGTCGATCTGGTTGCCCATCACGTCGGTGGCGGCGAGCGCAGCCCCCTTGTACGGTACGTGCAGGAACTTCACGCCGTTGAGCATCTGGAACAGTTCGCCCACCAGCTGGTTCGAGGAACCGGTGCCCCCGGAGCCCATGGTCAGCGTGCCCGGCTTGTCACGCGCGAGCCGAAGCAGGTCGGCGACGGTCTGCACGCCGAGGCCGCTGCGCACCACCAGCACGAACGGCGAGGTCTGCAGGTTCACGATCGGCGTGAAGTCGCGCACCGGGTTGTAGGGCGCGTTCGGATACAGTGCGGGCGCCACGCTGAAGGTGCTGTTCGAGCCGGTGAGCAGCAGGTAGCCGTCGGGCGGTGCCTTGGCGACGAGTTCCGAGCCGATCATGCCGCCGGCGCCGGTGCGGTTCTCGACCACCACCGGCTGGCCGAGCGTCTCCTGCATCGAGGGCGCGACCAGCCGCGCGGTGAGGTCGACGTTGCCGCCGGGCGCGAACGGCACGATCAGGCGGATCGGCTTCGACGGCCAGGCCGCTGCCGGCTGCGCCATGGCAGGGTCGATCGGCGCCGTGGCACCGATCGCGGTTGCGGCAAGGGCCAGCGCGAGCGCGGGCATTGGCTGTTTCATGGTGACTCTCCCGTTGGACGGCGCGCTGCCGCGCGCTCGATGTGCTGCTGGAACTAGTGCTTCGCGTGGAGCGTGTCCGCGATCCAGTCCGCGATGTAGTCGACGCCGAGCTGCCGGTTGTCGAGCTGCACATGGTAGCTGCCGCCCTCTTCCTCGGTGAACACCTTCAGGTGCTTGCGCCTGGAACCGATCGCTTCGAACACCTTGTGCGCGGACGCGACCGGCACGACCTTGTCCTTCTCGCCATGGACGATCAGGAACGGCATCGCGATGTCCTTCGCCACCTCGGCCAGCGTGAAGCCGCGTGCCTTCTCGATCGCGGCCTCGAGCGTGTCGGTGCCCATCACCCAGCGGAAGTGGAAGGCGGACTGCGGCGTGGACTTCGGGTCGGCGTCCTGCCGGCGCTTGATCTCGAGTTGCCAGGCGTGCAGGTCCCAGTGCAGCGCGGCGAAGGCGACGCCGGCGGCATAGCGCTGGTCGAACGCGGCGACGCGCCCGGCGTAGTAGCCGCCGAAGCTGTAGCCCATCACCACCACCTTCGAGCGGTCGACCTCCGGCCGTGCGGCGACCCAGTCGTAGGCAGCCCGGCCCGGGACTTCGTAGTCGTGGCGCGCGGCGAGGTCGCGTAGCCGCAGCGATTCGCCCTGCCCCGGCCCGTCGATGGCGAGCGTGTGGAATCCGCGGGCGGCGAACTCGAGCCCGTTGAACAGCACGCTCATCTCCTTGCAGTTGTCCATGCCGTCGAACACGACCACCGTCGGTGCCGGGCCGGTCACGCCCGGTGCCTTCAGGAACCAGGCGGGCAGCGAGCCGCCTTCGTACGGCACCTCGACCCGCTCGATGTTCGGGTAGCGCCGCACCAGCCCCTTGCCCTGGCAGTCGAGCGACTTGCGGCCGAGCTCGCGCTTCTGTTCGCCCGGCTCGACGAAGCGTTCGGCGGTGAAGTAGTACATGCCGGCGCGCAGGTAGAAGTTTCCCGCGGTCATCCGGTGGCCGGCGGCCTCGGCGGCGTCGGCGCGCGCCTCGATGCGCACCGCCATGCGTGCCCATTCCTCGCGGAACGCGTCGGGTTCGGTCTGTCGTTCGCGCAGGCGCTCGCACACCTCGTCGATCTCGCCCATCGCGACGCAGCCGTACGGCGCCATCCCCTTGCAGATCAGCGTCGCGTTCGACCAGGTCATGTTGCCCGGGAATTCCTCGATCCAGCGTCCCATCGGGTGTTCCTTCTCAGTGCCGCGGCCGTGGCCGCCCTGCCCCGAGCATAGCGGGTCTGCGCGCCCTCACTCTGCCTTGGCCCCCGACGCCCGGATCACTTCGACCCAGCGCGGCACCTCGACCTTGATGTAGGCGGCGAACTGCTCGGGGGTGCCGCCCACCGGTTCCGCGCCGGCGGACAGGAACTTCTCGCGCAGGTCGGGGTTCTTCAGCGCGGTGTTCACGGCCGCCGCGATCTGGTCGACGATCGGCCGTGGCGTGCCGGTCGGCACCACGATGCCATGCCAGGACGTTGCATCGAAGCCGGGGACGCCGGCTTCGGACACGGTCGGCAGGTCTTCGAATCCGATGGAGCGCCTGGGCGCGGTGGTCGCCAGCGCACGCAGCTTGCCAGCCTTGATCTGCGGGATCACCGAGGTCGCGGTGGCGAACATCACCTGGGTCTGCCCGCCGATCAGGTCGGCCAGCGCCGGGCCGGCCCCCTTGTACGGCACGTGGACCATGCGCACGCCGGCCATGCTGTTGAACAACTCCCCGGCGAGGTGTGCCGCGAGGCCGACACCGGAGGACGCGTAGTTGAGCTGCCCGGGCCTGCGCTTGGCGAGTTCGATCAGCTCCTTCACGCTCTTCACCGGCAGCGACGGGTGCACCACCAGCACGTTCGGCTGCAGCGCGACCAGCGTGACCGGGATGAAGTCGCGCGCCGGGTCGTAGTTGAGCTTCGGGTACAGCGCCGGATTGGCGACCAGGATGGCGTTGTTCGCCAGCATCATCGTGTAGCCGTCGGGCGCGGCCCGGGCGGCCACCTCGGCGCCGACGTTGCCGCCGGCCCCGGCGCGGTTCTCCACGACCACGGTCTGTCCCCAGCCGTCGGTCATGCGCTGCGCCAGCAGGCGGCCGGCGAAGTCGCTGGCACCACCCGGCGGGAAGGCGAGGATCAGGCGGACGGGTTTGCTCGGAAACTTCGCCTGGGCCAGCGCGTTGCCGGCAGGGATGGCCATGGCTGCGATGGACGCGGCCAGGGACAGGGCCGCGGCACGCGACGGCACGACGCGATTGATCGATCGGTTCACGGGTAACGCCTCCGGGTGGGGGTGCCGCCTGCGGTCTGTGCCGCCGATCGTGCACGCACGTTCGATTAGTATAGTCGCCAGAAACCGGAGGAGGAAAACCCTTGAACGCTCCGCAGGACATCCCACTGTCGCGCAACGTCACCCGCCTCGGCCGGCTCGACCTCCCCGGTGCCGGTCAGGTCCGGCTGGTCGGCACCACGGCCTACATCGGCCACATTCCGAACAGGGAGCGCCTGGGCACCAGCATCGTCGACGTCTCGGATCCGCGCGACCCGAGGGTCATCTCGCAGGTGTTCCTCGACGACGACGAGTCGCACAGCCACAAGGCGCGCGTGGTGGACGACATCATGATCGTCAACCACGAACGCAACATGACGCCGATCGGTCGCAAGGCCGACGAGCTGCCGGGTGCGCGCGCCGCGCTGCTGGCTTCGCTCGGCCGTGAACCGACGCACGCGGAACTGGCGGCGAAGATCGGCGTGTCCGAGGCGGACATCCCGGTGGTCGAGGCGGCGCAGAAGAAGGGCTACCACCTCGGCGGCTTCCGGGTCTACGACATCGCCGACAGGACCAAGCCGCGCCAGCTGGTGCATCACCGCACCGGCGGCATCGGCGTGCACCGCTTCGACATGGACGCGGACTACGCCTACATCTCGACCGAGATGGAGGGCTTCACCGGCAACATCCTGGTGAACTACAGCCTGGCCAACCCCGAGCGTCCCGAGGAAGTCTCGCGCTGGTGGATGCCCGGCCAGCACACGGCCGGCAGCGAGAAGAAGACCTGGGCGGGCCGGCAGCACCGGCTGCACCATGCGCTGCGCTTCGACGACCTGCTCTGGGCCGGCTGCTGGCATGGCGGCGTGCGCATCATCGATGTCGCCGACATCCGCAAGCCGATCACGGTCGCGTCGTACAACTACCACCCGCCGTTCCCGGAGCCGACGCATACCTTCATGCCGCTGCCCGGCCTGCACGGTGGCCGTCGCGTCGCGGTGGCGATCGACGAGGAGGACCATGCGCACAGCGCCGACGAGATGGCGCGCCGGCGCGGCCGGCCGCACGGCTGCCTGTGGGTTTTCGATGTCACCGACTTCGCCGACATCAGGCCGCTGTCGCTGTTCGAGGTGAGCGAGCTCGATTCGCCCTGGAGCCGCGCCACGCCCGGGCGCTTCGGCGCGCACCAGTTCCAGGAGCATGCAGTCGGCACGCTGGTGTTCTGCGCCTGGTTCGCCGGCGGGCTGCGCATCGTTGACGTGGCCGATCCGTTCGCGCCGCAGGAGGTCGGGCACTTCATCCCGCATCCTGCGGCGGGCAAGGCCGCGCCGCAGACCAACGACGTCGATGTCGACGAGCGCGGGCTGGTCTACATCGTCGACCGCTACCGCGGCTTCGACATCCTGGAGTTCAGGCCGCGCTGATCAAGGCAGAATATGGCTGCCACGGCATCTCGACGACACCGACGGAAAGGCATGACCATGCAGCCTCGAATCGACAACCTCCCGGCGCTTGCCCGCGCGGCCGCCGTGCCACTGCTCGCCGCGCTCTCCGCCGGCCTGCCGCTGCAGGTGCTCGCACAGCCGGCCTGGCCGTCGAAGCCGGTGCGCTTCATCGTTCCCTTCCCGCCGGGCGGGCCGTCCGATGTCGTCGCGCGCATCGTCGCGCCGCGATTCCAGGAACGGCTCGGGCAACCGGTGGTGGTCGACAACCGCCCCGGGGCTGGCACGCAGATCGGTACCGAGATCGTCGCCCGCTCGGCACCGGATGGCCACACGCTGTTCCTCGGTTCGATCGTGCATGCGATCAACGTCGCGCTGTACCCGAAGCTGCCGTACGAGTCGGTGAAGGACTTCACGATGATCACCGTGCTGACCGCGACACCGAACCTGCTGGTGGTGCACCCGGCGCTGCCGGTGAAGTCGGTGGCCGACCTGGTCGCGCTCGGCCGCAAGCGTCCGGGCGAGCTGTCGTTCGCCTCGTCGAGCAACGGCAGTTCCAACCACCTGTCCGGCGAACTGCTGAAGACCCAGGCCGGCTTCCAGATGCAGCACGTCCCGTACAAGGGCAGCCCGCAGGCCCATGTCGACCTGCTTGGCGGCCATGTGCAGCTGATGTTCGACAGCATGCTTTCGGTGATGCCGCATGTAAAGTCGGGGCGCCTGCGGGCGATCGCGGTCACCAGCGCGAAGCGTTCGCCGGTGCTGCCCGAAGTGGCCGCGGTGTCCGAGACCCTGCCCGGCTTCGATGTCGTCGGCTGGCATGGGCTGATGGCCCCGGCCGGCCTGCCGCGTCCGATCGTCGATCGGCTGCATGGCGAGGTGGTGAAGATCGTCGCCGAGCCCGAGACGCGCGAACGCTTCCTCACGCTTGGCGGCACGCCGGGCGGGATGCCGCCGGACGAGTTCGCCGCCTACGTGCGCGCCGAGATCGCCAAGTGGGGTGCGGTGGTCAAGGCCTCCGGCGCCCGCGTCGACTGACCCCCGAAATCCGGGTCAGAGACGAATTTCGAAATTCGTCTCTGACCCGGATTTCGGGGGCGCTCAGGCTGCGCGCGTCGCAGGGGCGCGCTCTGTGATCATCGACACCTGGGCCCAGCCGGCTTCCATCTCGGCCAGCACGCCCAGTTCGACCTCGGCGATGCGTGCGAGCAGCGTACCGGCCACCTTGAGGTCGCGCTCGTAGCGCAGTTCGCGGAACAGCCCGCTCGACTGGTCCATGCCGAGCGCAGCCGCAGCCACCGATGCGAACGGCAGGCCGCGCAGGTCGAGCTCGGCCGCGACCCGGCGCAGGTAGCCTGCGGCCGATGCACGGCCCATCACGCCATGGTTCGGGATCTGCGCTTCTGCGAACAGCGCGCGGGTCGCGCCACCGGGCAACTGGACGTCGCCCAGCGTGCCGTCGAGCACCGCCTGCGCGCAGCGCGCCATGCCGGGCGCGCCGGTCTCCCAGTGCGGGATCATCCACTGGTTGCCGAACAGCGCGTACGGCTTCGGATACTCGCCGCGCAGGATCTTCAGGTTGCGCCGGTAGCTATGGCGGATCGACCGTGCGATGTCCCAGCGCGGATCGCGGCCCGGTTCTATCCACACCATGCACCACGGGCCGTATCCATCGTGCAGGCTCGGGCCGTCGTTCCACGGATGATGGTGCGGCCATGCGGCGTAGTGGCCATCGCTGCGCTGCTCGGCCGCCGCCCACGCGCGGCGGAAGGCATCGACCGGGCAGGTGAATCGCGCATGCGGCGCGTCGTCGTTCGGCTCCCAGATCGTGACCGTGCCGCCTTCATCGTCGTACCCTGCCACCACCACATGGTGGCCGAAGCCGTACTTCGCGGCCGGCCGCTGCGCTCGGATCGCCACTGCCGGCGAGTTGGCTTCCGCCCACTCGCTGATCACGCTGAAGTGCAGCCCGACCTGAACCGGGATGTCGCGGTCGACCAGCGCGCGCAGACGTGACCAGGCTTCGTCGAAGCCGCTTTCATGGTCCTCCTCCCAGCGCACGTCGAAGCCGGTCGCCTGGCCGAGGTATTCCCACAGTTCATGGAACGGGCCCTTGCCGCCGTTGAACGCCGGCGCGCCCCAGGCCGGGCACCAGCGGAACGAGAAGCCGTCGCCAGTGCTGCCGTCGGCGAACAGGATGTCCGGCTCGCCGTTGTAGCGGACCATGCCGAGCAGGCCGGTCTGGTAGCAGCGGCCGGCATTGACCTGTTCCGGATAGCCCTTAGGCCCGCACCAGATCATCGAGTAGTAGGCATCGGCGTAACGGTCGATCTGGTGGCTGGCCATGGCTTTCCTTTCGCTCTGCCCGTGCGGGCCCTTCGACAGTCGCCGAATCTAGCACGCCGATCGTGCGCCATTGATCGGGATCAAGAACCACGGCCGGCGCAGGGCTACACTGGTTCCATCCCCGATGCACCCGAACGGACCCTCGATGAACGCGCGCACAGACACCGACGGCAGCACCCCGAACCGGGGTGTCCTGCTCGACATGGTACGCCACGCCTCGCGCGCCCCGTCGAGCCACAAC
>JAJTHE010000007.1 GCA_021298815.1 Betaproteobacteria bacterium | reverse complement strand
GCTCAATCCGTCGAAAGCGGCGTCATGCAGCGATCCCAGTTCGTGGCGGTAGTGGCCGAGCTGGTGGGGTTGCATAGGTCCTTTGGCGAGCGGCGGCGTCGTGAAGCGCTTGATCGACCGCTGCCACACCCGACGCTGTTTGCCCAGATCGTGGGCCCTGGCAGCCTGGGCCAGTGCCCTTTGCTCCGGGGCGGGTAGCGCGAGGCGCTGGGCAATGAGGGTCGCCCACGCCTCAGTACGCTGCAAATGCGCGTCCAGAAGCAACTCCTTCCGGCTGCTCTGCGATCCTTCGTCGTCGGCTCGTTCAGCAGTCGTGTAGAGACGCCACCACACCGGCGTGTCATCTTCTTCCTCGAGTCTGCGCTTGACAGCCCTTACGAGGCGCATGCCGGAAGGTATGTTCGGCTCCTCTTTCGACTCGGACACAAGCCGTTCAGCCTCCATCGGCCCAAGGTCGTAGCGCACGGCCTGATCGAACTCGGCGTTACCGTCAAGCAGACCTTCGTGCAGGGCACCTGCTGCCGGCGCCAGCACGACCGTTGCGCCATCCAGCGAGGGGTTCCGTTTCGCGTCATATGCCTCGACGAGATCTCTCAGTCTCACCAACGCAGCTGGCTCACCATGGCGAATGAGCCATGCAGACAACACTCCTTCGTCGTCGCGCTGCACCACCTTTTCGAGATGCTTGAGGACGCGAGTTGTGATGTCGCTGAGCGTCTCGCGGCTGCGCAGCGGGTAATCCCAAAGAAAATCGTCCAGTGTCTCAAGACCGAGATGTTCCTCGCTCAGCCAAGCCACTTCGCAGCGCCATGCAACGGTGGTGCGCGGCGGCTCCCACTCAGCTATCCCGTGAAGCCAGTCAGCCACAGCCGGACGCCCCGGCAGAGGATCCTTCATCGTGGTGTAGGACCAACGATCGAACAGCATCTCATCGACGTGAGGTATCTGGGGTCTTGGCGTCGATGCTTGGAGTCGCGCTTCTCGAGGAAGCGAACGTAATGCCCAGGGTGACGCGTCACGCAAATCCTCGCCGACGGGGGGCAGGGACTTGAGCAGCGCAAGCGTGAAGTAGCGTGCGTCGCTGTAATCGTCGTTACGCCCTCCGCGCGCGTCGTCCTCGTCTCCTTCATCGCCCCCGGCAGAATTCACTGCGCGGGGTGCATCCAGCGGCTCGCAGAAGACGTGCACCTCTGCCTCGCATTCCCCATAGCGATTGACTCGGCCTAGCCGCTGCGCAAGGGCGTCAAACGGCGGCAGATCCGTCAGCAGGTGGTCGGCCGAGAGGTCAATGCCCACCTCACCTGCAGACGTTGCTACCAGAAAGACCGTGCCATCCTGCAGCGCAACGCCCTCGGCTGGTCGTGGCAGGAAGCGCGAGAATACCGGGTGCTTCACCAGCGTGTCCCGCTCTGCGCCCCGCATGGTGCCCGTCAAGGTCACGACGCTGCTCTTCATGACCTTGCGTAGCATCGACGCGCACTTTTCCGCGTGATCTACGGAAGACAGGAAGACGATGATCTTCCCACTGAGTTCCCTGGCCTTTGCCACGATCAGGTCGGGAAGCCCGGTTCGATCCTTGACCGCGTGAACCTGAAGGGTCTTGGCGGCGTGAAGCCGCTTCTTGACGACAGAGTGACCGAGGTCCTCTGCACCGAGCATGAAGTCGGGCTCATCACGGCTGGTTGCCGAAAGTGCCAGCACCTTGATCGGGCGCGGTTCATTGCTCCGCACCTGCTCCTCCGCAATGGCAGTGAGAAGCGACTGGAACGCCGGCTCGAGATGCGCCTCGTCATGTACCAGAAGGACATCCTGACCCAGGAAACCGGCGTGCAGAGGTCGGCTTCGGAACCCGCATCCATAACCGCTGAACAGCAGTCGACTTCCGATCATGTCGACAGTTCCGACGATGATCGCCGGTCGTGCCGGGTCTCTGCGCCAAGCGCCGTTGTCAGCAAACTCGCCGCGAAGCGTGCTGATGGCGAGCGGGCTCTCGGCGCTTACCGCTGACATTGATGCCAACGCTTCACGCAACGCAGTCGCCGATGGATCAGCCAGTCGCTGGCGCAGGCGCTCCGCCTCGGATGTCGCTTGGTCGACAACCGTTCGCCGATTCACCACGTAAACCAGTCGTCGCGGCAACTTCGGGTTTCTGGCGAGTGCCAACAGCCAGAGTGCGATCACACTGGTCTTGCCAAGTCCCGTTGGCAGGTCACATGCACGTGGAATGTCGTGAGCGATGAGACGCTCGAACAAGGCGCGCTGCCACGGGAAAGGCGGGTTGCCGGAGAGGAGCGCGAATTCATCTTCAAACGACATCAGGTGACTTTCTGGGCTGGGTGTCTGGTGGCTGGACTGCGACGGTTCGACAGAGCTCGCCAGCCCCGAATTTGCACCTCCCGGTAGCTCATTTCGCGCGCCCGCTGGAATACAGCGCCGCTGCGGCTCGCAGCCTGTCGGCCACTTGCTGGCGCAATGACTCGGGTGCAACGACCTCGACGTCCGAACCGTGGCGAAGTATGTCCATCACCAGTTCGGTCGGGTTGTCGTACGGCAACCGCAGCTCGTATCGCCCGTCATCGAGACGACTTCCTCTTTGTCTCGGGTGCCAGTACTCACTGGCCACCCAGCGTGCGCGAAACTCCGTGAATCTCAAGACCGCTTCGGCAGATGGCTTGCCGCTGAATATTCCGTACGCGCCCCCGAGTTCTGCGTCGAGATCGCGGTCAGAAACATCGCGTGCACGTCCGCTGCGAAGGCTCGCGCTTCGTATGCAATCAAGGGCAAACGTTCGCAATCCAGCGCTGGTGTGGCACCAGGCGTCGAGGTACCAGTTGTCGCGGTAGTGCACCAATCTTTGCGGCGACACTATGCGAAGGGAATCCTGGCCAGAGCTTCGGCTCCAGTAGCCAATGCGGATCTGTCGCCGCTGCATCAGCGCGTCGACGACACGGGGGAAACAGTCTCCAGTCCCTCGGCCAGCCATCCGGATGATGCGGACGCGCCTTTCAGCCTCTCCACCACCGAGCCGCTCGGCCTGCAGCAGCCGTTCGAGCTTCACGCTCAAAGGCTTCAGCGTCTCTGCGAGCAGCCCAGGTTCCGCCTCGGTCAACAGCATCTGCGCCGATCGGAGCGCGAACAGTTCGCTTGCGTTGAACCATATGCCCGGTAGCTCGAAAGCGATCCCGGGCGTGTAGCGGTAGCCGTTCGCTTCCCGCACATATTCGATCGGTGCGGCAAAGCCTCGCATGAGATCCACGATGCGCTTGAAGGTCGCAGTGCCGCACTCGAGCTTTTCCTCGAGCCGCTTGCGACTCACCGGCACACGGGCCCCCGAGAGTGCACCGTGCAAAGCATAGATGCGATGGAATCTGTCCAAGAACTCCTCGAGCGGCGCATGGGGGCTGATCGACGATCGCCCGCCTTTGTCATTCTGGATACTCTGGCTCAGTGTATGAACGTGGTCAACGAAGAAGCGCTATCTTGTCTGGGCGCGGACCACGCTTCGAAGCGCGCTGCCATGACGCTACGCGCTCGCACTATCGCCCACATTGCCATATGCAATTGGACCGGTACGCGCCCCGCTCCCACACTCCACTCCATCACTCGTGTGGATCACCAAGGAGACAACCATGTCGGAACAGAAATGCCCGTTCGCGGGCCACGGCCCCGCCACCCCCCCGCGGAAGACCACGAACTGGTGGCCCGGGCAGCTCGACCTTAAGGTTCTTCACCAGCACTCGTCGCTGTCCGACCCGATGGGCGACGGCTTCGACTATGCAAAGGCCTTCCGCAGCCTCGACCTCGACGCGGTGATCCGCGACCTGAACGCGCTGATGACCGACTCCCAGGACTGGTGGCCCGCCGACTACGGCCACTACGGGCCGTTCTTCATCCGCATGGCCTGGCACAGTGCCGGCACCTACCGGATCGCCGACGGACGGGGCGGCGCCGGCGCGGGTGCGCAGCGCTTCGCGCCGCTGAACAGCTGGCCGGACAACGGCAACCTCGACAAGGCACGCCGGCTGCTCTGGCCGATCAAGCAGAAGTACGGCCGCGCGCTGTCCTGGGCCGACCTGATGATCCTCGCCGGCAACGTCGCGCTCGAATCGATGGGCTTTCGCACCTTCGGCTTCGCCGGCGGGCGCGCCGACATCTGGGAGCCGGAAGAGGACATCTGGTGGGGACCCGAAGGCAAGTGGCTCGCCGACGAGCGCTACAGCGGCGACCGCGACCTCGCCAATCCGCTGGCCGCAGTGCAGATGGGCCTGATCTACGTGAACCCGGAAGGACCGAACGGCAAGCCGGATCCGCTCGCCTCGGCACGCGACATCCGCGAGACCTTCGCACGCATGGCGATGGACGACGAGGAGACGGTCGCGCTGGTCGCCGGCGGCCATACCTTCGGCAAGTGCCATGGCGCGGCCGATCCCGCCGTGTATGTCGGGCCGGAACCCGAGGGTGCGGGCATCGAGGAACAGGGGCTGGGCTGGAAGAACACCTTCGGAAGCGGCAAGGGCCTGCATGCGATCACCAGCGGCCTGGAAGGCGCATGGACCGCGACGCCAACCCGCTGGGACAACAGCTACCTCGAGACCCTGTTCGGCTTCGAGTGGGAGCTGACGAAGAGCCCCGCCGGCGCACACCAGTGGACGCCGAAGGGCGGCGCGGGTGCAGGCAGCGTCCCCGATGCACATGACCCGTCGCGGCGCCATGCGCCGATGATGTCCACCGCCGACCTCGCGCTGCGCACGGATCCGGCGTACGAGAAGATCGCGCGCCGCTTCCTGCAGGACCCCGCCGCGTTCGCCGATGCCTTCGCGCGCGCCTGGTTCAAGCTGACCCATCGCGACATGGGTCCGGTCGCGCGCTACCTCGGTCCGATGGTGCCGAAGGAGGAACTCATCTGGCAGGACCCGGTCCCGGCAGTCGACCATCCGCTGGTCGACGCGGCGGACATCGCGTCGCTCAAGGCGAAGGTCCTCGCCTCGGGGCTGTCGATCCCGCGGCTGGTCGCCACCGCCTGGGCGTCGGCGTCGACCTTCCGCGGCAGCGACAAGCGCGGCGGCGCGAACGGTGCCCGCATCCGGCTCGCGCCGCAGAAGGACTGGGAGGCCAATGAACCGGCCGAACTCGCGAAGGCGCTGGCGGTGCTGGAAGGCGTGCAGCGCACCTTCAACGCCGCGCAGGCCGGCGGCAAGCGCATCTCGATGGCCGACCTGATCGTGCTCGCTGGCTGCGCCGCGGTCGAGGCGGCAGCGAAGCAGGCCGGCCATGCAGTCACCGTGCCGTTCCGGCCCGGCCGCACGGATGCCACGCAGGCGCAGACCGATGCCGATTCGTTCGCACCGCTCGAGCCGGTGGCCGATGGCTTCCGCAACTACGTGCGCAAGGGGTTCGAGGCGGTCGCCGTCGAGAAGCTGGTCGACCGCGCGCAGCTGCTCGGGCTCACCGCGCCGGAGATGACGGTGCTGATCGGTGGCCTGCGGGTGCTCGGTGCGAACGTGGACGGTGCCGCGCACGGCGTGTTCACCGACCGCGTGGGCACGCTCGGCAACGACTTCTTCGTCAACCTGCTCGACATGGGCACGGCCTGGCAGAAGTCCGCCACCGAGGGCGTGCTGGAGGGCCGCGACCGCCGAACCGGGGCGGTGCGCTGGACGGCCACCACGGTCGACCTGGTGTTCGGCTCGAACTCGCAGCTTCGTGCGCTGGCCGAGGTCCACGCCTGCCGCGACGGCGAGGCGACGTTCGTGCGCGACTTCGTCGCCGCGTGGACGAAGGTGATGGAGGCCGACCGCTTCGACCTGGCCTGACCCGCCGCGGGACGGATGGCGATCGGATAAATCGGGTCAGAGACGATTTATCCGGCCATCACCGCTGCGGGAGATCCCTTCGTCGGATAAATCGTCTCTGACCCGATTTATCGGTCAGCCGCGCCCGGCGAACGGCATCTTGGTCGCCATGATGGTCACGGTGAACAGGTTCACGTTCAGCGGCTGGTTCGCCATGTGCAGGACGGTGCGCGCGACATCCTCGACGTCGATCATCGGTTCGACCCTGATCTCGCCATTGGCCTGCTTCACGCCCTTCGACATGCGCGCGGCCAGTTCGGTCATCGCGTTGCCGACGTCGATCTGGCAGCAGGCGATGTCGTACTTGCGGCCGTCGAGCGCGGTGGTCTTCGTCAGGCCGGTGATGCCGTGCTTGCTGGCCGTGTAGGGCGCCGAATCGGGCCGCGGCACGTGCGCCGAGATCGAGCCGTTGTTGATGATGCGCCCGCCCATCGGCACCTGTTCCTTCATGATGCGGAATGCCTGCTGAGTGCACAGGAAGGCGCCGGTGAGGTTGGTGTTGACCACGGCCAGCCATTTCTCGACCGGCAGGTCCTCAAGCGGAACCCCGGGCGCGTTCAGGCCGGCGTTGTTGAACACCACGTCGACCCGGCCCCAGGCCTGCTTCACCGCCGCGAACAGCGCGGCGACCGATTCCGGCGAGGTGATGTCGGTCGACACCGCGAGCGCACGGCTGCCGGCCCCGGACTCCTTCGCTGCCGCCTCGAGCATGTCCGCGCGGCGCCCGGCAAGCGCGACATGCCAGCCGTCGCGCAGCAGCGCGAGCGCGCAGGCCCTGCCGATGCCGCTGCCGGCACCGGTGACGATCGCGACCCGTTTCGATGCTTCAGCCATGCTGCACCCTCCCTCGTCCGGTGGACCTCACTGGGGCTTGATGCCCGCGTCCTTCACCAGCTTCGCCCATTTCGCGAGCTCGGCGCGCACGAAGCGTTCCGCCTCGGCCTGCGAATTGCCGACCGGGTCGTTGCCCACCTTGGCCAGCGCGGCGCGCATCTCGGCCGTGGCCAGGGCCTTGACCGTCTCCCCGTGCAGACGTGCCACGGTGTCCTTCGGCGTGCCCGAGGGCACGAACACGCCCTGCCAGAGCTCGACCTCGAAGCCGGGGAAGCCCGCCTCGACCATGGTCGGCAGGTCGGACAGCGCGGCGACCCGCTTCGGACCGGTGGTCGCCAGGCCCACCAGGCGGCCGTCCTTGAAGAACGGGATCGCCGCGGCGATCGACGAGAAGGTCATCTGCACGTTGCCAGCGATCAGGTCGGTCATCGCCGGGCCGCTGCCCTTGTACGGCACGTGCACGATGTCCTGCGCGATGCGCGCCTTGAAGAACTCGCCCGCCATGTGCGGCGTGGTGCCGATGCCGGCCGAGGCGAACGACAGCGTGCCCGGCTTCGCCTTCGCGATCGCCGCGAGCTCCGGCACGGTGCGCGCGCCGACC
The DNA here is from genome assembly GCA_021298815.1 of Betaproteobacteria bacterium. GTDB lineage: Bacteria > Pseudomonadota > Gammaproteobacteria > Burkholderiales > CAIKXV01 > CAIKXV01. The sequence goes on along the minus strand of JAJTHE010000007.1, from coordinate 56,665 downwards.
TTCGGATTGATCGCCAGCACCAGCGGCGACGAGGTGGCGATGGTGACCGTGCGGAAGTCCTTCAGCACGTCGTAGGGCACCTTCGGCTGGAGGCTCTGGTTGATCACGATCGCCGGGTCCATCACCAGCAGGGTGTAGCCGTCGGCACCGGCCCGGGCGGCGACTTCGGCGCCGACCATGCCGCCGGCGCCGCCGCGGTTGTCGATCACCACCGCCTGGCCCAGCTGCTCGGACAGCTTCTGCCCGAGCGTGCGGCCGACATAGTCGACGACGCCGCCCGGCGCATAGGGCACCACGATGCGCAGGCTCTTCGACGGGAAGGCCTGCGCGGCCGCCGGCATCGAGGCCACCGGCAGGGCGAGCGCCAGGGCCCCGGCCGCAGCCGCGTGCATCGCCACCCTGCGCAACCCGGGCGCGGCGGGATCGATGTTCGGGGACGGGGCGGGAACGGGCAGGGTCGCGGAACGCATCTGGAATGACTCCATGGCATGCTGACAGGAGCCGCCGATCCTACGCGAGAAGGCGCGGCCGCGTTGCCGGCCGGCGGCAGTGTTACGGTGCGGTGACGAAGCCACGAAACTGTCATGTCGCCGTGTCAATCTTGTCATCGACGAAACGGCATCGTGCCGTTCGCATGACACGGAGCAAGCCCGCGTGAAGATGACGATCCAGCCGCTGGAAGGCGAGTCGATACTGGTCGGCCTCGAGGGTCGGTTCGACATCGAGGGCGCGCAGTCGATCGAGGACCAGTTCACGTTCGCCGTCGCGACCAAGGCGCGGCGGGTGGTGGTCGACCTCACCGGCGTGGACTTCATCGCGTCGATCGGCATCCGCACGCTGTTCACGGCCGCCCGCGCGCAATCGCAGCGCGGCGGACGCGTGGTGCTGGCGGCTCCGACCGAGATGGTGCGCAAGGTGCTCGTCACCGCCGGGGTCGACCAGGTCATCCCGCTGTTCGATACGGTCGCGGACGCACTGGCCCGGGGCAACGCGAACTGAACGCGATTCCCGCAGGCCGGCGCATCAGCCGGCGGCTGCGCGTCCCGAACGCCCTGGGCTCGGTGCGCACCGCGGTCGAGTGGCTGCGGCAGATCGGTGCCGAGGCCGGCATCGACGAGGCGGACCTGTTCCGCGCCGACCTCTGCCTGACCGAGGCGCTGACCAATTCCATCGTCCATGGCGGCAACGACGCGCAGGCACCGGAGACCGAGATCACCTGCGAAGCGGCCGGCAACTGGCTGCGCTGCAGGATCGTCGATTCCGGCATCCCGTTCGATCCGGTCGCCGCGGTACCCGGGCCGCTGCCTTCGTCGCTGGCCGCCGAGGGCGGCGCGGGGGTGCGCCTGCTGCATCGCTTCGCCGACGAATGTGCCTACGAGCGGCGCGCCGGCCGCAACGCGCTGTCCTTCTCCATCCGGCGCGGCGGCGACCATGCCCGGCGTCCGGAAGACTGGGCCGAGCGCGGGCCGGACCGGCGCGCGAAGGCGCGCGCCGATGACGTGCCGACGGAAGCACCCGGCGATGTCCGCCCCTGGCAGAAGCGGGCGCCCGACGATCGCCGCTGGAACGGGTTCATCTCGCGGGTGCGGATGTTCCGCGGCGCCGCCTATTCCGACATCGAACCCCTGCTGGCCGATTGCCGGCGCCAGGCGATCGCTGCGGGCAATGTCTGGCTGGCACCCGGGGGACGCTCGCCCGATGTCGCCGTGGTGCTCAGCGGCCGGCTGCGGGTGCATGTCGAACGCGCCGACACCGTGCCGATCCATGTCATCGACGAGGGCCATTGCGCGGGCGAGATGCAGCTGCTGGACGGAAAGCCCGCCTCGGCCTTCGTCGTCGCCGACGTGGACACCGAACTGCTGCTGATCCCGGCCGAAGTCCTGCGCGAGCGCCTGCTCACCGTCCCCGGGGTCGCCGCGAACCTGCTGGCGATCCTCGCCGGCCGCATCCGCCGCTCGGACCGGCTGATCGCCGAGCAGGTCCGCGCGGCGCTGGAACTGGAACGCCTGCAGCGCGAGCTCAAGCTGGCCAAGGAGATCCAGGTGAGCATGCTGCCGGTGCCGCCGCTGTTCCCGGAACAGCCGCAGGTCGAATGCACCGGTTTCATGCGTCCCGCGCGCGAGATCGGCGGCGACTTCTACGATGCGTTCCCGCTCGATGCCGGCCACCTGTTCATCACCATCGGCGACATCTGCGGCAAGGGGCTGCCCTCGGCGCTGTTCATGGTGCGCACCCTGACCACGCTCTGGAACGAGACCGCCCGGCGCCGCAATGCCCTGCGCATCGTCGAGCTGGTCAACCGGCAGCTCTGCAGCAACAACGACTCCTCGCTGTTCGTGAGCCTGTTCTGCGCCGTGTTCGACCTGTCGAGCCGGCAGCTCACCTACGTGAACGCAGGACACAATCCGCCGCTGCTGGCGCTGGGCGACGGGCCGTTCCAGTGGCTCGCCGGTCCGTCGGGACTGGTGGCCGGCGTGTCGCCCGACGCCACCTACCGCGCAGGCAGCGTCCATCTGCCGCCCGGAAGCCGCCTGCTGCTCTACACGGACGGCATCACCGAGGCCGAATCGGCCACCGGGGAATGGTTCGGCGAGGACAGGCTGCTCGCCACCGCCGAATCACTGCGGACCGGGACGGTGGCGACGCTGGCCGAGGGACTGGTCACGGCCGTGGACGGATTCGCCGCCGGACGGGAGCAGGCCGACGATGTCACGCTGCTCGCGTTCCGCACCCTGGCCTGACGGCGGACCGGGCGCGGCGCACGTCAGGCGCCCGCCTCCGGGCAGGGCGCAGCGGCCGCCGGCCTTGCATGCAGCGAAGCCACCCGCTCGGCCAGCGCGAACAGCGGTGCATCCTGCACGCCGTTGGCACGCAGGCAATCGACCGTCTGGAACAGGTAGTCGGCGGCGGAACCCAGCCGGCCGTGCGCATGGGCGAGCACGTCGACCACCTGGTCGGCCGGCAGCTTGCCTGCATACTGCCAGCCCTTGCGGTTGATCACGAAAGCCAGCGCCCGCACCGGCTGGCCGCCGGCGATCGCGTTCACCCAGCGCGCCTGGTAGGAGCCCATGGTCATCTCGCGCCGCCAGATCAGCGTGAGTTCGGCCCGCACCTGGTGTGCCGGGATACGGAACGCGAAGCCGTGGCAACGGCCGCCGTGCTCCAGCGCGAGCATCAGCCCCGGCCGGTCCGGCGAGCCCCGCCCCATCCGCGACCACAGGCAGAAGCGGCGATGCAGCCCGTGCACCAGCGCGGGCCTGCGCTCGGCGAAGTGGAACAGCGGATTCCAGATCAGCGAACCATAGGCGAACAGCCAGAGGTCGCGGCCGTCGCCGTTGCCGGCCAGTGCCTGCTCGAGCGAGGCGTCGAACAGGTGCTGCGGCACCAGCGGCAGGTCCGGGTGGAACTGCTCGTACTGCCTGCGCAGCAGGTCGGCTTCGAGGTCGGCGCGGGTGAGGGGCATGTCTGCCATCCTAACGCGGGCACGACGGGCACAGTTGACCAACCGCGGCTGCACTCGGGTTACGATGCGCGCTTCGACATGGAGGAGACACCGATGGACCTGACCCTGTGCTACGCCCCGAACGCCTGCTCACTGGTGGCGTACGTGAACCTGACCGAAGCCGGCGCGCCCTTCTCGGTGCGCACGGTCAATACCGGCGCCAAGGAACAGAAGAGCGCCGAGTACCTCGCCGTCAACCCCAAGGGCAAGGTCCCGGTGCTGGTGATCGACGGCTACCCGCTCACCGAGAACGTGGCCATCCAGCAGTTCATCGCGCGCAGCTTCCCTGCGGCGAAGCTGCTGCCCGCCGGCTTCGACGAGTTCAAGGCGATCTCGCTGATGTCATGGTTCACCTCCACCATCCATCCGCACCTCACCCCGAACGCACGCCCCGAGAACTACTGCGACATGCCCGAGGCGTTCGATGGCGTGAAGCGGGTCGCGCAGAAGCTGCTGTTCGAGGACCTGAAGATCGCGGAAGGGTTGCTCGAGGGCCGCGAATGGTTCTTCGACCACTTCACCGCCGTCGACTCGTATTTCTTCTGGTGCTTCCGCCGTGCCGTGCAGTTCAAGTTCGACCTGTCCGCGTTCCCCAACTGCCTGGCGCACATGGCACGCATGCGCACGCGTCCCAGCGTGCAGAAGGTCGAGGCCTACGAGCAGGAAGTGATAGCGCAGTTCGCGAAGGCAGCCTGACCGGCCGGGACCGGGATCAGCGACCCGGGTCGGCGCCGGGTGGGCCGCGCGGGCGCTCGTCGTCCCGCGGCTCAAGGCCGTAGGGCTCGACCAGTGCCCAGAGGTGCGCCGGCACCATGTGCCGCAGCCGGCGCGGCTGCTCGCGGCGCAGGTGCACCACCGACTCGAGCGCCTTCATCTCGACCCGGGTGCGCGCGAACTCCAGCCCGCGCGGACCGATCCTCGGCATCAGGAAGTTGACCAGCGGGCGCAGCCAGCCCGGCATCCGGCGCAGCGGCAGGCCGCCGGCGGCGCGTTCGACATTGGCCAGGAAGCCCTTCACCGGCCCCTGCCGCTTGCCGGCGGAACCGGGTGCCGACACCTGCACCCGGTCGCCGAGCAGGTCGAGCAGTTCCTCACCGCGCTCGTTGCGCACCAGCAGCCACTGCTCGCCCTGCCCGCCCATGTAGCCGACGGTGATGTCGGCCAGCACGTTGGTGTAGTCGACGCAGGTGCGGCAGGTCAGCGGGAAGAAGTCCGGCGGAAGCTTCGAGATCGGCAGGTCGAGGAAGGGGATCAGCTTCGTGCGGCCGTCGGTGAAACGCAGCTCGACGCGGTAGTCGGCGCGGAACTCGAGGTAGGTGATCGTCGAAGGATCGTCCGCGAGCAGGTCGAGGAAGGCGTGGAAGTTCGCGGTCGTGGTGTTGTCGGAGCAGGGCGTGCCGATCACGTACAGACGCTCGAAACCCAGTTCCTTCTCGAGCGCGCGCAGCGCATACACCTGACAGGGGATGCCGATCACCGCCAGCCGCCGGTGGCCCGCGGCGAGCGCGGGCTCGAGCAGCGACAGCAGCGGCGCGTAACCCATGCGCATGCCGCGGCAGGCCGCCATGTCCTGCGCCGAGGTGACCAGCACCGGCACCGGCCGCCAGCGGTCGTCCGGATCCGGCGCCATGGTGAGCACCGCATCGACCAGGCCGCGCGCCAGCAACTGCTCCGCGATGCCGGTGGTGATGCCGGTCCATTGCGCCCCCGGGGCCGGCACCTTCATCGAGGCGCGAAGCATGCGGCGGAACGGACCGAAATGCAGTTCGTCGACCCGCGCCGGATCGCGGCTGCGGCCGTGCACCTGCGCCTCGAGGGCCGGGTAATCGGGCCGGATGAACTGGCAGGCGCGGCCGCAGCGTTTCGGATCGGACGAGCGCGAGACGCCGCAGTCGGTGCAGAGGTCGCGCGCGGGTACGGTTGCGGTCGGGGCGTTCAAGGTGGACGCATTCTACCTACCGCGCGCCTGCGTGCGGGCCGGTCACGATGAGGAAATCCGGACTTGCTATGCTCCCGGTCCAATGTCTCCTCTCCCTCGTCCGATGCTTCTTTCAGCCCGCCTTCTCCTTCTGGCCGCCCTGTTTCCCGTCGCCATCGGCGGCGCATTCGCGCAGGGCAGCTATCCGTCGCGACCGATACGCTTCGTCGTGCCATTCCCGCCCGGCGGAGGCAACGACATCGTTGGTCGTATCGTGGCCAACCGTCTGGCCGAGGTGCTCGCCGGGCCGATCGTCATCGACAACCGCGGCGGAGCGGGGGGAACGGTCGGCACTGAAATCGTCGCCCGATCGGCGGCCGATGGCCATACGCTGTTGATCAACAACATCAGCCTGGCGGTCAATGCGACGCTGATCCCGAAGCTGCCATACGACACGGCGACCGACCTGGAGCCCATATCGCTGATCGGTCGGCAGCCGAACCTGCTGGTGGTCGCCAGCACTTCGCCGGCGAGGTCGGTGCGTGAACTGCTCGAGCTCGGTCGCGCGAAAGGCCTGCCCCTGAACTACGGCTCGGGCGGCGTCGTGACTGCCTCGCACCTGGCCACCGAATACATGAAGCTGATGACGGGTGCCTCGCTCACGCATGTACCGTACAAGGGCCTCGCACCGGCGATCATCGACCTCAGCGCAGGCCGGCTCGACTTCATCATCTCGACGGTGGCCACGGCGCTGCCGCAGCTGAAGGCGGGCAAGCTTCGCCCGCTCGCGGTGACCACGGCCGCCCGCTCGAAGTCATGGCCTGAAGTGCCCACGATGAACGAGGCCGGCCTGAAGGGCTACGAATTCGACACCTGGTACGGCCTGCTTTCGGCTGCGCGCACGCCGCGTCCGATCGTCGATCGGATCGCGCGGTCGCTCGCCGAGACGCTCGCCACGCCAGCGGTGGTGGAACAGCTCGCGATCCAGGGCGTCGAGGCGAGTCCATCGTCCCCGGCAGCGTTCGCTGCATACCTTCGCGCCGAGATCGCGAAGTGGGGCAAGGTGATCAAGGCCTCTGGCGCCACTGCCGAGTGAACCGCATCCAGATCGTTTCAGGCTGCAACGAGAAGGGACCGGCCTGTGTGCTGGTCGAAACCGACGCGGCGCGCCTGCTGCTCGACCTCGGCTACGGGCCCGACCCCGATCGGCGGCCGGACCTCGCCGGGATCGGTACGGTCGATGCACTGCTGCTCAGCCATGGCCATCGCGACCACACAGGATCGCTCGCCCTGGCACGCGGCATCGGTGATCCGCAGGTCTGGTGCACTGCCCCGGTTGCCGCGATGCTGCCGCCGGAAACGCGAACCGCCATCCTGCCCAGCGCCGGGCAGTGCGAGGTCGCCGGCCTGCGCGTGCAGACCGGCCGCAACGGTCACGCGCCCGGTGGCGTCTGGCTGCACCTGGGCACTGGGCACGGGGACCTGCTGTACACGGGTGACTGTTCGATCGAATCGCCGGTACACGCGTTCGATCCGCCACCGGCCGCACGCGTGGCAGTCGTCGATGCATCATACGGAGACTACGACACGCCGCTGACCGAAGCCGCGCAAGCGCTGGTCGATCTTCTGGCAGGGCGTGCGGGCGCCGTGCCGGATGCCGTGCTGCCGGTACCGCCCGGTGGACGCGGTCCGGAAATCGCCTGGTATCTCGCGACCCGACGAGGCTGGCCGGTCCAGCTCGGCGACGACCTTCGCCAGGCGATCGAGCGGCTGTGCGTCGAGGCCGCGCACGGGCTTCGGCCCGGCCTGCGCGAGTCATTGCGCGACCTGGCACGGTCGGCCCCCGGGTTGTCCGCCGAACCCGGACTACGACTTGCCGGCAGCGCGGATGGTTCGACCGGCGAAAGCGCCGCCCTGCTCGAGCGCTTCGCAGACCAGCCGCAGGTCGCGATCGTGTTCACCGGCTACCTGCCACACGGATCGCCCGCGCGTGCGCTGACCGAGGCCGGACGCGCACGATACCTGCGCTGGAACGTGCATCCACGCCGCCGCGACATCGTGGCCCTCGCCCGTTCCTGCGGCGTGCGACACCTGCTGCCGGCATTCGGCGAACACGCAGCCATGGCACGGCTGCGCGCCGAACTCGATCCGGTCGAGATGATCACCGCGCGGGAGCATTCCTGGTGAACCTGCTCACGGCTCCGTTCGTCTACCTGCGCCACGGCGAGACGACCAGCAACCGGGATGCCATCATCGCGGGCTCACTCGACGTGGCGCTGACCGCCCTCGGGCGTGAGCAGGCGAAGCAGGCCGGGGAACGGCTTGCGCTGGCCATGAAGCGCGACGCCATCGCGTTCACCCCGATCGTCGCCAGCAGTCGGCAACGCGCGCGCATGACCGCGCAGATCGTTGCCCGGGCGCTTGGCCGATCGCCTGCAGAAATCCTCGAGCTGCCAGACCTGGATGAACGCTACTGGGGTGCGCTCGAGGGACGGCCGCGCAGCGAACGACGCGACGATGCACTTCCCGCCGACATGGAATCGGTTGAGGCATTCGCACAACGGGTATCGCGCGGGCTGGCGACGGTGCCGCAGCCCGTTCATGGCTGCCAGCCCCTGATCGCCGCGCACTCGGGCGTCTGGCGGGTGCTCTGCCGGCTGATCGGCATTCCCGCGACCGCGGCACCGATCGGCAACGCCATACCCATGCGGATATCCCCTTCGGCATCCGGCGGGTGGCACGCAGAGCCACTCTGAGCGATTGTTCAACAAGACTGAACGAATCACTCCGAATTCTTCGGTTTCATCGGGTCGCGCCCGCTTGCATCATCCGGACATCCGATCAATCAGGAGTCCTGAATGAAAACCTTGTTCACCCCCGTCGCAGCCGGCCGCCTCACCCTTCCCAACCGCATCGTGATGGCGCCGATGACCCGGTCGCGTGCCGATGACGCCCGTCGCCCGCTGCCGATCGTCGCGACCTACCGTGCCCAGCGCGCCAGCGCAGGACTGATCATCAGCGAGGGCGTGTTCCCGGAGCCGATGGGCAAGGGCTACGTACGCACGCCCGGACTGGCCGACGCGGCCCAGGTCGCGGCCTGGAAGCCGGTGACCGCGGCCGTGCGCGCCGCCGGCGCACGCATCAGCCATCCGTCGCTGCTGCCCGGCGGCGCCACACCGGTCGCCCGGTCGGCGATCCAGGCGGCCGGGGCCGTCTACACCGATGCCGCCATGCTTCCACACCCGATACCCCAGGCACCGACGGTCGAAGGCATCGCCGCGGTCATCGCCGGCTATGCCGCGGCCTCGCGGCGCGCGATCGAGGCGGGCTTCGATGGCGTCGAGTTCCATGCCGCCTCGGGCTACCTGCCGATGCAGTTCGTGTCCACCGGGTCGAACCAGCGCACTGGCATCAAGATCTCGCCGGAGATGGCGTTCAACGACATCACCGATGCGGACCCGATGCAGACGTACACCACCCTGGTCGAAAGGATCGCTCCGTTCGGGCTCGCATACCTGCATCTGGCCCCGGCAGGGCGTGCCGGCGACTACCACCGGGAACTGCGCACGCGTTTCGGCGGCACCTACGTCGCCGGTGCGGGCTTCGATGGAATGCCGGCGACGAGAAGGGATACATCGACTATCCGGCGGCAACGGCGGTGGCTGCCCGCCCGAACGCCGCGGCACTGCGATAAGCTCCGGGAGGGGGAGGTTCCCGAACGGCGGGTGCAACGGTGCGACCCGCTGCGTGCCGCCCCCGTTCCGGAGGAGCAACATGGCGAAAGTCGTTCGCAGCGGACGCGCGCTGCACGCACGACGGCACCGGCCCACGGTGCGGGTCGCGGCCACGGCGGTGCTGGCCATCTCCGGGTGGATGCCGGTGACCACGCTGCTGGCAGCCTATCCCGACAAGCCGGTGCGCATCATCATCCCGTCGCCCCCGGGCGGTGGGACCGACGCGTCGACGCGGATCGTGGGCCCCCGCATGGCCGACTTCCTCGGGCAGCCGGTGGTGCTCGAGAACCGCCCCGGGGCCAGCGGCAACATCGGAGCGGAAGTCGTCGCACGGGCGACGCCGGATGGATACACCCTGCTCGCGGCGATCGCCTCGCATACCAGCAACCCGGCGATGATGAAGACGTCGTACGACCTGGTACGCGACTTCGCGCCGATCTCGATGACGGTCTCGCTGCCCAACGTGCTGGTCGCCAACCCGGCCCTGCCCGCGCGCAACGTGAAGGAACTGGTCGCGCTGGCGCGATCGCGCCCGGGGCAGCTGCAGTTCGCCACCGGCGGCATCGGCGCCAACCAGCACCTGTCGATGGAACTGTTCCTGCTGACCACCGGCACGAAGATGGTCCACGTGCCGTACAAGGGCGTCGGCCCCGCGCTCAGCGACGTGGTCGGCGGGCACGTACCGCTGATGATGTCCAACATCCTCGTCGCATTGCCGCAGATCCGCGCCAACCGGGTGCGTGCCCATGGCGTGACCAGTTCCAGGCGGGTCAGCGGCGCACCCGACATACCCACGATCGCCGAGTCGGGCGTGCCCGGCTTCGATGCCGTGCAGTGGTATGGATTGCTCGCCCCGGCCGGCACTCCGCGCGACATCGTCGGCCTGCTCCACTCGACCGTGGTGAAGGTGCTGCAGGATCCCGCCATCCGCGAGCGCTTCGTGCGCGATGGCGCCGAGCCGACGCCGAGCGCGTCGCCCGAGGAGTTCGCGGCGCTGATCAGGACCGAACTGGCCCGATGGGTGAAGGTCGTGAAGGAAGCCGGGCTGCAGCCCTGAGCCTGCGTGCCGACGCAGCGATCACTGGGCGGTGACGCCCCCGTCGAGCACGATCGTCTGTCCGGTCACGTAGGCGGACTCGGGCTGCACGAGATAGGCGACGGCCGCAGCCACCTCGCCGGGCAGGCCGAGGCGGCCCAGGGGTATGCGCCCCAGGGCCGAGGCAAGGTAGCCCGGCTGGGAAAAGGAGCCGGCGCGGGCAGCCGTGTCGATCCTGCCCGGGGCGACCGCGTTGACCCTGATGCCCAGCGCCGCCCATTCCACCGCCAGCATGCGGGTCATCTGCAGGATGCCGGCCTTGGCGATGCCGTACACCGCGCGGTCGGCCATCCCGACCAGCGCATGCGTCGATGCGATGCTGACCACGCAACCGGGGCGATGCGCGCGTGACAGGTAGGCGCCGAACTTCTGGGTGAGGAAGAAGGTGCCGGTGAGGTTGGCCGAGATCACGCTGTTCCAGGCCTCGATCGTCACCTCGAGCGCGGGGACCTTGAGCGGGACCCCGGCGTTGTTGACCAGCACGTCCAGGCGACCGAACGCGTCGGCCGCGCGCTGGACCGCGGCCTCCAGGCCCGCGGCATCATGCAGGTCGAGCGCGATCGGCGCCGCGCGACGACCGATGGCACGGATCGCCGCGCAGACCGGCTCGAGCTTCCCGGGCTGCGTCGAGGTGACGACCACGTCATGCCCGCCTCGCGCGAGCGCGACCGCGATGGCGGCACCGATGCCCTGGGCCGCGCCGGTCACCAGGGCCACCGGATTCGTCGCCGCAGCCGCGGCGGCGGCGCCGCCTGCCTCCGCAGGCAGGGGATCGCTACCAGCCACGCGGTTCGTCGCCGAGCATTTCGATCTTCGACAGCGCCAGCGAAAGCCGCGCGCCATCGGCCTCCGACAAGGGGGACAGCGGCGGCTGCACGCTGCCGCAATCGCGCCCCATCGCCTGCGACGCCGCCTTCAGCGCGGCGACGCCACCCGGCTTGATCGCCATGCGCAGCGCGGCGATCGCATCCTGCACCGGGCGCGCGGCTTCATAGCGCTCGGCCATGCACAGTTCATGCAGCCGACGCACTGCCTTCGGGGCGATGCCGGCGAGCGCGCAGAACGACCCGGTGGCACCGATCGCGTGCGCGGAGATCAGGTACTCGGACCCCGACAGCAGCGCGAAGGACGGCCGCACCCGGCGCGACAGCATCAGCAGCTCGATCATGTACTGCCAGTCGAGGCTGGAGTCGACCAGGCCGATGAAGTTGGGCGACCGCTCGATCAGCTCGATCGCGGAGGCGGCGTTGAACTTCACGCCACCCATCTCTTCGGGAAAGTTGTGAACGAACATCGGCAACCGCACGGCAGCGGCGATCTGCGCGAAGTGCTCGACCAGCATCGGCTGCGGAGGCGTCCAGTAGTAGGGAACGTTGGCGACGATCGCCGTCGCGCCGGCCTGCTGTGCATGGCGCGCGAGATCGGCAGCCATGGAGGTACCGGACTCGCTCACGTGGGCGATCACCGGCACGCGGCCTGCGACCCTTTCGAGCACGAACTCGAGCACCCGATGGCGCTTGGCCAGGGGCAGGCTTACCGACTCGCCTGCATGCATGGGAACCGCGATCGAATCGGCACCCTCGCGCAGGTGGAACTCGACCAGGCGCCCGTAGCGCTCGAAGTCGATGCCGCCATCCGATGCGAACGGAGTGAAGGGGGTATGCACGAGTCCCGGAGCGAACACGGGGGAAGCCGCGGAAGGAACAGTGGACATGTGCATCACCAGCCGTGGGGTTCGGAGTCGAGGATGCCCAGTTCGCCGAGCTGCTCGGCGATGAAGGCGATGCGCTTGTCGCTCGCCGTGGGCAGCGGCGGTCGCGTCGGGCCCACGGGCCGGCCCATGATCACCATGCCGCCCTTGAGCGAGGACGGATACTGGTCGCGGAACAGCTGCCAGAGCTGCGAAAGCTTGTACTGGCAGTCGCGTGCCTCGTCCCAGCGCCCCTCGACGCAGGACGTGTACAGGCGGGTGCACAGGTTCGGGCAGATCGCGCCCGCCGAGGAGTACGACCCCTTGCCGCCCAGCGGGATGGACGGCAGCAGGAACTCGACGCCCGCCACCAGCGAGAAGTCGGGGCGTACCGCGAGCGCCGCGCGCGAGATCTCGAGGAACTTCTCGGAATCGAAGCTCGCTTCCTTCATGGCCACCAGGTTCGGCAGCTTCTCGAGCAGGCTGGTGATCAACTCGCCGGTGAACTCGACCCCGTCGAGGTAGGACGGCGAGTTGTAGGCGATGATCGGCAGGTCGACCTCGCGCCCCAGGCGCATGAACCAGTCGTGGATCGCCTGCGGGGACGGATTCCAGAAGTAGGGCGTGATCGCGATGATCGCGTCTGCGCCGATCGCCTGCGCGTGCCGGGCAAGGTCGATCGAGTCCTCGACCGCCAGCGCGCTCACGTGGATGGATACCGGCACCCGGCCTGCGACCGTCCTGACCGCCACCTCGGCGAAACGCTTGCGCTCCGCGATGGTCAGGTTCAGCGACTCGCCCTTGTGGTGCGGCCAGGAGATGGCTGTCGCGCCGGTGCGCACATGGAAATCGAGCAGCCGCTCGAAGGTCTCCAGATCGGGGCTGAAGTCGGCCTTCAGCGGCGTGACGGGGCTCTGCATCACGCCCTTGAGAACGAGGGGCACGGTGATCCTCTCCTGGGGTCTGTCGACGGTCGTTTCCTGTAGCTGCCCCGACTTTACTTGACCGGCCAGCCCCGTGCCAGCAGGGTCCGTCGTCAGCGATCGAGCTCCGGATAGTGGCGGAAGATGCCGCTCTGGTTGAACGGGATGCGCCGCTTCGACTTCAGGTAGCGGGCCACCCGCGGCAGCCTGGCGACGCGGCCGGCCAGCGCCACGAGATGCGGATGCGCGGGTTCGAGGCGCGCCATCGCCTTCGGGAAGGCGTAGCGCAGCCCGGCGACGACCTGGAACACCGACAGGTCGACGTACGACAGCGCGCCACCGACCATCCACGCCGGCCCCTTCGGATTGCGCGCGAGCACGCCTTCGAAGTAGCCGAGGTACTTCGGCAGGCGCAGCTCCACGAAGGCTTTCGCCCGCTTGCGCGCAGCCGGCTTCTGCTCCTCGTAGTACAGGTGCTTGGCGATCGGATGGTGGGTGTCGTGCGCCTCCACGACGAAATCGGCGACCACCAGCTGGAGCTGGTTCGCCCAGCGGCGCGATGCCTCGTCCCTGGGCACCAGCCCGAGCCGCGGACCGAGGAAGGCCAGGATGTTCGCGGTCTGCGAGATCCATTCGCCATCGGCCTCGAGGATCGGCGGCGCGAACGGCGCGCGGGGATCGTCGCCCTGGAGGATGGCGAGCACGGCGGCCCGTCCGCCGCCGTTCTTCTCGGAACGTCGGACCACGTCCACATAGTCGGCCCCGGCCGCCTCGAGGGCCAGGCGGACGAACTCGCCGCGACCCTGGATATGCGACCAGTAGTAGAGGTTGTACATGCAGGCTCCCGGCAGGGGGTTGGTGGGCGGGCCCAGTGTAGCGCTAGACTCGCCGGACACATCCAACGCGGCAGATGCCGGACGACAGACATGACAGCAGACAGCCTCGCCATGCTCACCGAGCGCCTGCGCCGCTTCGCCGCGGAGCGCGACTGGGAACAGTTCCATTCCCCCAAGAACCTGGCGATCGGCATCGCAGCCGAAGCCGGCGAACTGGCCGCGGAGTTCCAGTGGATCGACGGCGTCGACAGCCATCATCCGGACGCCGCCCACCTCGACCGCATCCGCCATGAATCGGCGGACGTGCTGCTCTACCTGGTGCGCCTGGCCGACCGGCTGCAGTTCGACCTGGTCGCCGCCGCGGAAGAGAAGATCGGCCTGAACGCGCTGAAGTATCCGGTCGAGAAGTTCAAGGGATCGTCGCGGAAGTATTCCGAGGAGTGATCCGCGTCGCACGGTGGATCATCAGGAAGGCGGTGGCGATCAGCAGCAGCGCCGGCGCGGCCGACAGCGGCAGCCGTTCCCCGAACAGCCCCACCCCGACGGCCACCCCGGTCAGCATCATCACGTAGCCCATGAAGCTGAAGGTGACCGGCTCGGCGCGGCGGATCAGCTCGAAGTACATGCCGTAGCCGACCACCATCGCCAGCGCCTGCGCGCCGATCCAGGCAAAGGCCTCCACCCCCGGCGCGAACGCGAGCGTGCCGGTCGCCGCTCCGGCCGCGAGCAGCATCGCCGACGAGGCGGCGAGGCTCAGCGCGGCCAGCCATTCGGCCGGCGTGCCCGGCGGGGTATGCAGTGCGCGATAGACGTTGCCACCACCGATGAAGATCGGGATCAGCGGCACCAGCAGCACCGCCGCCGTCGCCGCGTGCATCGACTCGCCCCGGCCGAGCACCAGCACCAGCGCGCCGGAGAATCCGATCGCGACCGCCAGGGCGCGCAAGGCGCTGAACCGCTCGTGGCGCACCAGCAGGCTGATCGCGAGCGTGGTCACCGGCGTCAGCGTGAAGGCGAGCGAGGCGAAGCCGGCACCGGCCTGGGCCGACACCCAGAACACCGCGGTCATCGGTGCGGCATGCCCGAGGAAGCCGGAGATCGCGGCATAGCGCAGCAGCGGCAGCGACGGCCGCCAGGCGCCGCGGCGGCGCGCCGCGAGCAGGGCGAGCACGCCCGATGCCAGCGCGGCCGGCCACAGGGCATAGGCGAGGGCCGGCACGCCGGCCGCGGCGGCCGCCTTGGCGATCGGGATGCTCAGGCCGAGCAGCACCCCGGTGCCGACCAGCAGCGGCCATATGCCTGCGCCCGGCATGCCGGCGCGCGCAAGGACGGTCGCGTCGCCCGTGCTAGCGCAGCACCTGGTCGATCCAGCCGGCGGATTCGAACAGCTCCGCATCACGGTCCATGAAGCCGATCGCCTGCAGGCCGAGCGGCAGCCCCTGCACGCTCATCAGCGGCAGGCTCAGCGCCGGCGCACCGAGGTAGGACGCCGGGATGTTGAACACGGTGTCGCCGGTGGAATCGATGCCCAGCGGCGCGGCGCCGGGCGCGGCCAGCGTCAGCAGCACGTCGCACTCGCCGAGCAGCATCGCATGCGCGGCGCGCGCGGCGGCACGCGTGGCGAGCAGCTTGCGGTACTCGGCCTGGGTCATCTTCTCGGCCTCGACCAGCCGTTCGCGCAGGAAGCTGCTGAGCTTCGACGGATCGCGGTCGCGATAGGTATTCAGCGGCCATACCGATTCGTAGTTGACCAGTGCATGCGACACGCGCCCGGCGTCCTCGAGCGCCACCTCGAGCAGCGCGATGCGCGCATCGTCGCTGCGGCGCTGCACCCGCACGCCCTCGTCGGCGAGCCGCCTCACCGCCGCCTCGAACGCGGCCTTCGCGTCCGCATCGGCGATATTCCATCCCGCGGTCTCGATCACCACGATGCGCGACGGGCGCACCGGTGCCGGCGTCTCCGACGGACCGTAAAGGCCCGGATAACCCGGGTCGCCGCCGGCGCGGTCGGAGATCTCGCGTGCGACGATCCATGCGTCCTGCAGCGTCGCCGCGATCGGGCCATGCGCCGACTGGGACAGTCCGTCGTGCGAACCGCCGCGGTTGATCGCGCCGAAGGTCGGCTTGAACGCATAGGCACCGCAGTAGCTGGCCGGGCGCAGCAGCGAGCCGATCACCTGCGTGCCGAGGCCGGCGGCGATCATGCCGCAGCCCACGCCGGCGGCCGAGCCGCTGCTAGAGCCGCCCGGCGTGCGCGCCGGGTCCCACGGGTTGCGCGTGCCGCGCGGCACCTTCGCCGCGAACTCGGTGGTCACCGTCTTGCCCAGGATGATCGCACCGGCCTGGCGCAGCGCGACCACGCTCGCCGAGTCGCGGTGGGATTCGTAGCCCTCGAATACCGGCGAGCCGCACTGGGTCGGCATGTCGGCCGTCTCGATCAGGTCCTTGATGCCGACCGGCATGCCGTCGATGCGCGACAGCGGCCTGCCCTCGCGCCAGCGCACCGTCGAGGCGGCCGCGGCCGCGCGCGCCTTCTCGATCTCGACATGCACGAATGCGCCGACCGTCGGTTCGAACGCTTCGACGTTGGCGAGGCAACGTTCGAGGAAGGCGCTCGGCGTGTCCCTGCCGGAAGCGAAATCGCCTGCACGATTCGTGTAGGGCTGGGGGATGGGCTTCGGCAACTTCATCGGAACGTCTCCAGGAAACGGCAGCTGAGCCAGGTTCGGACGGCGGGAAGGGCGGGAGTGTATCGCTATCGCAGTCGCCCGTTCCGCCCGGGCATCCGGCCTACTGCCGCTCGATCTTCGCGGTGGCCACGACCTTGCGCCACTTGTCGATCTCCTCGACCATCAGCTTGCGCATGCCCTCGGGCGTGGAGCCGCGCACCTCGATGCCCAGTTCGCGCAGGCGCGCCACGATCTCCGGCACCGCGATCGCCGAATGGATCTCGCGGTGCAGGCGCTCGATGATCGGCCGCGGCGTCTTCGCCGGACCCGCCAGGCCGTTCCATGCGGTTGCCTCGAAGCCGGGCAGCCCGGCCTCGGCGACCGTCGGCACCGCGGGCAGGCCCGGGAAGCGCTGCGGCGAGGTGACCGCCAGCGCCCGCACCGTACCCGACTGCACCAGCGACAGCACCGGCGCGATGAAGTCGATGATCACGCTCGCCTCGCCGGTGCGCGCGGCAGCGATCAGCGCGCCGGAGGTCTTGTACGGAACGAGTTCGGCATCGAAGCCACCCATCGAGCGGAACAGCTCGGCGGTGACATGGGGCGTGCTGCCGATGTTGGTCATGCCGATGGATACCTTGCGCGGGTTCGCCTTCGCCGCCGCGACCAGTCCGGACACCGACTTGATCGGCGAGTCGCCGCCCACCACCAGCGCCTGCGCGAAGTAGGCGATGGTCGACACCGGCTCGAAGTCCTTCACCGCATCGTAGGGCAGCGACTTCATCACGGCGGTGGCCACCGCATGGCCGGAGTTCAGCCAGAGCAGCGTGTGTCCGTCCGGGATGGCGTTCCTCACCAGCTCGGTGGCGACGATGCCGCCTGCACCAGGCCGGTTGTCGATCAGCACCGACTGCCCCAGCGTGGTGCTCCAGCGCTGGGCGAGCAGCCGCGCATTGATGTCGGTGACCCCGCCGGCGCCGACCGGCAGCAGGATGCGGATCGGCCGGGCCGGCCACGCCTCGGCTGCGGCCGGGGACTGTGCTAGCGCAGGTGCCGGCAGCACCAGCAGCGGCAGCAGCGAAGCGAGCCTGGCGAGCGGGCGGCACGGCACGACGACCTTCGGCACGCTGCCGCCGTCGAGGTGTTTCCCTGCCGCTCCCGCGGGCTCGAAGCGGGACCTGTCACGTCTGCTGCACTGGACCATCGACATCCTCCGAAGCCGGTGCAGGGCCCGGCGCGCACTGTCAGAAGCAAGCGCCAAGCCAGAACCTCAGGCCTCGACCTTGACCCCTTTCCAGAATGCGATGAAGCCGGCGATCTGCCGGGCGGCATCCTTCGGCGTCGGGTAGTACCAGGCGGCGTCCTTGTTCACCGCATCGCCGACCACGATGTCGTGGTAGCTGGCGACGCCCTTCCAGCCGCAGGTCGTGTGGGTCGAACTCGCGCGCAGCACGGCCGGGTCGACCGACTCCGGCGGGAAATAGTGGTTGCCTTCGACGACTTCGGTCCGGTCGCTCTGCGCGATGACGGTGCCTTGCCAGATTGCCCTGGGCATGGGGAACGCTCCGTTCGATGGGTGGGGGATGGGCGGCGAGACCCGTCAGCATACCGCCGGCCATCGCCGCCGAGGCCGCTGGCGCCGGTGTAGCATCCGGGCGTGTCCGCACCCCTGTCCTTTCGAGCGCCCCGAACGCCGTCGCCCGTGCTTCCGGCGGTGCTGCGCGTCGTCTCCTGCATGGCGGACAACGCTGAGCCGTTCGCGCGCGACGTCGCCGCCGCGCTCGGGCGCACGCTGCAATTGCCGGTCGAATTCGTCGCGGACCGTCCTTGGCCGGAACGCGAGCGTGCGCTGCATGACGGCGAGGTACACGTGGGCTGGCTGTGCGGCCTGCCCTACGTGCAGGAAGCGGCACGCGCCCGGCCACGCTTCGAACTGCTGGCCGCGCCGGTGATGCGCGGGGCGCGCTATGCAGCCCGGCCGGTGTACTTCTCCGACCTGGTCGTGCGCGACGACCATCCGGCGCGCTGCCTGGCCCACCTGCAGGGCGCGACCGTCGCGATCAACGAACCGAACTCCCATTCGGGCTACGGGGTGCTGCGGCATGCGCTGGCACGGGCGGGCCTGCCGCACGGATTCTTCGGCACGGTGGTCGAATCGGGCGCGCACCAGCGCTCGCTGGAACTGATCGAAGCCGGGAAGGTGGATGCGGCGGCGATCGACTCCACGGTGCTCGAGACGGAACTGCGTGCGGCACCGACCCGGCGCGCCGGACTGCGTTCGCTGGCGACGTTCGGACCCAGTCCGATCCCGCCATGGGTGGCCGCGAGCCGCCTGCCGCGGGCCACGCGCGCGGCGCTGCGCACGGCGCTGCTCGCGCTGCCCTTCGACACGGCGGCGGAGGCGGCCTTCGAACGTGCTCAGGTGCTCGGGTTCGCTCAGGTGGACGACGCCTGGTACGACCCGATACGGGAGATGGCGCGCACCGCCGCCACCTATCCGCTGCCGGTGGCGCGCGCGGCCTGACCGGCCCCGGGCAGGCACGGCGCCGGTCGACACGGCAGCCGTTCGAGCGGATGCACACCCGGCACCGGATCATCGGGCACACTCCGTCGGGCATGCCGGCTGCGACCCCCGTCCGGACCGCAAGAGAGCCAACCGTCCCTGGAGGTGCCCCATGTCAAACCCTGCACTCCCGTCACGCCCGGCATTCGCCCCCGGGCAGGCGGCACCGGCGCATGCAGCCCTGGAACGCCTGCTGCCGCAGTTCCATCGCACCCGGGCGCAGACGCTGGCGCTGGTCGACGGCCTGTCCGACGAGGACTGCGCACTGCAGTCGATGCCGGATGCCAGCCCGGCCAAGTGGCATCTCGCGCATGTCACCTGGTTCTTCGAGGTGTTCGCGCTGGAACGCTTCGAGCCCGCCTTCCGTCCGTTCCATCCCTCGTTCCGCATGCTGTTCAACAGCTACTACAACGGCGTCGGCGACAGGCACCTGCGCGCCGAGCGCGGACTGGTGTCGCGCCCCGGCCTGGCCACCGTGCGTGCCTACCGGGCCGACGTCGAGGCGCGCATCGATGCGCTGCTGCGCTCCGCGGCACTGGAGGCCGCCGATGCAGCCGTGCTGGCCGAGGTCATCGAACTGGGCATCCACCACGAACAGCAGCACCAGGAGCTGCTGCTCACCGACCTCAAGCACCTGTTCTCGCGCAACCCGCTGCTGCCCGCGTTCCGCGAGGGCTGGCCGCCGGTGCCGGTGGCCGCCGCGGCGGCCGGCTGGCTCGGCTGCGAGGGCGGCCTGGTCTCCAGCGGCACCTCCGAGGAAGGCTTCGCGTTCGACAACGAACGGCCTGGGCATCGTACCTTCCTGGAACCGTTCGAACTCGCGTTGCGGCCGGTGAGCTGCGGCGAGGTCATCGCCTTCATCGAGGATGGTGGCTACCGCCGGCCCGATCTGTGGCTGTCCGCCGGCTGGGACATCGTGCAGGCCCGCGGCTGGCAGGCCCCCTTCTACTGGCAGCAGGCAGACGGCGGCGACATCCAGGCTTCGCGCTGGCAGACGTTCACGCTGCGCGGCGTGGTCGACGTCTCGCCCGATGCGCCCGCCGCCCATCTGAGCCTGTACGAGGCCGATGCGATCGCCCGCTGGCTGGGCGCACGCCTGCCCACCGAGTCCGAATGGGAGCATGTCGCGCGGCGCGCGCCGGTGGAGGGCAACCTGCTCGAGACCGGGCTGTTCCATCCGGCAGAGCCGCTCGCCGCCGCACGCCCGGGCCTGCCGGGGCAACTGTTCGGCGACGTGTGGGAATGGACGCAGAGCGCCTACCTGCCCTATCCCGGTTACCGCACCGCACCGGGCACGATCGGCGAATACAACGGCAAGTTCATGAGCCAGCAGATGGTGCTGCGCGGCGGATCCTGCGCCACGCCCCGCTCGCACCTGCGCGCCACCTACCGCAACTTCTTCCCGCCGGATGCGCGCTGGCAGTTCTCCGGCGCGCGCCTGGCGCGCGGCACGGCATGACCCGTCCACTGACCCATACGGGTCATTCCGCGGCACGGCAAGCCGCGCGATAATCGGGCCTCCTGAACCGGAGATCCAGATGAAAACGCAAGCCGCCGTCTGTTACGCCGCAGGGCAACCGCTGGTCATCGAAACCGTCGACCTCGAGGGACCGCGGGCGGGCGAGGTGATGGTCGAGCTGAAGGCCACCGGCGTCTGCCACACGGACGAGTTCACCCGATCGGGCGGCGATCCCGAGGGGCTGTTCCCCGCGATCTTCGGCCACGAGGGCGCAGGCATCGTGGTCGACGTCGGACCGGGCGTGACCACGCTGAAGAAGGGCGACCACGTGATCCCCCTCTACACGCCCGAGTGCCGGCAGTGCAAGTCGTGCCTGTCGCGCAAGACAAACCTGTGCACCGCGATCCGCACCACGCAGGGCAAGGGCGTGATGCCCGACGGCACCAGCCGCTTCTCGATCGGCGGGAAGATGGTGCACCACTACATGGGCTGCTCGACCTTCTCGAACTACACGGTGCTGCCCGAGATCGCGCTGGCGAAGATCCGCGAAGACGCGCCGTTCGACAAGGTCTGCTACATCGGCTGCGGCGTCACCACCGGCATCGGCGCGGTGATCAACACCGCCCAGGTCGAGCCGGGTGCGAACGTGGTGGTGTTCGGCCTGGGCGGCATCGGCCTGAACGTGGTGCAGGGCGCACGCCTGGCCGGCGCGAACATGATCATCGGCGTGGACATCAACCCGGCGCGCGAGGCGCTCGGCCGGCAGTTCGGCATGACCCACTTCGTCAACCCGAAGGAAGTCGAAGGCGACCTCGTGCCCTACCTCGTCGCGCTCACCGATGGCGGCGCCGACTACAGCTTCGAATGCATCGGCAATGTCGACCTGATGCGCCAGGCGCTCGAGTGCTGCCATCGTGGCTGGGGCGAGTCGATCATCATCGGCGTGGCCGGCGCCGGCCAGGAAATCCGCACCCGGCCGTTCCAGCTGGTCACCGGCCGGGTCTGGAAGGGCACCGCGTTCGGCGGCGCACGCGGCCGCACCGACGTGCCGAAGATCGTCGACTGGTACATGGATGGGAAGATCCAGATCGACGACCTGATCACGCACACGATGCCGCTGTCGGACATCAACCGTGCGATCGACCTGATGCATTCCGGCGAATCGATCCGCAGCGTCGTCGTGTACGACTGATCGATAGATCCGGCCGGTGCGCGGCGAGGTTTGCCGCGTTATCGGCCGCAATCGCCGTTCGCTTCGCGCAGGGCGCACGCAGAGACTTGCGTGCAGGAGCAGGGCGCGTGCCATTCCGGCGCGCGCAGGCTGCCCCGCCACCCTCCGGAGCGCACATGGAACGCAGATCGAAGGCCAGCCAACCCATCGCTGTTCAACCCGCTGTTCAACCCGCCGCGCAACCGGCTGCTGCCGCCCGCGCAGCCCTGTCCGCCGTCCCGACCGCCGTCCCGACCGCCACCCTCGCCCGCCGGCGCCACGCCCGTGCACCCGGCCGCGCCCTCGCCACGCTCGCCGCCGCGGTGATCACCTGCGGGCTGGCCGGGGGCGCGATGGCGCAGGCGACACAGGCACCGATGAAGGGCGAGCCTGGCGAACGGTCACAGGCGCGGGCGAACGCCGCGAAGTCGCCCGCCGGCGCACCCAAGGGCGACTGGACGCGTCATTTCACGCCCGAGGAGCGCGACGCCTGGCAGCAGAAGATCGCCGCCGCGGCGGACGAACAGGAACGGCGCAAGCTGCGCGGCCAGCGCCTCGCGGAGATCCAGCGGCGCACCAAGGCGCAGCGTGCGGAAACCGCCGGCAGCGCTGCCCCGCCGGCGGCCAGGGCGGCGCGGCCGGCATCGCCCCCCGAGGCAGGCGCGGCGCAACGGCCGCGCTGAGCCGGCGCAGGCGGCTGCGGCCCGCCCGGGCACCCGCCTGCACTGCTAGCCGCGCATCAGCTGCCGCACGTCCGCTGCCAGCTGGGCCACGGTGATCTCGTGGCGCGCCATCAGCCGCAGCCGGCCTTCCGGGTCGTAAAGGTAGGTGAAGGTCGAATGGTCGATCGTGTAGCTCTCGGGCGTCTTGCCCGCGACCTTGCTGTAGTACGCCTTGTAGGCCTTCGCCACCGCCGCGATCTGCTCGGGCGAACCGCGCAGGCCGGTGAACGCGGGATGGAACGCCGGCACGTAGTTGCGCAGCAGTTCGGCCGTGTCGCGTTCCGGATCCACCGTGATGAACACGACCTGCAGGCGCGCCGCATCGGCACCCAGGCCCTTGCTGACTTCCGCCAGCTTGGCCAGGGCCGTCGGACAGGCGTCCGGGCACTGGGTGAACCCGAAGAACAGCGCCACCACCTTGCCCTTGTAGTCGGCAAGCGTGCGTCGATCGCCGTTGAAGTCGGTCAGGTCGAACCCCTGCCCGAACGTGGCACCGGTGACGTCGATCGAATGGAACACCGGCGACGGCCGGCTGTCGCACCCGGCGAGCAGCACGCAACCCGTGCCGAGGGCAGCCAGGGCGAGCGTGCCGCCCGCGCCGGACAGGAGGGTCCGCCTGTGCGCGGAGGGCAGGTATCGTCGCCGGTCGTCCATCGTGCAGTCCTGTTCTTCGTGGTCGGTTCAGCGGCCGTGCTGGTGGGCAGCGCCATGAGCAGCGGGCGCCGGGCCGCCGGCACCTGCGCCTGCGGTGAGCGGCCGCACTTCCGCCTTAACCTGGACCGTCTCGCGCTTGCCGTCCTTGCCCTCGAAGGTCAGCGTGATCGGGACGCTCGCCCCGGGCTCGAGCGGCCTGACCAGGTCGATCAGCATCACATGGTAGCCGCCCGGCTTCAACTCCACCGTCCTGCCGGCGGGCACCGGGATGGCCGCGATCGCGCGCATGCGCATCACGTTGTCCACCATGGCCATCTCGTGCACTTCGACCACCTTGGCCGCCGGCGATGCCGCGCCGACGAGGCGCGTGTCGGCGCGCGATGCGATCTGCATGAAGGCGCCCGTGGCCTTCATGCCACCGACGGTTCCCCTGACCCACGGGTTGCTGATGGTCACCTGCGCCATCGCCGTGGTTGCGCAGAGCGAGAGCAGCAGCGGGACGACGATTCGAGATACGAACGAACGACTGGAAGTCATCTGGATTCCTTGGTTCGCGCAGGCACGCGACGCGGCCGATGGCCATGCGTGGGATGCCCGTGCAGTACGACCGGCGACCGGGGCCGGCCAGGGCGTGTGCGATGGAGCGGGCTCGTCGGGGTGCTCCCGGACGAGGCCTGGTCAGGCGTGCGCCGGGGGTGCCTGGCCGGGCGGATACAGGAAGGCCGGCGGCAGTGCCCTCGACAGCGTCGCCACGTCCGGGTGGGTGGCACGAACCGCCTCGACGATCGTCGGGACGTGCTTCGCTCCGTCCGCGGCGCCCGCTGCGGCGAACACGCAGACCACGCAGTCGAGTGCATGGGTCGAATGCGACCGGCCGCCTTCCTCCGAGGCAGGGAACGCGGCGGACGCCGGATGCACCGAACAGATGCCGGCTGCGGACCGGGCCATGGCCACCTGCATCGAGGTGGCGACGGCCGGCAGCAACACCAGCGAAGTCCCGGCGAGCAGCGCCAGCGACAGGACGAACCATGCCAGGCGCGAAGCGGGCGCGAGGCCGCGTCCGGCACGGGCCTGCACCGCCGACCGCCGGCCGCTCCGGCAGCCGGACGCGGGGATCCGGGGCAAGTGGCTTTCCATGCGCGGAGTATATTCCGCGCATGGATCGACCGGTCGACGCCTCCAACCTGTCAGTGCGTGCTCCGTGACGTCGGTCCCGCTGATCCTGTTCGCGCATGGCGCCCGTGACCCGCGCTGGGCGGAACCGTTCGAGGCGATCCGCGGCGCAGTGCACGCGGGCGATCCCGGGCGGCGAGTCGAACTCGCCTACCTCGAGTTGATGGCACCCACGCTGGCCGAGGTCGCGGCGCGGCTGCATGCCGACGGCATCCGGCACGCACGGGTCGTTCCGCTGTTCCTCGCCACCGGCGGCCACCTGCGGCGCGACCTGCCGAAGATGGTCGAATCGATCACCGGCACGCTGCCCGGCTTCACCCTGGACGTGCAGCCGCCGCTGGGCGAGTCGCCCGAGATGCGCGCGGCCATCGTCGACTGGCTGGCCCGGATGTGACCCTGGACATGACCCCGGGCCGCGCCTGCCCGCGTGCTAACATTTCGGGCTGTCCTGCACCCAGAACCGCAGCTTGAACATCCGGTCGGAGAAGCCCATGAGCACGCATCGCATCGCAGTCATTCCCGGCGACGGCATCGGCAAGGAAGTGATGCCCGAAGGCATCCGGGTGCTGGAAGTCGCCGCCCGCAAGTTCGGCATCTCGCTGCAATTCGACCATTTCGACTGGGGCTGCGACATGTACGGCAAGTACGGTTCGTGGATGCCGGCCGACTGGAAGGACCAGATCGGAGGCCACGACTGCCTGTACTTCGGTGCCTCCGGCTGGCCCGCCACCGTGCCCGACCATGTGTCGCTTTGGGATTCGCTGATCAAGTTCCGCCGCGAGTTCGACCAGTACGTGAACCTGCGTCCGTGCCGGCTGATGCCCGGCATCAAGAGCCCGCTGGCCGACCGCAAGCCGGGCGACATCGACTTCTGGATCATCCGCGAGAACACCGAGGGCGAGTACTCGTCGATCGGCGGGCGTTCGTTCCCGGGCACCGACCGCGAGGTGGTGTGCCAGCAGTCGACCTTCACCCGCATCGGCACCGACCGCATCCTGAAGTTCGCGTTCGAGCTGGCCAACCGGCGGCCGAAGAAGCACCTGACCTCGGCGACCAAGTCGAACGGCATCTCGATCACCATGCCGTACTGGGACGAGCGCGTCGAGGCGATGGCCCTGAACTACCCGGCGGTGAAGTGGGACAAGTACCACATCGACATCCTGTCGGCGAACTTCGTGCTGCACCCCGACTGGTTCGACGTCGTCGTCGCATCGAACCTGTTCGGCGACATCCTGTCCGACCTCGGTCCGGCCTGCACTGGCACCATCGGCATCGCGCCCTCGGGCAACATCAACGCCGACCGCAAGTTCCCGTCGCTGTTCGAGCCGGTGCACGGCTCGGCGCCGGACATCGCCGGCAAGGGCGTGGCCAATCCGATCGGCGCGATCTGGTCGGGCGCGATGATGCTCGACCACCTCGGCTATCCGCAGGCGGGCGACGCGATCGTCAAGGCGATCGAGAAGGTGCTCGAACCGGGCAGCGGCGCACCGCGCACCCGCGACATCGGCGGCACCGCCGGCACCGTCGACCTCGGGAAGGCGATCGCCGAAGCGCTCTGAGCCTTTCGTGCAACCGACGGGCAGGCGCCACTGGTCCATCCTGCCGCTGACCGTCATCGGGTTCTCCACGCTGGTGCAGGTGGTGACGGTGCTGATCGGCAACAGCATGGTGGTGATCGCCCCGGCGATGGCCACCCTGCTGCAGGTCGATCCGGCGCTGATCGGCTTCCAGGTGAGCTTCGTCTACGGCGGTGCGATGGTCGCCGTGATCTACGGTGGTCGGCTGGTGCAGCGCTACGGCGCCTGCCGCACGCAGCAGATCTGCGTCGGCATCTCGGCGATCGGCGCGCTGCTGGCGATGGTGCCCAGCCTCTGGCTGCTACCCATCGCCTCGGTGCTGATGGGCGTGGGCACCGGGCCGTCGACGCCGGCCTCGAGCCATGCGCTGAACCGGTTCACCGACCCGGCCAACCGCAACCTGATCTTCTCGCTCAAGCAGACTGGCGTGCCGCTGGGCGTGGTCGCCGCCGCAGTCCTGATGCCGCCGATCACCCTCGCCTGGGGCGCGTCATGGGCCTTCCTGGCGATCGCACTGATCGCCCTGGCGGTGCTGCTGCTGCTGCAGCCGTTGCGCGCGACCTGGGACGACGACCGCACGCCGGGCATCCGCCTGGTGCAGGATCCGCTGGGCGGCGTGCCGGTGGTATGGAACCATCCGATCCTGCGCTGGCTCGCGCTGTCGGCGTTCTTCTATGCCTTCTGCCAGCTCTGCGTCACCTCGTTCGCGGTCACCATGCTGGTCACCGAAATCGGCTTCGGGCTGGTCCAGGCCGGCATGCTGCTGTCGCTGATCCAGTTGTCGGGCGTGTGCTCGCGGGTCGTGTTCGGGCTGCTCGCCGATCGAATCGGCAGTGCCTTGAGCACCCTGGCCTTCGTGGGTTGCGTGACCGCCGTGATGTGCCTGGTCACCGTGTTCCTTTCGCCCGGCTGGCCGCGCACCGGGCTCTACCTGATGCTGGTGTGCCTCGGCGCATCGGCGGTGGGCTGGACCGGCATGTTCATCGCTGAGGTCGCGCGCGTCGCGCCCAGGGGCCAGGTCGGCCTGGCCACCAGTGGCGCGATCGCGTTCAACTTCCTCGGCATCCTGTGCGGCCCCGCGCTGTTCGCGATCGCCTACAAGGGCATCGGCAGCTATGCGCAGACGTTCGGGCTGCTGGTGTTCGTCGCCCTGGCCGGCGTGGCGATGATCCGCAAGGCGCAGGTCAACGAGCGGCGGATGCTTGCCGGCGTGACCTGACCAGGTCAGGTCACGCCGGCAGGTTGGACCATCGACCGTCCCGTTCGATGGCGCGCCCGTCGCGAGCCAGCTTGAGCAGGTGCGCATGCAACGATCGGCGCGCCACCGGATGCAGCTTCACGGGCGTGTCCGCATAGACTCGCGCGACCAGCGCATCCAGCGTGGCACCCGCCGTGCCCGCCATCGCGGCCAGGGCATCGGCCACCTTCGCCTCGCGCCCGAGCCGGTGCTTCACCAGCTGGCGTACCGCCGCATGCGCATCGACCATCAGGTAGCCGTGGCCGGGCGCCATCGCCTCGATGTCGAGCGACAGCAGCCCCTCGAGCGACGCCAGGTAGGCCGACATGTCGCCGTCCGGCGGAGAGATGACCACGGTCGAGCCCTGCATGATATGGTCGCCGGTGAACAGCAGCCGCTCCTCTTCGAGGTACCAGCACAGATGGTTCGACGCATGGCCGGGCGTGTGCACCGCGCGCAGCGTGGTGCCGCCGACCTGTACCCGTTCGCCGTCGGCGAACACCCGGTCGGGCACGAAAGTCTGGTCCTGGTTCGAATGCGGCGGCGGCGGCATGCCGACCACCGTCGCACCGGTGGCGGCCTTGAGCGCAGCCGCCGCAGGCGAATGATCGAGGTGGGTGTGGGTGCAGATGATCCAGCGCAGCCGCTGCCCGACCTGTTCCAGCAGCGCCTCGACATGGCCGTCGATCGCCGGGCCGGGATCGATCACCGCCAGGTCCCCGGATTCCGCATCGCCGACCACGTAGCTGTTGGTGCCCGGGCCGGTCATCATGCCCGGGTTGGGCGCGACCAGCCGGCGCACCCGCCGCGACAGCACGGTCAGCACGCCCGGCGTGGTCTCGCTGACGATCGATTCCGAGCCCGACGGATTCACCCACTGCGCCTCTTCGTAGCCGGGCTCGCCGGGGAGGATGCGCAGTACCTCGCCCTTGCGGCGGATCACCCACGGCAGTTGCGCACGGATGTCGCCGCGCGCACGCACGCCCTCGAGCGCCTCCGCCGTGGTGGCATAGCCGGCCAGCATCTCGAGCGTCTTGATCGTCGGGAAGCGCAGCATCAGTTCGCCGCGCGACTGCATCGCCAGCGCGTCGGACGGCGTGATCCAGAGCTGGCTCACGCTCTCGATGTCGTCATGCAGGCTGGCCTGGTTCTCGGGCACGGCGGCGACGAAGAACCGGGTGTCGTAGCGCTTCTTCTCGGACACCGGCGTGATCCAGTGGCTGAGGTAGGCGATGCGGTCGGTGGCGAGCTGCAGCGACTCGGCCGCGCACACCTCGGCGAGCGTGCGCTTGCGGTCATGCACCGCGCGCCTGTGTGCCGCGAAACGGGTCTCTTCCAGCGAGGGCTTGAGGTCGAGCAGGTGCCCGGCCGGTTCGTAGCCGAGCAGCAGGCCGGCTTCCTCGAAGGTCTCGCGGATCGCCGCGACGTAGTAGGCGAGCCCGCCCTGCTCCAGCGACAGCCGTGCGTTCGCCGCCGCCTCGTCGAGGCCGACGCAGCGCGCCGCGATGTCGGGCGAACGGTCGGTGGCATCGACGCCCCCGCCCGGGAACACGAAGGCACCAGCCATGAAGTCGAGGTGCGGGCTGCGCTGCAGCAGCAGCACCTCCGGCCCGCGCGCGGTGTCGCGCAGCAGGACCAGCGTGGCTGCGGGGCGGGGCACCGCAGGTGCCTTCGCGGCAGCCACGGCAGCCGGGGAAGCCGAAGTGTTCATCGCAATTCCATTTCCATTCATTCGCCCTTGATCTTCGCGGACTTCACGATCTTCGCCCACTTCGGGATCTCGCGTGCGATGTAGGCCGCGAGCTGCTCCGGCGGGCCGCCGGCAGGCTCCGCGCCGAGCGCGAGCAGCCGCTCGCGCGGCCCGGGTTCTGACAGCAGTCGGGACAGCTCGGCATTGAGCCGCTGCACGATGTCCTTCGGCAGCGCGGCAGGCCCGAGCAGCGCATAGACCGTGGTGACGTCGTAGCCGGCGACCGTGTCGCCTACCGGCGCGAACTCGGGCAGCGAGGCCAGCCTGCGGCTGCCCGACACGCCGAGGCCGCGCAGCTTGCCCGCACGCACGAACGGCAGGGCGGCCGATACGCCGGTGAACATCATGTCGACCTGTCCGCCGACCAGGTCGGCCAGTGCCGGGCCGGCGCCCTTGTACGGGATGTGCACGATCTGCGCACCGGTCATCGAGGCGAACAGCTCGCTCGCCAGGTGCGCGGTGGAGCCGGCCCCCGACGAAGCGAAATTGATCCTGCCCGGCTGGGCGCGCACCAGAGAGACCAGGCCCTTCACGTCCTGCACCGGCACGCGGGGATTGACCACCAGCATCAGCGGACCCGACGCGATCAGGCCGATCGGCGCGAGGTCCTTGGCGGCGTTGAAGCCGAGCGTCGGATAGATGCTCGGCGCGATCGTCAGTTCACCGCCGCCGGCGGCGAGCAGCGTATAGCCGTCGGGCGCCGCGCGGGCGACGATCTCGCCGGCGATGGTCGCCCCGGCGCCCGGCCGGTTCTCGACCAGCACCGGCTGGCCGAGCAGCTCCGACAGGCGCTGCGCGGTGAGGCGCCCGACGATGTCCACCGGCCCCCCGGGGGCATAGCCGACCAGCATGCGCACCGGCTTTGCCGGCCATGCAGGCTGCGCCATCGCGGCGCCCGGAGCCGCGACGGCCAGCGCCGCGGCCACCGCCGCGGACATGCCCAGGCCGACGAACCGCATCACATGGAAGGCCGACAGCTGCTGCAGGCTGGTCCGCACATGCACCACCGCAGGTCCGTCCACGGCGAGCGCCTCGGCGACCCGCGCCTCGATCGCATCGGCCGCCTCACCCGCCTCCAGCGTGAAGGCCGCGGCACCGAACGACGCGCCCCAGCGCGCGAAGTCGGGATTGCGCAGGCCGGTGCCGGACACGCGCCCCGGGAAGCGCTTCTCCTGGTGCAGCCGGATGGTGCCGTAGGAGCCGTTGTCCGCGATGAAGATCTTCGGCTTCGCGCCGTACTGCACGGCCGTGGCCAGTTCGTTGCCGGTCATCATCACGCAGCCATCCCCCACCAGGGCCACCACCGTGCGATCCGGGAAGCGCAGCGACCACGCCATCGCGCCGGGCACGCCCATCCCCATCGCACCAGCCATCGTGCCGGACATTCGGCGCTCGCCGCGGAACATGAAGTAGCGCTGCGTCCAGGTGTTGAAGTTGCCGGCATCGACCACCAGCACGCCGTCATCGGGCAGCTGCCGCTCGAGTGCGGCGACCACGTGCCCGAACGACACGCCGTCGGGCGGCAGCGCCGGGTCGAAGCGGCGGATCTTCTGCAGGTAGGCCTGCAGCGAGGCGATC
The DNA here is from genome assembly GCA_021298815.1 of Betaproteobacteria bacterium. Lineage (GTDB taxonomy): Bacteria > Pseudomonadota > Gammaproteobacteria > Burkholderiales > CAIKXV01 > CAIKXV01. Next base: position 26,374 of record JAJTHE010000007.1, on the reverse strand, counting down.
CAGCCCTCGCGCGGATCGGGCCGCGCCGGAAGGTACCGGGCCAGCGCCTCGAGGAAGGCCACCGGGTCGGCGATGCAGCGCAGCTGCGGCTGGTAGACCCGCGCCGCGACTTCCGCGTCCGGATAGACATGGATCAGCGGCTGCTCGGGCACCGGCGCGCGCGGGAAGGTGAAGCCCTGGGTCGGTACGTCGCCCAGGTCGGTGCCGACCGCGAGCAGCAGGTCGGACTGCTTCAGCACCGCGATCTGCTCGACCGGGATCTTGAAGCCGAGCTGCGCGGCATACAGGCGGTCGGCGTTCGGGAAGATGTCCTGCTGGCGGAACTCGACCACCACCGGCACGCCGAAGCCGTGGGCCACCGCCGACAGCGCCATGCGGCCGCGCGGCGTGTTGAGCAGGTTACCCGCGATCAGCAACGGCCGCTCGGCGGCCGCGAGCTGCGCGGCCACGGCGCGCACGGCATCGGCATCGACCGACAACCCGGCGCGCGCAGCCATCGCGGTATCGAACGGCGCGGCCTCGCCTTCGAACACGTCCTCCGGCACCGCGACCACCACCGGCCCGGGCCGGCCCGAGGTGGCGATGTCGATCGCGCGCGCCACGGTCTCGAGCAGCTTCGACGGGTCATCCACCTGCGTCGACCATTTCGCCAGGTCGCCGAAGGTCTGGCGATAGTCGACTTCCTGGAACGCATGCCGGCCGAGTTCGCTGCGCGACACCTGACCGCAGATCATCACCAGCGGCAACGCATCGTGCATCGCCGAGTGGATGGCGATCGAACCGTTGGTCGCGCCCGGCCCGCGGCTGACCAGGAACAGCCCTGGCCTGCGCGTGGCCTGGGCATCGGCCAGCGCCGCGAAGCCTGCGCCGGACTCGTGCCGGCACACCACCAGCTCGACCGGCGAATCGATCAGCGCATCGAGCAGCGGCAGGTAGCTCTCGCCGGGCACGCAGAACGCGCGGTCGATGCCGCGCGCGGCGAGCAGTTCGACCAGCGCACGTGCGACCGGAACCGTCGGCGTCTTCACCAGGCCTCCCATCAGGCGTTCCATGCGCTGACGACCAGCCGCACCTTGCCGCTGATTTCGTAGCGCTGGTCGGGCACGCGCACGCCGATGGTCATCGCCTGGCCGCGGACGTAGATGATCGGATGGCATGCGTTTTCCATGGATTCCTCGCGGCGCGAAAAGGATGGCACCGATGGTGCACCCCGCCTGCCGACCTTGCAATCGGCCGCGCGTTCAGCGCTCGCTGCGCCGCCGCCGCGCACGCCAGGACCAGGCCACCTTCAGGTACCAGATGCCCGAGACCGCGGCGTAGGTGAGCAGGCCGACCACGGTCGCCAGGATCGGCAGGCCGACCAGCAGCGGCTTGCCGATGCCGGCCACCTGCCGGCGCATCCGCTCCAGCCATGTCTCGTCCGCGCGCGCGCCCGCCTGCGCAGGCGCGCCGGCTTCCATCTCCGCCGGCCCCGGCTCGCCAGGCTCGCCGAGCACCGCCGTACCGATGCGCCATGCGACGAAGTACAGCGGACCGAACGTCACCGGGTTGGTCACCAGCGTGCTGGCGATCGCGGTCGGCACGTTCGCGCGCAGCACCACCGCGGCGCCTGCCGCCAGCGGGATCTGCGCGATCGGGACCAGCAGGCCGAAGAACACGCCCAGGGCCATGCCGAGCGCGACCCCGCGCCGGCTCATGCGCCACAGCCGGGGGTCGTACAGCGCCGGTCCGAGCCAGCGCAGCCAGCGGCTTCGACGCAGGGTCTCCTGCGCCGGAACGAAACGTTTCAGTCGATCGAACATCCTGTGGAAGCCACTTCCGGGCTGCTGCTTCGGGCCCCCATGCTGCCATGGTCGCGGACAGCGCGGCTATCGTGTAACGTCGGCGCGCGGCGCTGCCGCCGCACTTACCCACGGACATCCGCCGATGACAGACCCGATCCGCGAAGCGAAGCTCGACCTCACCTGCGCACTGCGCTGGGCGGCCCGGCTGGACCTGCACGAAGGGGTCTGCAACCACTTCAGCATCGCGGTCCCGGGACGCGACGACCGCTTCCTGATCAATCCGCAGGGGCTGCACTGGCTGGAGGTCACCCCCGCCGACATCGTCACCGTGGACGTCGACGGCAACCTGGTCGAGGGGCGGCACCGGGTCGAGCCCACCGCGTTCTACATCCACTCCCGGATCCACCGCGCCAAGCCCTCCGCGCGCGTCGTGCTCCATACGCACATGCCGTATGCGACCACGCTCACCGGCATCCTGCCCGGGCGGATGGAATGGGTGAGCCAGCAGTCGACCAAGTTCTACGGCAGGGTCGCTTACGAGGACGCGTACAACGGACTGGCGATGGACCCGGCGGAGGGCGACCGGATGGCCGCCGCCTTCCAGGACGCCGACGTCCTGTTCCTGGCCAACCATGGCGTGATCGTCTGCGGACCGGACATGGCGCTGGCCTTCGACGACCTCTACTACCTCGAACGCGCCTGCATGCTGCAGGTCATGGGCCGCGGCACCGGCCAGGCGCCCCGGCTGATCCCCGGCGAAGTCGTCAAGCTCACCGCGCAGCAGATGCGGCTGGACCGGGGGCAGGCGCCGCTGCATTTCGCCGCGCTGCGCCGGCTGCTGGACCGGGACGAGCCCGGCTGGTCGTCGTTCGACTGACCGCGGTCGGACATCGCCCGACCCGGGCACGGCCCTTGCGCCGGCTTGGTCACCACATCAAGGAGGTCGACCATGCACGAACGCAACCGCACGAACACGACCCGCAAGGGCCTCGCACTCGCCACCGCAGCAGCGCTCACGCTGATGGTGGGCTGCGCCAACCTCACCCCGGGACAGAAGGGTGCGGCGGTCGGCGCGGCCGCAGGCGGCGTGGTCGGCAACGTGCTGACCGGCGGCAGCACCCTCGGCACCGTCGGCGGGGCCGCGGCTGGCGCGATCATCGGCAACGAAGTCGGCCGCAAGAAGTAACGGCGTCCTGAAGGCCCGCCGGCACTGGCCGGCGGGTGTTACATCCGGTTGCGTTTCGTTTCAGCACCGGCGTGCGGGCGGCCGCATGATGGCCGCATGTGCCCCGCACCTTCTTCGCCGATCGCCCTGTTCTGCCTGCTGGCGGCCCTCCTGTGGCCACATGCCGCACGGGCGGCAGACCCGGCTGCGCCCGGTCCGCATCCGATCGTGGTCACCCTCCAGTCATGGACCGATGGCAGCAGGAGCCGCGAGCTCCCGTTGCGCATCGTGCGGCCCCGCGAAGATGGTGGCAGGGACGGCGCCGGGCAGCCCGTGGTGCTTTTCTCCCACGGCCTGGGCGGTTCGCGCGAAGCCGGCCAGGCATGGGGCGACCACTGGGCGAGCCATGGCTACCTGGTGATCCACCTCCAGCATCCCGGCAGCGACAGCACGATCTGGCAGGGCGCGGCGGACCGGGCTGCGGCGATGCGCGGCATGCGCGAGGCGATGAGCGGCACGCAGTTCATGGCCCGCATCGCGGACGTCAGGTTCGTGCTGGACGAACTGGGACGGCGGGTCGCGGCGGCCGACCCGGAGGTGGGCCGCGCCGACCTGTCGCGAATCGGGATGAGCGGCCATTCGTACGGCGCGGTCACCACCCAGGCGCTGGCCGGGGAGCGCTTCGGCCCGCGTGGCAGCCAGGCGTCGGGCCGGCTCGCGGAACCCCGCATCCGCGCGTCTGCCGCGTTCAGTCCGTCCGGCGGCCGGGACACGCCGCTCGCCGGCGAAGGCAGCCGCTTCGCCGACATCCGCCAGCCGTTCCTGTCGCTCACCGGCACGCTCGACACCAGCATCGCCAGCCCGGAGACGGCGCAGAGCCGGCAGCTGCCGTTCGAGCGCATGCCGGGCCCGGACAAGTACCTGCTGGTGCTCGAGGGCGCCGACCACGGGATCTTCAGCGGACAACCCGCGCTGCGCCAGCTGCCGCGTGCGCGGCCGGGACAGGCGAGCCCGGACGCCGATGCCGCAGCGACCGCTGCGATCCGCGCCGCCTCGCTGATGTTCTGGAACGCCTACCTCAGGGACGATGCCGCCGCGCGTCGCTGGCTGCTCGACGGCGGCCTGGAGTGCCACCTCGGCGCCGGGGACCGCTGGCAGGTGAAGCGCTGACCCGGGTGCCTGCCCGGCGGCGTTCAGCTGCGAGTCTGGTAGACGTAGCCCTGCTGGCGCACCCTGGACTCGACCAGCCGCTGCCGCTCGGCCGGGTCGAGGTTCGGGTCCAGCGCGGGATCCGGTGCGCGATCCCACCAGCGCGCGCGCGCCTTGCGCTGCTCCTCGGCGAGGTGCGGCCGCTGCGCATGCAGTTCCCGGATGAACTGCGTCATCTCGGACACGTATTCGATCTGCTTCTTCATGGGGTTCGCCTGCCAAGTTTCCGAATGCCTATTGTCCCCGCAACCGCGCCTGGCTGCACGCGCGGCTGGTCCGGCACCGGGCCGAGGCCCTGCCGGCCCGGGCACGCGCCCGGCCACGCCGCGCTCACTGCGCGATCCAGTTGATCTCGCGCGCGGTCAGCCGGCCGATCAGCACCTGGTGCAGCCCTTCCGGCTGGTCGGCGCGCAGGCTGCCGATCGGGATGCGTCCGCCCATGATCTCCGCATAGACCTGGGGCAGCGCCGGCATGCGCTGCGGCTCGGCATAGCCGTCCGGGAACAGCGGCATGTTCGAGACGCGATCGTACTTGTCGGTCGCGCCGAGCGTGTGCAGCATCTCGTGCACGATGATCACGTTGTTGGCGGCGCTCATCTCCTCGTTCGCGAACACGTTGACCAGCCCGATCAGGCCCTTTTCCAGCCCGGTGGAATGCGGCAGCCGCGGAGACTTCCGGTCGTCGTGGTACATCAGGAACAGGCGCACATGCGCACGCGCGCCGGTATACGTGTCGTGACGCCAGGCCCAGAAGCGGAAGTGCAGGCTCCACACGATCGCCGCGGCGACGTTGCCCGGTGCCGGTGGCTGCGGCGGCAGCGACCGCACGCGGGGCGCGAGCCGCAGTTCGATCGGGTCGTTCACCGCCACCCCGTAGGCGCGGGCCTGCTCGCGCATGAACCCGGCCATCGGCTCGAAACGCGAAAGGTCCATGCGGCCGAGGTACTGCTCGGACCGCTCGGATCCGTCCGCGTTGATCGGGTACAGCACGACGATCACCGGGTTCTTCCAGTCGGTCGCGTCGCGCCGGGCGAGCCAGGCCCCCTGCGCGACCGTCGCCAGGATGAACAGCAGCACGCCTATCCGGATCGCCTTCCACATCGTCGGGGGTCCCCGCTGCGGGAACCTTCCCGCCAACGTACACTTTCGGCACGAATTCCCAACAATTGAATCCTTCCGCGGATCGATGCACCGCCGGAACGGCCCTGGACAGACGAGGAACCCGATGACTGCAGCCACGAACCCGCCCGCCGCGCCCGCCGTGCGCGCCACCACACGCCTGCGCCAGCTGCTGGCCGGTGGCCGCACCGTGTTCGTGCCCGGGTGCTTCAATGCGGTCAGCGCGCGGGTGATCGAGCACACCGGGTTCCCCGCGGTCTACATGACCGGCTACGGCACCTCGGTCGCGCAGCTCGGCATGCCCGATGTCGGCTTCGCCACGATGACCGAGATGCACACCAACGCCCGCTGGATCGCCAACGCGGTATCGATCCCGGTGATCGCCGACGCCGACAACGGCTACGGCAACGCGGTGAACGTGACGCGTACCGTGCGCGAATACATCCAGACCGGCGTCGCCGCGATCCACCTCGAGGACCAGTCGCTGCCCAAGCGCTGCGGCCACGTGGCCGGCCGGCAGGTGATCCCGCTCGCCGAGGCGGTCGGCAAGATCCGCGCCGCCGACGCGGTGCGCCGGCAGGTCGATCCCGACTTCGTGCTGATCGCGCGCAGCGATGCCCGCGGCGCGGTCGGCGGTTCGCTCGACGATGCGATCGCCCGCGTGAACGCCTACCTCGACGCCGGCGCCGACCTCGGCTTCGTCGAGGGCCCGACCTCGGTCGCCGAGGTCGAGCGCATCTGCCGCGAGGTGCGCGGGCCGGTGTTCTACAACATGACCGGGGTGTCGCCGCGCTTCACGCTGCAGCAGATGAACGACTACGGCATGGCGATGACGATCACCGCCAACACCATGCTGCGCGCGGCGCTCACCGCCATGTACGACGCCGCGGTGGCGATGCGCGACGAAGGCCCGATGGCCGAGGCCGCGCTGATGGAACGCATCGCCAGCCATCCGGTGGGCGACCTGCACAGGTTCTCGGGGCTGGATGCGATCCGCAAGCTGGAAGAGGCCTACATGCCGGCGGAGGAACTCGCGAAGTACGAAGGCACGATCGGGTATCGTCCGGCAGGCTGAGCGCGGGCGGATACCGGCCGGCGCCTGCGCCGAGGGCGATCAGCGCAGCAGTCCGTCGCCGATCAGGCGCACCCCGATCGACCACCAGCTGCGGTCGATCTCGCGGCTGCCGACCTGCCGGCCGACCACCGCATCGACCTGCACCTTCTCCTTCACCACCCAGAAGCGGAAGCCGCCCTGCCAGGACGGGCTGCCACGGTCGCTGCCGTACACCTCCGCAGCCAGCAGCAGTTCCTGGTCGCCGCGGCGGTAAAGGCGCGTTTCGCTGCCCACGCCCCACAGGGCGATCGTGCGCTGCGATTCGCGGTCGCGCCTGATGCCGGCCAGCGTGAGCAGCACGAACGCCTCGTCGGCGAAGGCGATGCTGGTCACGTTGTAGGCGTAGGCGCTCGACAGCGCCGACGGCGCGGAGGCGTCGGACGCGCCACCGACCCGCGCGGTGGCCCCGACGGCGAAGCCGGTGCCGATGCCCGTGTCCAGGGTCCGCACCAGCGTCTTCAGCTGCACCAGCGCGTTCCCGGTCCAGGGCTGGCCGCCCTCGCTGGGCAGCCTGTTGAGGCCGGCTGTGACCTCGAGGTTGCCGCCCGGGTTGCAGGCCGGCAGCGCCCAGAACTCGGTGCCGCCGCCCTTCGGGCGATGATGCTGCACCCATGACTCGACCTGGCAGCCCCCCGCCGGCGTGATGCGGGCATCGTCGGTCGCATAGGGCCGCGCCGCGCGCGCCGGCAGCGAGGGCAGCGCCAGCGCGAGCGCGAGGGCGCAGGCGATCGCCCGCGACGGCCGGTCAGCCGCGCGCATTGCGTACCGGGTTGCGCAGCACGCCGATGCCTTCGATCTCGCACTCCACTTCATGCCCGTGCTCGAGATACCAGCTGCCCGGCCCCTGCCAGGTCATGCCGGTGCCGCCCGGGCTGCCGGTCGAGACGATGTCGCCGGCCTCGAAGCCTGCGAACGAGTACCAGGCGACCTGTGCCGGGATGCGATGGATCTGCTGGCCGGTGTGGCCGTCCTGCCGCGCCACGCCGTTCACCCGGGTCAGCAGCCGCAGGTCGTGCGGGTCGGGTATCTCGTCCTTCGTGACCACCCAGGGACCGAGCGGCGCCGCACCCGGGAAGTTCTTGCTGACGGTGATGTTGCCGTCCCGGCGCTCGACCGCCTGGATGTCGCGCGCGGACAGGTCGTTCATGATCGTGTAGCCGAACACCACGTCGGCCCAGCGCTCGGGATCGACACGCGTGCAGTCTGCCCCGATCACCACCGCCAGCTCGGTCTCGTAGTCGAGCTTGCGGGTCCAGCGCGGCTTGCGGATCGTCTCGCCGGGACCGATCACGCAGCTGGCGTTCTTGATGAAGCCGCCCGGGCGTGGCGGCGGGGCGACCGAGGCCCCGGCCGCGGCGGCGACCACGGCCTCGGCGGCGCCCGGCGCATCGGCATAGTTGCGCCCGACCGCCATGATCTTTCCCGGCCGCAGCGGCGCCAGCAGTTCGACCGCGTCGAGCGCGACCATGGCATCGGGCGCCATGCCGCGCGCCAGCAGGCCCTCGGCGATGTCCAGCGTGGCGAGCACCTGGGACAGCCCCGCTTCGCCGGCCCGGATGCAGTCCATCAGGCTGCCGGGCAGCGCGCGCCCGCCGCTCGCGGTCAGGTCCAGCGCCTGCCCGTTCGACAGCAGCACGCCGAAGTGCGGATTGCGCATGCGCGGCGGCCGGAATGTGAGCAATTTCACGCGGTTCTCCTCGTCAGGTTACCAACTGATACAAATCCGCTACAGACGCTTTCATCGCCGGGTGCGCCACCGGGCGCTCGTGTCGTTATCTTCCTCACGTCACATCAACCCAGGGAGATCCCGAAATGTCGTTCCTCAAGAAATCCGCCGTCGTCGTCGTTTCGATGCTGGTCATGCCGCTCGCCTGGGCACAATCGGCACCACCGGTCGATCAGAAGAAACGCGAAGACCGGCGCGAAGTGCGCGAAGGCCGCGGCGAGGTGCGTCGCGACGCGCGCGACGACCGCCGGGACGCGCGCGACGGCCGCCGCGAACTCCGCAACGAGTATGGCGGCGGCAATGGCGGCAACCGCACGGCACGCCCGGCCCGCAACTGAGCATGCCGGCGGAGGGCGGCCACGGCACCGCCCTCAGATGTCCTCCATCACCACCGGGAACAGCGGCTCGAGCGCGTCCACCTGCATCACGTGGTACGCGCTGAACCGGTAGGCCGTCCCGGTCTGCACCTCGGGCGGCGTGATCGGGAAGGCGACGTTGCCGGCCGTCGACAACCGCCCGGGGAATCCGTGGTGCAGCAGGTACTGCTTCAGCACGGTGGTCGCCGCCTTCGCGAGGTCGGTGCTGTCGGCGATCACCTCTCCGAGGATGAACACCTCGCGCGGCGGCACGGCGGGCGGCGACGGCCAGTCGACGACGCCATCGATGCCGTAGACCCGGAAGTACATCCGGTAGTCGCCGGCGACGATGCCGCGCACCACCTGCTCGACCTCGGGCAGGATGGTCTTGATGCGCGCGATCGCCCGCGGGTCGGCACAACCGGCCAGCAGCAGCGCGCGCTCGCCGACACGGGTCGCGCCTTCGATCTTCACGCTCGGCCGCGCGGCGGGCCGCCACAGCGCACCCTCGACCCGGCAGCGGTGCGCATCGAGCGCGAGGTAGCGCGCATGCTCGACGTCCAGCGTGCCCTCGGGTTCGCTGACCGTGTACGGATCGGCCTGTTCGTACAGGCTGTGCGCCGCGACCGACAGCGGCGTCGCATGCCGGTCGGGGTTCATGCTCTCCATCGTGAAGCCGCCCTCGTCGAGCGTGCCCAGCGCCGCATCGCGCCCGCCCGGCATGCAGGCGATCGAGCAGCATTCGATGATCTTCGCCATGTGCATCGCCGGGCCGACCGGATAGCCCAGTGCGGCCGGAATCGCCGAGAACACCGCAGTATCGCAGGCGCGCCCGGCGACCACCACGTCGGCCCCCATCGCCAGCGCGCGCTGGAAGGCCTCGATGCCCATCTGCCCGACCAGGTGCGCGGCACCATCGACATCGGCCTCGGTCAGCGCGTCGATCGCGCCGATCGGCGCCACCTCGCCGCGCCGGATCGCCGCCTTCACCACCTCGCGCGGCATGTCGGCCGCGATCGACGCGAGCCGGAAATGCAGTCCGCGTTCGCGCGCGATCGACCGCACCAGGTCGAGCGTGTGGTCGAGGTGCGGTCGCGCACCCGCCGTGCCGGCGGAGCCGATCAGCAACGGGAGGTCGTGCGCGCGCGCGCCTTCGAGCACCAGCGCGAGATCCTGCCGGGCGATCGTGTCCGATGCCGCCATCTTCCCGCTGCCCAGGTAGTTCGGCCCCGGATCGACCGATCCCATGTCGGCGCCGATCGAATGCGGCCGGCGCTCGAGCCCGGCGCGGAACGCCCGCTCGAGCACGCCGTTGCCGAGCTGTCCCGAGGCCGACAGGGCCAGGAAGGGCTCCCGGCGGCCGTCCTTCACCAGCCGCTGGCGCAGCCGGTCGAGGTGGTTCGGACGGCCCACGTTCGCGCCGCTCACAGTTCCACCCCCAGCAGCGGTCCGTGCTGCTGCGCGCCGTACACGTCGCGGTCGCCGGGCGCGCCGGCGATGATCTTGCGCGGCAGCACGATCTTGATCGCGAAGGCCGGCGCATAGGGGATCACCTCGACGCTCTCCACGGGAACGCCATACAGCGGCGCGAGGGCCGTGGCGGTGAGCGCGGGCGAGGACAGTGCCTGCCTGAATCGCGCGTCGTCCTCGAACATGAGGTCCAGCGACAACGTGGTCGGGCCCGCATTCTTGCTGCGGATCACCCGTGCGCAATCGACGAGTTTCATCGTTCTTCCTCCGGTGGCTTGACTGCGCGAAACAGCCTGAGCAGCAGCAGATCGTAGCCGATCTTCAGCGCCCCCCCGATGACGAGCGGCCAGCCGAACGTCGACAGCCCGAGCAGCCAGCCCGCGAACACCGGGCTGACGCCGGCGGCGAGCGAGCGCGGCACGGCGGTGAAGCTCGCCGCCGCGGCACGCTCGTGCGGCGGCACCACCGCCATCACGTAGGAGTTCCGCGCCGGCACGTCCATGCTGGAGGTGGCGTAGCGCAGCAGCAGCATCGCGACCGCCAGTTCGACCGTGGGCATGAAGGCCGCGGCGATCAGGAAGGCATTGGCCGGCAGGTGGGTGAACACCATCGTGTTCACCAGCCCGATACGGCGCGCGAGCCAGGGCGCCACGAGGAACGAGGCGGCGGACAGCACGCCCGCCCAGAAGAAAACCTGACCGACCAGGGCGACCGAGGCATCGAAGCGCGCGAACAGCCAGAGCGCGACCAGCGACTGCACCGCAAAGCCGCTGCCGAAGGAATCCAGGGTGAACACCGCGGCCATGCGAAGCACGATCGGCCGCGACTCCACCAGCGGTGCGCTCGGCGCATGGCCGGGCGGCTCGACCGCGGGCGTCAGCGTGCGGTACACCATGAACACGATCAGGCCGACCGCCCCGTAGAGCAGGAACATCGCCTTCAGTGCAGGCAGCCGGTCGATCGACCAGCGGGCCGCGGCCCACTCCGGCGCTACCGCGAACAGCGCGCCCACGGCGCCGGCAAGCGCCCCGAGCAGCGCATAGCGCGCGAACACCGCGGTGCGGTCGCACGCATCGACCGCCTGGGCGACCATCGACTGCTCGAGCGGCGAGAACACCGAGGTGTCGCCGTTGGTCAGGTTGAGCGTGCCCACGGTCGCCACCAGCAGCAGCGGCCAGAAGTCGCCGAGCGATGCGAACGCCAGGCCGCTGGCGGCCATCAGCACCGCCGCGCCCAGCACCAGCCGGCGCTGCGCGAAGCGGTGCGCGAGCAGGCCCAGGGCGAACACCATCGCGCCCGATCCAAGCAGGGTGGCGGTGGCGATCGCCCCGACCTGCAGCGGCGAGAAGCCCAGCGCGAGCAGGTACACCGGCAGCAGCAGCACCACGAAACCGTCGGCGAAGGCGCGCAGCGCGCGCATCGCGAGCAGCCGCCGCAGGTCCGGCCCCGCAGCCGGCGGCAGCAGCCACCAGCGGGGCTCGCCCGCCCTCATAATTGCGCTAACCTAGTGCAGTGATCCACGCGACGCAGTGTACCCAACCACCGAGGACCCGACATGATCGATCTCTACACCTGGCCCACCCCGAACGGCCACAAGATCCACATCGCCCTCGAGGAGATGGGCCTGGCGTACAACGTGCATCCGGTGAACATCCGCACCGGTGACCAGTTCAAGCCGGAGTTCCTGGCGATCAGCCCGAACAACCGCATCCCGGCGATGGTGGACAGCGACGGCCCGGACGGCAAGCCGATCGCGCTGTTCGAGTCGGGCGCGATGCTGATCTACCTGGCCAGCAAGAGCGGCAAGCTGATGCCAGCGGCCGATCGCGACCGCTACACGATGCTGCAGTGGCTGATGTGGCAGATGGGCGGCGTCGGCCCGATGTTCGGCCAGGCGAACCATTTCCGCGCCTATGCGAAGGACCCGCAGCCCTACCCGATCGAGCGCTACACGAACGAGTCGAACCGCCTGACCCGCGTGCTCGACAAGCGGCTGTCCGCGGTGCCGTACGTCGGCGGTGCGGAGTACACCATCGCCGACATCGCGATCTTCCCGTGGATGCGCGGCTGCGAGAAGCGCGGCGTGGCGATCGACGAGTATCCGAACGTCAAGCGCTGGTTCGACGCGATCGACGCGCGCCCGGCGGTCAAGCGCGCGCTGAAGGTACTCGACGGCGTGCACAACGCCCCGATCGACGACAAGCAGCGCGACATCATGTTCGGCGCCGCCCAGTTCACGAAGCGCTGACCATGGCGCGCCGCGAAGCCCCGTTGATCGAGGCGGCGGTCGGCCGCCTGCACGGCGTGGCCAGCCCGGCATCCGGCCCGCGCCGGCAGTGGCTGGGCCGTTTCGGCGCGCTGACCCTGCAGGGCGGGTTGCTGGTGCCGGCTGCCCTGGGCGGCATCGGCGGGCTCGCGTCGCTGGCGCAGCCGGGCAGCGCCAGGGCCGCGGATGCCCCGGCCGGACGTGCCACGCCGTCGCAGTCCGAAGGCCCGTTCTTCCCGCGCGAGCTTCCGCTCGATCGCGACAGCGACCTGACCCGGGTGGCCGGACAGTCGGCCGTCGCGCGCGGCGACCTGACCGACCTCACCGGCACCGTTACCGATTCCACCGGCCGGCTGCAGGCCGGCCTGCTGGTCGAGATCTGGCAGGTCAATGCATTCGGCCGCTACCACCATCCCCGGGACAACCGCGGCGACCGGCCGCTGGACCCCGGCTTCCAGGGCTATGGCCAGGCGACTACCGATGCGGCCGGACGCTACCGGTTCCGCACCATCCGGCCGGTGCCCTACCCGGGCCGCGCGCCGCATATCCATGTCGCGCTGTCGGCCGGAGGCACGCGCCGGCTCACCACCCAGCTCTACGTGGCGGGCGCCATCGAGAACGAGCGCGACGGACTGCTCAACGCGATCCGCGATACGGCGCTGCGCAACGCCCTGTTGGTACCCTTCGCGAAGCCGTCCGGCGCCACGGATGCCAATGCCGTGCTCGAGGCGCGCTTCGACATCGTGCTCGCGCAGGACGGCCGTTTCTCGCTGTCCGGGCCGGCGCGGCGCGCCTGACCGCGGGCCGCGGCTGGTCCTCGCCCCCCCGCCCCCTGGCAGCATCGCCTGCATGGATACCCCCCGACTGATCGAACGCACGATCCCGTCCAGCGGGGAACGTATCCCGGTGCTCGGGCTGGGTACGTTCGGTGCGTTCGATGTCCCGCCGCGATCGTCGGCGATGGACACCCTGTCCGAGGTGTTCGCGCTGTTCGACAGCCGCGGCGGAAAGGTAGTGGATTCGTCGCCGATGTATGGTGCCGCGGAGTCGGTGGTCGGCGCGCTGCGGGCCGGATCGTCGACCGACGACGGCCTGTTCATCGCCACCAAGGTATGGACCCAGGGCAGGCGCGAAGGCATCGCCCAGATGGAACGGTCGATGCAGCGGCTGCGCGCACCGCGCATCGACCTGATGCAGGTGCACAACCTGGTCGACGTCGATACCCATCTCGATACGCTGCAGGCCTGGAAGCAGGAAGGGCGCATCCGCTACGTCGGCATCACGCACTACCATGGCGGCGCGTTCGCGGCACTGGAGAAACTGTTGCGCAACCAGTCGATCGATTTCGTCCAGTTCAACTACCACGCGCTCGACCGCGAGGCCGAGCAGCGCCTGCTGCCGGCGGCCGCGGACACCGGCACCGCCGTGCTGGTGAACCGTCCGCTCGGCCAGGGCGAGTTGGTGCGCCGCACGCGCGGCCGCGCGCTGCCGGCATGGGCGGCGCGCGCTGGCTACCGCAGCTGGGCCCAGCTCGCGCTCGCCTTCGTGATCGCGCACCCGGCGGTGACCTGCGTGATCCCGGCCACCGGCGACCCGGCGCACATGGCGGACAACATCGACGCCGCATCGGCCGTCGCCGGCCGCCCCTCCCCGGATACCGCCTTCGCGCGCCGCGTCGCGCAGGCGCTGGCTTCGGCATGAGCCCGCACCCGAGGCCGGGCACTCGACGGGGCGTACCGCCCGGCACGCGGATCGGCGGCCTGCTGGTCGTCGTGATGGCGCTGCTCCTGCTCGCAGGATGCTCGTCCGGGGTACGCGTGGGCTACAACCAGGCCGAACTCCTGGTGAACTGGACGCTGTCCGACTATGTCGATTTCGAACCGCACCAGCGCGACCTGTTCGGGCAGAAGTTCCGCGCCTTGCACGACTGGCACCGGCGCGAACAGTTGCCCGAGTACGCGCGGCTGCTGCGCGAGACGCGCGCACGGGTGGAGGACGGCCTGTCTCGCGAGGATGTCGACTGGGTGATCGCACGCAGCCGGGACCGCTTCGAAGCGCTGGTGGAACGCAGCGCGGTCGACGCGGCAGACCTGATGGCGTCGCTCACGCCGGAACAGGTGAAGGCGCTCGAACGCGCGTTCGTGCGTGCCAACGAGAAGACCGCTCGGGCATGGGGAGTCGGCCAGCCGGTCGCCGAACAGCAGAAGAAGCGCGCGGAGCGACTGGTGGCGCAGGTGGAGCGATTCACCGGGCGGCTGAGCCGCGAGCAGGTCGAGCGCGTGGTCGAGCTGGCGAACGCGTTGCCGCTCAACACCGACCAGCGTTTCGCCGAGCGCCAGCGGCGCCAGCGCGAACTGATCGCGGCGCTGCAGTCCGGACGCAGCCGGGCCGAGATGGCTGCGTGGTTCCGGCAGTGGGCGCCCAACTGGGAACGCGGCCGCGATCCGGCGACCGCACGCAGTGCGCAGGCGGCGGCGGAACAGCGTGCGCAGGCGTTCGCCGACATCGACCGCCTGCTCACGCCGGCGCAGCGGCGCCAGGCGATGGACCGTCTGCAGGCCTTCTCGGAAGACTTCATTGCCTTGAGCGGAACGGGCGCTTCGCGCCAGCAGCGCGCGTCGAACTGACACGGAAGTAGCCTCCAGACGCCGGTGTATCATCTGCCTCCCGGCAGGCCTGCCCCCGCGCGCGCCGCCCTTCCCTGCAGGAGCCTTACATGGGCCACGTCGATCCCCACCTCCCGTACGCATCGCAGCGCAGCCCTGTGTTCGCGCGCAACATGGTGTCCACCTCGCAGCCGCTCGCGGCCCAGGCCGGCCTGCAGATGCTCGCGCGCGGCGGTTCGGCGATCGACGCGATCATCGCCACCGCCGCCACCCTCACCGTGGTCGAGCCGTGCAGCAACGGGCTCGGGTCGGACGCGTTCGCGCTGGTCTGGGACGGCGGAAAGCTGCACGGGCTGAATGCCTCGGGCCGCTCGCCGGCGGCATGGACGCCGAAGTACTTCGAGAAGTACCACGGCAAGATGCCCGAACGCGGCGTCGATGCGATCACCGTGCCGGGCTGCATCTCGGCGTGGAAGATGCTGCACGACAAGTGGGGCAAGCTGCCTTTCGCCGACATCCTCGAGCCGGCGATCCGCTATGCGCGCGACGGCTACCTGGTCACGCCGACCATCGCGAAGCTGTGGGCGCAGTCGGTCGACGAACTGCAGACCTACCCGGGCTGGAAGGACGGCTTCATGCCGAACGGGCGTGCGCCGAAGGCCGGCGAGCTGTTCCGCTATCCCGACCAGGCGAAGACGCTCGAACTGATCGGCAAGACCGGCGGCGAAGCCTACTACCGCGGCGAACTGGCCGAGAAGATCGCCGCCTGGATCAAGCAGAACGGCGGCGTGATGGACGCCTCCGACCTCGCCGCGCACGAGGCGAACTGGGTCGAGCCGATCCACATGGACTACAAGGGCTACCGCCTGCACGAGATCCCGCCCAACGGCCAGGGCATCGGCGCACTGATCTCGCTGGGCATCCTCGGCCACCTGAACCCGGGCCAGTTCGCCTGCGACTCGGCCGACCATGTGCACATGCAGGTCGAGGCGATGAAGCTCGCCTTCGCCGACATGTACCAGTACGCGGCCGACCCGGCGGCGATGAAGGTCACCCCGGCGCAGATGCTCGACTCGGCCTACCTGCAGGAACGCAGCCGGCTGATCGACATGAAGCGCGCGAAGGATCCCGGCCATGGCGACCTACCGCGCGGCGGCACGGTGTACCTGACCGCCGCCGATTCATCCGGCATGATGGTGTCGTTCATACAGTCGAACTTCAAGGGCTTCGGTTCCGGCGTCGTCGTCCCCGGCACCGGCATCAGCCTGCAGAACCGCGGCTGGGGCTTCAAGCTGGTGAAGGGCCATGCCAACGAGGTCGGCCCGCGCAAGCGCCCGTTCCACACCATCATCCCCGGCTTCATCACGAAGGACGGCAAGCCGGCGATGAGCTTCGGCGTGATGGGCGGCTCGATGCAGGCCCAGGGTCACTCGCAGATGGTGCTGCGCGTGGCCGACTACGGCCAGAACCCGCAGGCGATGGCCGACGGCCCGCGCTGGCGCGTCGACGACGGCCTGAAGGTCGCCCTCGAGCACGCCTTCCCGGCCGAGGTCGTCGAAGACCTGCGCAAGCGCGGCCACCAGATCGCCGTCACCGAACGCGGCTCCACCGACTACGGCCGCGCCCAGATCATCCAGAAGCTCGACGACGGCTACTGCGCCGGCTCCGAGCCCCGCTGCGACGGCCAGGCCGTCGGCTTCTGAAGCAGAAAACCCGGGGTCTGACCCCGGTTACGGCTGCGGCAGGCAGGCCGCCAGCGGGCGACGCTGGGTTCCGGAGGCATCGAAGTTGGACGGATCCAGCCAGCGCAGGTAGCCGGCCTTCAGCGCAGGCCACTCATGGTCGAGGATCGCGAACCAGGCGGTGTCGCGGTTCTCGCCCTTGATCACCATGTGCTGGCGGAACACGCCTTCGGGACGGAAGCCGAAACGCAGCGCGGCGCGCTTCGACGGTTCGTTGCGGTTGTCGCATTTCCACTCGTAGCGCCGGTAGCCGAGTCCGTCGAACGCGTACTGCGCGAACAGGAACTGCGCCTCGGTCGCGATCCGGGTGCCGGCGATGCCGGGCCCCCAGTAGATGTTGCCGATCTCGATCACGCCATGCTCGGGCACGATGCGCATCAGCGACTGCCTGCCGCCGGCACGGCCGGTCGCCTCATCGACCACGGCGAAGGCCATCGGATCGTTCGTCGCACGACTGCGTTCGATCCAGCGCGAAAGGTCGGCGCGATCCACCGGCGGGTGGTCGAACAGGTAGCGGAAGCGCTCGGCAACATCCGGCACCGAACAGGCGGCATGCAGCGCGTCTCCATGAAGCGCATCGCCGACCGGCTCCAGCCGCACGTAGCGCCCCTGCAGCACGCTGCGCGCCGGCAGCGGCCGCGGCATCGGAGGAAGGGCGGATCGCCCCGGCCCGGCCCCGCTCACGACGCCTGGGTCGCGTCGGCTTTGGCCGGGACCGCAGGCGCCGACGCAGCCGTCGCGAGGATCGCGCCGACCAGGTTCTCGATCATCGCGCGCGGGATGTTGCGGGTGATGAACACCAGCCGGCTGCGATGGTCCGCGCTCGGCCACGCATCGAGCGTGACCGGCGGATGGAACAGGTGCTGTACGCCCTGCACCACCACCGGGCCGGGCTCGCCTTCGATGTCGAGCAGCCCCTTCACCCGCAGCAGGTCGGGCCCGCGCAGCGAGGTCAGCACCTCCATCGCCACCGAGAACGTCTTCCACGAGAACGGCGTGTCGTAGTACAGGCAGAACGAATCGACGCCCGCGGTGTGCTGCCCCTTCGGTAGCCTGCGCGCCGGGGCGCTGGCCGCCAGCCGGCCACCCGGGATCGCCGAGGCCGACCCCGCGCCCTGCACCGGCACGAAGGATTCGCTGCCCAGCCAGTTCTCGATCGCCTTCTCGGATGCCTCGCGGTGGCGCACGCCGACATCGACCAGGAACGAGGGATCGAGATCGCCCATCACGCAGCGGATGATCGCCGCATGCGGGTTGAGCTCGCGCAGCCGGGTCTCCAGCACCTCGACCTCGGCCGGATCGGCGAGGTCGGTCTTGGTGATCACCAGCCGGTCGGCCACCGCCGCCTGCTTCACCGGCTCTTCCAGCGTGTCGAGCTGTTCGTTGCCGTTCACCGCGTCGACCAGCGTGATGATCGCGTCGAGCGTGTAGGTGTTGCACACCGAGGTGTCGGTGATCATCGTGTGGATCACCGGCGCCGGGTCGGCCAGCCCGGTGGTCTCGATCACCACCCGGTTGAAGTCGATGGTCTCGCCGTTGCGCCGCTTCATCCACAGGTCGACCAGCGTCTCCTGCAGGTCGCCGCGCACCCGGCAGCACAGGCAGCCGTTGTCGAGCACCATCATCTGCTCGCTCGAGGTCTGTACCAGGTCGTGGTCGATCGACTGTTCGCCCAACTCGTTGATGATCACCGCGACCCGGTTCATCCCGGGATGCCGCAGCAGCTTGCCCAGCAGCGTGGTCTTGCCGCTGCCGAGGAAACCGGTGATCACCGACACCGGTATCTTCGCCGCTGCGTTCATGCCGCTGCTCCTAGAACGTCGTCTCGAGGATGTAGATGCCCCCCGCGAGCCGGTCGACCGTGTACACCAGCCGGTTCTCGTCGACCCAGATGTCGTTCATCTGCGCGGCGCCGGCCGGCGACAGCGCCGGGGCGGCCGGCACGTAGTAGCCGATCTCCTGCGGCTGGTACGGGTTCTTCGTGTCGTAGATGCGTACGCCGCCGTTGAACATCGCGCAGTAGATGATCTCTTCGGAGCAGTGCGAAGTCTCGACCGGCACGTTGTCGTGAAGGTTGTGCGCGCCGAAGCGGCCACCGCGCTTGCTGAACGTCTCCACCGGCGGCATCGGCAGCGTGCTGATCGAGGTGGGGTAGCGCTCGTCCTTCGCGTCGAGCATCCACACCAGCATCGGCCAGTCCTTCGCGCCGTCCTGGGTGCTCTCGTCGCTCATCACCATCAGGTCGCGGCTGAACAGGGGCATCAGCGAGTGGTGGAAGGCCGGGCGGTGCGTCCAGCGCGAGACCATCTTCGGATTTGTGCGGTCGCTGATGTCGAGCACCACCGCGCCGTAGTCGATGTAGCCGAGGTAGGCACGGTCGGGACGCTGCGGCCAGACGCAGGTGTTGTGCACCCGGTAGCCGGTGCGGCCGAGTTCCTTGCCGCCCGGGTCGGTGCGCCAGGTCTCCTTGTCGCCCTTCTTCGTGCCCGGCGCCCACCAGCGGCCGACCTCGGTCGGCTTGGACAGGTTGCTCACGTCGATGATGCGGTAGATCTGGTCGTCGCGCGGATCGTGCGGCTCGAAGTCTTCGGCGCCCGACGAGATGTGCACCGTCTTGCCGTCGACGAACCACACCATGTGCACGCCGCGCGAATGCGGGCCGGAGCAGTCGAAGAAGCTGATCGACTTCGGCTCTTCCGGCTTGCTGATGTCGAACAGCTCGAAGCCGGCGGGCTTGGCGCCGAGGTCGCGCGTCTGGTAGGCCACGCACATCACGTCGCCGACCACGTCGAGCGAGTTGGAGCGCACGCGCGAATGCGGCAGCTGGGTCTGGATCACCACCTTCGGCTTGCGCGGGTCGGTGACGTCGATGCCGGTGAAGTTGGTCGGTGCCGACTCGTGCGCGACCCACAGGATGCGGCGGCCGTCGCGCGTCTTCTGGATGCTGATGCCCTCGCCGACGTTGCCGTTGCCGTTGAGCTCGTGCGCGCCGAGGAGCTTCATGTTGAAGGCCATTTCCCGGCTCGGTGACGAGCCTCCGCCCAGGTTTCCGCTGATCGCCATGTCCCGCTCCCCCGTCAATGATCTTCGTGGAACACCGAGTTTAGTCGATCGCGCCGCAACGGGTCGGTCGACCGGCAGGGCAAGGGCCGCGGGTCGAGGGCGGCCGGGCTGTGCGCTAGGGCGCTCCACCAAAAAGACGGGGGGGCCTCTCGGCCCCCCCGGCTTTCCTGCAACACTTCAGTCGCTGCGACGCTCGCCGTCCTTGATTTGTTCTGGATGCCGGGATGACTGGGCGCGCCGCGGTTCACATGTTCGGCGCAACTGCGTGCACCTTCTTCTCTCCAACGACCTCCTCCTGCTGATCGTGACTCCGAGTGTCCTGCCGTTTCGTCCTGCCGGCATGTTCCAGACCTGCCCATGCACTTCATCGACAGTGACCTCGAAGCCGCACGAATCCTACTCCTGGCCCTTGGCGAAAACAATCTGTTTCCAAACGCGGTCACGCACCGTTCGAGTGCGAAGCAGGTTTTGCTGCGTTGCAACGGCAATCCCGGCACGCACCGGCGCACCAGTGGATCATCGCCTCCCCCAAGGTGCAGACGAAAAAGAGACACTGCTGCCTGGGAGGCGGACGCGGCGTTATGCTGCGATGCACTAGTCCGTATTCAGAAGGCCGGCTTGCTTTTCGCCTCTTCGTAGCGGCGAATGCCGGCCACGATCTCGGCCTTGGCCTGCTCGGGACCTTCCCAGCCATCGATGCGCACCCACTTGCCCGGCTCGAGGTCCTTGTAGTGCTCGAAGAAGTGGCCGACCTGGGCGAGGACGAGCGGCGGCACGTCTGCCGGCATCTTCACGCCTGCATACAGCGTGCAGACCTTGTCGATCGGCACCGCCAGCAGCTTGGTGTCCTCGCCCGCCTCGTCGGTCATCTTCAGCATGCCGACGGGACGGCAGCGCACGACCACGCCACTGATCAGCGGATAGGGACTGAGCACCAGCACGTCCACCGGATCGCCGTCGCCGCACAGGGTGTGCGGGATGTAGCCGTAGTTGCAGGGATAGCGCATCGACGTCGACATGAACCGGTCGACGAACATCGCGCCCGTCTCCTTGTCGACCTCGTACTTCACCGGATCCGCGTTCATCGGAATCTCGATGATCACGTTGAACTCTTCCGGGAGCGACTTCCCGTAACCGACGCGATCGAGGTTCATCGCCCTACTTCTTTGCTGCGAGGGTTTCGCCGGCGACGCCCCACTGGGTGCGCGGGACCTCCTGGATGGTGATCCAGACCGAATCCGGCGGCACGCCGACGGTCTCGGTGAACGCCTGGGTGACGCGCTCGATCAGCTTCGCCTTCTGTTCGTCGGTGCGGCCGGGGGCCATGTAGATCTGTGCGAGGGGCATTGCAGTGACTCCGCAGGGTTGGACTGCGGCGATTATCGCCGCACTGCGGCATCCTGCGCGATGACTCACTCCGCTTTCGCGCCGGATTCCTTCACGATCCTCGACCAGGTCGCCATCTCGCGCCGGAGCGCCACCGCGAACTCCTCCGGCGTGCTTGCAATCACGTCAGCACCCTCGGCCTCGAGGCGCGCGCGCACGTCGGGCAAGCCCACCACCTCGCGCAGGTCGCGGCCCAGCCGGTCGACGATCGCGCGCGGCGTGCCGGAGCGCACCACGATGCCCTGCAGGGCCGCCAGGTCGTAGCCCGGCAGGGTCTCGGCCATCGCCGGCACGTCGGGCAGCATGCGGTTGCGCTTCGCACTGGTGACCGCGACCGCGCGGATCTTGCCGGCCTTCATCTGCGGCGCCGCCGACAGCGCGGTCGTGAACAGCATCGTGACGCGGCCGCCGAGCAGGTCGGTGATCGCCGGCGGGATGCCCTTGTAGGGCACATGGATCATGTCGATCTTCGCCATCGACTTCAGCTGCTCCGCCGACAGGTGCGGCGCGGAACCGGCGCCCGGAGACGCGAAGGTCAGCTCGCCCGGCTTCGCCCGCGCAGCCGCGAGCAGGTCCTTCACCGTCACGATCGGCGAGGTGGCGCTGACCACCACGATGTTGGGCTGCGCGGTGAGCTGGATCAGCGGGGTGAAGTCGCGCACCGGGTCGTACGGCAGCTTCCCGTACAGCGTGGGGTTGATCGCGAAGGTGGTGGTGATCAGCAGCAGCGTGTGGCCGTCGGGCGCCGCCTTCGAGGCGATCTCGGTGGCGACGATGGTCGCCGCCCCGGGACGGTTGTCGACGATCACCGGCTGGCCCCAGCGCTCGGACAGGTGCTGACCCATCTGGCGCGCAGTGAGCTCGATGCCGCCGCCGCCGGAGAAAGGGTTGATCATGCGCACCGGCCGCACCGGAAAGGTGGACGCCCCCTGCGCGGCCGCCGGTGCCACCGGCATCAGCAAGGCCGCGAGCAGCCCACCGCAGGCCAGCACGGACGCCGTGCCGGCATGCCGCCCGCAGCGTGCGCGCCGGCAACCCGCGACATGCGTCCGTTGCCGTCCTGCTCGATCTTCGCCGGCCTGACCAGTGATTGCCACCGTGATGCCTCCTGCCTGATGTGTTGGGTCCGGTCGTGTCGGGTCCGTTCGACGGCGCGACATCGCCCTACCAGGCGAGCGCGTACCCCTCCCGCCGCGGATCTGCACCCGCGTGCAGCTGCCCGCTCTCGTGGCGCATGATCGCGCACACCGCGGCCGTGACCGCGGACCACTTCGGCCAGGTCTCTACGTCGTGGCCCCGGCTGCGCATCGCCTCGAAAACTTCCGGCGACATGTCGGTCTCCAGGCCCAGGCGGCCGGGCCGGTACTCGTGCGGCGCGAACGAATTTGGGAAGTTGTAGCTCGCGAAACGCGGCACTTCCACCGCCTGCTGCATGGTCATGCCGAACTCGACCACGTTCAGGAACACCTGCAGCATGCCCTGCGACTGCACGTCGCCGCCCGGGGTGCCGAAGGCCATGAACAGCTTGCCGTCGCGGAAGGCAAGCGACGGGTTGGGCGTCAGGCGCGGCCGCTTGCCCGGCTTCACCTCGGCCGCATGGCCGGGCTCGAGCCGCGACTGGCAGCCGCGCCCTGAGATGGCGAGCCCGGTGCCGGGGATGATCGGCGTGTCGTACTGCGGATCGGACAGCGTGGCCGAGTAGGCGTTGCCATGGCGGTCGACCGTGCAGCCGTAGATGGTGTCCATCGACATCTGCGTGCGGCTGCGGGTGATCGAATACTTCGGCTCGGCGGAACCGGTGCGCTTCGCCTCGCCCACCGGGCCCGGGTCCGGCATCTTCGGGAACGCACGTGCCGGGTCGATGCGTGCGCGCTGCAGCGCCGCGTAGGCGTCCGACAGCATCGTCGCCGACGGTACCGGCACGAACTTCGGGTCGCTCACATAGGCTTCGCGGTCGGCGAACGCGAGGTTGAGCGCACCCGCCACCGTGTGCACGTAGTCGGGCGAGTTGTGGCCGATGCCTTGCAGGTCGTAGCCCTCGAGGATCTTCAGCGACTCGAGCAGCACGATGCCCTGGCACCAGGCATCGCAGCTGTGCACCTCGTAGCCGCGGTAGTTCACCTTCAGGCTGTCCTCGACCGGCACTTCCCAGGCGGCGAGGTCGGAGCGGCGCATGAAACCGCCGTTCTCGACATGGTACTTCTCGATCGCATCGGCGATCGGGCCATCGTAGAAGAAGTCGCGCGCGGCGCGCAGCTTGCGGTCGCGGTCGCCGCGCGCATGGCGTTCGGCCTCGATCATGCCGCCGATCGATTTCGCCAGGTCGACCTGTCGGATCACCTCGTTGTGGCGCAGCGCGCGGTCGCCCGGCGCGTTGAACACCTTGTGGTTGTCCGGCCAGCGCGCGTTCTGCTCGTACACGTATTCGAGGTTGCTCGCGAGCAGCGGGAACACCGCGAAGCCGTCGCGCGCCAGTTCCATCGCCGGCGTCGCCGCCTCTTCGAAGGAGATGGTGCCCCAGCGCCGCAGCGCCTCGATATGCGTCCCGGGCGCGGCCGGGATCACGGTGCGCAGCAGGCCCTCGGGCACGTGCTTGCCGTTGCCCGCGGTGATGATCTTCGCGACGTCGGTGGCGGCCGGCCAGTAGCCCAGGCCCGCGAGACTGACCACGCGACCCTCCTCCTTCAGGTAGATCAGCGTCGGCGCCACGCCGGCGAAGGACACCATGTCGCACTGGAGGATGGCCAGCGCCATCGAGGCAGTGACGCCAGCATCGATCGCATTGCCGCCGCGGTCGAGCACCCGCATCGCGGCGAGCGAGGCCAGGTAGTGCCCGGTGGCCACCGCATGGTGGTTGCCGGTGAGGGTCGGCCGGGCGCTGATCGCGCCCACGGCCAGCTTACGTTCGCGCTTCTGGGCCATGGGCGCTCCCGGGGCAAGGGTGACGGCGGCGATGGATGCTCAGTCGATCGTGCGCAGCACGTCGCCCAGGGTGTCGAAGATCTCGTCCAGGTGCGACTGGCCGACGATCAGCGGCGGCGACAGCGCGATGGTGTCGCCGGTGATGCGCACCAGCACGCCGCGCTCGAAGCACTTCACCATCGCCTCGTAGGCACGCGCCCCGGGCTTGCCGTCGCGCGACTTGAGCTCGATCGCCGCGATCAGGCCGATGTTGCGCACGTCGATCACGTTCGGCAGCTCGCGCATGCCGTGCGCGGCATCGGCGATGGCCGAATGCATCGGCCGCGAGGCCTCGAACAGGTGGGTCTGCTCGTACAGGTCGAGCGTCGCGACCGCGGCGGCAGCGGCCACCGGGTGCCCCGAGTAGGTGTAGCCGTGGAACAGCTCGATCAGGCCTTCGGGGCCGTTCATCATCGCGTCGAAGATGTGGTCTTTCGCGATCACCGCACCCATCGGGATGGTCGCGTTGGTGATGCCCTTCGCGCAGCAGATCAGGTCGGGCGTGACGTTGAAGTACTGCGCCGCGAACGGCGTGCCCAGGCGCCCGAAGCCGGAGATGACCTCGTCGAAGATCAGCAGGATACCGTGCTTGTCGCAGATCGCCCGCAGCGTCTCGAGGTAGCCCACCGGCGGCGGCAGCACGCCGGTGGAGCCCGCCACCGGCTCGACGATCACCGCGGCGATGTTCGACGGGTCGTGCAGCGCCACCAGCCGCTCGAGGTCTTCGGCGAGGTGCGAGCCCCACTTCGGCTGGCCGCGCGAGAACGCCGCCTCACGCAGGTTGTGGGTATGCGGCAGGTGGTCGACGCCGGGCAGGAGCTGGCCGCCGAACACCTTGCGGTTGAGCGGGATCCCGCCGACCGAGATGCCGCCGAAGCCGACCCCGTGGTAGCCGCGCTCGCGGCCGATGAACTTGGTGCGCGTGCCCTCGCCGCGGGCACGGTGGTAGGCGAGCGCGATCTTCAGCGCGCTGTCGACCGATTCGGAACCGGAGTTGGCGAAGAACACCTTGCTCATCCCGGCCGGCGCGAGGGCAGCCACCTTCTCGGCCGCCTTGAACGCCATCGGATGGCCCATCTGGAACGTCGGCGCGAAGTCGAGCGTGTCGAGCTGGGCCTTGATCGCGGAGATGATCTCCTCGCGGTTATGGCCTGCATTCACGCACCACAGGCCCGCGCAGCCGTCCACCACCTTCCGGCCATCGTCGCTGGTGTAGTGCATGTCCTTGGCCGACACCAGCATCCGCGGCTTCGCCTTGAACTGGCGATTGGCGGTGAAGGGCATCCAGAAATTCTCGAGATTCACGTGCGGGTCGTTCATCGGTCGCTCCATCGGCATCACGCTGCCAGAACTGACATGTTAGCCGAAACAGCCCTTCGGCCGGAAGGGCGGGCTGCAGGGGAAGGACGCAGGCGGCGTCATCAGTTCAGCTTGAGCCCGGTCGCCTTGATCAGCTTGCGCAGCGCGACCACGTCCTCGGCCATTACCTTGCCCAGGTGTTCGGGCGTGCTGGTCTCGGTGTCGACACCCTGGCTGGACAGCTTCTCGCGGATGTCCGGATTGTTGAGGATCTTGTTCAGTTCGGTGTTCAGCCGCATCACGACCGGACGCGCGGCGCCGGCCGGCAGCACGAAGCCGAACCACGACTGATAGCTGAAGCCCGGGATGGTCTCGTTGAACGCCGGGATGTCCGGTGCCGCCGTGGTGCGCTTGACGCCGCTGACCCCGATAGGCTTGATACGGCCCGCCTTCAGGTGCGGGATGCCGGCCAGCAGCGGCATCACGCCCACCGGCACCTCGCCGCTGATAACCGCCGGCACCGTGGCGCCTGCGCCCTTGTACGGGACGTGGTTCATCTGGAACTTCCCCATCACCTGAAGCAGCTCGGCCGCGATGTGGTTGGGGCCGCCGAAGCCGGATGAGCCGTAGTTGATCTTCCCCGGATTCGCCCGCGCATAGGCGATGAACTCCTTCGGATTGCCCGCGGGGAACGAAGGATTGGCCGCGAGCAGGGTCATCGAGATGCCGATCATGCCGACCGGGGAAAACGCCTTGATCGGGTCCCACGGATACTTGTCGATGGCGGCGGCGATCGACACCACCGGCTGCGCGAGGTAGATCGTGTGGCCGTCGGGCGTGGCCTTGGCGGCGATCTCCATGCTCACCATGCCGCCCGCTCCGGGACGGCCGTCGATCACCACGCGCTCGCCCAGCGCGGTGCTCAACTGGTCGCCGAGCACCCGCGCGATGGTGTCGGACACGCCGCCGGGCAGGAAGCCGGTGATGATGCGCAGCGGCCGGTCGGGGAACTTCTGCGCCTGCACGGCAGAGGCTGCCGGGACCAGCACCGTCGCCGCGACCACCCATGCGCCGATCGTCGCGCGCGGCGCACGCCGCATCTCGAATT
>JAJTHE010000150.1 GCA_021298815.1 Betaproteobacteria bacterium | reverse complement strand
GTTGTCCTGTCCCGCAACGGACGTGGCGATCAGCTTGCCGGTCGGATCGTAGTGGAAGACGTTCGTCCCGCCCGGGGTCAGCGGGCCGGACTTGGTGATGCGCTCGCCCAGCGCGTTGATCGTGAAGCTGGTCGTGCCGCCTGCAGCGGTGACCTGCGCGAGCCGCCCCCGCGCATCATGCACCAGCGTGCGCAGCCCGTCGGCGGTGGTGCGCCCGCTGGCGTCGAAGGTGAAGGCGCGCGGCGGGAACGTGGTGGGTACCGGCGGCAGCCGGTTGCACTATTCAATTCCTACATTCGGCTGACGACGCCTTGCGCACCACGCGGGAACTCACATACGTCCAGCTTCGCGGGAAACTTTGCTGAAACGAAATGATTGCAAGCCCCCCACAGTATCGATCGCTGCTCGACGCGCTTACCGCAACAAAATCGTTCGGTTCAGGAATGACTGACGATGATTGAAGCTCAAAGCCGACGTGTTGCTCAGTGAACCCATCCCAACCGTCGCCAGAACCTTTCGCGCGTGTGGTTACAGTCACTCGATCACCAAGCTCTTTCCTTACTGCAGAAAGCAATGCCTCCTGTATCTGCGGTTCTGATGGACCGCTACAACCTACGATCAGGAAAACGGGCGCAATTCGCCAGAGTCTGCGGCGTCTCATGCCTACGGACGTCCTGCGGTACAACAAGAAAGGCAACTAAGTTCGAGTGATTGTGGCGATAAATCGCAACCGGTCGGCGCACAACCGAACCCACGCTCGTTCTGCTTGAGGTCGTCCCAAGAAAACGCCCACGGAGTCTGGCCTTCGTATCTGGTCGGCAAGTTCCAAAGGTCCCACCTAAGAAACCCTTGAGTTTCATTCGCGATCCCAACCGTCCGTGCGAATGGAACGCCGTCGCGAGCAGCCGAGATACAGCTCATGAAGCAATGGCGCAAAGGGCCGTCCCTGGAGAAAACGGGCGATCGCTGCAGATCGTTCCGGTCTACATGCGCCCTGCGGATACGGTAAACAAAGTTGCCCACTTGGCCAGATGGTCGAAACGCACCGCTGGGCGTACCATGAAGACCTTCAGGGTCGGTTGTAGACAGCGGGTTGCCGCCAACGTAAGAATAGGTATTGACGCCCCCCGCCAACCCAATCGGATCCGACTGCACATACCGCCCGATCGCCGGATCGTAATCCCTGAAGTAGTTGTAGTGAAGCCCCGTCTCGCGATCGAGGACCTGCCCCGGAAACCGCAGATCGAAGCGCACGAGGTTCCCGTCGCCATCGGGGTCTTCGTTGGGCACGAACGCCCCGTACGGATCCCGATCCCACCGCCACACCTGCACCGCCGCCGCATTCATGATCGATACCACCGTATCGAGATGATCGGCCTGCAGGATGCTGATCGCCGGGGTTGCCGCCGCCCCGGTGAGCATCGCCACCGGGGTGTTGCCCAGGTAGAGGATGTCCGTCCAGTTGTCCTGTCCCGCAACGGACGTGGCGATCAGCTTGCCGGTCGGATCGTAGTGGAAGACGTTCGTGCCGCCCGGGGTCAGCGGACCGGACTTGGTGATGCGCTCTCCCAGCGCGTTGATCGTGAAGCTGGTCGTGCCGCCAGCCGCGGTGACCTGCGACAGCCGCCCGCGGGCATCGTGCACGAGGGTGCGCAGCCCGTCGGCGGTGGTGCGTCCGCTGGGGTCGAAGGTGAAGCTGCGCGGCGGGGTGGTGTTCGATACCGACTGCAGCCGGTTGCTCGCCCCGGCGGTGGGCGGGTTGATGAAGGTCGAGGCCTGCACGTTGCCGCCCACGGTCTGCGTTCGCCGGTTGCCGTTGAGGTCGAAGCTCCAGGCGTAGCTGGTGGTGCCCGAGGACCAGCTGGTGAGCCGGTCGGAGGTGTCGTAGCCGAAGGTGTGGCTCGCCCACGGCGCAGGCTGGGTGATGGACGTGATGCGGCTGGCGAGGTCGTAGCCGAGCACGTGGATCGCGGCATTGCCGGTGCGGTAGCTCTGCACGCGCCCGTCGGTGTCCAGCGGACGCGACCAGGCTACGCCGTTCCAGTAGGTGCCGGCGACCGCCGGGCCGAACGGGTGGTAGGCGATGGACTGCAGGATCGGCTGGCCGGCCAGATCGATCCGGTTCACCCGGCCCTGCAGGTCGTAGCCGTAGCGCAACTGGCGGCCGGAGGGGTAGCGCATCTCGGACAGCCGGCCCTGGGCATCGCGGGTGTAGCGAAGCTCGGTGGTGACGCCGGCAACGGTCTGCCGGCGCACGCTCAACCGGCCGCGGGCGTCGTACTCGAGCACCGTGCTGCCGGAGGGGTCAGTGAAGCCGGTCAGGCGCCCCAGGCCGTTCGTGCCCTGGTCGTAGGTGAAGCCGAGCGACAGGGTCGGGCGGCCGGCCTGCGCGTGCACTTCGGTGAGCATGCGGTTCAGTGCATCCCAGGTGCGCGTGACCGTGCGCCCGGCTGCATCGGTCTCGGTGAGCACGTTGCCGGCGGCATCGAAGGTGCGGTTGGTGATGCCGGTGTCGGGGCTGGTGAGGCGGGTCTGGTTGCCCAGCGCGTT
>JAJTHE010000082.1 GCA_021298815.1 Betaproteobacteria bacterium | reverse complement strand
CAGGCCGCGCTTCTCCAGCAGCCGGCCAATGCGCTCGACTATGCGTTGCACCAGCGCCTGCAGTTCGCCTGCATCCGGGGAGCGCACCGCCCGGAGATCCTGGCGGTGGTCAAGGCACTGCAGGAGCGCAACGCGCGCCGGCAGGTGATCCTGGTCAGCAAGGACATCAACATGCGGATCAAGGCGCGCGCGCTGGGGCTCGCCGCCGAGGACTACTTCAACGACAAGGTACTGGAGGACACCGACCTCCTCTACACCGGCGTGCGCGAACTGCCGGCCGACTTCTGGGAAAAGCACGGCAAGGAGATGGAGTCGTGGCAGCAGGCCGGCAGCACCTTCTACCGTGTCAGTGGCCCCCTTTGCAGCGGCTTCGCGCTGAACGAGTTCGTCTGGATGGAATCGGACCGCCCGTTCCATGCGATCGTGACGGAGCAGTCGGGCAAGACCGCGATCCTCCAGACCATCCGCGACTTTTCGCACCAGAAGAACAGCACCTGGGGCATCCTCGCCCGCAACCGCGAGCACAACTTCGCGCTGAACCTGCTGATGAATCCGGAGATAGACTGCGTCACGCTGCTCGGCCAGGCCGGAACCGGCAAGACGCTGCTCACGCTCGCGGCAGGGCTCGCGCAGACGCTCGAGGAGAAGCTCTACTCCGAGATCATCATGACCCGGGTGACGGTCCCGGTCGGCGAGGATATCGGCTTCCTGCCCGGTACCGAAGAGGAGAAGATGAACCCGTGGATGGGCGCGCTCGAGGACAACCTCGACGTGCTGAACAAGACCGACGACGATACCGGCGACTGGGGCCGCGCGGCCACGCGCGACCTGATCCGGTCACGCATCAAGGTGAAGTCGCTCAGCTTCATGCGCGGCCGCACCTTCCTGAACAAGTTCCTGATCATCGACGAGGCGCAGAACCTCACGCCGAAGCAGATGAAGACGCTGATCACGAGAGCCGGGCCGGGAACCAAGGTGGTCTGCCTGGGAAACATCGCGCAGATCGACACGCCGTACCTGACCGAGGGCAGTTCAGGCCTGAGCTATGTCGTCGACCGGATGAAGGGCTGGACGCATAGCGGGCATGTGACGCTGGCGCGCGGCAAACGGTCGCGGCTGGCGGACTTTGCGGGCGAGCGCTTGTAACGTCCGCTGCCGGCAGCGTCGGCGGAGCCGTCTGCGCGTGCCTCGTAGGGGGGCTCCGTAGCGGAGTGATTTCGCCGCTTCAGCGCGCTGCAAGCAGCGCGTCTGCGTCCACTCCCAGGCCGATGCCTGGCGCTGCCGGCACCTCCACCTCGCCATCCACCAGTCGAAACGTTCCTTCTGGCAGCTGGTCAAACAGCATGTCGTGCAGCATATGGAACTCGACGGAGTCGACGTTCGGGGCCGCCGCTGCGGAATGCAGATTGGCGGCGAAGCAGACGGCCGAGGACGCGGCATGAAACGACACGGTGCGATGATACGCAGCCGACAATGCGGCAATGCGCATCGCTTCCGAAATTCCACCGCACAGAATGGCGTCCAGGTGCACGATCGATACCGCTTCGCGCCGCAGGATGCGGCGAAAACCGTCCAGCCCGTACGCGAATTCGTTTCCGGCGATGCGCACCGGGCTCGCGGCAGCAACGCGGGCGAGGCCATCCAGATCGTCGGGATGCACGGGCGCTTCGAGAAAGTACACGTCATGACGTGCCAGTTCGTGCGCCATCCGCAGCGCGTCGTGCGCGTCAAGTGCGTACAGCGCGTCAACCATCAGTCGTACGTCAGGTCCGATCGCCTCGCGCACCGCGGCAACCCGAGCAAGATCCTCGCGCATCGTCGTCCCGCCCACCTTGATCTTGACCGAACGAAACCCACGCATGACGTAGCCAGCCATCTCACGCCCAAGGGCGTCGACGGTTTTGTCGCGGCCGTACAGTCCGGCGCTTGCGTAAGCCGGCACGCGCTTGCGCACCGCGCCCAGCAGCGCGCACACCGGCTGGCCAAGCGTGCGACCCCACGCGTCCCATAGAGCGATGTCCAGCGCGCTGGCTGCAGCCCAGGCTGCGCCACCCTTTGCGCTGACCACCATCGCCTCGCGCGCCACCGCCGTCACCGCACCCAGTTCGGAGAGCGTCTTGCCTACCGCAAGCGGCGCGAGATCGCGTTCGATCAGTTGCAACACGGAAGCGGGATCACCGCCGTCGCAGTAAGCCTCGCCGATTCCGCACACACCCCCCTGGGTCTCGACCACGGCGAGCACGATCCGCTTCGCGTTCCAGCGGGTGCGTGGATTCCATTGCGCTGCGGTGAACTCGCGGCTGAGCGTTACCGCACGCAACGACTTGACCTTGAGATCATTCGAGTCGGACATGGTGTCTCGGGTGAAAGGGTTAAAGGCGGAATGGCAGGCTTCGCGTACGATGGCCGTGCGGATCAATCGAGCCCTGCGCCCAGGCGGTTCAACTGATCGCGCAACGTCCCAGCGTCGATCGCGCGCGGCGCAATGCCCTCCCGCAGGCTCACGGCAGCCGCAAGTCCAACTGCCTGTCCATAGGCGAAACAGGGGCCCGTGACACGGGCCGACGCCATTGCCTCGTGCTCGGCCGATAGACAACGGCCGGCTACAAGCACCGACTCGCCGCGGATCGGCACAAAGCAGCCGTAGGGCACCTCATAGAAGTCATCATGGCTCCATACCAGCCGCGGCCTGTCTCCGCTGTGCAACTCGATCGGCCACGGCGAACGCGCCACACCATCTGCGCGCTTGCGCGCCGTGGTCACATCGGTGTTGGCAAGCGTCGCCACGCCGGCGATCTGGCGCGTCTGACGTACACCAACCTGCACGCCGGTATCGACCAGCCATGCGTTCTCGCAGCCTTCGAGATGCGCTCGGAAGAACTCTGCGTAGGCCCGGGCCTGAGCGCGCCCGCGCGCCTCCGCCTCTGACAGATCGCGCCAGCGCACCGCCACCAGTTCCCGTCCATCCCCACCGATGATCCGGGTCGCGTTGCAAAGTAACTGACCTTCACGAGGCGTCGGAAACAGGAACACCTTGCGCCTGGGCAGGTCTGCACCCGCTCCCTGCTCCCGCGCAATCAACGACTCGATCTCCGGGCCGAGGATGGTGTCCGGTCCATAGCGGCGCATGAAGCGCGCCACGTCCACGCCCTGCATACGGAAGATCATGGTGGGGTTCTGTACGCGTCCGTCCTGACCGATGGTGGTGCCCAGCCCAGCCATCTCGATCACGTCAGCATCGCCGGTGGCGTCTATCACCATGCCAGCAAAGACATCGAGCAACCCAGCCTTCGTATATGCGCGCACACCGGCGATACGCTCTCCGCCTTCCAAATGCACGGCGATGACAGTCGCATGGAAGACCACTTGCACCCCTGCCTGCGCCAGCAGAGCATCCGCAGTCTCACGCCAGGCGATCGGATCGTGTACGCGCGTCCAGGTATCGCCATAGCGCACCGGGTCGGTGACACCCCCTCGAGAAGCGAGCGCGTCGACGAACTCAGCTGCGAAACCGTGTACGACCTGCTCAGGTGCCCCGGTCGCACCGGGGCGCGAGAGATAGAGGCCACATACGGTGCCGGAGAGTCCTGCGACAGCCGCCCCGCCACAGAACCCGTAGCGTTCGAGCACTACCACGTTCAACCCCGAACGCGCCGCAGTAGCCGCCGCAGCAACTCCGGCCGCCCCGCCACCGGCGACTAGCAGATCACATCGCAACTGTTCTACCGGGCGGCGATCTATAGTCTCCATAGCGTATCCTCCAGGCTCATCGACGCAGCGACCCTAGCCCGTCACTGATCGACGGACGCACCCGACAACTTGACGAGTTTCCCGAAGCGGACGATCTCGGCGCGAATGAACTTGGCGAACTCAGCGGGGGAACTGGCGACAGGTTCGGCACCTTGCGCGCGCAGCGTCTCCACTACCGAAGGCTCCGACAGCACCGCGGCAATTTCCTTGTAAAGCCGCTCGACGATCTCAGGCGGTGTCTTCGCGGGAGCAAAGACACCGAACCACTGCATGATCTCGAAGCCGGGATAGCCCTGCTCGGCGATCGTCGGAATCTCAGGGGCCTGCTCGATGCGCTTCGTACTGGTCACGCCGAGCGCGCGCAGCTTTTCCGCCTTTACGTGCGGCAGCGCCGCGGGCACCCCCGCAAACACCAGACTCAGTTGACCGCCAAGCAGATCGACCAGCGCCGGCGCTACAGCCTTGTACGGAACATGGGTCATCTTCACGCCGGCACTGGCGACGAGCAGGGCACCAGCCAGATGTTGCAAAGAGCCGCTTCCGCCAGAGCCGTAGGTAAGCTGATCCGGTCGCGCTTTCGCCAGTGCGATCAGGTCCTTCAGACTCTTCGCCGGCACCGACGGATGCACGGCAAGCAGGAATGGCAGCCGCACCGCCTGCGTGATCGGCGCGAAGTCGCGCTCGGCGTCATACGTCATTGACTTGTACAGATGCTGGTTGATCGCAATGTCGCCGGCGGCCGACATCATGATCGTGTACCCATCGGGTTTGGCCCTCGCCACGGTGGCTGCGCCGATCATGCCAGCCGCACCCGTGCGGTTCTCAACCACCACCGGCTGTCCCAGGCGCTCGCCGAGCCGCTGCGCGACCAGACGCGCTACCGGGTCGACGCCAGCCCCGGCCGCATATGGATTGACCATCGTGATCGGTCGCGCTGGCCACGATTGCGCAGCCAGCGGCGTTGCCGCAAGCAAGCCGCTCAGCAGTGCTGCGCCAAAAAGCGCAGCGAAACCCACGATTCGCATAGCCCCTCCATGTCATTCGAATGAGTCGATGGACTGTACGTTCGGCCCGGGAGCCAGTCAAGTGGTCGCTTCTGTGGCCGCTCTGCTAAGCTCCAGGCGCATGAAGGCTGTCTCTAGCAAAGATTCCAGGCTGCGCATGGACGACGAGGACCCCTTGTACCGTCAGGTGCAGCGGTTGCTCGCCGGACGCATCGCCGCCGCCGAGTGGGCGCCAGGTACAGCGTTGCCGAGCGAGACGCAACTCGCGAAGCAGATGAACATCAGCGTGTCGACGGTTCGCGCGGCTGTCGCCGAGCTGGTAGCGGCGCAGGTGCTGATACGCCGCCAGGGCAAGGGTACGTTCATCTCCCCACGCGACGAAGACAGCAGCGTCTACCGGTTCTTCCACGTGTTTCCGGATGCCGGGCCGCGAGAGCGGCCAGTGAGCGAGATCGTGTCGCTACTGCCCGATCAGGCCAGCATTGCGCAAGCCGAAGTGCTCGGGTTGGGGCGGACTGCAGACCAGCGGCGCGTGTGGCGTATCACCAACGTGCTGAAGATGGCGGACGTGCCGGTGCAAGCCGCGGAGATCGTCTTGTCGCGAGCACGCTTTCCACGGCTTGATGCGCGCGCGCTCGCTGAGGCTGCGCCGACGATCTACGGGTCGTTGCAGCGGCTCTTCGGGGTCACGATCGTGCGCACTGACGACCGGTTGAAGGCTGTTCGCGCGCCACCCCGCATCGCGCGCCTGCTGCGGCAACCCTCCGGCGCACCCGTCCTGCGTATTGACCGGCTCGCGCGTGCGATCGACGGCTCACCCATCGAAGTGCGGCAGTCCTGGATACGCGCGGACACCCATCACCTGTTTCTGCGTCAAGGCGGGTTCGACTGATCGCTGGCTCGGCGACGTTCGCTCAGAACCGCCCCGGGGCCCGGTGTCGCCGCGAAGTTCTCGAACTGGGTATGCCGCCCGAGGAAGGTCAGCTTCACCGGCAAATAGTACTTTCAAACGCCCCTGGCAGCCCCCACGCGTTGCTGCCTGCAGCCGACCAGCCTCGCACCGATGCGCCGCAGGCCACCATCGGCCCTGGATCGGCTGGCCAACCCGGCCCGACAGCGCGCGATGACGCCTGCGT
>JAJTHE010000111.1 GCA_021298815.1 Betaproteobacteria bacterium | reverse complement strand
CCGTCGCGGCTGTTCATCCAGCGCCCGGTCGCGACCTCGCTCGCGATGCTGGCGATCCTGCTGTCGGGGCTGGTCGCCTGGCGCCTGCTGCCGCTGTCGGCGCTGCCGCAGGTGGACTATCCGACCATCCAGGTGGTCACGCTCTATCCGGGCGCGAGCCCGGACATCGTCGCCTCGGTGATCACCGCACCGCTCGAGCGCCAGTTCGGACAGATGCCCGGGCTGGAGGAGATGTCGTCGAGCAGCTCCGGCGGCGCTTCGGTGATCACGCTGCGTTTCTCCCTCGGTCTGCAACTGGGCATCGGCGAGCAGCAGGTGCAGGCGGCGATCAACGCGGCCTCGAACCTGCTGCCGCAGGACCTTCCGGCGCCACCGATCTACAGCAAGGTGAACCCGGCCGACACGCCGATCCTCACGCTGGCGGTGACCTCGCCGACCCTGCCGCTGCCGCGGGTACGGGACCTGATCGAGACCCGCATCGCCCAGCGCATCGCGCAGGTGCCCGGCGTCGGCCTGGTGTCGATCGCCGGCGGGCAGCGGCCGGCGGTGCGGGTACGGCTGAATCCAGCGGCGCTGGCGGCCTACCGCCTGAACCTGGACGACGTGCGCACCGCGATCGCGGCCTGGAACGTGAACCAGCCCAAGGGCAGCTTCGACGGCCCGCTGGAGGCCTCGACCATCGATGCCAACGACCAGTTGCGCACCGCCGACGAATACCGCGACCTGACCCTGGCCTTCCGCAACGGCGCCCCGGTGCGCCTGCGCGAAGTGGCCGAAGTGGTGGACGGTGCCGAAAACACGCGGCTGGCCGCCTGGAGCGGATCGACGCCCGCGATCATCCTGTCGGTGCAGCGGCAGCCGGGCGCCAACGTGATCCAGGTGGTCGATGCGGTGAAGGCGATGCTGCCCCAGGTCACGGCCGGCCTGCCCGGCGCGATCGAGGTGACCGTGCTCACCGACCGCACCGTCACCATCCGCGCCGCGATCGCCGCCACCGAGTTCGAGCTGGTGCTGGCGATCGTGCTGGTCATCGTGGTCATCTTCCTGTTCCTGCGCAGCCTGCCGGCGACCCTGATCCCGAGCCTTGCGGTGCCACTGTCGCTGGTCGGAACCTTCGGCGTGATGTACCTCGCCGGCTTCTCGATCAACAACCTCACGCTGATGGCGCTGACCATCGCCACCGGCTTCGTGGTCGACGATGCGATCGTGATGATCGAGAACATCGCGCGCCATGTCGAGGAAGGCAAGTCGCCGATGGAGGCGGCATTGATCGGGGCGGGCGAGATCGGCTTCACCATCATCTCGCTCACCTTCTCGCTGATCGCGGTGCTGATCCCGCTGCTGTTCATGGGCGACGTGGTCGGACGGCTGTTCCGCGAATTCGCGATCACGCTAGCGGTGGCGATCCTGATCTCCGCGGTGGTGTCGCTCACGCTGACGCCGATGATGTGCGCGCGCCTGCTCAAGGCGAAGGCCGAGCAGGCCCCGGGCCGCCTGTTCCGCGCGAGCGAGCGGTTCCTCGATTCGGTGGTGGCCGCCTATGGCCGCGCGCTGACCGGGGTGCTGCGCCACCAGGGCATCACCCTGGTGGTGGCCGCGACCACCCTGGTGCTGACCGTGCTGCTGTGGATCGCGGTACCCAAGGGGTTCTTCCCGGCGCAGGACACCGGGCTGCTGCAAGGCATCACCGAGGCGCCGGCCTCCGTTTCGTTCCAGGCGATGTCCGACCGCTCGCAGCGCCTCGCCGCCTTGCTGGAGAAGGACCCGGCAGTGGCCAGCCTGACCAGCTTCATCGGCGTCGACGGCACCAACGCGACGCTCAATTCCGGTCGCATGCTGATCAACCTGAAGCCTCTCGGGGAGCGTGGCGAGCGCGCGCCGGCGGTGATCGCCCGGCTGCTCGAGCGGGCGCGCGAGGTCGACGGCATCGCGCTGTCGTTGCAGCCGGTGCAGGACCTGTCGATCGAGGACCGCATCAGCAAGTCGCCGTACCAGTTCACTCTGCAGGACAGCGACCCGGCGCGGGTAGCGGAATGGGTACCGAAGCTCACCGAGCGCCTGCGTTCGCTGCCCCAGCTCGCCACGGTCGGCAACGACCTGCAGGATGGCGGCCTGCAGGCCTGGATCGAGATCGACCGCGACACCGCGGGGCGGCTCGGCATCTCGGTGCAGCAGGTCGGCAACGCGCTGTACAACGCCTTCGGCCAGCGGCTGGTATCGACCATCTTCACCCAGTCGAACCAGTACCGGGTGGTGCTCGAGATCGACCCGGCGCTGGCGCGCGGCCTGCGCGGAATCGAGGCGATCCACATCGTGCAGCCGGGCGGCGGCGCGCTGCCGCTGTCGACGATCGCGCGGGTCTCCGAGCGGCAGACGCCGCTGGTGATCTCGCGGCTGTCGCAGTTCCCCTCCGCGACCGTCTCGTTCGCGGTGGCGCCCGGCCATTCGCTGGGCGAGGCGGTCGAGGCGATCCGCGCTGCCCAGGCGGAACTCGGCCTGCCAGCGAGCATGACCAGCACGTTCCAGGGCGCGGCGCGCGCCTTCGAGGCCTCGCTCGCGAACACCCTGCTGCTGGTGCTGGCGGCGATCATCACCATGTACATCGTGCTCGGCGTGCTCTACGAGAGCTTCATCCATCCGGTGACCATCCTGTCGACGCTGCCCTCGGCGGCCATCGGTGCGCTGGCCGCGCTGATCCTCGCCGGATCCGAGCTGTCCATCATCGCCATCATCGGCGTGATCCTGCTGATCGGCATCGTGAAGAAGAACGCGATCCTGATGATCGACTTCGCGCTCGATGCCGAGCGCCGGCACGGGATGACACCGTACGACGCGATCTACCAGGCCTGCCTGCTGCGCTTCCGGCCGATCATGATGACGACCTTCGCCGCGCTGTTCGCCGCCCTGCCGCTGATGCTCGGCAGCGGCACCGGATCCGAGCTGCGCAACCCGCTGGGCATCGTGCTGGTCGGCGGCCTGCTGGTGAGCCAGGTGCTGACGCTGTTCACCACGCCGGTGATCTACCTCGCGTTCGACCGCCTGGCGAACGGGCGCTGGCGCGCCGGCGCGGGGCAGCCTGCATGAAGCCAGCCGGTTTCAACCTGAGCGCACCGTTCATCGCGCGCCCGATCGCCACCACGCTGCTGACGCTGGCGATCCTGCTCTCGGGCTGGACCGCGTTCACCCAGCTGCCGGTGTCACCGCTGCCGCAGGTGGACTTCCCGACCATCGTGGTCAACGCGTCGCTGCCCGGCGCGAGCCCGGAGACGATGGCAGCGACCGTCGCCACGCCGCTGGAACGTACGCTCGGCCGCATCGCCGGGGTGAACGAGATCACCTCGTCGAGTTCGCTCGGCTCCACCCGGATCGCGATCCAGTTCGACCTCTCGCGCGACATCCACGACGCGGGCAACGACGTACAGGCCGGCATCAACGCGGCGCGCTCCCTGCTGCCCACCGGCATGCCGAGCAACCCCACCTGGCGCAAGGTGAACCCGGCCGATGCGCCGATCGTGATCCTCGCGCTCACCTCGCCGACGCTGTCGCGCGGCCAGATGTACGACGCGGCCTCCACCGTGCTGGCGCAGCGGCTGGCGCAGGTCGATGGCGTCGGCCAGGTCACCGTCGGCGGCAGCGCGCTGCCGGCGGTGCGCGTGGGCCTCAACCCGGACGCGCTGGCGCGCCAGGGCCTGGGCACCGAGGAGATCCGCGCGGCGATCGCCGCCGCGAACGCCAACCGGCCGAAGGGGTCGGTCGACGACGGCGAACGCACCTGGCAGGTCGGCGCCAACGACCAGGCGCGGTCCGCGGCCGACTACATCCCGCTGATCGTCGGCTACCGCAACGGCAATCCGATCCGCCTGGGCGACATCGCCAAGGTCGAGGATTCGGTGCAGGACCTGCGCAATGCAGGCCTCTCCAGCGGCCGGCCGGCGGTGCTGCTGGTGGTCAACCGCCAGCCGAACGCGAACATCATCGAGACCGTCGACCGCGTCTACGCGCTGCTGCCGCTGCTGCGCGCCTCGATACCGGACACCATCCAGCTCGACATCGTGCAGGACCGCACGCCGACCATCCGCGCCTCGCTGCGCGAGGTCTGGCACAGCCTGCTGATCGCGATCGGTCTGGTGATCTGCGTCACCTTCCTGTTCCTCGGGCAGTGGCGCTCGGCGCTTGTGCCGGCGGTGGCGGTGCCGGTGTCGCTGGTGGGCACGCTGGCCGTGATGTACCTGTTCGGCTTCTCGCTGAACAACCTTTCGCTGATGGCGCTGACCATCGCCACCGGTTTCGTCGTGGACGACGCGATCATCGTGCTCGAGAACACCGCGCGCCATGTCGAGGAAGGCATGGAACCGATGCGCGCGGCGCTGGTCGGCGCCAGCGAAGTGGCGTTCACCGTGGTGTCGATGACCCTCTCGCTGATCGCCGTGTTCATCCCGATCCTGTTCATGGGCGGGCTGATCGGTCGCCTGTTCCACGAGTTCGCGATCACGCTCTCGGCCGCGGTGCTGGTGTCGCTGTTGGTGTCGCTGACGGTGACGCCGATGATGTGCGCGCGCCTGCTGAAGGCGCGGATCTCCCGCGGCGGCGACGGGCAGCCGCGCCGGCCGAACCTCATCGTGCGCGGCGCCTCGCGCGCCTGGCGCGGCGTGGTGGACGGATACGCGTCGAGCCTGTCCTGGGTGCTCGACCATGCCTGGCTGATGCTGCTGATCCTGTTCGCCACCATCGGCCTCAACGTCTGGCTCTACACCATCGTGCCCAAGGGATTCTTCCCGCAGCAGGACACCGGTCGCATGTCGGGCTCGCTGCGCGCCGACCAGAGCAGCTCGTTCCAGTCGATGCAGGGCAAGCTCGAGGCCTTCGTCGAGATCGTGCGCAGCGACCCTGCGGTCGAGAACGTGGTCGGCTTCACCGGCGGCGGCGCACGCAACACCGGCTTCATGTTCATCACCCTCAAGCCGCTGGCCGAACGCAAGCTGTCCACCGACCAGGTGATCGCCCGGCTGCGGCCGCAGCTCACCCAGGTACCGGGTGCCCAGCTGTTCCTGTCGGCGGTGCAGGAACTGCGCGCCGGCGCGCGGCAGTCGAACGCGCAGTTCCAGTACACCATCCTGGCCGAGGAGCTGTCGGTGCTGCGCACCTGGGAGCCGCGCCTGCGCAACGCGCTCGCCGAACTGCCCGAACTCGCCGACGTCAACACCGACATCCAGGACCGCGGGGAACAGACCACCATCACCTTCGACCGCGATGCGGCCGCGCGCCTGGGCCTGGACATGCGACGCATCAGCGCCTCGCTGAACAACGCCTTCGGCCAGCGCCAGGTGTCGACCATCTACAACCCGCTCAACCAGTACCGGGTGGTCATGGAGGTGGAACCGCGCTACTGGCAGAGCCCGGAGATCCTGCGCGACTTCAACTTCGTCACCGCGGACGGACGGTCGATCCCGCTGACCCGGATCGCGACCTTCGGCCCCTCCAACACGCCGCTGTCGATCTACCACCAGGGCGGCTTCGCCGCTGCGACCACCTCGTTCAACCTGCCACCGGGCGTCTCGCTCTCCGCGGCGCAGGCGGCGATCGACCGCACCTTCGCCCAGATCGGCGCGCCGAGCTCGATCTACGGCGGATTCCAGGGGACGGCCCAGCTGTTCACCCGTTCGCTGGACACCCAGCCCCTGCTGATCCTCGCGGCCTTCATCGCGATGTACATCGTGCTCGGCATGCTCTACGAGAGCACGCTGCATCCGGTGACCATTCTGTCCACCCTGCCCTCGGCCGGGGTCGGCGCGCTGCTCGCGCTGATGATCGCGAAGAGCGAATTCAACCTGATCGCGCTGATCGGCGTGCTGCTGCTGATCGGCATCGTGAAGAAGAACGCGATCATGATGGTCGACTTCGCGCTCGCGGCCGAGCGCGAGCGCGGCGCCGGCCCGCGCGAGGCGATCGAGGAGGCCTGCCGGCTGCGCCTGCGGCCGATCCTGATGACCACGCTGGCGGCGCTGTTCGGCGCGCTGCCGCTCGCGCTGGGCCAGGGCGACGGCGCAGAACTGCGCCAGCCGCTGGGCATCGCGATCGTCGGCGGCCTGCTGGTGAGCCAGGTGCTGACCCTGTACACCACGCCGGTCGTCTACCTGCACCTCGACCGGATGCGCCACTTCTTCATCCGCCGGCGGACCCGCCACAACCTCGCTGCGGCGGGCACCGGCGCCACGATCCAGGCAGGGGAGGCTGCATGATGAGTCCGGCTGTTCGATCGGCTGTTCGATCGTCCGCGCGTTGCTCCGCGGCCGAGGCAGGCACCACCGGTCGCCGGTGCACCGCAACGCCCGCGAAGCTGGCCGGCCTGCTGTTTTTCCTGCTGCTCGGCGGTTGCGTCACGGTCGGCCCCGACTATCGGCGGCCGGAAGCACCGCTGTCGGCCGACTGGAAGCAGGCCGCGCTCTGGAAGCCGGCAACGCCGCAGGACCTGTCGCGCAGCGATGCCTGGTGGACGCTGTTCGGCGATGCGCAGCTCGACGGGCTGGTCGCCGCGATCGAGCCTTCGAACCAGAACATACGCGCCGCCGAGGCGCAGTACCGGCAGGCGCTGGCGCTGATCACCCAGGCGCGTGCCGGACTGTTCCCGACGCTGTCGGGAACCCTGCAGGCCACGCGTAGCCAGTCGCCGGCGACCACCAGCGCGCGCACCGGCACCACCACCAGCGCCGGCCGCGTGACCAGCCAGGATGCCGGCATCGGCGCGAGCTGGGAGGTCGACCTGTGGGGCCGCATCGCGCGCACGCTGGAAGCGAACGAGGCGAACGCGCTGGCGAGCGCGGCCGACCTCGCGGCGGCACGGCTGTCCGCGCGCGCGGCGCTCGCCCAGGCCTACTTCCAGATGCGCGTGGCCGAGCGGCGCGCCCAGTTGCTGGCCGACACGGTGGAGGCCAACCGGCGCGCGCTGCTGATCGCCGAGAACCGCTACGCGGTCGGCGTGGTGCCGCGCTCGGACGTGATCCAGGCGCAGAGCCAGCTCGCATCGGTGCAGGCACAGCTGATCGACACCCAGATACCGCGCGAGCAGCTGCAGCATGCGATCGCGCTGCTGATCGGTCGTCCGCCGGCCGCGCTCGAGATGGTGCCTGCCCCGCTGCCGCCGCTGCCCGCCGCGATACCGCTGGCGCTGCCCTCCA
Source organism: Betaproteobacteria bacterium (assembly GCA_021298815.1). Lineage (GTDB taxonomy): Bacteria > Pseudomonadota > Gammaproteobacteria > Burkholderiales > CAIKXV01 > CAIKXV01. The sequence goes on along the minus strand of JAJTHE010000111.1, from coordinate 29,139 downwards.
CGCTGCTCGAGCGGCGGCCGGACATCGCCGCCGCCGAACGGCGGGTGGCGGCGGCCAATGCACTGGTGGGCGTCGCCACGGCCGCCTGGTTCCCGTCGCTCACCCTGTCGGGCGCGGCCGGGTTCCGGTCGACCGACCTGTCGAACTGGATCACCGCCCCGGCGCGCTACTGGTCGCTCGGCCCCTCGTTCGCACTTACCCTGTTCGATGCCGGACGGCGCAGCGCGGTGATCGAGCAGAACGCGGCGATATACGACCAGCGCGTCGCGCAGTACCGGCAGACGGTGCTCACCGCGCTGGTGGAGGTCGAGGACAACCTGGTCGCGCTGCGCGTGCTGGCCGACGAGGCCGCGGCGCAGGGGCGCGCGGTCGAACTCGCGCGACAGACGCTGCAGATCACGCTCAATCAGTACAAGGTGGGGCTGGTCGGGTTCAACAACGTGGTGATCGCGCAGACCTCGCTGCTGTCGGCCGAGCAGGCCGCGCTGTCGGCGCTCGGCCGGCAGTTCGATGCCTCGGTCGTGCTGGTGCGTGCGCTGGGCGGTGGCTGGTCGGCGACGGATATCGCGGCCGCGCAGTAGCGCGCTTGGCAAGGGCCCGCGGGTCCGCAGGCAGCGTGCAGCCTGCTCGACCCTTGGCGCTCGACGCTCGACGCGCGCCGATCAGCCCGGCCCGAAGCGCCTGGCTGCGTCCAGCGCAAGGCCGCTGGCGACGCTGGTGAAGCGGTCGCCCTCGACCTGCTCGGCATCCGGCACCACTGCGGCGATCGCGCCCGACAGCGAGGCCAGCGCCGTCGAACCGCCGGTGAAGTAGAGGGCATCGATCTTCGACGGCGAAAGGCCGGCCTGCGCGATCGCCTGCCGCGCGGCGGCGGCGATGCGCTCGATCGCGGCGGCCAGCGCCGCCTGCTGGCGCGGCGCATCGAAGCGCCCGGCGAGCCCGGCCTCGACCATCGACAGGTCGAACGCGGCCGCGCCATACAGCGACACGTCGATCTTGGCCGCCTCGGCCATCGCCGCCAGTGCGTGGCCGAGCCGATGCTCGAGCGCCGTCATCAGGCGCCGGTGCATCTGCTGGTCGACATAGAGGCTCGCCATCTGGCGCAGCTCGATCAGGCGGTTGGGGAGGTACACCGTATTGATCAGGTGCCAGGTCGACAGCGCATGGTAGATGGCGTTGGGCACGCGCACCGATGCGCCCGATTCGCTGCGACCCTCCGAACCGAGGCCGAGCAACGGCATGATCGCCGCCAGGTTCACCTCGCGGTCGAAGTCGGTGCCGGCCACGTGCACGCCGTGGCTGGCCAGCACGTCGCCGCTGCGATCCACCTTGGCGCGCTGCTTCGGGCCGACCCGCACCACCGAGAAATCCGAGGTGCCGCCGCCGATGTCCGCCACCAGTACCAGCGTCTCGCGCTCGACCGTGCGTTCGAAGTCGAGCGCGGCCGCGATCGGCTCGAACTGGAAGGCGACTTCGCTGAAGCCGGCGCTGCGCGCGGCGGCCTCCAGGGTGCGCTCGGCCTGGGCATCGCGAACCGGGTCGTCGTCGACGAAGAACACCGGCCGGCCGATCACCGCACGCTCGACCGGCGCGCCGGCCGACTGCGCGGCGCGCTGGCGCAGGTGGCGCAGGAAGGCGACCACCACGTCGAGGTACTTCACCATGAAGCCGGGGCCGATCTCGGTGCTGCGCTCGATCAGGTCCGAGCCGAGGATGCTCTTGATCGAGCGCATCAGCCGGCCTTCATGGCCCTCGACATGCGCCTGCACGGCCGCACGCCCGAAGGCGCGCGAGCCATCCTCGGCGCTGAAGAACACCGCGGTCGGGATCGCCGTGTGCGTGTCTTCCAGCGCGACGAGGCGGAAGGCCTCCGGCCGCCGATCCCCGCCCGCGGTGCCACCCAGCAGGGCGGCGGAAGAATTGGAAGTACCGAAATCGATCGCACACCCTGCAGTTGACACCCGGACCACTCCACTCGAAACAGGCGCCACGCAGCGCAGACGGCATGAGTCTAGCAGCCCCGCGCATGCCGCTGCAGCGGCCGACGAACGCCATCGCTGCCCGTGACGGCGGGCCGGCCTCGATGCCGTCGCGGCAGACAGTCGACGGATCGACACGGTATTGCGCTAAAGTCACGAGTTTCCCCATTCCTGCAATCAGGCAACGACGGAGCAGAGCTACGTGTCAGAACTCACCGACAAGCAGATGGACCAGTTGCGCATCGCGCTCGAAAAGCGGCATGCCGAACTCGCCCGCGACATCCGCGAAGACCTCAAGGCGACCAGCTCCGAGCGCTATGCCGACCTCGCCGGTGAAGTGAACGATTCCGGCGACGAGTCGGTCGCCGACCAGATGGTCGACATCAACGCCGCGATGATCGAGCGCGAGCTGGTGGAACTGAAGGCGGTCGAAGGTGCGCGCAAGCGCATGGAGGAAGGGGACTACGGCGATTGCGTCGACTGCGGCGTCGACATCCCGTTCGCGCGCCTGTTCGCCTACCCGGCCGCCACCCGCTGCATCGCCTGCCAGAGCCAGCGCGAGAAGACCTATGCCCAGGGACGCAGCGCGCCGGTCTGAAAGCCGGCCCGGCGGCGGCGCGACGCGGCACGGCGGCCGGCCGGCATGAAGGGGCCGGACCGGTCGCGCTGGCTGTCGGTGAACGGCCTCGACCTGCACCTGCGGGAATGGGGCCGCGACGGTGCGCCGAAGCTGTTCCTGCTGCACGGGTGGATGGATGTCTCTGCCTCGTTCGCGTTCATGGTCGAGGAGCTGCAGCGCGAATGGCATGTGGTCGCGCCGGACTGGCGCGGCTTCGGCCTGTCGTCCCGGGCCTCGCACGGCTACGAGTTCCCGGATTACTTCGCCGACCTCGACGCGCTGCTCGACCGCCTGTCGCCGGATGAACCGGCGCGCGTGGTCGGCCACTCGATGGGCGGCAACGTGCTGATGGCCTACACCGGCCTGCGTCCGGAGCGCCTGTCGCGCATCGTCTCCCTCGAAGGCTTCGGCGGCCACCGCTACGACGCGCAGCGCGCACCAGCGCATTTCGTGCGCTGGCTCGACCAGCAGCGCAAGCCGGCGAGCTTCCGGCCCTACCCGTCGCTCGACGACGTCGCGCGCCGGCTGCGCAAGAACAATCCCCGGCTCACGACGGAACAGGCCGCCTTCCTCGCCCCGCACTGGGCGCGCCCGGCGGCCGGCGGCGGCGTCGTGCTGCGCGCGGACCCCCGGCACAAGCAGCTGCACGCCCAGCAGACCCGGCTCGACGAAGTCTTCGCCTGCTGGCAGCGCATCACCTGCCCGGTGCTGTGGGTGATGGGCGACACGCCCGGCGCCCAGGGCTTCCGCACCGAGACGCCCGAGCAGTTCGCCCAGCGCTGCGCCGCCGTGCCCAGCCTGCGCCTGGAGACCATCGCCGACTGCGGCCACATGCTGCACCACGACCAGCCCGCCGCCGTCGCCCGCCTCGTCGAATCCTTCCTGGACTGAAATCCGGGTCAGAGACGAATTTCAGCGCGCGATGATCGTGTAGTCCACCGCGCGGCCGATGCCGAGGCGGAAGCCTTCCAGCCGCAGCACCTGCCCGGGCGTGATGTTGGCGAGGTTCACCTCGGGGCCGAAGGTCTGCACCAGTTCCGCGCACTGCTTCGGGAAGCGGTACGGGTCGGCCTCGATCAGCAGGCGGTCGAACCAGGGCTGTTCCGTCAGGCGGTCGATCGCGTCGGCGCGTGCCGCGACCAGCATGTCGAAGTCGGACTGCTCGACGATCACATGCTCGATGCCCTGCCGCCCGACCGCATCCACCACGCCGCCGAGTTCGTCCAGCGACAGCGGCTCGGTCGGCGACTTGCGGCCGAATTCGTACTTGATGTAGATGCCGCGCTTCTGGAAGCGTTCGATCAGGCGTGCGCGCTCGTCGGGCGTGAGCTGCACGTAGTTCTCGGAGATCTCCAGCCCGCCGATCTCGAGGTCGGCGAGCAGTGCCTCGAGGCCGTCGAGTTCGTTGCGCTGCCAGGCGTACTCGAACAGGATGCCGCCGGCGAACGGCACGACATCATGGTCGCGGTAGCAGCGCGCCGCGGCCTTCACCACGTCGCGCGGCAGCAGCAGTGCGTTCATCGCATAGATCTTCGCGAAGTCGATGTAGTCGCCGCAGGCCTGCAGCAGCGGTTCGATGCCGCCGACCGCGCCGGTCCAGCCGAAGGTGTCCGGACCGAAGTCGATCATCGAGGTCAGGCCGCGGGTGCGCGGCTTGCGGCTGCGATGCGGCAGTGCGAGCGGTTTCACCGGGGCATTCATGGCAGGTCCTTCTTCGGCGCGGGCCGGTAGTCGTCCGGCGCCCCCGGCGGGATCGGCGGGTTCGCCTTCAGGCCCTGCTGGAACGCGACCACCATCCGGCGGATCGGCCCGCGCGCCCAGCCATCGCCGGTGCTGTTGAGGTCGGTCTCCTCCTTCGGATCGCGCACCAGGTTGAACAGGTAGGGTGCTTCCAGGTGGTTGGTGCCGCTGTTGGGTTCCGGCTCCCAGACGAAATGCATCTTCCACTCGCGCCACTTCGCCGCACGCATCTCGTCCTTGATGTAGTAGACGAAGCCTTCGCGCTTCGAACCGGCGGCGGGATCCCGCAGGAAGTCCAGCTGGTCGATGCCGTCGATCGGCCGATCCTCCGGCACCGACGCACCGGCGACACGCGACAGCGTCGGGAACAGGTCGGTCACATGCACGATGGCATCGCTGACCGCGCCGGGCGGCACCTGCCCCGGCCAGCGCGCGATGAACGGCACCCGCAGCGAACCCTCCATCGACGTGTGGTAGGTACCGGTCCACGGACCGGCGGTGCCGCGCCAGGGCCGGCGGAACTCCGGCCCGTTGTCGCTGGCGAAGATGACCAGCGTGTCGTCCGCGATGCCCAGCCGGTCGATCGCATCGAGCATCTGCCCGGTGCGGCAATCCATCTCGACCATCGAATCGGCGAAGTCGCCGGCGCCGGTACGGCCGGTGAAGTCGGGATGCGGCAGCGTCGGATAGTGCAGGTGCGTCAGCGGCACGTAGGCGAAGAACGGCCTGCCCGCCGCCACCTGCCGCGACATGAAGTCGATCGCATGGTCGGCCAGCTCACTGTCGATCCGTCGCCGGGCGCCGAGGTCGTACACATGAAGCTCGCGGGCGGCCTCGCCGGCGCGGCCCGACATCACGTAGGGCATCGGTACCACCGACGGATCGAAACCCGGCGTGCTGGTGAACAGGCTCTCGTTGGTGGTGCGCGGGATGCCGTACCACTCGTCGAAGCCGCGGTCGTGCGGATGGCGCCCGGCACGGTCGCCTAGGTGCCACTTGCCGAAGCAGGCGGTAGCGTAGCCCTGGCGGCCGAACTGCTGGCCCAGCGTCACTTCCCACGGAATCAGCCCCTGCGGCAGCCCCGCCGGCACCGACTGCAGCGCACCGGTGCGGATCGGATGGCGCCCGGTCATCAGCGCCGAGCGGGTGGGCACGCAGTCGCTCTCGACATTGAAGTTGGTCAGGCGCAGGCCCTGTGCGGCAAGCGCGTCGATGCGCGGTGTCGGCGCCCCGCGCAGCACGCCGCCGCCATAGCAGCCGAGTTCGCCCCAGCCGAGGTTGTCTGCCAGGATCAGCAGCACGTTCGGCGTCGCCGGTCGGGCACCGGTACTCGCCTTCTCTGAAGCAGCCATTCTTCGTGTCCTCCGGGTTGCGGCAACGGGCAGGATACTTCACGATGCCTGATTCGACATCGCACGACCGGAGTCATCCTGATGCGCGCATCCCGCTTATTCCTGCCCGTGCTCGGGGCCTTGTACGTGGGCCTGCTCCCGGGCCTGTTCGCGCCGCCCGAAGCGGCGGCGCAGGCCTGGCCGGCCCGGCCCGTCCGGCTGATCGTGCCGTTCGCCCCGGGCGGCGCGGCAGACCTGGTGTCGCGCGTGGTCGCCGAGCGCCTCAGCGCCACCTGGGGCCAGCAGTTCATCGCGGACAACCGGTCCGGCGCCGGCGGCAGCATCGGCTACGAACTGCTGGCACGCGCGGCCCCGGATGGCTACACCCTGGGCACGGCCAGCGATTCGTCGACGCTGCTGCCGTTCACCTACCGCAACCTGCCCTGGGATCCACGCAGCTTCACCGGCATCAGTCTGCTGATCACCCAGCCGCTGGTGCTGGCCGTGCACAGCGCGGTACCGGCCACCAGCCTGAAGGAACTGGTCGCCCATGCGCGTACCGTGCCCGGCAAGCTGTCCTTCGGCTCTTCCGGGCACGGCCATCCGCAGCACCTGGCGGGCGAGATGATCAAGCTCGCCACCGGCATCGACATGACCCACGTCCCGTACAAGGGCGGTGGCGCGGCGATCGTCGACCTGGTCGGCGGCCAGATCCCGATCGTGGTGCTCGGCTCCTCGCCGGTGATCCCGCACCACCGCGCCGGCAAGGTGCGCATCCTGGCGGTGGTGTCGCCGACGCGTTCCAGCGCATTGCCGGACATCCCGACGCTGGACGAGGCCGGCGTGAAGGGCGTCGACCTGGCGCAGTGGATCGGCATGGCGGGTCCGCCGAAACTGCCGCGCGACATGGCGAAGAAGCTCAACGCCGAGGTCGCCGCCATCCTCGCCAATCCAGCCACCCGCAAGACCCTCGAGGGCGCCGGCTTCGATCCGTCGCCGAGCACGCCGGAAGCGTTCGAGGCGAAGATGCGGGAAGGCGTGGCGCGCTGGGAGAAACTGCTGCCGAAGCTGAAGATCAGGTTCGACTGAGGCCTCCGGAAGCGGCTGTCGGGACCTGCTGCCTGACCAGACTGCGGTAGCCACGCAACGCGACCGGTGACGCCGAGAGGCTGTATCCGGGCGCAGCGCGGTGTTCGCCTGACGTCGTGACGTCGTGACGTCGTGATGCTATCATGCCGCCGTGTCCATCAACCAAGGAATCGCCATGGCAGCAGGCGAAGCCGTGCGCTCGACCGTGTACCTCGATCCCGACCTCCACCGGGCCCTGCGCCTGAAGTCGGTCCATAGCCAGCGAAGCATGTCCGACATCGTGAATGAAGCACTGCGCCAGACGCTGCGCGAGGATGAGGAAGACCTCGCCGTCGCTCGTGACCGTGCGGGCGAGCGCGCCATGACCTACGAAGATTTCCTCGGCAAGCTCAAGGCCGATGGCACGCTATGAGTTGCGCATCAAGCCATCCGTGGCCAAGGACCTGCGCGGCATACCCGCCAAGGATGTCAAGCGCATCCTGAGTCGCATGGAAGCACTGCGCGAGGACCCGCGCGGGCCCGGCTGCGAAAAGCTCGGCGGCGCGGAGCTCTACAGGGTTCGCCAGGGCGTATATCGGGTCATCTACGGCATCCACGATGCGCAGGTCGTGGTCGAAGTGGTGCGCGTCGGCCACCGAGGCGAGGTGGATCGCAGCCGCTAGCGGGCTAGCGTCCGGGAAGCGGCAGGCCATGCAGCGCATGCGCCACCTCGCCCGCCTGCCAGACCGTGATGCCCTTCTCGTCGGCGAAGCGGCGCGCACCCTCGGACAGCTCGTTGATGCACACGTAGATCGCGCCCGAGGCCTCGCGCGCCTCGCGCACGGCCTGCAGCGCACGCAACGGCTCTATGCCGGTACGCGCAGCCTTCCAGCGTCGTGCACTGACCAGCACCTTGCGCCCGGCATGCTCGGTGCCAGGCCGCTCCAGTTCGAAATCGAACGCATCGGCATTCGACCGTGCGATGGTGCAGCCATCGCGCCGGAACGACGACTCGAGCAGCGCGGCGAACGCCGGCCAGGCCATCGTACTCGCCGCCTCGGTGATCCGCGCCACCTGCGCCGCGCCGGGACGCCCCCACTGCCTGCGCAACGCGATCGACCCGACCACGACGAACGGCAAGCCGGCGACGACGCCGATCAGGCGGAAGGTGTCGGGCAGCAGCACGAACGACAGCAGCACCAGCACCGAGGCGATCGCGAAGCTGATCCACCAGCGCGCACGCAACAGGATCGCGAACAACGAATTCTCTGCCATCTTCACCGTCGGGCCACTCCCTTACACTTGCGGTACCTGCAAAGAGGGTAGCGACTCTACCCGAACGAGGCTCGACCGCGATGCTCATCTGCCAGATCAGCGACCTGCACATCCGCGCCGGACGCGGCCTCGCCTACGGCCGGGTCGATACCGCAACCTGCCTCGAACGCTGCGTCGCCGCGATCGACGCGCTCGATCCGCAGCCCGACCTGGTGCTGGCAACCGGCGACCTGGTCGACCGGGGCGAGGCCGCCGAGTACGCGCTGCTCTCGGAACTGCTGGTGCCGCTGCGGCCACCGGTCTACCTGCTGCCGGGGAACCACGACGAGCGCGGCGCGCTGCAGGCCGCCTTCCCGGCGCACGCCTACCTGCGGCAGTCGCCGCCGTTCATCCAGTACGTGCTCGACGAAGGTCCGCTGCGGCTGGTCGTGGTCGACACCGTGGTCCCCGGGCGCACCGGCGGCGAGTTGTGCCCGCACCGGCTCGACTGGCTGGACCGCACGCTGCGCGCGGCACCGGACAGGCCGACCGTGGTCGCGATGCACCACCCGCCGTTCATCACGGGCATCGGCTTCATGGACAGGCTGGGCCTCGACGATCCGGCACCGTTCGCCGCGGTCATCGCCCGCCATCCGCAGGTCGAGCGCGTCGTGTGCGGGCACCTGCACCGATCCATCGTGCAGCGCTTCGCCGGTACGGTCGCCTCGACCTGCCCCAGCCCGGCGCATTCCAGCGCGCTCGAGATCGGGCCGCACGGGGGCGACGGCTACACCCTGGAGCCCGGCGGCTACCAGCTGCACTGGTGGAGCGGCTCGGCGCTGGTCACCCACACCGCGGCGCTGGGCGACTGGCCGGGCCCGTTCCGCTACCGCGCCTGATCAACCCGCGAGCAGGACAGCGCCGACACCGAACAGCGCGAATCCGGCCGCCAGGATCAGCGACACCAGCGACCCGACCATGATCGCCAATGCCGCGCGGATCACGCGGCAGGCCCTGCGTTCCTGCCGCGTCCGCGCCGCACGTTCCTTAGCCGTGCGCGGCCCCTGCGCGAACCAGCGGCGCGTCACTTCGCGAGCAGCACCGCCTTGTGCACGTCGATGAAGCCGGTGAAGACCTCGCCGGCGCGGAACGACGGATGGTCGAGCGTGCGCTGCAGGAACAGCAGGTTGGTCTCGACTCCCTCGATGCGTACCGCGGCCAGCGCAGCGAGCAGCCGGTCGATCGCCGCGTCACGCGTGTCGCCGTGCGCGATCACCTTGGCGATCATCGGGTCGTACCAGTGGCTGATCGCATCGCCGGCGCGCACGCCGGCATCGATGCGCAAGCCGTCGCCGGCGGCAGGCATCTCGAAGGTCGCGAGGGTACCGGTCGACGGCAGGAATCCCTTCAGCGGGCGCTCGGCGTACACCCGGACCTCGACCGCATGGCCACGGGCGGAGACGTCCTGCTGCGCCTGGATCGGCACCGCACCGCCACCGGCCAGCAGCAGCTGCATCGCCACCAGGTCGGCACCGGTGTTCATCTCGGTCACCGGGTGTTCGACCTGGATGCGGGTGTTCATCTCGAGGAAGAAGAACTCGCCGCTGTCTGCGTCGACCACGAACTCGACCGTGCCCGCGCCGCGGTAATGCTGCTCGCGCGCGAGCGCCGTCGCGGCCTCGCACATCGCCAGCCGCGTGGCCTGCGACAGGCCCGGCGCCGGGCTCTCCTCGACCACCTTCTGGAACCGGCGCTGGATCGAGCAATCGCGTTCGTAGAGATGCACCGCGCGGCCATCGCCGAACCCGAACACCTGCACCTCGACATGGCGCGCACGCGGCACGTAGCGCTCGAGGTAGACCGACCCATCCTTGAACGCACGCGCGGCGAGCGCCTGGGTCGCGGCGACCGCCGCCGCCACCCCGGACGCATCGTCCACCCGGCGCATGCCGATGCCGCCACCGCCGGCCGCGGCCTTGACCAGCAGCGGATAGCCGACCGCTGCCGCCGCGGCTTCGAGCATCGCCGGATCGGCCGGCGCATCACCCGGCGCGAAGCGTTCGCTGCCCGGCAGCACCGGCACGCCGGCGGCGCGGGCGATCGCGCGCGCCCGTTCCTTGTCGCCCATGTCGTCGATCGACTGCGGCGTCGGCCCGACCCAGGTCAGGCCGGCCGCCTCGACCGCAGCGGCGAAGGTCGCGTTCTCGGCCAGGAAGCCGTAGCCGGGGTGGATCGCGTCGGCACCGGTCTCGATCGCGGCGGCCAGCACGCGGTCGGCGAGCAGGTAGCTCTCGGTCGCTGCCGCCGGTCCGATCGCCACCGCCTGTCCGGCGAGCGCAACATGCAGCGCCCCCGCATCGGCTTCGGAGAACACGGCCACCGTCTCGATGCCCAGCGCCTGCGCGCTGCGGATCACGCGGCAGGCGATCTCGCCGCGGTTGGCGACCAGCAGCTTGCGGATCATGGCGCCCCCGCCACTCAGACCTGAAGGCGCGCGACGACCGCGCCTTCGCTGCAGGTGCTGCCTTCGGCGACGCAGATCTCGACCAGGGTACCGGTCTCGGGTGCGGTGACCGGGATCTCCATCTTCATCGATTCGAGGATCATGATCGGTGCCTCCTCCTCGATGACGTCGCCGACCTGGGCCACGATCTTCCACACGTTGCCGGTGATTTCACTCTTCACATCGATGATCGGCATCTGTTGCACTCCTGAGCGGGTTCGTATTGCGATTGTCGCCTATCCGGCCGGATCCGGTCCGCGGGTCTGACCCCGGGGTCTGACCCCGGGGTCAGACCTGCCCCCGCGCGGCGAGGCGATGTTCGAGCTGCGACACCGCAGCCAGCGCATGGCCGGCGTCGGCGATCTCGTCGAACACCGCGATGCCGGCAGCCAGCGCCCGCCCGCGGTACGCACGCCGCGCATCGTCGAGCTCGCGCGAGCCGTCGGAGCGCAGCACCAGGATGAAGTGGAGCTGGCCCGGGCGCTCGCGGCCGACCTGCTCGGCGATGCCGATCAGCGTCTCGACCGGATCGCCCGCGCTGCGCCCGACGAAGGCGGCGAGGTTGAGGTGCATCACCAGCGCATCGGCACCGCTCGACGCGTACACGATGTCGAGGATCTTCCCGGCCACCGAGCCGCCACCCTGCAGCAGCGTGCCCACCGGGGTGTCGATCGGGTTGACGATGCCGGTGCCCGGCGGCAGCTTCAATCCGCGCATTGCCTCCACCGCTGCATCGTCCATCGGCAGGATGTCGAGGCCGACCGACGAGAAGCAGTCGGCAGCCAGCACGCTGGTGCCCCCGCCATTGCCGAACAGCACCACGCGCCGGGTCGGCCGCGAGGGACGCAGTTCGAGCACCTGCAGCGCGAGCAGGGCGTCGACGAAGCGGTCGACGGTGTCGACCATCACGCACGGGGTCTGCTCGCACAGCGCTTCCCAGGCGCGCAGGTCTCCCGCCAGCGATCCGGTGTGCGAGGCGGCGGCCAGATGGCCCTGGCTGGTGCGGCCACCCTTGAGCAGCACCACCGGCTTGGCCTGCGGCGAGCGCATGAGGTCGAACAGCGCTCGGCCGTCCTTGGCCGACTCGAGGTAGAGGCCGACCGCGCGCGTGCGGTCGTCGCCGAAATAGAAGCCGGTGAGTTCGGCCGCGCCGATGTCGGCGCTGTTGCCGATCGTGACCAGGCCCGAGAAGCGTACCCCCCGGGTCTGTCCGCGCTTGATGATGTCGGTGGACAGCCCGCCCGATTGCGCGAGCACGCCGATGTTGCCGGTCTCGCGCGGTGCATCGTCCGGGAAGGTCACGCCGCCGCGGGGGGAGTACAGGCCGAGGCAGTTGGGGCCGATCACCCGGAAGCCGCCCTTGCGCGCCGCATCGACCAGCCCGCGCTCGAGGTCGCGGCCTTCCTCGACTTCGCCGAAGCCGCTGGAGATCACCTGCGCGAAGCCCAGCCTGCCGGCACCGGCCGCCAGCGCGTCGGCCACGCGCGCCGCGCCGATCGCGACATACGCATAGTCGACCGGCCCGGGCGTATCGGCCAGGCTGCGGAAGGCGGGCAATCCCTCGACCTCGGGTGCCGACGGATGGATCGGCCAGATCGCGCCGGCATAGCCGAACTTCTTCATCCGCCGGATGAAGGTATTGGCGATCGAGGTATCGGTGGCCGAGGCGCCGAGCACCGCGACCGTCTTCGGCGCGAACAGCCGGCCGTAGTCGACCTGCGCGGGTGCGGACGCCGCCGCGCCGGCCGTCCGTGCACCGGCGGCCGGCGCGAGGATCACCCGCGCATCGACCACCACTGCCGCATCGGCCGACACGATCACCGGGTTCAGGTCGAGTTCCGCGATCGCGTCGCCATGCCGGTGCAGCAGCCCGCCCTCGCCACCGACCGCGAGCAGCAGGTCGACCAGCGCCGCGCGCGACACCGGCGCCCGGCCGCGCGCACCGTCGAGCAGCGCGCGCCCCTGCAACGCCTCGATCATCGACTCGGCTTCCGCACGCGCGATCGGCACCAGCCGGAAGGCGACATCGCCCAGCACCTCGACGAACACGCCGCCCAGGCCGACCATCACCATCGTCCCGAACTGCGGGTCGCGCACCGCGCCGATCACCATCTCGACGCCGGGTGCGGCCATGCGCTCGACCAGCCAGCCGTCGACCCGCGCCGCCTTCACCGCCGGTTCCGCGGCCATCGTGTCGATGGCCGCACGCACCGCATCGGCATCTGCCAGCCGGATGCTCACCGCACGGGCATCGCTCTTGTGCAGGATGTCGGGCGAGACCACCTTGACCGCGAACGGTCCGCCAAGCCGCGCGGCGATCGCCGCCGCCGAAGCCGCATCGCGCGCCACCTCGCCGGCGGGCACGGCGATGCCCATCGCAGCCAGCGCCTGCTTCGCTTCGGGTTCGGACAGGCTGCTGCGCCCGTCGCGACGTGCCTGCGCGAGCAGGCCTTCGAAATCGATCTTCGCCATGGCGGTCAGAAGCTGGTCGGCCAGGTGCGCATCAGGTGCTGCCCGATGCCACCGGTGCGTCGCCGGCGGTAGACGTCGAGCATGCCGATCAGGTGGTCGCGCGTCTCCTGCGGCTGCACCACGTTCTGCACCGCGTACATCGACGCCATGTCCCAGACCTCGCTGTCCTGCGAGATGTGGGCGAACGCCTCGTCCCAGCCGGGCTGGCCGGGGGACACGCCATGCACGATCTGGGTGGAGGCGGCCGGGTCCATGAAGCTGATCTCGGCGGTGGGCCAGGCGATCAGTTCGTCGTTGTTGCGCCCGCCACCCATCGCCACGTAGGCGCGGCCGTAGGCCTTGCGCACCAGCACGGTGATGGTGGGCACGGTCACCAGCGAGGTGGCGTTCATGAAGTTCATGATGAAGCCGGGCGCGCCGCGGCGCTCGGCCTCGAGCCCGACCACGAAGCCGGGGGTGTCCATGAAGCGCACCATCGGGATGTTGAACGAATCGCACATCACGGTGAAGTCGAGGATCTTGCGGATCGCATCGACGGTGAGCGCGCCACCGGAGGCGGCCGGGTTGTTCGCGACCAGCCCGACCACCTTGCCGCCGAGGCGGGCCAGCGCGACCACCGCCGACTTGCCGAAGCGCGGCTTGAGTTCGAACATCGAGCCCTGGTCGGCGATCACCTCGAGGATCTTGCGGATGTCGTAGACCTGGGTGCGCTTCTCCGGCAGCAGCCCGAGGATGCGGTCCTGGCCCTCGCCCGAACCGGGAGACACCTCGGCCACCGGCGGCAGTTCGCCATTGTGGCTGGGCATGTAGGACAGGAACCGCTTGATCGCGTCCATCGCCTCGGCATCGGTGTCGACCACGCGGTCGATCAGGCCGGTGGTCTCGGCATGCAGCCGCCAGCCGCCGAGCGCCTCGAGGTCGACCTTCTCGCCGATGGCGATCGACACCAGCTTCGGGCTGGACACCGCCATGATCGAACCCTTGCGCATCACCGCGAAGTCGGCGCAGCAGCACATCCAGGCCGACGAGCCGAACGCGGTGTCGAGTGCCGCCGCCGCCCAGGGGTTATCGCGGGTGCGCCGGAACTGGTGCGGATCGTTGCCGAGCAGGTTGCCCATGCCCTTGGAGCCCATGGTGTCGGGCATGCGCGCACCGGTCGACTCGCCGATGTGGATGAACGGCATGCCGCACTCGATGGCGGTGCGCCGCACATGGCCCATCTTCTTCGAGTTGGTGGACGAGGTGGACGATCCCTTGACCGTGAAGTCGTTGATCACCACGCCGCAGTCGCGTCCGCCGACTTTGCCGAAGCCGACGATCTTGCCGTCGCGCGGCGTCTTGCCGCGGTCGGATTCGAACACCCCGGATTCGCCGAGCAGGCCCGATTCGCGGAAGGTGCCTTCATCGACCAGCAGGGCGAGGCGCTCCTCGGCGTTGAGCTGTCCGACGGCCTTGCGCTTGGCGAGCTTGCCCGGCCCGCCCATCGCGCGGGCCTTCTCGCGGCGGCGTTCGAGTTCTTCCAGGGCGGTCGAGGGTAGTGTCATGTGTGCAGGGTCCTGTGGGATGCGTCGCGCCGGGCGCGGTCGGTTGCGTTGGTCGTCGATCGACTGCGGTCGATCGCCTTCAGTCGAAGCGGTAGGCCGCGAGCTTGTCCGCGTCGAGCTCGACGCCGAGCCCGGGCCCTCCCGGCAGCGGGATAGACCCCCCGGTGAGGTCGAGCTTGCGGGTGACGATGTCGTCGGCGGTCTTCAGCGGCCCGACGCACTCCAGGCCGTCGATCACCGCATCGCTGGTGGCGGCCATCATGATCTCGGCGACGGTGTTCACGCCGAGGCCGAAGCCATGGCCGATCACCACGCGCAGCCCGGCCGCGGACGCGGTCTCGAGCATCCGGCGCGCGCGCAGGAAGCCGCCCTGCTTCATCACCTTCAGCTTCACCAGGTCGGCGGCATCGGCACGGATGATCGCCAGCAGGCTCGCATGGTCGAGCACCGACTCGTCGGCCATCACCGGCACGCCGCCGCCTTCGCGCCGCACCCGCGCCATGCCGGCGAGGTCGTCGGCCGGCACCGGCTGCTCGAACAGCTGCAGCTTCGCGCCGGAGACCATGTGCGCCAGGCGGATCGATTCATCGGCCGAGTAGCCGGCGTTGGCGTCGATGCGCAGCTGCATGCCGTCGCCGACGGCTGCGCGCACCGCCAGCACGCGGTCGCGGTCGGCCTCGATGCCGCCGCCGACCTTGATCTTCGCGGAGCGGAAGCCGCGGTCGTACCAGCGCTTCGCTTCCGCGGCCGCCTCGTCGGGGGACAGGATGCCGATCCAGGCGTTGAACGACACCCGGTCGCGCACCGCGCCACCGAGCCAGGTGTGCACCGGCAGCCCGCAGGCGCGCGCGACCAGGTCGGTGCAGGCCATCTCGATCGCCGCCTTCGCATCGAGGAAGGCCGGCTGCACCGCGTCCATCCGGTCGAGCAGCACATGCACGTTGGACGCGTCCATGCCGGTCGCCGCCGGCGCCAGCACGTTGCGGATCACCGCCAGCGATGCCTCGACCGTCTCTTCCGAATAGCCCGGCGACGGATCGATGTTGCCCAGGCCGGTCGCGCCGCCGGCCGAGGTCATGCGCACGATCACGCTCTTCTGCACCTTCTTGGTGGTGTAGGCATTCTTGAAGCCCTCCCCCACCAGCGGAACCGCCACGCCGAAGGCCTCGATGCGTTCGATGCGGAAGTCGCGGGCACTACCCGCGGCGGCGGCGGCTTTCGAAGATCCGGTGGTCATCGCTTCCTCCATGGCTGTCGTGCTGTCTCCGGTTCCCGGTCTCGTGCAGGGCTTGCCGGGGTCTCAGGCCGCGGGCCGCAGTGCCGCACCCTTGATCTGGGTCCGATGCATCCGGCGCCGGCTGGCGGCATCGAACGAATCGCGCCGGTGCAGCGTCGACCGGTTGTCCCAGAGGATCACGTCGCCCACCTTCCATTCCTGGCGGAAGGCGAACTGCGGCTGGCAGGCGTGCGCCCAGAGCTCGTCGAGCAGGGCTTCGCTTTCGGCCAGCGACAGCCCGAGGATATATCCGTTCCGGCGCCGGCCGAGCAGCAGCGTCTCGCGGCCGGTATCCGGGTGCACGACGATCAGCGGGTGGCGCGCACCGGGCGCCTCGCGCGGATCGGTCACGTCCTTCATGCCGCGCCGCATGATGCCCGCGCTGTTGTAGGTCGAGTCGTGCACCGCGCTGCGGCCTTCGATGCGGCGGCGCAGGCCGGCGGGCATCGACTCGAGCGCCAGGTGCAGGTTCGCCCAGTACGTGTCGCCGCCGCTGGGCGGTACCTCGATCGCGTACAGCATCGAGGCCATCGGCGGATGGTCGATGTAGGTCATATCCTGGTGCCAGACGGCTTCGCCGTCGCCGAGGTTGCCCAGCGGGCGGTCGCCCTCGCGGAGGTTCGAGATCACGTTGATCTCGGGATGGGCCGGATTGAACGGCGCACCGTAGGGATTCGGGCCGGGCGGGTCCAGTTCGCCCAGGTGGCGCGATACGGCGAGCAGTTGCGGGTCGGTCAGCGCCTGGCCGCGGAAGCGCAGCACGAGGTGTTGCAGCCAGGCCGCGCGCAGCTCGGCAACCGTCGCCGGCTCGAGTGGCCGGGACAGGTCGAGGCCGACCACCTCGGCACCCAGGGCCGGGGACAGCGTGCGCAGCGTGAACGCCGCGCATGCGCCGGCAGTGGCGGGCGGAACGCCCGGGACGGGAGCGGTGGCGGTAGCGGTGGCGTTAGGCATGTTTCGTGTTCCTGCGGGGCTGGAGGCGTGGCGCCGGCCGGCATCGGCGGGCCGGCTTCCGGGACCGCAAGGCTAGTCGAAGCAGGCAATAAGGTAAATAATCACCTTTTCCGATCCACTGAACTGTCTACCTTATTCATCAGCATGGACACCCATGGCACCGACCTGCGCCGCGCGACCAGCCAGCTGTCGGTACGACAGTTGCGGCTGATCGAAGCCGTTGCCCGCGAGGGCTCGGTGCATCGTGCCGCGCGCGCGCTCGGGGTGAGCCAGCCGGCCGCGTCGATGCTGCTGCGCGCGGCCGAGCAGGCGGTCGGCCAGCCGCTGTTCTCGCGCGACCGCCGGGGCGCGGTGCCGACCGGCTTCGGGCGGCTGTTCATCGAGCGGCTGTCGATCGCGCTGGCCGAGATCGATGCGATCGACGACAGCGCTGCCGACGAAGGCCGCCCGCTGCTGCGCCTGGGCACCATCCCGCGGGCGATGCAGGCGCTGCTGCCCCGGGTGCTGGCCCGGCTGCTGGCGGAGGAACCGGCGCTGCGGGTCAGCGTGCAGGAGGCCCCGGCGGCGCAACTGCTGGCCGCGGTGGCCGCCGGCACGCTCGACGCCGCGATCGGGCGCGAAGTGCTGCAACCCGGCGGTCCGGGGTCGCCCGGGCTGGGCGACCTGGTCTTCGAGCGGCTGTTCGATGAACGCACGGTGATCGTCGAGCGCGCGAAGCCGGGCCGCGCCACGGCCAGCGCGACCGCGCGCGTGCCGCTGGCGAGCCTGCATGCGCGCGACTGGGCACTGCCGGCGCGCGGCAGCTTCGCGCGCGAACTGATCGACAGCGCATTCACCGCAGCCGGGCTGCTGCCCCCGCTGCCGCGGGTCGAATCCGCAGTCTATGCATCGAACATCGAACTCGCCGCCGAAGGCATGCTGCTCACGCTGGCACCGGCCACCGCCGCCGAGGCGATGCGCCGTGCCGGCCGCATCCGCATCGTCGAGGTCGAGCCGCCCCTGCCGGCGAGCCCGGTGTTCCTGATCCACCGCGGACGCAGCCGGCCGCTGGCCGCGCTGGCAGCCCTGCGCAGCGCGTTGCTCGAGGAAGCGCCGTCGCCGGCGACGACACCCGCGACCCGCGCCGTCGCCACGCGGGCGGCGCGGCCGCCGAAGCGCGGCGTACCCGCCCCGCCCTAGACCTCTTCTTCGCTCACCGCCCCCGACCACGGCGACAGCACGTCGGTCGCGCCGAACTGGTTGCCGGTGACCGGGTCCTTCAGCACCGCGCTCGGGCAGGCGAAGTTGGTCGGATACACCACGAGTTCGGTCATCTTCACCGGGAAGCGTGCCGCCAGTGCCTTGCGCACCCCGGCCGGCAGCCGCGGATCGACCCCGACATGGTCGTTGCCGCTGGCGTCGATGCGCGGCTGGTGGAACGCCTTGTCGAGGTCGAGCCCGTGGTCGACCATCAGCGAGGTGAGCTGCATCACCGCCGGCATGATCTTGCGCCCGCCGGATGCGCCGACGGCGAACCAGGGCTTGCCGTTCTTGCGCGCGATCACCGGGCACATGTTGGTCAGCGCGCGCTTGTTCGGCGCCAGCGAATTCGGCTTGCCCGGCCGCGGGTCGAACCAGTTGATGCCGTTGTTCATCAGCACGCCGCTGGTGGGCAGCACCACGCGGCTGCCGAACACCGACAGCAGCGTCTGGGTCAGCGCGACCATGTTGCCGTCGCGGTCGATCACGTTCAGGTGCGTGGTGCAGGAGGGCGAACGCGCCTCGGCCTGCTCGACGATGTCCACCGTCGCCTCGCCCATCGTCGCCAGCCGGTCGCTGTAGGCCTCGCGCAGCGCCTGGGCATAGGCGACGAAGCTGTCCGCGGTCGGCGGCCCCTTGACGAACTTGTGGTCGACCAGTTGCTGCAGCACGCGCGCCATCGACGGGCCGGCGGTGAGGCCGGGCGCCAGCGCGAGGCGCGCGCCGCGGTAGTCGATCTCGAGCGGCTCGAGGAAGCGGGCGTGGAAGCCGGCCAGGTCGTCGGCATCGAGGATGCCGCCCAGCTGGCGCGTGTCGGCGACGATCGAACGGGCGATCTCGCCTTCGTAGAAGTCGCGCCGGCCGTTCTTCGCCAGCGTGCGCATCGTCTCGGCCAGCCCGGTGAGCTTGAGCCTGGCCAGGTCGGAGCCCGGCGCGGTGACCGGCGGCAGGCCGTCGGGCATCCAGATCGCCTTCGTCGACGCGTACCGCTGCAGGTCGCGCGCGGCGGTGGCGATCTTCAGCGTGAGGTACCAGTCGACCGCGATGCCCTGCTCCGCGATCTCGATCGCCGGGGCCATCATCGCCGCGAAGCTGCGGGTGCCGAACTTCTCGAGCGCAAGGCCCAGGCCATCGACATGGCCGGGGATCGCGAACGACCACGGGCCATGCACGTTGCGGTCGTCCTTCACCGCCGGCCAGGTGAACAGGTCGGTGGTCGTGCCGCCGGTCAGCGGATAGTCGGCGAGGTCGACGCGGCCCGGCGACTTCGGCCCGAAGTCGATCACGTACACCCGGTCTTCCGCCGCGATGTAGACCATCATGAAGCCGATGCCGCCCAGGCCGCTGTTCCACGGCTCGCAGGCGGCGAGCGAGAAGCCGGTGGCGACAGCGGCGTCGATCGCATTGCCGCCATCGGCCAGCACGCGCGCACCGACCTGGGCGGCGACGCGGTTCTGCGACGCGACGATGCCGCCGCGCGAGCGCGCGAGCGGCTTCTTCACGACCCAGTTCTGGACGAGATGTTCGGCAGCAGGCGGTTTCGAAGACATCGTGGTGGTCGCAGTCGGCATGTTGCGGAGGGGACGGATGATAACCGAGCCCGCCCGCTGCCATCGATTGGGTATGCTCCGGCCCATGGAAAAGACACGCGGAAATGGGCGCCTGCTCGGCGTGCTGGGCGGCATGGGCCCGCTCGCCGGCGCCGACTTCGTGGCCAAGCTGATCCGCGCCACGCCCGCGGCCCGCGATGCCGACCACATACCGGTGCTGCTGTGGTCGGTGCCGCAGGTCCCCGACCGGCTGGCCGCGATGGACGGCCGTGGCGACTCGCCGGTGCCGATGCTGGTCGATGCCCTGCACCGGATGGCTGCCTGCGGCGTCGATCGCGTGGCGATCGCCTGCAACACCGCGCATTACTGGTACGACGAGCTGGTCGCCGCCGGCGGCCTGCCGATCCTGCATATCGCCGATGCGGCGGCCGAGGCCGTGTCGGCGCTGCGGCCGGGCGATGCCGACGCGCCGGCCACGCGCAGCGCCCGGGTCGTGCTGCTCGCCACGCGCGGCACCCATCGCGCAGGGTTCTATGCGCCGCGCCTGGCGGCGGCCGGGCACCGGGTACTGCCGCACGACGAGGACCTGCAGCGCAGCTTCGTCGACCCGGCGATCGAGGCGGTGAAGGCCTGCCGGCTGGCCGAGGCCGGCGGACTTATCGGCGCGGCGCTCGACGCGCTGGCTTCGTCGGCGGCACGCGCCGCGCATGACGGACGGGATGATGAGATGATAGACGCAGTGCTTCTGGGGTGTACCGAACTGCCCCTCGCCCATGCAGCCATGGACCGGCCCGATCCTCTGCCGGTGGTGGATGCCACGCAGGCGCTCGCGCTGGCCTGCGTGCGTTCCTGGTTCGGCCCGAGTCCCGATCCGGCCGTCCAGCCCTGACACACACGGATTACTGTTCCCAGAATGAACGAAACTGCAACGACCACACCCGGGACCCAGGTGACGACACTGGGCGGCGGCTGCTTCTGGTGCCTGGAGGCAGTGTTCGACGAGATGACCGGCGTGGTGTCGGTCGAATCAGGCTACATGGGCGGCCATGTCGAGCGGCCAACCTACGCCGAAGTCTGCGGTGCCCGGACCGGCCATGCCGAGGTGATCCAGGTCACCTTCGACCCGGCAAAGGTGGCCTTCCGCGACATCCTGGCAGTGTTCTTCACGATCCACGACCCGACCACGAAGGACCGGCAGGGCAACGACGTCGGCCCGCAGTACCGTTCGGTGGTCTTCCACCACGACGACGCGCAGAAGCGCGAGGCCGAGGCCTTCATCGCCGAACTGGCGGAGAAGAAGGTGTTCCCGGCCCCGATCGTGACCGAGGTCAGCCCTGCCTCGACGTTCTGGATCGCGGAGGAGTACCACCAGGAGTACTTCGCGCAGCACGGCCACGAACCCTACTGCCAGTACGTCGTGGCCCCCAAGGTCGCCAAGTTCCGGAAGGTGTTCGCCGACTGGCGCAAGGCCGGCAGCTAGCGCAGCGACGCGTTGATCGAGGCCAGCGTCGCCGCGCCCGGCGACAGTTCGGCAGCACCCAGGGTGAACAGCGACGCCTCCACCGTGTTCAGGTGGCGATGCAGGTCCTCGGGATCGGGATCGACATAGAGCAGGCCGGTGACCACCTCGCCCTGGGCCGCGCGCATCTGGATCAGGTTCATCGCCCTCACCCGGTCGGTCGCGTCGTAATCCGCGTCCAGCTTGCGCAGGCGCATCACCGACCCGTCATGCTGGGTGATGTCGATCGCCTCGCCCGCCGGGTAGTCGGCGGTGATCGCCTCGCGCGAGGGCCAGAAGTCGAGCCGGTTCACCGCCTCGTTGTGCTCGCGCACGAAGTCGTAGCTGCGCGTGCTGCCGGCGTGGTTGTTGAACGCCACGCACGGGCTCACCACGTCGATGAAGGCCGCGCCCTGGTGCGCCATCGCCGCCTTGATCAGCGGCACCAGCTGCGCCTTGTCGCCGGAGAAGCTGCGCCCGACGAAGGTCGCACCGAGTTGCAGCGCCAGGCTCACCATGTCGATCGGCGAGTCGGTGTTGGCCACGCCGCGCTTGGACTTCGAGCCCTGGTCGGCGGTGGCCGAGAACTGGCCCTTGGTCAGGCCGTACACGCCGTTGTTCTCGACGATGTAGGTCATGTTGACACCGCGCCGCATCACGTGCGCGAACTGGCCCAGCCCGATAGAGGCGGAGTCGCCATCGCCGGACACGCCGAGGTAGAGCAGGTCGCCATTGGCCAGGTTGGCGCCGGTCAGCACCGAAGGCATCCGGCCGTGCACGGTGTTGAAGCCATGCGAATTGCCGAGGAAGTAGTCGGGCGTCTTCGACGAGCAGCCGATGCCCGACAGCTTGGCCACGCGGTGCGGCTCGATGTCGAGCTCCCAGCAGGCCTGGATGATCGCCGCCGAGATCGAATCGTGGCCGCAGCCGGCGCACAGCGTCGAGATCTTGCCTTCGTAGTCGCGGCGCAGGTAGCCGACGCGGTTGCGCTCGAGCGAGGGGTGGTGCAGCTTCGGTTTAGCGAGGTAGGTCATGGAAGTCTCCTCAGGCGCGGGCGGCGGGGGCCGAACGTACAGGGGCCGGCCGGCCGCCGATCGCGCGCAGGTGGTCGCCGATCGCGCGGGTGATGAAGCGCGCGGTGATCGGCGTGCCGTCGTAGTGCAGCACGCGCATCAGCTTCGCCGGGTCGATGTCGAGTTCGTTCACCAGCAGCGTGCGCAGCTGCGCATCCCGGTTCTGCTCGACGACGAACACCAGGTCGTGCGACTCGATGAATTCGTTCACCGCGTCGGCGAACGGGAAGGCGCGCACCCGCAGCAGGTCGACCTGCAGGTCCTGCGCCTCGAGCGCGATGATCGCCTCGTCCATCGCCGGCGTCGTGGACCCGTAGTAGATCGCGCCGATGCGGGTGGCCTTCGCTGCCTTGCGCTCGACCGGCGCCGGCACGATGGACCTTGCCGAGTCGAACTTGCGCAGCAGCCGCTGCACGTTGTAGAGGTAGTCGGGGCCGGCTTCCGAGTAGCGCGCATAAGAATCGCGCGTGGTGCCGCGGGTGAAGAACGCGCCCTTCGTCGGATGCGTGCCCGGATAGGTCCGGAACGGGATGCCGTCGCCATCGACGTCGAGGTAGCGGCCGAAGTCGCGCCCGGCCTCGAGCATGTCGTGGGTCATCACCTTGCCGCGGTCGTAGGCACGCGCATCGTCCCAGGCGAACGGTGCGGTCAGGCGCTGGTTCATGCCGATGTCGAGGTCGGTCATCACGAACACCGGCGTCTGCAGCCGGTCGGCGAGGTCGAGCGCCTGCGCCGTCATGTCGAAGCACTCGTTCGGGTCCATCGGGAACAGCAGCGGATGCTTGGTGTCGCCATGCGAGGCATAGGCGCAGGCCAGCACGTCGGCCTGCTGGGTGCGGGTCGGCATCCCGGTCGACGGCCCGCCGCGCTGCACGTTGACGATCGTGGCCGGGATCTCGGCGAAGTAGGCCAGGCCGATGAACTCGGTCATCAGCGAGATGCCGGGTCCGGAGGTGGCGGTGAAGGCGCGCGCGCCGTTCCAGCCGGCGCCCACCACCATGCCGATCGAGGCGAGTTCATCCTCGGCCTGCACCACCGCATAGCGGTGGCGCCCGGTGTCCGGATCGACCCGGTACTTGCCGCAATAGGCCAGGAAGGACTCGGCCAGCGACGAGGACGGCGTGATCGGGTACCAGGCGCAGACCGATGCGCCGCCGTACACGGCGCCCAGCGCCGCGGCCGAGTTGCCGTCGATGAAGATGCGGTCGCCGACGTTGTCGGCCCGGGCGACCCGGATGCCAAGGGGGCAGGCGAGGTTTTCGCGCGCCCAGTCGCGGCCGAGCCGCAGCGCCTCGATGTTCGGCGCGAGCAGCTTCTCCTTGCCCTTGTACTGCTCGCCGACCAGCTTCTCGCATTCGGCCAGGTCGATATCGAGCAGCGCGGCGAGCGCCCCCAGGCAGACCATGTTCTTCAGCAGCTGGCGCTCGCGCGGCACGCTCCAGCGCGCATTGGTCATCGCGGTCAGCGGCACCCCGATCACGTGCACGTCGTCGCGGAACTTCTCCGGCGGCAGCGGCTTGGTCGAGTCGTAGAACAGGTAGCCGCCGGGCTCGATCTCCTTCAGGTCCTGGTCCCAGGTCTGCGGGTTCATCGCGACCATCATGTCGACGCCGCCGCGGCGGCCGAGCCAGCCCGCCTCGGTCACCCGCACCTCGTACCAGGTCGGCAGCCCCTGGATGTTCGACGGGAAGATGTTGCGCGGCGACACCGGCACGCCCATGCGCAGGATCGAGCGCGCGAACAGTTCGTTCGCCGAGGCGGACCCCGAGCCGTTCACGTTGGCGAACTTGACCACCAGGTCGTTGACCGCCTCGATGCGCGGCTTCTTCTTCGTTTCCTGCAGGTTCGGCATCATCGTGTCCATCAGGCAGCCCTCCGCTCGGATTCCTTCCGTGCTCCATCACGCCCGCGGCAGGCCGGGCCTGCGTGGGTCTTCGTGTAGAGGAACTTCTGCATGTCCCAGGCGCCGGTCGGGCAGCGTTCGGCGCACAGCCCGCAGTGCAGGCAGACATCCTCGTCCTTCACCATCGCCCGGCCGGTCTTCAACCCGTCCTGCACGTAGAGCGCCTGCGCGAGGTTGAGCGCCGGCGCGGTCAGCCGCTGGCGCAGGTCGGCCTCCTCGCCGTTGGGCGTGAAGGTAATGCAGTCCATCGGGCAGATGTCGACGCAGGCGTCGCACTCGATGCACGCCTTGGGCGTGAACACCGTCTGCACGTCGCAGTTGAGGCAGCGCTGGGCCTCCTTGAAGGCGGTGGCGGCATCGAAGCCCAGTTCGACCTCGATGCGGATGCTCGCCAGCGCCTTCTGCGCGTCGGCCCAGGGCACCTTGAAGCGCGCCTCGGGCGCCACCGCGTTGTCGTAGCTCCACTCGTGGATGCCCATCTTCTGCGACATCATCGACACCCCGGGCGGCGGCCGCTCTTCCAGCGGCTCGCCCTGCAGCAGGCGATCGATCGACACGGCGGCGTCATGGCCGTGGGCCACCGCCCAGATGATGTTCTTGGGGCCGAATGCGGCATCGCCGCCGAAGAACACCTTCGGATGGGTGGAGCGGAAGGTGACCTTGTCGACCACCGGCATGCCGTGCTCGTCGAAGTCGATGCCGCAGTCGCGCTCGATCCAGGGGAATGCGTTCTCCTGGCCGACCGCGACCAGCACGTCGTCGCATTCGAAGAAGCGGTCGGGCTCGCCGGTGGGCACCAGCCGGCGCCGGCCGCGCGCATCGTACTCGGCGCGCACCGCCTCGAAGGTCATGCCCACCAGCCGGCCGTCCCGGTGCTCGAACGTCTTCGGCACGAGGTAGTTCAGGATCGGGATGCCTTCATGCTGCGCGTCCTCCTTCTCCCACGGACTCGCCTTCATTTCTTCGAAGCCGGAGCGCACGATCACCTTCACGTCCTCGCCGCCCAGGCGGCGCGAGGTGCGGCAGCAGTCCATCGCGGTGTTGCCGCCACCGAGCACGATCACGCGGCGGCCGATCTTCGTGGTGTGGCCGAAGGAGACCGAGGACAGCCAGTCGATGCCCAGGTGGATGTTCGCCGCGGCTTCCCTGCGGCCGGGCAGGTCGAGGTCGCGCCCGCGCGGCGCGCCCGAGCCGACGAACACCGCGTCGAAGTCCTGCGCGAGCAGGTCGCGCAACGAGCCGATCTCGGTGCCGCCACGGAACTCGACGCCAAGGTCGATCACGTAGCCTACCTCTTCGTCGATCACCGACTCCGGCAGCCGGAAGCGCGGGATCTGCGAGCGGATGAAGCCACCGGCCTTGGGATCGCGGTCGAACACCGTGACCGAGTAACCCAGCGGCGCCAGGTCGCGCGCGACGGTGAGCGAGGACGGGCCCGCGCCGACACAGGCGATGCGGCGGCCGTTCTTCTCGGCGGCCGGCGCCGGCAGCAGCGCACGGATCGCGGCAGCGTCCTTGTGGTCGGCGGCGACCCGCTTCAGCCGGCAGATCGCGACCGGCTCCGGCTTGTCCTGGTTCTCCTCCTCGACCCGCCCGCGCCGGCAGGCCGGTTCGCACGGACGGTCGCAGGTGCGGCCCAGGATGCCCGGGAACACGTTGGAATCCCAGTTGACCTTGTAGGCCTCGGTGTAGCGCCCGGCGGCGATCAGCCGGATGTATTCGGGTACGGGTGTGTGCGCGGGACACGCGTACTGGCAATCGACGACCTTGTGGAAATACTCCGGATCACGGACATCCGTCGGTTTCAATCATCTCTCCTGGACTGGGTCGGTCCGCACCGCCAGCCATGGCCGGCGCGCGACGCGAGGTCCCTCGTCGTCGCCGTGCAAGGGCGATCGCTCGGGCTCCTGGCTACCGGCGCGGCGGGTGCCCCGGGGGACACTGCAGGCCGGCGTGTTCTCGTTATCCGCGAATCCTACTCCGACTGCGCGTGGAAGGCATCGTCTGCCCCCGTCGGGCGGCCCCGCGAGGAACAAATGCGCGTTCCGCCCCGCTGCGACGCTGGCAGAGAACCTGCGTCCGGACCTGCTCGCCCGCCCGCGGGCACGGCCGCCGGCATGACAGGTGGAATGCTTCCTGCATGGGCCTTCGGCAGGTGCCGACCCGCGGCAACCCCGGGCGCTCCCGGAGTCGCCGCGGTGACCCCGGCTGTCATGGACCGGCCGGCTGCCATGTGGACAACCAGCAGTGCAGTGTGGCTATATGTCGGCGAGTCGCCGTTGTGGCTGGTCCGAAAGTTTGCAAAAACCAACCGGGAGATGCCCTTGAAACGTTCCATCACCACCACGCTCGCCGCCGCGTTCGCGCTGCTGTCGGCGCCGGTGTTCGCCCAGGCTCTGACCGGCACGCTGGCCAAGATCCGCGATACCGGCACCATCACCATCGGCCACCGCGAGGCCTCGATCCCGTTCTCCTACCTGGACGACAAGCAGCAGGCCGTCGGCTACGCGATGGACATCTGCGCGAAGGTGGTCGACGCGGTGAAGGCGGAACTGAAGATGCCGAACCTCAAGGTCGCGCTGCAGCCGGTGACCTCGGCCAACCGCATCCCCCTGCTGCAGAGCGGCTCCATCGACCTCGAATGCGGGTCGACCACCAATTCGGTCGACCGGCAGAAGCAGGTCGCCTTCGGCCCGACCTACTTCGTGATCAACGTCACCGCCGCGGTGAAGAAGAACTCGCCGATCAAGACGCTCGCCGACCTCAACGGACGCACGATCTCGACCACCGCAGGCACCACCGCGGTGCCGCTGCTGAAGAAGTACGAGAAGACCGGCGGCATCGACGTGAAGGAGATCTACGGCAAGGACCACTCCGAGTCGTTCCTGCTGCTGGTCGACGATCGCGTGCAGGCGTTCGTGATGGACGACGTCCTGCTCGCCGGGCAGATCGCCAACGCCCGCAACCCGGGCGAGTTCCGCATCCTCGAGGAATCGCTGCGCACCGAGCCCTACAGCGTGATGCTGCGCCGGGAAGACCCGCAGTTCAAGGCGCTGGTCGACCGCACCATCGGCGGGCTGATGAAGTCGGGCGAGATCGAGAAGCTCTATGCCAAGTGGTTCATGAGCCCGATCCCCCCGCGCAAGGTGAACCTCAACTTCCCGGTATCGCCGGCGCTGCGCGAAGCGTTCAAGAACCCGAACGACCGCGGCGTGCAGTGATCGCGCGCGGTCCGGCAGCCTGATGGGGATCAGCCTCGACTGGTCGGTGTTCCTGCAGGAACTGCCGGAAGGCGGCGTCTTCTACTGGGAGATGCTGCTCTCCGGCCTGTGGTGGACGCTCGGCGTCGCAGCCTGCTCCTGGCTGATCGCCATGCTGTTCGGCTCGGTGGTGGGCACCCTGCGCACCATCGACAACCGGTTCGTGGTGTTCCTTGGCAACGCCTGGGTGGAGCTGTTCCGGAACGTCCCGCTGCTGGTGCAGATGTTCCTCTGGTACTTCGTGGTGCCGGAGTTCATCCCGCCGCTGAAGGCGTGGGTGGTCGCGGCCGACCCGGCGCACGCGCAGTTCCTGTCGGCGACGCTCTGCCTGGGCCTGTTCACCTCGGCGCGCATCGCCGAGCAGGTTCGCGCCGGCATCCAGTCGCTGCCGCGCGGCCAGCGCTATGCCGCGCAGGCGATCGGCCTGACCACCGCGCAGATGTACCGCTTCGTGCTGTTGCCGATGGCCTACCGGATCATCATCCCGCCGCTCACCAGCGAGACGATGAACCTGATCAAGAACACCTCCATCGCGCTGACCATCGGGCTGGCGGAGCTCACCTTCCGCACGCGCGAGATGGGCGAGTACACGTTCCGCTTCTTCGAGGCGTTCACCGCGGCCACGCTGATCTACATCGCGATCGCGATGACCGCCAACCGGGTGATGGCGCTGATCGAACGGCGCACCGCCGTTCCCGGCTACATCGCCGGCGCGAAGTAGGAAGCGACGATGGATTTCGACTGGTCGGTGATCGGCGGCGCCCTGCCCTACCTCTGGAAGGGCATGCAGTACACGCTGGAGCTGACCGCGATCGCCGCGGTCGGCGGCCTGTTCTTCGGCACCCTGGTGGCGCTGGCCCGGCTTTCGCCGATCAAGCCGCTGTCGATGCTCGCCACCGGCTATGTGAACCTGATGCGCTCGATCCCCCTGGTGCTGGTGATCTTCTGGTTCTTCTTCCTGGTGCCGGTCATCCTGCAGGTGACGATGGGCTACGAGCGGCCGCCGCAGGTGGGCGCCGAGAGAACCGCGATCATCACCTTCATCATGTTCGAGGCGGCCTACTTCTGCGAGATCATGCGCGCCGGCATCCAGTCGATCCCGCGCGGGCAGGTCCATTCCGCCTACGCGCTCGGGCTCACCTACAGCCAGACGATGCGCCTGGTGGTGCTGCCGCAGGCGTTCCGCAACATGATCCCGGTGCTGCTCACGCAGACGATCATCCTGTTCCAGGACACTTCCCTGGTGTACGTGATCTCGGCCACCGACTTCGTCGGCGCCGCCGCCAAGATCGCGCAGCGCGACGGACGGCTGATCGAGATGTACGTCTTCGTCGCCATCGTCTATTTCATCATCTGCTTCTCGCTGTCGCTCGCCGTCCGGCAGCTGCAGCGCCGGATCGCGGTGATCCGCTGATCCGGACGCACGAGACCCAGGCACGAGCCACACGAAGGACAACCGCATGCCGATGATCGACATCAAGGGCATCTCGAAGTGGTACGGCAGCTTCCAGGTGCTGACCGACTGCACCACCAGCGTCGAGAAGGGCGAAGTTGTCGTGGTCTGCGGCCCGTCCGGCTCAGGCAAGTCGACGCTGATCAAGTGCGTGAACGCGCTCGAGCCGTTCCAGAAGGGCGACGTGGTCGTCGACGGCATCTCGCTCGCCGACCCGAAGACCGACCTGCCCAAGCTGCGCGCCCGCGTCGGCATGGTGTTCCAGAACTTCGAGCTTTTCCCGCACCTGTCGATCACCGAGAACCTGACCCTGGGACAGGTGAAGGTGCTCGGCCGCCCCGCCGAAGAAGCGAAGACCCGCGGCCTGAAACTGCTCGACCGGGTCGGCCTGATCGCGCAGAAGGACAAGTTCCCCGGCCAGCT
>JAJTHE010000024.1 GCA_021298815.1 Betaproteobacteria bacterium | reverse complement strand
TGATCTGCTCCATCTCTTCAAGGAACAGTTCGCGGCGCGTCTTCTTCCGCTTGCCCGCGTGCTCCGCATCGCCGAAACTCATATGGCTCATCGGCCCGCCCCATCGCCCGCTGATGCTTTGATGAAATCGCATTTCGACTGACTTTTTCAGATCTTCCTTGGCAGCAGGGTATGGCCATCGGGGGCGCTCTTCGCGACCAGATCGATACCGATGACCGTGCCCGCGCCCGGGCGGGGATCAAGCAAGATCTGCTGCTTCCACCGCTCGGTGAGCGCCGGCATGATGATCCGCGCGTTCGCATTGCTGCTTCCCCCGACCGCGAAGGGGATGACCAGTCGAATCGGTTTTGCGGGGAAAGCCTGCGAGAATGCCGAGCCCGCCGCCAGCAGCAGCAGCAGTCCGCAGACGCATGCGATGGTTGTTGAATGCAAATGTTATCGGCTGCCCGGATCGACCGACGCCGCCACCGCTCCTCGTCCTGTAACGTGCTAGATCATGCGAGTCGTCCCTACAGTTGGTCTGGTCTGGCGTTTCGACTGCAAGCGCGCGCGATCGACCACAGGCTTTTGTTCACGGTGTCACGCTGAATGCAGGCGCGTCGACATGTGTTGCCACAGCGAACATGTTGCCTACATCATGTCGATGAACCTGAAAGCCAAGGACATGTCTGATCGCCGTGTCGTCCTCAGCGACGCAAGCATGCAAATATGCCAGCCCGCGTCAAGCCCTGGTCAGGCGAACACGATGCGCTTGCGATCCGTGTCGCTGGCAAACAGTTGGGGCGACTGCGGGTAGCGGTCCGACGGCAGGTACTTGAGGATGGCTTGGTGCCAGTCGGCGTACGTGGCGTCGGGTTTCAGGGTCTTGAGGGCCTTGATCGCGTAGAACGTGAACGCGCCGTTGGGTCGGCCATTGATGATGCCCTCGGAGCAGTACTGGCCTTCTTCGCAGCCTGCCAGCAGGACATCGCCCATCACCCGCGAGAAAAGGCCCTGCGGGCGTGAGGCACCGGTCGGCCGCAGCACGCTGGCCGACAGCGTACCAGCAAGCTTCCTGGGCACGGCTTTGGCCGACATCCAGTTGCCCATGGGCATGAAGCGCTCGCGGGTGTCAGCACCTGCCTCGTTACTGGCCGAGCGGGTGACGGTGCCGGAGTGGCAGCTGTCCGTCACCATCAAGAGTCTGACGCCCGTTTTGCGGGTGGCAAACAAGGTCTTGATTTCATCGTCAACGATGACACCCTTGGAGCCGACGTCGTAGGGGCAAAGCGCTTCATCCCTGCCGTCGGCTTCGTCGCCGTCGCTGTCTGGCACCCAGGTGCCGCACCCCGAAAAGGTGATGACCAGCGAGTCGTTCTTGGCAGCAGTGCTGATCAAGCCCCTGATCATCCCCATTATCGCGACTCTGGTCGCGTGGGAGTCAAGCAGCCTGCTGACGTTGAAGCTGCGCCCGATCAGGGCGGCGGCCCAGTCGTTTGCGTCATTCACGCAGCCCTTCAGATCCATTTGCGTGCCAGGGTAGTCATTGATGCCGATGCAAAGCGCTTTCCTGGCCATGACGGATAACCTCGTGGACGACGGGGCACATAGTGTCGCCTGAATCTGCGCCTGCGACACAGTACGGCGCATCAGGTGGCCCTGCACGACCCGTTTCAGCGGGATCAGCATGTCCTTCACCCGGCCAACGATGTTGCAGTAGCCCTGCTCGTTTTTCGAGGTCGACCCGCTCGCGTGTTCCGCCCGCCACGGCGCGATGCGTATCGTCGCGTGCAATACCCAGGTGTCGGTGACTCCAGATCCTCACCCCCGCCCCCACGGTGACCGCTGGGCTGTTGCCACGGGTCGGCACACACGGCCATCGCCCGAGATCCCGCTACGCGTCGTACCGCGCCCCGCGCGAGCCGATCCAGGGCCGATGGTGGCCTGCGGCGCATCGGCGCGCTGCTGCCTGCAGCCAGCCCACTTCGCGCCGACGCGCTGCACCGGCAAGGATCGGCTCCGGATTGGCCGACCAGCGCGGCCGCAGCACCTGCGCCGAATCTCCGCTGCGGCCTTCGATTACCTCGCAGCGCCTGACCTGTGTCACCTTTCGGCATAAACCGGCCACCGCGTTTTCGGCGTAATCCAGCCACCCGGCGGCCGGATCGGCCGGTCTGATTTTCGGCATATTCAGGCCAGCCGTTTTCGGCATATTCCGGCCACTGCCAGGCCACGAGCATCTCGATGCTGATCACTTCCACCGGTACCGTGCGGGCTTTTGTCCGCGGGAGGCGCCGGTGGACTCGCGCGGTTGCGCGCGGGCGACACCGACCGGGAAGTGAGTCGCTGCGGGCTGATGGGCCGGGAGAAGGTGGCGGCGTTGCGGGCGCTGGCCGCCGAGCAGGGCTGGCTCGAGCCCGACCATCCATTGCCCGATGAAGCCGAGCTGGCCGGGCTGCTCGCCCCGGCGCGGCGTGCAGCGAGCACGGTGAGCAGCGTGGAGCCGTGGCGGGCGCTGTTGACCGCCTGGGTGGAAGAGGGCGTTCAGGGCACCACCATTCATGCCACGCTGCGGCGCAACCACGGCTACACGGGCAGCTACTCGGCGGTGCATCGCATGATCGCCGGCATCCGGGACGCGCAGCCGCCCGAGGCGACGGTGCGACTGCACTTCGCGCCGGGGGAAGCCGCCCAGGTCGACTTCGGCGCCGGGCCGATGCTGCGCGATCCCGACGGTGTGGAGCGGCGCACCTGGGCGTTTGTGATGACGCTGTGCTTCAGCCGGCATCAGTACGTCGAGTTCGTCTGGGACCAGTCGGTAGCCACCTGGCTCGGCTGCCATCGGCGCGCCTTCGAGTGGTTCGGCGCCGTACCCCGACGCCTGATCATCGACAACGCCAAGTGCGCCATCACCCGCGCGTGCGCGAGCGATCCGCTCGTGCAGCGCGCCTACGGCGAGTGCGCGCTGGGCTACGGGTTCAAGATAGACCCCTGCCCGCCTCACGATCCGCAGAAGAAAGGCATCGTCGAGGCCGGGGTGAAGTTCGTCAAGCGCGGCTTCCTGCCGCTGCGCGAGATCCGCGACATCGCCGATCTGAACGCGCAGGCCTGTCACTGGGTAATGAACGAGGCCGGCGGGCGCATCCACGGCACTACGCGAAAGGCGCCGCTGGATCTGTTCGTGCTCGAGCGCGACGCGCTGCTGCCGCTGCCGGCCGTCGCCCCGGATCTGGGCACCTGGCACCGGGCCACCCTTCACCGCGACTGTCACCTGAAGCTCGGCAATGCCTACTACTCGGCGCCGTTCACGCTGGTCGGCCAGCGCCTGTGGGTGCGGGTGAGCGACTGCTCGGTGGCGATCTTCCACCAGTACGAGCACCTGTATACCCATCGGCGCGCGCAGCGCCGGGGAGAGCCCATCACGGTGCGCGACCACCTGCCGCCCGATGCCGTGGCCTTCCTCGCCCACGACCGCGAGTACTGCCTGACCAGGGCGAGGGCAGTCGGCCCGGCCTGCGCCGCGCTGGTGGAAGCGTTGCTCACCGACGCCATCCTGGAGCGACTGCGCAGCGCCCAGAACGTGCTGCGCCTGGAACAGACCTACGGGGCCGCCCGGCTCGAAGCCGCCTGCGCCCGCGCCCTGGCCTTCGACTCGGTGCAGTACCGCTCGGTGAAGAACATCCTCGCCGGCGGCCACGACCGCCTGCTCCTTCCCGCTAACGCCCCGGCACACGCCTACGCCGCAGCGGCGCGCTTCGCTCGCAACGCACAGGACCTCTTCACCGCGCAGCCCGGCCGGCTGCAATGACCCCGGAGTGAACCCTGAATGAATCCCGCACCCGAACTCGCCCCGCAACTGAAGCTGCTTCGCCTATCGGGCATCCTCGACTCGCTCGACGAGCGTAACCGCCAGGCCATCGCCGGCAAGATGCCCTACGTGGACTTCCTGGCCGCCCTCATCGGCGACGAAGTGGCGCGCCGCGAGCAAAAGAAGTTCAGCCTGCGCCAGCGCCGAGCGAACTTCCGCGCTACCAAGACCCTCGAGCAGTTCGACTTCGAGCGCCTGCCCGCGCTCAACCGAACGCTGGTCAACGACTTGGCCGCCGGCCGATACCTCGGCGAGCGCGCGCCCATCCTCATCGTCGGCCCCAGTGGCACCGGCAAAAGCCACCTCGCGCAGGCACTGGGCCAGTGCGCCATCCGCCAGGGCGTGGACACCGTCTTCACCACCTGCGCCCAGCTCACCGCCAGCCTCAACGCCGCGCGCGCCAACGGCGGCTACGAGCGCAGGCTGGCCGCATACGCCCGCGTGCCGCTGCTCATCATCGACGACTTCGGCCTGAAGCCCCTGCGTACCCCCGCCGACGAGGACCTTCATGACCTCGTCGCCGAGCGCTACGAGACCGCCGCCACCATCGTCACCAGCAACCTCGACTTCCCCGAATGGGACCAGGCGTTTCCGACTAACCGCCTGCTGGCCGCTGCGACCCTGGACCGGCTGCGTCATAACGCCTACTGCCTCACGCTCGACGGCCAGTCATTCCGCGCGCCCAGGCTCGCCCCCACCGGCCGCCCCCGCAGCCTTGCCAAGGCTCCCAAATCCAACCAAGATTGACCCTCGCACGAGAGGCTCGTGACGGCAGCGCAGTGGCCGGTATATGCCGAAAACTGAGTGGCCTGAATATGCCGGTTGGTGACAACCTGTGCCTCACACCGCT
Organism: Betaproteobacteria bacterium; assembly: GCA_021298815.1. Taxonomy (GTDB): domain Bacteria; phylum Pseudomonadota; class Gammaproteobacteria; order Burkholderiales; family CAIKXV01; genus CAIKXV01. Next base: position 909 of record JAJTHE010000024.1, on the reverse strand, counting down.
GACTGACCCGGCGGCGCGCGCGCCGCGTGCAGCACACGCTGCTCTTGCGGCTTGTCCAATGCCCGATCCCGATGCGCCAGCATGCGCGCAATCACCCCGGGGTCCTCGATGCTCGCCACGATCTTCAGCCTCGACCCGCAACGCGCACAGCTTTCGATCTCGATGCCGAATACCCGCTTCAGACGCCGCGCCCAGCGCAACGCCACATGGCGGGACAGACCTGCCTGCTCAGCGCCCTGCGCCGTGCTGGTTGTGCGCTTGCTCGCCTTGCCCCGCCCGGCCGGCGTGACGCGCGCACGCAGGCTGCCGTGCAGGGCGAGCACCACATGCGTGGTGCCGTCGCGCCACGGCGTCCTGAACCCGTAGCACACCTGCCTCGATCCGCTCAGCATCAGCCGATCCTGCGCCAGCGGCGTACGGCTCACGTACCGGCACAGCCGCTCGAGCTTCGCGCGCTGGCCAGGCTTGATCGACACGCCCGCGTGCAGCGAGAAACCGCCCGCCTGGGCCGCGCCGCTGCGCCACTCCCCCTCGTCCTGCGCGGCCATCGTCTGCAGCGTGAGCACCTTCTGCCCCGCGCGCGGGCCCACCGCGATCCGCCAGATGATGCAGTGACCGATCAGCGCATCGAGCGATCCGGCCTGTACCGGCTCCCCGCTCAGCCACGCCGAATCCGCATCCCGCTCGATCAGGCCGCGTTTCTCCAGCAGACAGCCAATGCGCCCGGCCATCTGTTGCACCAGCGCCTGCAGTTCGCCTGCGCCCGGTGATCTCGCCGCCAGGAACAGCGGCGCACTTGACCCCTCGGCCACGTAAACGCCATCGACGAAGATCATGTGAAAGTGCACGTTCAGATTCAATGCCGAACCGAAGCGCTGGATCAGCGTGACCGCACCCGTGTGGCCCGCG